>JANMDN010000029.1:0-42798 GCA_031376285.1 Actinomycetes bacterium
GACGCTTGATTCCGAATTGCTGGCGGCGACCCGCTGGCTGCGACTCGTCGCGAATTCGGCGTCCTTGGTCGCCCACATATACCCGATATGCGGTCTGACACTGCGTCCTCTTGCGCGTCGGCTTGAGCCGACGCTTCAGACGGTGGGCGCACCTGGCGGTGCGTCCACCTGTGCTCGGTCTCGCTCAGCGGGTCCAGGCCACCACAATTCGGAATCAGTCATCGAGACGCGAGAGTGGAGCCTCCTGGTCAGCCGACTCAAACCGGCGCTTCGAGGCGGCGTCGGGCGACGCAGCGGAGGTTGAGGTAAAGGCTCCCGCGCGGGTGTTGGCCGGTTCGACCGTCCAGATCAGGCCGTGGCGCCGCCGTAGCGGAAGAGGAGGCCCGCCCAGGTGAGGCCCCCGCCGAAGCCGATCGTCAGCACGAGCGATCCGGGTTCCAAGCGGCCCTGGTCGTCGGCCTCGGCGAGTGCCAGCGGGATGGAGCCCGACGACGTGTTCCCGTAGCGGTCGAGGTTCGTCATGACCCGCTCCATCGGGATGCCGGTCTTGTTCACGGCGTGCTCGACGATCCGGAGGTTCGCCTGGTGGGGCACGAAAAGGTCGATGTCCTCCGCGCCAACGCCGCCCTTTTCGAGCAGGCGAGTCACCGAGTCGACGATCGTTTTCGACGCAAACTTGAAGACCTCACGGCCATTCATCCGAAGATACGGGTCGACATCCAGGCCGTCGTCGCGGCCGAGCGGGCTCCGACTCCCACCGCTCGGAACGACGAGCGAGCCGAGGTCGGGGAGCGTCCCTGAGTCGACCGCGAGGACGCCATCTGCGCCCGGGCCGGGCTTCGAGGTCACGACCGCTGCCCCCGCCCCGTCGCCAAAGAGCACGCAGGTCGTACGGTCGGTCCAGTCCATGAGCCCCGACATGATGTCGGCACCCACCACGAGCACGTTCCGGGCAAGGCCCGCCGCGACGGCCGCGTGTCCCTGGGCGAGTACGTAGCCGTAGCTCGCGCAGGCCGCTGAGACATCGAAGGATCCCGCCCCCGGGATCTCGAGACGCTCGCAGACGATCGACGCCGTGCTTGGGAGGGGATGGTCCGGCGTGCATGTGCCGACGATGACCATGTCGATGTCGCCGGGCTCGAGGCCGCTCTTGTCGAGCGCCCGCGCCCCGGCGATGGCGGCCAGATCACTCGTCGCCTCGCCCGCCTCGACCACGCGTCGCTCGCGGATCCCGGTCCGTTGGACGATCCACTCGTCGGTCGTGTCGACGAACTGCTCGAGATCGACGTTGGTTCGCACGGTCGCTGGGGCGTAGCCCGCGAAGGCAACGATACGGCTACGAGTCAAGGTGCCTACCACAGTCCCGGAACCGTACCCGACCCCTCGGCGTGACGGAGGAGCATTAACGAAGCCCCGTGACCTGCCGATAAGGCAAACGAGGCATCTCGACCGCAACGGTCGACGCGCTCGCATGGCAAGGAGGCCGACGATTCCGCGCAAGGCAACACCCGCCCTCACAAGGCTCCGCATCGAGCGGCTCTACTGGCGCGCGGGTTTTGGGGCGACCCCGCGTGAGCTTAAACGCCTTGTTCCGCTGGGCCTTGCCGCCGCCGTTGACGAGCTGCTTGCGCCGCCGCGCGGGACGATCCTCGAGGCGGGCCCGACGCCGAGCTTCGAGGGTAAATCGCTCGATCCGGAAAACGAGTGGAGCCACGACGTCCTCTGGTGGCTGGATCGCGCGGTCAGGGCCAGGCATCAACTCGTTGAGCGGATGACGCTGAACCTCCACGACCACTTTGCGACGTCCAACGAAAAGGTCGGCGACGTCAAGCTGATGATGGCCCAGTACCGGACACTGCGAAGGCACGCGCTCGGGAGCTTCCGCGAGCTGAGTCACGCCATGCTTGAGGATCACGCGCTGCAGCAGTTCCTCGACCTAATCGGATCCAACCAAGAGTCGCCGAACGAGAACTTCGCCCGTGAGTTCTTCGAGCTCTTCACGCTCGGTGTGAACAACGGCTACACCGAGACCGACATCCGCGAGGCCGCCCGCGCGCTCACCGGGTTCACCTTCGACTGGGAGTCCAAGCAGTACGGCTTCGACACCGCCCGCCACGACCGCGGCGTTAAGCGAATCTTCGGCAAGAAGGGGCGCTTCGAGCCGAAGGACGTCGTCGATCTCGCAATCGATCATCCTCGCCACGCGCCCTACATCTGCGGAAAGCTCTGGGGGTATTTCTCGCCGGAGCGGTGTCCGAAGGACGCGATGACGCGCATGGTTGCCGCCTACCGTGGCTCGAAAACGCAGCTTCGCCCCGTGGTGCGAATCATCCTCACCCACCCGGCCTTCTACGCGAACCTCGACGAGCCGAACCACGTCAAGCCACCGTTTGTCTACGTCGCCGGAATGCTCCGGCGTACCGGGCGCACGGTCGACTCCGACAACTGGGGCTGGATGCTGAGCGAGATGGGCCAGCGCCCCTTCTACCCGCCGAACGTGTCGGGTTGGGAGCAAAACGATGCATGGCTTGCGACCAACACGATCCGCTCACGCTTTCAGGCGGCCGCGAGCCTGATCTCGAAGTCGATCGAAGACGGCGACGTTCCGAAGACACAGACGCCGGCCCAAGCCGTGCAGGACGCGCTGCGGGCAACGGGCGATCCGTGGATCAGTCCGAAGACCCGAGATGCCCTCTACGCCTTCGCGGCCCGCAGCGTCGTGGGGAAGGATGACGAATGGGAGTGGAAGCACTACTACGCCGAGCGCCAACGGGTTCTTCGCCATGTTCTGCTGGCTGGCCCCGACGCACAGGTCTCCTGACGTGAGCAGGCGCGGCTGCAACGACTGGCACAGCACCCGCCAAGCGCTCTTCGGGCGGGGGGCGCAGGAGCTCGTGCCCGTTCCGGCAGAGGTGATGACAAGTGGCCTCTCCGCGTTCGAGCGCTCAGGTGGACTGACCCGCCGAAACGTTCTCGCCGGTGGCGTTGGCCTGTTCCTCGCTGCGTCCGGGATGGGTGGCTTGTCTTCGAAGCGGCTCCTCGAGGCCGCGGCAGCCCAAGCCGCCGAGGATCCAAACGGCAAGATCCTTGTCCTGATCCATCAGGACGGGGGGAATGACGGGTTGAACACCCTCGTCCCGCTCGCCGATCCGAGGTACCGCGAGCTGAGGTCGCGCATCGGGATTGCGCCCGCGACGACCCTGGCGCTTCCGGGAGTGACCGACTTCGGCTGGCATCCGGCGCTCACGGGTCTGAAGGAACTCTACGATGCCGGCAAGGTCGCGGTGCTCCCATCGGTCGACTTCGCAAACCCCGACCAGTCGCATTTCAACTCGGCCGGCTACTGGCGCAGCGGGATCGTCGGGAAGGCTCCCGACCGAACCGGCTGGCTGGGCCGGACGATGGACCTCATCGGCACACCTGAGAACGCCCTGCAGGCGGTGAGCGTCACCTACAGCCTCGACCCGGTGCTCCTCTCAAAGCGCGCGGCGGTCGGCACCGTCTATGACCCAAGCGACTTCGGCTTCTGGATACCCGATGTCTGGAGCGAGGATGCCTTCCTTCCGCTCTACCGGCAGATCTCCCAGGGCGCGCGCGGGAGTGGCCACGTCGCGGCACAGGCCGCCTACCGAAACGCGATCACGATGCGCGACCGGCTCCGACCGCTGCACGTCGACGACGAGCACCCTGCGGCGCCGACGCCCCGCGAGTACCCGGACTCCAGCCTCGGCAAGGGGCTGAAGAACCTCTCGCGGATGCTCGCCGCTGGCCTGGGAACGCGCGTCGCCACGGTCTCGAGCGGTGGCGGGTACGACACCCACGACGACCAACCGGGCAAGCACGCGGATCTCCTGAAGGATCTCGGAGACTCCCTCGCGGCATGGCAGGCCGACCTCGACTCGAAGGGCCTTGCCGACCGGGTGATCACCATGGTTTGGAGCGAGTTCGGGCGTCGGGCCGAGGACAACGAGTCGATGGGAACCGACCACGGCGCAGGCGGACTCGTCCTGGTCGTCGGCAACAAGGCCAAGGGCGGTATCCAGAGCGAGTTCCCGGGCCTCGGCCGTCTCGACGAGGACGGAAACCTCCTCGTGTCGACGGAGTTCCGGACGGTCTACGCGAGCCTGCTCGAGTCCTGGATGGGCGTCGAGGCCGCGAAAATCCTCCCTGGCATCGACGCCCGACGGCTACCGCTCATCGCCTAGAGCGACCCCTTGACTGTCAAAAACAGGGGTCTTCTTGACAGTCAAGGAGTTGTCGCAACGTGCGGGATGGGCGTCGAAGCGGCGAAAATCCCCCCTGCATCGACGCCCGACGGCCCCCGCTCATCGCCTAGAGCGGCCAGAGCGGCCCCTTGACTTGAGCGGCCCCTTGACTGTCAAGAACAGGGGTCTTTCTGACAGTCAAGAAGTTGTCGCAACGAGAAGTTGTCGCAACGTGCGGGATGGGAGTCGAAGCGGCGAAAATCCTTCCTGGCATCGACGCGCGTCGGTTACCGCTCATCGCCTAGAGCGACCCCTTGACTGCGCCTAGAGCGACCCCTTGACTGTCAAAAACAGGGGTCTTTTTGACAGTCAAGGGGTTGTCGCAACGTGCGGCATCAGCCGCTCTTGGGGATCTCGCCCTCCACGCCGTCGACGAGCCAGCTCCAACCAAGGGCGTCCTTCAAGGGCATGACCTTCCCCGCAGGGACACGCATCGCTCCGGTCTGGTCCCGGATCGGCCCCGAGAGGGGGTTGAAGGCGCCGCTGAGGATCGCTGCCCGCTTCTGGGCCACACGCTTCGCCGTGTCGCCTGGTGCGAGCGGCGAAACCGGCGCGAGCCCGATCATTCCTCCACGCATGTCGCCATAGAAGCTGTCGGGCTTCCACTTGCCGTCGAGGGCCGCTCTCACGCGACGCACGTAGTACGGCCCCCAGTCCCAGACCGGAGCGGTCAGAAACGCCTTCGGCGCAAAGCGCCGCATGTCCGAGTCGTAGCCCACCCAGAGCTTGCCGCGGCTCTGGGCGATCTCGCCCGTGGCCGGTGAGTCCTGATGCTGGGCCAGGACGTCGGCGCCCCCGTCGATGAGCTTCGAGGCTGTCGTGCGCTCGAGCTCGGGGTAGAACCAGCTGAAGGTCCAGGCCACTCGGATCTTCGCCTTCGGGTTGACCGACCGGGCGCCGAGGGCGAACGCATTCAACCCTCGCACGACCTCCGGGATCGGGAACGCCGCGACGTAACCGATGGTATTCGACTTGGTTGCCCGTCCCGCCACCATCCCGGACAGGTAGCGAGCCTCTTCCATCGCACCGAAGTAATTCCCCATGTTTGGCGCCGACTTGAAACCAGAGGCGTGCTCGAAACGCACACGGGGGAACTCCTTGGCGACCGTCAACGTCGGATCCATGAAGCCGAACGACGTCGTGAATATCAGATCATTCTTCTTCGCCAACTGGCGAATTACATAGGTTGCTTCCTCCGTGGCGCCGTCGAGCGTCGATGCGCGAGTGATTCGAACCCGACTCCCAAGGGCGTGCTTGACTGCGCGGACACCTTCGTTGTGTTGATAGGTCCATCCGCCATCGCCTGGCGTACCCGTATAGACGAAGGCGACCCGGATCGGCTCCCCAGCGGCCATCGAGGCGACTGAGAACGATGTCAACCCGGCTGCTAGAAACGCCAGAATCGTGCGACTGCGCATATATGTAACTCCTGTGCCGGGATCTCAGCAGGGTGCGCGAGCCGTGAAGGCAAGTCACGTACGCCGCGCAAGATGACTACTCCTCGCGAGAGGCCGATACCAGCGCGCCGCGGGCGGGACCGCAAAAGACCCCTCCATCGTTCAGTACCAACTGGTCCAGGGGCAGGTGAAAACCCCCCAGGCGTCGCGTCAACCTGACAAACCGACGAAACTAACCTTCTCAAGCACGCGCTTGCGCGCATTCACAACGCTCATGAGAACAAGGCGCTCGAACGGTTGATCCCGCGCAACCTGAATTCGACGAAGCGCCGAAACCGGCCCGGCTCACGCTGGCGGAATCGGCCTCACCCTGTCGCCTGCCGATCGCAGGTGGCGTCCTGGCGCGGGATCACCTTCCTCCGACAGGAGCAGCAGATGCAACGACGACGCAGGCCCCGATTGCTCGCGGGTCTTCTCGCGGCGGGCCTGATTGCGACGACGATCGGGTGCGCTGGCGCCGGGCAGACCGCCAAGGCGCCGGACGTAAACGTTTCGATTCAGGGTCGACCCGAAGGTGGCACGGTTCGGTTGGCAACGGGTGCGTGGCTCGGCTACGCGCCGTGGTTCATCGCCGAGCGCAAGCGGATGTTTCAGCGCGAGGGCCTCGACGGTGTCCAGCTTCGCCTCTTCCACTCCTCCGCTTCGATCGGCGGATCGCTCTTCACCGGCCAGGCCGACGTCGCAACCCTGCCGAGTCACACGGCGCTTCGCCTGGCCGCCCAGGGCGCGCCGATCACGATCGTTTTGCAGCTTGACCAGAGCCGCGGCGCGGAGACGCTGATCGTCTCGAAGGGTATCTCGACCCTTGCGGACCTCAAAGGCAAGCGAATCGCCTACGAGGAGCTGACGCGCAGCGACCTGCTGCTTCGCACCGCGCTTGCGCAGAGCGGCCTTTCGATCAGCGACGTGCGCGTCGTTCCGGAGGTCGCGTCTGACGCCGACGGCGCTCGCCGTGCTGGTCAGGCCGACGCCGCCGTCACCTCCGAGCCCTACTCCAGCGCGGCGCTCCTGAGCGACAACGGCGCGAAGGTACTTCTTGATGACACCACGCAGCCGGGCCTGCTGAGCGACTGCTTGGTTGTGCGCAACGACTTCCTCGCCAAGAACCCAGGCAAAGTGGCCGCACTCATCCGCGCCTGGCAAGACGGAGTGTCGGCTCTTGAGGATGACCCCACGTCGTCTCGACGTCTTGTCGAGGAGGTCCTCGGCCGAAAGGTCGACGCGGCAGCGTATGCGCGGCTCCGCATCCTGGGTAGCGCCGAGAACGCGAGCTTCCTCGGCTCGCGCTACGTCACCGAGCTCGGTGTCATCAAGCGCGCCGCGGCGGCGGCTGGAATCGTCGAGGGTCCGGTTGACGAGCGAGCGCTCGTCGACGATCGATTCGTGAAGGAGGCGACATCGTGAGCGAGCTGCAAGAGCACCCGAACGCCGGCAATCGTAGCGGGCGTCGCGCCCTCCTCTGGGGAGGCGGCGCCGTCGCGCTCGCCGGCCTTTGCGCGGTCGCGGTTGTGGCGCTCAGAGGTGGCGACGGGTCGGGTCCGACTGGGTCGCAGTCGAGCGACGCCCGCACCGGGCCGCACAAGCTCGGGCTGAACGTTCGCCTCGACCCGCGCGGTCGCACCGTGTCGGTGCGGGGCACGCTCCCGTCCGCCGCACAGGCCGACCTTGTGCGATCGGCGGCCTACGGGATCGACAGCGAGGCAACGATCGATCTGACGGCTCCAGATGGCGCGACGGCGACCGGCTCACAGGAGCGCTCCGTCGGTCAGCTCGTGGCTCTGATGTCGGCGCTTCCTTCGCACATGTCGACCGCTGAGGTCACGCTGAACGACATTGCGCTGACCGTTATCGGCGACTCGCGAGGGCGGAGCACGAAGGCCGACATGGCGCGCCTGTTCGACCGAATGGAAGCGAGCGGCATCTACGTTCGGCGAAACATCGCGGTGCCGTGCAAGACGTCCGCCGCGGCGTGCCTTGGCATCGAGGTCGAGCGCTCGATCGGGCCGTCCGGTGTGCGCTTTGACGCGGGAAGCTCAGCTCTCAGCGGGGTTGGCTACGAGGCGGTCGAGGACGTGTCGTTCCTGCTCGGAGCAAACCCTGGGGTGAGGGTCGTCGTCGTCGGCCGTGCACGTGCCACGGGCGGGCCTCAGCGGCTCGCCAAGGCCCGAGCGGACGAGGTGGCGGCGGTCATCACCGACCACGAGATCGACCCGTCGCGGGTGACGGTGCGAACCGCTCCGGGCGGTGGGGATCGGGTCGAGATCTCGCTTTCAGCGTAAGCCTGACCGGCGGCGTCCCCTCGGCGCCGCCGGTCCCTGAACGCGCAACGTTCCGCTCCTGACGCTGCGTCTGGCAGTCTCCGACTCGATCAAACGTCAAACCCTGACGAGTCGCTCATGTTCCTTAACGCGTTGCTCAACACGCCCGGCCCGCCACCCGGTACCCATTAGGGACGTGATCGCGCACGCCCCGCCACCGTCGAACGTCCTCGTGTTTGCCGATGAGTTTCGACTGAATCCGAGTCGGAACATCGTGCGGTCTGGGGCCGTCCGCTTCCAGCTGAAGAACATCGGTGAGGACGACCACGACATCGCCGTGCGACGCCGTGCCGCGAACGCGATCCCGAGCGCGAGCCCGATTGTCCGCCCAGGGAAGCTCGGCGAGCTCACCGTCCGCCTCCCCGCAGGCCGCTACGTCATCTTCTGCAGCGTCGGCGATCACGCGGCTCGAGGGATGCAGGGCGCATTCACCGTGATCCGGAGAAAGCCCCCATCGCGCGACGCGTAGACCCAGCTGCCAATCGCCTCAAGGTCACTCGGCTCTACTGGCGAGCTGGCTTTGGCATGACGCCCGCCGATCGGGCGCGCCTGGCGGGAGTGCCGCTCGCCGCTGCTGTGGGCGAGCTGCTGGCCGTGCCGCGCGGGGCGGAGTTGACCTCGGTTCCGGGGCCAACCGTCGAGGGCAAATCCATCGACCCGGAGAACACCTACGGCCACGATGTGCTCTGGTGGCTCGACCGAGCGGTTCGAGCCCGCCATCAGCTCGTCGAGCGGATGACGCTGAACCTGCACGACCATTTCGCGACGTCAAACGACATGGTCGGCGACGTCAAGCTGATGACGGCGCAGTACCGGACGATTCGTCGCCACAGCACCGGCAGCTTCCGCGACCTCGCGCAAGCACTTGTCAAGGACCCGGCGATGCAGCTCTGGCTGGACCTTGCGAACTCGAGCAAGGACTCGCCGAACGAGAACTTCGCGCGTGAGCTCTTCGAGCTGTTCACCCTCGGCGTCAACAACGGTTACAGCGAACGGGACATTCGCGAGGCGGCGCGCGCGTTCACCGGCTTCACCTACGACTACGACAAGAAGTCCTTCGGCTACGACCCGGAGGCGCACGATCCGGGGAAGAAGCGGGTGCTCGGGCGCGTCGGCAACTTCAAGCCCGCCGACATTGTCAACCTCGCAATCGACCATCCGAAGCACGCGCCGTATCTCTGCAACAAGATCTGGGGCTACTTCACCCCTGAGCCCTGCCCGAAGGATGCGCTCAAACGCATGGTCGCCGTCTACCGAGGCTCCGGAACACGGCTGCGCCCCGTTCTCCAGGTGATCCTCTCGCACCCTGCCCTCTACGGAAACCTGACGCAGCCCGACCAGGTCAAGCCGCCGGTTGTCCTCGTCGCCGGGATGATTCGTCAGACGGGTCGCCACGTCGATACCGAGGCATGGTCAGGCGAGCTTGAGCGGATGGGTCAGCGGCCGTTCTATCCGCCGAACGTCAGTGGCTGGGAGCAGAACGACGCCTGGCTGTCGACGTCCACGATCCAGGCCCGATTCGACGCCGCGGGGCTCCTCATTCGGGACTCGATCCGGGACGGCGGTGTGCCGAAGTCCCAGACACTCGCCCAGGCGATCACCGCGGCCCGCGCGTGGGCGGGCGACCCGTGGACCAGCCCGCGGACCAAGCGGGCGATGACAACCTATGGAACGCGACTGCTGAAGGATCGCGCGGACGGCAACGAGGCCGATCACTACTTCGCCGAGCGTCAGCGCGTGCTTCGCCACATGCTGATCGCCGGTCCCGACGCCCAGGTGAGCTGATGAATCCCCGTCGCCGTGGCTGTACGGATTGGCATCGCACACAGTCAAGTTTGCCGAGGCCGGGCTCGATGGGGATCGTCCCCGTGCCCGCCGAAGCGCTGGAGCTCGGCCTTGCCGAGTTCGCCAGGTCCGGTGGCCTCACGCGTCGCGACGCCCTCGCTGGCGGGGTTGGCTTGTTGGTCGGCGCGATGGGCCTTCCGGGCCTCTCGACCCGCCGAATGCTCGAGGCCGCAAGCGCGGCAGCGGCCGGCGCGCCAAACGCGAAAACCCTCGTGCTCATCTACCAGGACGGTGGGAACGACGGTCTGAACACACTCGTCCCCCTCGCCGACCCTCGCTACCTGCGGCTGCGAAAGCGCATCGGCATCCCAGCGGAGAAGACGCTTGCGCTTAACGGCGTCTCCGACTTCGGCTGGCACCCGGCGCTTGGAGGCCTGAAGCGCCTCTTCGACGCCGGCAAGGTCGCGGTGCTGCCATCGGTCGACTTCGCAAACCCGGATCAGTCGCACTTCAACTCCCAGGCCTACTGGAGGTCGGGCATCGTCGGACCCGCGCCCGACCGCACCGGCTGGCTCGGACGCGCGCTCGACGTGATCGGCACCCCGGACAACCCGCTCCAGGGCATCAGCGTCACCTACGGCTTTGACCCGGTACTGCGTTCGAAGAGGGCGCCGGCCGCGACGGTGTACGACCCCAGTGGATTCGGCTTCTACCTCCACGATGTCTACGACAACGACGCCATGACCCGGGCCTACCGCGACATGTCCGCCCGCGCTGGTTCGCCGGCCCTGCGGGCAGCCCAGGACGCGTATGCCAACTCGATTCGGATTCTCGACCAGATCAAGCCGCTCCAAGTCGACGAGAAGGACCTCCCCGCTCCGCCGAAGCCCTACGCCGACAGCGAGCTTGGCAAGTCGCTTCGCCAGCTCGCCCGGATGCTCCACGCGGGATTCGGTACGCGTGTGGCGACGTTGAACGCGGGAGGCGGCTACGACACCCACGACAGCCAGCCTGAAAAGCACACCGAACTCCTGACCGACCTCGGGACGTCGCTTGAGGCGTGGCAGGCCGACCTGGATGCGCGCGGCATCGCTGACCGCGTCCTCACGATGGTGTGGAGCGAGTTCGGCCGCCGGCCAGAAGACAACGAGTCAAACGGCACCGACCACGGTGCCGGCGGTTTGGTGCTCGTCGTCGGGAACGGCGCAAACGGTGGAATCCAGAGTGAGTTTCCGGGCCTCGGACGTCTCGACGAAGACGACAACCTGCTCGTCTCGACCGAGTTCCGAACTGTCTATGCGACCCTCCTTGAGCAATGGCTCGGGATCGAGGCCGCACGCGTGCTCCCGGGAATCGACGCGAAGCGCCTGCCGATCATTCGGGCCTGACCGCTCGGTAGATTCCCGGCGTGGCCGACGACTCGACGCCGAAAACGGCAGAACCCGGAGAAGATGGCCCCCTCCTGGATGAGTTGGCCGAACGCTTCGAGCGGTTCCGGATCCTTCGCAACAACGATGAGGACACCGACGACGCGCGAACGATTGCGCTGGTTGCGATCATCCTGACGGCCATCGGTTGGCTGATCATTCCGGTCACGCCCGCCATCGTCTTCTGGCGCTAGCGGCGTTCAACCTGATGAGGCCGGTCATCACACTGCTGACCGACTACGGACCGGGGACCGAGCACGTCGGCGCGCTGCACGCGGTTATCGTCACGGGGTGTCCGGCGGCCGACCGGATCGACCTCGCGCACGACATTCCGCCCGGCGACGTCCTCTGGGGAGGTCTGCTCCTTGCGCAGCTTGCCGCCGCCAGTCCAGTGGGCACGCATCTCGCGGTCGTCGATCCGGGGGTCGGGACGACTCGCCGATCCGTCGCGATCGCCTGTGAGGACGGTCGCGTGCTCGTCGGCCCCGACAACGGCCTCCTCATGTTCGCGGCCGACCGCTTCGGCGCGCGGGCTGCGGTCGTGGTCGCCGCCCCGCCGGACGCAGCGGCGACCTTCCACGGGCGCGACGTGTTCGCCCCGGCCTGTGCTCGGCTCGCGAGTGGTGTGGGCCTCGCCTCGCTCGGCTCGCCCGTGGAGGTCGAGTCGCTCATTCGTGTGCCGATCCCGGTGACGACGACCGAACGGGGGAGGATCGAGACCTGTCTGCTCGGCATCGATCGCTTCGGCAACCTCGCGCTGGCGGCCGGACCGCAAGCGCTGGCCGCGGCCGGCATCGCCACCGGCGATTTGCTGCGGGTGAGTGGCGCGGCGGCCGCTCTCGACGCCCGGGTTGCTCGGACGTTCGCCGACGTCGCGTCCGGCGTTCCACTCGTCTACGTCGACGCTCACGGCCTTCTCGCGGTTTCGATCAACGGTGGTAACGCACACGAGCAGCTTTCTGTGAAACCTGCGGAAACCATCATTTTGGCGTTGCACGGGCGGTGACGTCCGGTCGAGACTGCCCTCCCGTCGACTCGACAACGAGGAGGAGGACCATGAGACGAGCCCGCCACCCGGCGCTGCTCCTCGGTGTTTCCCTGGCACTGGTTTCCGGCGTGGGCATTTCGGCCGCCCACGACACACACGCCAAGAAGGCCGTCAAGAAGATCGTCAAAAAGAAGCCCGCTCCCAAGGCTGAGATCCTCTGGGCGGTCGTGAGCGGCCGAGTCGCCCCCGTACAGCCGAAGATCCTTCGCGGACGGGGTGTGGTGAAGGTGAGCCGATTCGGCACCGGCGGCCAATACGACCAGGCGAGAGGCTTCATCGTGCGCTTCAATCGCAAGGTCAACAGGTGCGCCTACGTCGCCACGGTCCGAAATGGCGGCCCCGGCGATCAATCCATCCCGCTGCGCACGGGCGTGTCCGGGGCGCCGAACCGCAAGACGATCTACGTCACCGTCGAGCTGCGGCCCGGCCAGGCGCAGTACTCACCGGCGACGCCCGATCCCTCATTCTTCGTCGCAGCCATCTGCTGACGAACCTCCAAGTCGTGTCTGGACGGCCGGGCGGACGTCCAGGCACTGCGGTCAGCCGGCCTCGAACTCGGGCCGGCTGACCAGGCCGAGTCTCGCTAGTGGAAGCCCGAGTCGCGCGTGCCGGCGATGTCGGTCGCAAGTTCAGTCACCACTGACTTCGCATCGCCGAAGACCATGAGCGTCTTCGGGTTGAAGAAGAGCTCGTTCTCCACGCCGGCAAACCCGGCGCGCATGCTGCGCTTGACGACCATCACACACGCCGCCTGGTCGACGTTCAGGATCGGCATCCCGTAGATCGGGCTCGCCTTGTCGTGGCGCGCCGCGGGGTTTACGACGTCGTTTGCGCCGAGGACGAGAACCACGTCAACCTGTGGGAAGTCGGGGTTGATGTCGTCCATGTCGATGAGCTTGTCGTAGGGCACGTTGGCCTCGGCAAGCAGCACGTTCATGTGGCCGGGCATCCGGCCGGCGACCGGGTGGATCGCGTACTTGACCTCGACGCCTTCCTTCTCAAGCAGGTCGGCCAGCTCACGAACCTTGTGCTGGGCCTGGGCGACGGCCATCCCGTAGCCCGGGACGACAACCACGAGGCGGCTTGCCTTGAGGATCTCAGCAGCCTCGTCGGTTGAAGCGGAGCGGACCTGACCGGCGGCATCTCCACCGGTTGCGGCCGCGCTTGCGTCGACCGCGCCGAATGCCCCAAAGAGCACGTTGCGAAATGAGCGATTCATCGCGCGGCACATGATGATCGAGAGGATCAGGCCCGACATGCCGTCGAGTGCTCCGGCGACGATGAGGAGCTTGTTCTCCAGCACGAACCCAAGGGCTGCGGCCGAAAGGCCTGCGTAACTGTTGAGAAGCGCGATGACGGTCGGCATGTCGGCGCCACCGATCGGGATGATCAGCAACACGCCGAAGACGAGGCCGAGCACGATCAGGATCGGGACGAGCCAGCTTGTCGTCGGCGAGAAGATGAGCACGATGATGATCGCCGCGGCGACACCCAGGACGGCGAAGTTCCCGAGGTTCTGCCCCTTGTACGTGATCGGGCGCTGCGGGAGCATTTCGTGGAGTTTGCCGGCGGCCATGATGCTTCCCGTGAAGACGAGGCAACCGAGAACGATCTCGAAACCGAGGACACCCGCCTCGAACTTTCCGAGGTCGGTCCTGTTGAGGTAGTAGTGCGAGACACCAACGAGGCCTGCCGCGAGCGCTCCGAAGGCGTGCGAGAGGGCGATTCGTTCGGGCATCGCGGTCATCGGGACCTTGAGGCCGAGCGGGATGCCGATGGCCGTACCGATCACGAGCGCGAGGGCAACGAGCGCGAAGCCCTCACCGGTGATCCCGGGGCTCATGAGCGTCGCGACGACGGCGATCGCGAAGCCGATCTCGCCAGCGAAAATGCCACGGCGCGCGGTCGGAGCCGACGACATCCACTTGAGCGACAGCGCGAAGCCGATCGCACCGAGGAGGTACATCAGCTCGATCCAGTTCCCCCGTGTCACGACTGGCCCTCCACGTTTGCGGCGGGCTTCGGTCGCTCACTGCGCTTGAACATCCTGAGCATCTTGTCGGTGATGAGAAAACCACCGACGACGTTGATCGTCGAGGCGATCACGGCGATAAAGCCCATGATCGTCGAGTACGTGTGGTCGGCGTGGCCGAGGATCACGATCGACCCGACAAGCGCGATCGCCGAGAGCGCATTGGTCAGGGCCATGAGCGGTGTGTGCAGGAGCTTCGGGACCCGACGGATGACCTCGAGGCCGAGGAAACCGGCAAGCGCAAACACGAAGAGCCCGCTGATGATCACGTCGGCACTCACGAGGCGGTCTCCTTGGTGTCAGGGGTGGGAGGTGTCGGAAGTGGGGCGCCTATCGCTTGGAGCACGCGCGGGTGGATCACGGCGCCGTGATCGCTGACGAGCGACTCTCGGATGATGTCGTCGTCGAGATCGACCGTGATGGCCTTGTCCTTGACGAGCAGTCCGAGCATGTTGGCGACGTTCTTCGCGTACATGAGGCTCGCGTCGTGCGGAGCGCTTGCCGCGATGTTCACGGGGCCGATGATGATCACGCCGCCGTGATCGATTGCCCGGCCCGCCTTGGTCAGCTGGCAGTTGCCGCCCTGCTCGGCGGCCAGGTCGATCACGACCGAGCCGGGAGCCATGCCCTCGACGAGTTCGGTGGTCAGCAGGATCGGGGCTTGGCGTCCCTGCACCTGCGCGGTGGTGATCACGACGTCGCTTCCAGCGACGGTCTTCGCCATGAGCTCGCGTTGCTTGCGCAGCGTGTCCTCAGACAGCTCGGCGGCGTAGGCACCGGAGCCGCCCTCCTGCCCCGTCTCGAGCGGGACTTCGACAAAGCGCGCTCCGAGGCTCTGGACCTCCTCCTTGACGGCTCCGCGGACGTCGTAGGCCTCGACGACCGCGCCGAGCCTGCGCGCCGTCGCGATTGCCGAGAGCCCCGCAACGCCTGCGCCCATCACGAAGACGCGGGCGGGCGGGATCGTCCCCGCTGCGGTCGTCATGAGCGGGAAGAGCTTTGGCGAGGCTTCTGCCGCAAGCAGCACGGCCTTATAGCCGGCGACGACGGCCTGCGACGAGAGGACGTCCATTGCCTGGGCACGGCTCGTCCGGGGCACCAGCTCGAGCGCGAAGAGGCGCACCCCTTTGGCGGCGATGGCCGCGGCGACTTCAGGGGCGGCAAGTGGAGCGGCCATACCGATGACGATCTGCCCGCCACGCAGGTGGTCGAGGTCGGGGCTCGCCGGGTTGCCCGCGAGGACGCGGACCGCGGCCAGAATGTCGGCTCCGAGCGCGTCGACACGGCTCGTGATCGTCGCGCCTTTTTCGGCGTAGGCCTGATCTGAAAACCCGGCGCGTTGTCCAGCACCGGATTCGACCATGACGTTGAGCCCCGCGCGGACGAGGCCGCTCAACACCGCGGGGGTGATCGCCACGCGGGCCTCACCCTCCAATGTCTCGCGTACCACCCCGAGGGTGATTGGTACGGGCTCTGCTCCTGCGGCGGTGTCCGACATACTCAGCGTTGCTCCTGCGAGGCCAGTGGGTTGACGCGGCCCGCACAAATCAGAACCCCAGCGACGCAAGCGTCGACGTGGAGCGCGGCGTGAGGACAGCGGGGAAGACGGAGGATGTCACCGGGGTGACTCCCGGCGTCCGAAGCATACGTCAAGGCGACTTCCTGGCAGCGTTGGACAGCGTGCGAACGGTTAGGTACCGCACCCGAGCGGGCCTTGTCAACGAATGACGCCAATCGGGGTCGCTTGGCCCCGAATCTATGGCCGACGGACCATGATCGCGCGCGACGCTGAGCGAATGGCGGTCGTGTCCGAACATTTCTTGACTGTCAAGAACACCCCCTTTTTTGACAGTCAGCGATCAATTCGCCGGGTGTCTTCGGGGGAGCGCCTGCGGCGAGTAGGGTCGGTTGGTGAATCCCGACGAAGTTCCCGCGCTGCTCTGCCAAGGGGTGCGCAAGACCTTTCGCGGTGAGACCGAAGCCCTTGCGGGGGTTGACCTGACGGTTCCCCAGGGCGCGTTCATCGGCCTCCTCGGTCCGAACGGAGCGGGGAAGACGACCCTGATTCGCAGCATCGTCGGGTTGAGCGTTCCGGACGGCGGCCGGCTGGAGGTGCTCGGGCATTCGATGACCGGCCCTGGAGCGCCCGCCGCCAGACGGCTCGTTGGCTACGCTCCGCAGGAGGTCTCACTCGACCGGTTCGTGAAAGTCCATGACGTACTCGCGCTCCATGGGCGCTACTTCGGTTTGCGGCGCGCCGACGCCGACGCCCGCGCCGAAGAGCTTCTCGCGGCCTTCGATCTGACCTCCAAGGCGGGTGCGCTGCCGAGCAATCTCTCGGGTGGAATGCGCCGCCGTCTGATGCTCGCCCGGGCGCTCGTTCACCGACCGTCGCTTGTCATCCTCGACGAGCCGACCGCCGGTGTCGACGTCGAGCTGCGCGACGAACTCTGGGCCTACATCCGGGGACTCAACGAAGACGGCACGACGATCCTGCTGACGACGCACTACATCGAAGAGGCCGACGAACTCTGCGACGAGATCGCGTTCATCCTGGACGGGCGGATCGTCGCCGACGGCTCACCCACCGCCCTCCGCGAGCGTTACTCCGCCGACCGCCTCGAGGACGTCTACCGTCAGGTTGTCGGCCGATGAGCATCGGGACTGATCTCGAACGGGCGCAGTGGCGAGGGTCGGCTGCACTCGCCCAGCGGGAGGTGACCCGGGTTCTCCGACTCTGGGGGCAGACCGTGCTCCCGAGCGTCATCTCGTCGGTGCTCTTTATCGCCATCTTCGGGTTGGCTCTTGGCGGGCGGATCCATCAGGTCGATGGCGTTCCGTATGAATCGTTCATTGTTCCCGGTCTGGTGCTCATGGCGGTCGGCACGGCCGCATATTCGAACACGGCCTCGTCGCTCTACCAGGCGCGCTTCGATGGCTTCATCGACGACCCCGTCAGCGGACCGATGCGGGCCCGACACCTCCTCGTGGCCTACCTGGCGGGCGGCGTCGTGCGGGGCCTCTCGATCGGGGCACTGACGCTGATCGTGGCGCGTTTCATGGTTCCGTATCCGATGACGCACCCGTTCTTCGCGCTCGTCGCGTTCGTGTGTTCGGCGGCGGCCTTCAGCGCGCTCGGTGTCGGTGTCGGGCTTGTGGCGAAGACCTGGGACCAGCAGTCCTTCGTCGGGAACCTCATCCTGCAGCCCCTGGTGTTTCTTGGCGGTGTGTTCTACTCGGCGCAGGTGCTGTCAGAGCCCTGGCGGACGGCCACCAAACTCGATCCGATCCTGCACATGGTCGCCAGCGCGCGCTATGGAATGCTCGGAACCGCCGAGGTTTCGCATTGGCTGGCGCTCGCCGTCACCGTTGCCCTGACCGCAGCCATGCTCGTTTGGGCGGGGTGGCTCGTCGCACGCGGAACCGGCCTTCGCACCTGAGGCGCTACCCCGTCCTTCGGGCAATGCGGTCGAGCGGAACGAAGTCGCCGCGCTCGGCGAGGTGGTCGACCTTCAGGGTGGCGTGCGTGATGTCGAACTCGTGAGCGAGCAGGTGTTCGAGGTCGCGGCAGCGCCCGTGGCAGTCCTCGTCCGGGCCGACGAGCACGTGCGCTGAGAGGGCGGGGAAACCGGACGTGATCGTCCAAATGTGCAGGTCGTGCACCTGGACAACCCCTGGTGCGCTCGCGAGCCGTTCCCCGACGGCCTGGACGTCGATGCCCTCGGGGGCCGCCTCGAGGAGCACGCGGGTCGCGCTCCTCAGAAGATGCCACGAGCTGAAGAGGACGAGCAGTCCGACGACGATGCTGATGACCGGATCGGCAAGGGTCCATCCGCGAGTGATCACAAGGATGGCCGCGACAATGACGCCGACCGACCCCGCAAGGTCGGCGAGGACGTGCCGGAACGTGGCCTCGAGATTCAGGTTCCCGTTACGTCCTCGGGCGAGCACCGCGGCAGCGGCCAGGTTCACCGCGAGCCCAACGGCGGCGATCGCCAACATCCAACCGCCGAGAATTTCGTTCGGCTGCCCGATACGACGTGCCGCCTCGACGAAGATCCAGATCGCAACCGCGACAAGGGTGACGCCGTTTGCGAGGGCCGCCAGGATCTCGGCACGGCGATAGCCGAAGCTCTTCTCGGGCGTCGGCGGCTTCGCGGCCAGCCACGCGGCAAAGAGCGCGAGGCTGATCGCGACATTGTCCGAGAGCATGTGGGCGGCATCCGAAAGGAGCGCGAGGCTGCCGGTGAGAAACCCGCCGACGACCTCCACCACGGTGTAGCCGGCGGTCAGGATCAGCGCGACTGTGAGCGCGCGTCGATCCGCGGTCCCGTGGTCGTGATGATCCGTGTGACTGTGCCCGTGCCCCATCCCGCCTCATCTCCGGTTTCGCAACCTCGAAGGGCGCGACAACCATTGTCGCAGGGCGTGCCGGCCCGCCTTGCGTGACGATTCTGTGTCGATCGTGACAAGGGACGCGGGGCGACGGGGCCTCGCCCGCAATAATGGGGCGATGCCGCGCGCCGGAGACACACACTGAACGCCCTCGAGGCGGCCGTTCTCGGCGTCGTCCAAGGGCTCACCGAGTTCCTCCCGATATCGAGCACCGGGCACCTGCGGATCGTCCCCGCGTTCTTGGGTTGGGATGACCCTGGCGCCGCGTTCACGGCCGTCACCCAGCTCGGGACCGTCGCGGCCGTGGTTATTTTCTTCTGGCGTGACCTGGTTCGCATCGTTCGCGCCTGGTTCGGGTCGCTTCGTGGAACCGTCCCGCGACGCGACCTTGACGCGCGGATGGGTTGGTACGTCATCCTCGCGACGATCCCGATCGGCGTCTTCGGGCTGATCTTCAAGCATCAGATCGAAAACGGCGCGCGGAGCCTCTACCTGATCGGCACGACGCTCATCCTTCTGGCCCTGGTGCTCCTCGCAGCCGAGCGCGTCGGGACGCGGACCCGTTCGCTTGAATCGGTCGGCATGCGCGACGCGGTTGTCGTCGGGCTGGCCCAAGCGGCCGCGCTCGTGCCCGGCGTTTCTCGCTCGGGCGCGACGATCACCGCAGGGCTCTTCTTGGGGCTCGACCGTACCGCCGCGGCGCGCTTCTCGTTTCTCCTCTCCATCCCGGCGATCGTGCTCTCAGGCCTTGTCGAGCTGAAGTCGATCATCGACGGGTCGGTCGCCCAGACGACGAGCACCGGCTCGCTCATCCTCGCGACCGTGATCGCGTTCGCAGTCGGCTACGCCTCGATCGCGTTCCTGCTGCGATTCCTCGGACGCCATTCCACGGTGTCGTTTGTGATCTACCGCGTGATCGTGGGAGCGCTTGTGCTCATCCTGACCGCGGCGAGCGTCATCTCGTAGACCGGCGTTGTGGGGTCACGATGAACCGCTGGGGATCAGCAGCGGTGAATTGCTACGCTGTGCCACATGGACGTTTCTGTTCGAGAGCTTCGAAATCACACCGCACGCGTCATCGCCGCTGTCGAGAGCGGTGAACCAGTTGTGCTCACCGTGCACGGCCGGCCCGTGGCCGACATCGTCCCGAGAGAGACTCGCAGCGAACGGCGTCCCATTGAACGGGTGCTGGCCGACCTTGCTGAGATCGCCGCCTTCTCGAGCGCGCTCGGCCTTGTGTCAGACGCGGCGGATTTCGACGTCGGACTCACCACCGATGACATGCTCGATTGAGCGGTCATCTTCTCGACACGAGCATCTTTGTCGCGGCCGAACTGGGCCGCCCGCTCGGCAGCCCTCCCACCGGCGATGCCCGGATCTCGGTGGCCACGCTCACTGAACTCAGCGTCGGCGTGCGAAGAGCGAAGGGCCCGGTTCTCCCTCTTCGAGAGATGACGCTCGCCCGCGCGCGGCGCTTCATCGCGCTTCCATACGACGAACGCGTCGCCGAACGGTTGGCAGAGATCCTCGCCGCGGCTCGTGCTACGGGGCGGCGCGCTGGTGCGATGGACACCATCATCGCGGCGACTGCGCTCACCCATGACCTCACGGTCTGGACTCAGGACGACGACTTTGCCGTCCTCGCTGAACTTGCCCCCGATCTACGAGTTCACCGTTCGTAGCTTGGATGCGCACCCCGCGTCCAGCGCCCTCACAGCAACCGCCGGGCGGCGGCCCAGCGGGTGAGGGCGCCGCGGCTCGACAGTTGCAGCTTGCGCAGCACCGCCGACGCGTGTGATTCAACCGTCTTGACGGAGATCCCAAGCTCCAGCCCGATCTCCTTGTAGGCGTAGCCGCGCGCGAGGAACCGCATCACCTCGCGTTCACGGTCGGTCAGCTGATCAAGATCCGCGTCGTGTTCAGGGACCGTCGCCGACCCAGCGAAGGCGTCGAGCACGAAGCCGGCAAGTCTCGGCGAGAACACGGCGTCGCCTTCCGCGACGCGCTCCACGGCATCGATCAGATCGCTCGCGGAGATGGACTTCGTGACGTAGCCGCGGGCGCCCGCGCGGACGAGGTCGATCACGTCTTCGGCGGCGTCCGAGACCGAGAGTGCCAGGAAGTACGTCCCGCGGGGTCCGCCGGCGAGGCGCTCGATCACCTCACGGCCACTCCCGGATGGAAGGTGCACGTCGAGGAGGACCACGTCCGGTGCGAACGCTCGGACGGCTTCGATCGCCGCGTCGATGTCACCGGCCTGTCCGACGACCTCCAGCCGCTCGCCGATCTCTGCGACGACTCCCGATCGAAAGAGTTCGTGGTCGTCCACCACGACAACCGTGACCTTGCTCATGTCGTGATCGCGGGAATCGTCGGCAGCTCCATCATCACCTCGGTGCCGGTCTCGGGGGTGCTGCGCACGCGGGCCGTCCCGTTCGCGCGTCCCATTCGGGCGACGATGGAGTCGGCCAGGCCGCGGCGATCGGCGGGAACGCTATCGGCATCGAAGCCACGCCCCCGATCGCGGACGAACACCTGGACTACGTCGTCACGACATTCCGCGTACACGTCGCACGACGCGGCGCCGGAGTGGCGAGCGGCGTTCACCATCGCCTCGCGTGTCGCCGCGAGGAGGGCCTCCTCGGCCGCGCTGACGTCCGCGTCGCCGACCACGATCAGCTCGACGCGCCAACGGTAGCGGTCCTCCACCTCAGCGGCGAGCGCCGTCAGCCGGTCTCGCAGCCGTCCGGAGTCGGCGCTCACCACGGCGCCGTAGAGCCAGTCGCGCAGCTCCCGCTCCTGTTTGCGCGCCAACGTCGCCATGTTGGCCGGATCGTCGCCCTGGCGTTGGATCAGGGTGAGCGTTTGGAGGACGGAGTCGTGGAGATGGGCCGCGAGGCGAGCACGCTCGTCCGCGCGGATGCGCTCTCGGCGTTCCTTCGAGAACTGCGAGCCGACGCGAAGGAGCGGTGGCAGGACCACGAGGCCGATGCCCGCAAGCATGATCGCCACCGGCCAGAGCACATCGACGGACGCGCGCACGCTGCGCCACGGGACCGGGCGCTGCGTCAGGAGATAGGCGGCGATGAGCACGAGGCCGAGCCCAGCGGCCAGGCGGACGAGGCCACCAGAGACGCGACGCCCACCGATGCTGAGACTCCGTCCATCGGTGACGCCGGCCAACCAACCCCAACGTTCGTTGCGCTCGAGGTGGCGCCAACTGAGGGCGAGGATGGTTTGAATCGCGACAACGAGCCCCACGATCGGGTCAGGGAGGGTGAGGCCCCAGGCCCGCAGCAGGAGGATGGCGCTCAGCTCGATCAGGAGAACTCCAACGAGCCCGGTCGGGCTTCTCGCATCGACCCCGACGAGCCGTCGGCTGGGGCCGCGTCGTCGCAGCGGCGTAACGGCGACATAGCCGAGCGCGTAACACGCGGCAAGCGGTGGGGCCGCGATGCTGCCCCCGAGCACAGCCAGCCGCAATGTCACGACGTCGAGACGGAGAAACTGCGCGATCGCGCTCGCGACGCCGAGCACCAAGCGGCCGTCACCCGTGAGTCCCGTTGCGCGGGTTAGGGCGTCGCTCGACACCGCGGCAGCTTGACGGGTTCGGGCGCCCGGGTCCATCAAGGATAACCCCGACCGCACGAGGCCGGGCAGCGACCGCCGGCTCGCATCTCTCAGGGTCATCCCCAATTGCGGCCGGCCGTCGTCGGGCAAAGAATGCGCCGCATGAACGCAACCGACTCCACAGACCAGACCACGTCACGCCCGCAACTTCGCCGTTCCCGAACCGATCGAGTGATCTTTGGTGTCGCCGGCGGCCTCGCCCACCGGTTCGGCCTCTCGGCCACCGCGGTCCGCATCCTCTTCGTTCTTTCGGCGATCTTCGTCGTCGGCGCGGTGTTCTACCTCGCGGCGGCCTTCGCGCTTCGGGCTGAGGGTGATGAACGGCCGAGTTCACGCGGACGGATGACGGTCGCGGGTGTTGCCTGCCTTGCCACGCTTGCGCTCGCTCAGGCACTCGGGGTGACCTACCCGAACGTGGGCGTCCTGGCGATACTCGCCCTTCTTGCTTCGGGCATCGTCGTGATCCTCGGCCGGCGACCGGGCTCCCACCAGGAGGCGGTATCGACCGGGGCGCCGCCGCTCGCTGGTATGCCGCGCCTGCAGCCGCCTGTGCTCCTGCTCCTCACGCTTGCCGTCGTTGGAGTCGCGGCGACGGCGACCTGGCTGGTTGTCCGTTCGGCATCCGGCGTCGAGGGCATCGGCGCCGTCGCGTCGGTCTCGCTCGTCGCGGTCGGCCTCGGCCTCGTGCTCGGTGCCTGGCGCGGCCGGAGCGTCCTGCTCCTGCCGGTGGGGCTCGCCCTCGCGTTGCCTCTCGGGCTCGCCTCGTTTGCAGGGGCGAGGGTCGAGCTGGGGTCGGACGACCCGGGGACGCTGAGGGCGGGAGCCGCCGAGCGCACCTACGTGCTCGGGAGAGGGGCGAGGCCGGTCATCGTCACGGCAGCGGTCGGGAAGGACCTTCGGCGCCTGACCATTCGAAAGGCCGCGGGGGTGATCGACGTCCGGATCGCGCCGGAAGTACCGGTTCGTGTCACCTTTGCGAGTATTCGCGGCGAGTTCTACAGCGACTTGCGCGACGGTTACTACATCCAGGCCTGGGGGTGGGGGACCGGATCTCGGACGTTCAGGCTTCCCGCCACCGGTACGCGGCGCCAGAACGGTGAGCCGCTCGAGGTCCGCGTCGAGACGGCGACCGCATCGGTGAGCTTCGGCCACAACGCGACGGATGTCGCGCGGCCAGTCCCCGACACATTCCCGGCCCAGCGCGCGAACGTTCGAATCGACATCGCGGCACGCACGAAACTCCTGCGCCGGGAACGAGCCACGCTCTCCCGTCTCCAAACGCGCTACACGAGGGCCCTCGGCTCGATCGCGAGCGCGTCGGTCGCGGTCAGCCCCCGGGTGCTGGACGTCGATGAGTCCCGCTGGCTCGAGGGCGACGCGAGCACGAGTACATGGCTTCGGTTGCGCGATCCCGCGCTTGCGAGCGCGGGAGGCCTCGAGACGCTGCGCTTCGACCTCCTCCGGGCCGCTTGGCGGACCAACGCGGTCCAGCGCGGCATCCGCGAGCAGGAGAAGCTTCTGGCGGCGCTCGACGCGGCTGGTCCGACGAGAGCGAGGGTGGCCAAACCCACCCCGCACGCGCCGAGGCTCGGATCTGGCCCGTCGCGTCCACCCTCAGCACTACGCTCAAAGCCGGCCAGACCGGTGACCCCCGGAACGGAGCGCCCATAGTGTCCACGAACCCCACCGATCGAATCGAGAACCCCCACCGAGTGGTGGAGCCCGCGCCGCTCCTTCCTCGTCATGAGCTGCGCCCGGCGACCTTGGGCGCCGGTGTCGCCCTGGCGGGTCTCGGCTTCGTGTTCCTGCTCCAACAGCTCGGCACGGTCACGATGGGGGCTGCGCCAACCGTCGCGGTCCTTGTCCTTGCCGGGGCGATCGCGCTCGTCGGGGTGGCTGCGGGCTGGGCACACCGCCCGCGCCCAGTCGAGGGGGATGCAGACCCGCGCGGGTCAGGCCCCCGCGAGAGCTGATCCCCCGACCAGCTTCGGCTACCTCGTTCCGAGCGCGGCCTCACGCTTCGCGGCCCGGGCGAGGATGGTGCGTAGCGCCGCCTCGGCGCGCTTGTCAGGCGCGGCGTTGGGCAACGCGGTGACCGCCGTCAGCGCCGATCCGACCTGGATCGCGACGACATAGAACCGGACGCGAGTGCCTTTTGGAATGCCTGGCTGCGCCTGGGTGGTTGTCCCTTCGAGCACCCGTCCTCCGGACGTGTCGCCGAGTGAGACCTTCCACGAGCGCTGAACGGTTCTTACGAGCTTGGTCGAGGTCGCGATCGACTTGAGCGTCTTCGGAAGCTCGACCCGGAGGAGCTGGTCGTAGACCGCCCGAGCAAAGTAGGAACTCGTGGCGAGGTAGATGTCCTGGTTCAGCTTGAAGGTGCTCCCACCAGCGCGGGCTGACGCGAAGCGGCGGGTCGCCGCGGCTCGAAAGATCTTCGGAATACCGGTCTGGGGGCGGTCGTAGACGATCTTTGCGCCTCCAACATCGCTCGGGCGTAGCTCGTAGGGGCGGAGGTTGATGGGAGCCGCCAAGGCGCTGGGCGGTCCGACAGCGATCAGAAGCGTGCCGGCGATGGTGGCTGCATGGGCTGGTCTCATGCCACGGCACGCTAGCGACGAGCGCGCGAGGTGGACAACCGGCCGGGTCGTCCGGTCCGCGTTCCCTTGCCAGAATCCGCAGTCAGTCCTGATGAAGCGCGTGGGAAGGAGCGCGACGAGCGGCCCCGGGCCGATCGGAGGCAGGTCCGACCGTTGGGCGTCCCGTAGTCTCTTCGCGACGAACGGTTCGCGAGGGAGGCAGGCCGCGCGTGGAACACGGTGAGCTTGCGCCCGCCCTCGCGGGTCTGATCGCTCGAGAAGCGCTCGGGCGTGTGGACGCCATTGCCGCGAGCCTTGGGTCGCCAGCCGACCCGGCGCCGGCCGACGTCCGCTGGGCGCGTGAGGCGACCAGTTGCCTCGCTGGGCTCACCTCCCAGGTCGGCGACCCGGCACTCGCCAGCACGGGTGAAGAGATAGAGGCCGCGATCGAGGGACTCGACGCGACCTTGACCTCGAGTCCCGACGCGCTGTCCGAAGTCCTCGCCAGCCTGGCCCGGATTCGACCTACGCTGGAGCGGTACGCCGAGGCCGCAGACGGGGTGCCCGTCGCGTTGGATGTCATCGCCGATCTCGCCTCCGCGGAGGTTCAACGAATCGCACGTCGGCGCGGCGTGAAGGTCGCGATCGACCTGATCTGCCCGGAAGGTATCGCCGTCCCGGCTCGCGAGGCCGGAGTCGTGATCGACGTCCTCGGTCAGGTCGTCCGTGACGGGACGACCCACGGCACCCGCGAGGGCGGCGCCGTTCGGATGGTCTTCGCGGTCGACGATCACGGGCTCGTGATCCTCGCAAGCGACCGCGGCGACGCCGGAAGCGGGCAATTCCCGGCGCCTGAGCGGAGCCCCTCGCGTGGCGCAGGCCTTGGCGTCGCGCACGGTCGCCTGGTCGCCCTTGGCGGTGAGCTCTCCTTCGCGTCGGGCGCCTGGGGCGGCACGAGCGTCACGATCCGCCTCCCGACGGAGGTGTCGCGATCACCTGCCCCCGACGCGGAATCGGAGGAGTTCGTGAGCCCGCTCGGCTAGCTCGTCGCGCCGACTCCGACCGGCTGCACACTCTTGATGGCGGCCTTCGAGAGTTTCGCCGACGGAGTGAAGATCTCGACCTGGTAGTTGCTGGTCCCGAAGACGACATAGACGCTCGTTGGCGGCCGGCTGACGACCGCAAGCCCGTTGGTCCCGACGTTGATCACGGGCCGCTTGAGGAACTTGGCTCCCGCCTGAAGCTGCGCGCGGGCGTTCTTCACCGGGTAGGTGGCAACCGTCTTGTAGATCGCGCGCTTGTCGCCGAGCTTGGCGTTCTTGGGGAGGTAGCGAACGAAGATCCGGCCGGTTGAGGCCACCGTGAGCTCGTAGTTGAACCCCGGACGAGGACCGAGCCAGTAGACCGGATGCTTTACCGCGACGGCCACGGCCTGGATTTGCTCGACCGTCGCAAAGGTCGGAGCGCTTGAGGGAGCCGCAACCGCGGGCACGAGCGGCGCCGCGATGGCAAGCCCAAGCACGACGAGGGCTTGGGCGATAGGGCGCATACCAAACTCAGTGCGTGTGAACATCGTGCTGATGACCTCCGGGTCGCAGTCTCGTTGAGTGGTGACCTCGATGCTGTCGGGGGGAGTCTCGGGGGCGAGAGCGGGCATGTCCAGCGGAGCGGTTACGCGGCGCTGCGATCGATACGACCGGAGGTTCGGAACGTTTAGTCCTGTCCGAATTAACTATTCGGTTCTGGCGCGACACCTAACCGTCCGTTGAGTTGTCGTTTCGTTGGCGTTCCGTAAACATCGGCGATCTCCTGTGTCGACAACGTCTGGAGTGCCAAATGCGAAGGGTTCGACCAAGAAGTGCCGTGACCGCGATCATGATCGCGTCCGGGCTTGCGGGTGCTGCGATTCTTCCCGCAGCGGCCCTGGGCACTCAATACACCGGCTGCATCACCGCATCCGGGTCTGACAATGACAGCCCGGGCGGCTCGATCATCCGCGTCAGAGTCGGCACGACGCCGTTGAAGCCTTGTGGACGACAGCAGACACTGATCACCTGGAACAGCGTCGGCCCGGCCGGCCCTCAGGGCGCCATTGGGCCGCAGGGAGCCCCTGGCTCCGCCGGTGCTCAGGGCCCACAGGGTGCGGCTGGTGCTCAGGGTGGGGCTGGTGCTCAGGGTGCGGCTGGTGCCCAAGGTGCGGCTGGTGCCCAAGGTACTGACGGTAGTCAGGGTGCGGCTGGTGCCCAGGGTGCGGCTGGTGCCCAGGGTGCGGCTGGTGCCCAGGGTGCGGCTGGTGCCCAAGGTGCTGACGGTGCCCAAGGTGCGGCTGGTGCTCAGGGTCCGGCTGGCGCGCAGGGTCCGCTTGGGCCTCAGGGCGTACAAGGGGCACAAGGCGCTCAGGGTGCGGCTGGTGCCCAAGGTGCTGACGGTGCTCAGGGTCCGGCTGGCGCACAGGGTCCGCTCGGGCCTCAGGGGGCACAAGGTGCCCAGGGTGCGGCTGGTGCCCAGGGTGCTGCAGGTGCGCAGGGTCCGGCTGGTCTGGCTGGCACGAACGGCACTCAGGGTTCGCAAGGTGCCCAAGGTGCCCAGGGTGCGGCAGGCCCGAACAACGTCTTCACGGCGGCAGGTACAGCCGCTGGTGTTGGGGCCACAGCGGTGACCGTGGCCTCGGTCACTGGGCTCTCAATCAGCAGCAGCTACATGTTCATCGCGCAGGATATCTCGTCGGCGGCGAGCAATCGCTCAGGTTCCTGTCAGCTGACCAATCTCACAGGTGGACCATCGATCGCGTGGTCTGGAAACTCGACGAACCCGTTTGCGATCTTCGCAGGACAGCCTTCGATGAGCACTGTGAGCGTCACCTGCACTACGACTAGCTCGAACACCGCCGGCGTCTCGCACACGGCCAACATCGTGGCGATCAAGATCTGAGAACGACCCCCTCACCGGGAAGTGAGTAAGCGTCTTTCGGACCAGGCCCCAACGGGTCTGGTCCGATCGGCGTTTGTCGACCCTTCGCAGGACCGACGCCACTCGGGAGCGCGCTCGAACTCGGGTACGGACGGACCTTCCAAGTTGTTCAGCGCAGGACGTAGTTGGCGGTCGGCGTTGGGTCTGGGTTTGGGACCGACCAGTCGAGCTGCCCTCCCACCCGGACGAAGTCATGGATGCCGAGTTCGTCGAAGCGGGCGTGGATTTCGCTTTCGTAGCGTTCGCGAAAGAGTGTGACGAGGCGTTGGATCTCTTTGTTGCGCTTTCGTTGGGTGTTCCCGCCGTCGCGTTGAAGGTACTGGATGTAGCCGAAGCGCTGGATGTGGACCATGCGTGTGGTGAGGAAAGTTCGGATGAGGATTTCGTAGTCGTCAGCGACGTGGACCTCTGAGCGGTATCCGCCGAGTCGTTCGTAGGCCTCGCGGCGCCAGGCACGCACGTGGTTTGGGACGCCCACGATGTGGCGCATGGTTTTCGAGTTGATCGACGGGTAGTTCGTGACTTGGTAGATCTTGCCGCGGTAGTTCTCCCAGCGGTACGAGCCGAATCCGAAGCCCCATCCTTCTGGGTAGCCGGCGACCTGTCCGTCGTCGTAGACCTCGGCGCAGTCGCTGTAGGCAAAGCCGGCCTCTGGGAATGTTTGGAAGGCTTCGACGAGGTCTGCGAGGCAGTGGTCGGTGAGTTCGTCGTCGTGGTCGAGTTCGACCAGGATGCCGCCGCGGGCCAGACCGCAGAGGCGACGCTTGACCTCGCCGATGACGCCGCAGTTGCGGTCGCTCCGAAATACGCGCATCCGCGGCTCAGCCGCGGCCAAGGCGCTGAGCGCGTCGAAGGTCTCGTCGTCGGGTGAATCGTCGTAGACCACCCATTCCCAGTTCGTGTACGTCTGGGCGAGCAGCGATTGGAACGGCCGGGCCAGGCGCTCGCCGGTACGGTAGGTCGGGGTGAATACCGACACGAGTGGCGTACTCGGAAACCGGTCATTCGTTGCGACGTCCACATAGACGGCGAGGGCGGTCTGGGCGAGGTCAACGGGCGCTGGCGGCGTCTCGTAGTGGAGCCATCGTCGTCGAACATCGAGGGGCATGGCCATCAACGCCGGATACGTATCGGAAGAGCCGAAGCTGAAGATCACATGCGGTCGTGCGTCGGCCAGCACCACCGGCAGGTTGCGGTCGTCGTCGAGCGCGATGACGTTGAACCCGTCAGCCTCATTGTCCGGCCGATCTGGGACGACGATCCGATATCCGATGTCCGGTTCGGGATGTCCCAGAAGGAGCAGAGTGATGAGAGACGAGTCAGCCATGGGCACCACCATCGCGTCGAGGGAACTCGCAGTCGATCGAGTTCTGTCGGGCGAACTCTACGTCGCGGCGAAGGGGCGCCGATCCGCCGCGACGCCGCAAGGTCGTTCGGTGGGCTCACCACCCACCAACCCGAGTATGGCGTCCGCCGCCACGTGGGCTCCTGATGGGGCACCCGCGGGGACGGGGCGATCGACCGCGGCACGGGTCGCGTCGGCCAACGCGCTGATGCTCTCCCGAAGTGTCGAGCGCTCCAACCTGTTCGGATCCAGGCAACGCCCGGCGCCGGTCCGCTCAAGATCGGCGGCGATGGCGAACTGGTCGGTTGAGAGCGGGAGTGTGATCATCGAGACGCCCGCGCGCAGCGCCTCGCCGACGGAGTTGTTGCCCGCGTGGGTGATCGCCAGGCTCGCGCAACCGAGAATCGCCACCTGCGGAAGGGTCGGTGCGACGATCCAGTCATCTGGGACGCGTCCGAGCTGCTCCGGGGGTGTCAGGCCGGTCGCGATGGCCGCGCGCACGGGGAGTCCACGGAGCGCTTCTGCGACGGTCGCCAGGATGTCTCCCCGGGCTGACAGGAACGTCCCGAGCGAGACGTAGACGAGCGGACGGTCGCCTCCGATCCGGTCGCAAAACTCGGCGGGGAGCGCCTCATCCCGGACACACGGTCCGACGAAGCGGCACCCGGCGGGCAGCAGCGCCTCCCGTTTGGGGTCGTGCAGGGCGGGCGGGTATCCGAAGAGCGTGAGGTCGCCATGCTCGCGAAAGGGATCCTCGACCTGCGCGGCCGACGGGTTGATCCGGCCGAGCGACTCGTTGAAATCCTTCGCAACCGCCCCGGTGATCGACCGGCAGAGCGCTCGCAGGCGCCCGTCGGCCTCGGCGCTCGGCGCAAGCGCTCGCGGCCAAGCGGGCGGCGCTCCATACACCTCGTCGCCAACAGGGAGCTGGCTGGGATGCCCGGGCACGTACGTGACAAAGGGCAGGTCGATCCCGCGCAGGGCGACCGTCGCCGACAGGGCGATATGGTCGGTCAGGACGGTGTCGGGTCGGAGCTCCGAAACGATCGCGGCGAGCTGCTTGGCTGCGACTTCAGGCTGCCAGAGGAGGTCGTCGCGGCGACGCTCCGCTTGGAACTCGAGTGTCGCGACCGGACCGAGGGCGGTCGCGGCGAAGAAGCGTTCGAGGTGCCGGGACTCCTCCGGGTCTTGGTCGGCCGGGCGACTCACGCCGGTGTTGCTTCCCCGGCCGAGCACGAGCTCGCGCCACTCGAAGCCGTCCCGGCACACACGCCCGCGCAGCGCGGGGCCGGTCGCAACAACCACGCGCTCGCCGCGCCCAGTGAGGGCACTCGCGATCGTGCTCAGCGGGCCGTAATGCGACGCGTAGGCCGGGCTGAGGATGAGTGCGGTCAAGCCGGACGGACGCCGGCGACGGCATCGCCTTGGGTATGCGCACCACGTGAGACGGAGCGTTCGTAGAGTTCGACCAGCCGAACGGCCATTCGTTCGATCGTCATGTTGGTGTTGACCTCCGCGCGGGCGGCGGACGCACGGCCCGGGGCGCTGACGAGCGCTCGGGCCGACCGGATTCCCTCGCGGATCGCCTCGGTGCTCGTCCCGTCGACAAGCACGCCCGTCTCGCCGTCCCGAAGGTATGTGGCAGGCCCGCCGACCTCCGGTGCAACGGCAACAAGTCCGGCGCCGAGCGCCTCGACAATGGCGAGGCCGAACTCCTCTTTGGCACTGCCGCAGATGTAGATACCACCCCCGCAATACGCATACGCGAGCAGGCGAGCCGTATCGAGATGCGGCCGGTGCCCGAAGAGGACGAGTCCTGCTCTGGAGCCGTGGGCGTCCACGGCGGCGTGAACGGCCCCGAGTGTCTCCCGCTCTTCCAGAGACGGCGCGTCGAGGTCGCCTCCGATGACAAGGAGGTTGAAATCGTCCCGAAGGTCCCGGGCGCCGGCCCAGGCGGCAGCGACGCGGTCGACGCCCTTGACGGAGGCAAACCGTCCGGCGGTGACAAGGAGCGGAAGATCACGGCGCGACCGCCCGAGTGAGGCCAGCCGCCGCTGCAGCTCGAGGACGACGGTGACCGAGCCCCCCCTTGCAAGACCCATGACATCCCTTCGGGCGCGAGCGAGCGTCGCGCGATGCACCCCTTCTGGAATCACCGAAGAGCGTCGAGCGAGGTCGTCGGCGTCGACACTGAGCAGGGCGGGGATGTCCCGCAAGACATTGGGACGCGGCATGAGGGCAACGCCGTCGGCGGTCCGAGCAAGCCGCTCGACGAGGCGGGCACGGAACCACCAGTGGCGCTCGGCGTCCGCGTCGCCAAGCAGCTCGCGATCGCGTCCGCTGATCGCTCCCAGCTCGTCCAACGCGCCGTGGGGGTCCGGGGCTGCCGTGAAAATGACCGCCACTCCGAGCTCGACCGCGACGCGGGCCGCAGCGAGCGTGCCGACGTCGGCCATGCGCAGGTGGACAACGTCAAACGGGCCTTGGGCACGTAGCTGTCGGCGGATGCCACGCTCGGCGGCGATGCGGTGCTCCCATGCGTCGCGCATCGCGGTGGTTGGGAACGGAACGGCCCCAAAGGACCCCGTATCCGGCCGGGGCCAAAGCGCGTCTGCGAGCGCGTCGATTGCGCTTCCGCGACTGATCGTGAGCACGTGCGACACCTGTGGGCGATCGGCGATGGCTCGCCCGAGGAGCACGAGCAGGCTCGCGATGCCACCCGTGTCGCCGACACCCGCGCGACTCAGCGCCGAGTCGAGATCGGCGTGGAGGAAGAGCTGGGCAATCCGAAGCCCCTGCGCTGAGGAGGGTCGCGTCGACGCGCTCTGGGACGCGTCGTGGAGCGCCAGGAGTGCGTGCGTCGCCAAGTCTCCCTCCGCGCGACCGGCGAGGTCGACAAGCGTCGAACGCGCGTCGGAATGTGGCTGATCGCCGAGGGCCGCAATCGCGGCGACGCGAACCACGTCGTCCTCGTTCTCGTCGCAAGCGACCGACTCCACGAGACGGAGGGCCGCGGGTCTCGGGTCGAGCCCGAGCGTCTCGACGAGCCGGCGCCGGGCTGCCGGATCAGACCGGCGGGCAAGCCCGGAGGCGACCCACTGTGTCATTGCCGCTTCGGGGTGAAGGGCCCAGCGCTCCAACGTCGCCTGCGCCAACATCGCGCCGAATCCGCCACCCTCGACCATGGCCACGAGCGATCGGGCCGCATCGTCGCTTGGCGGGCGCGACGCCAGCGCCCAGGCCGCGTGCTGGCGGCGCCACGCCTGGTCGGCGTCGAGGAGTTCAGCGAGGGTCTCGTCGGCCGTCTCCCCGTCGGTCTCGGCCAGCGCGTGAATGCTCGCGATCGCAAGCAGGGGGTCTGGCTCCCGCGTTGCGTGCTGGAGACGCGACCGGACATCGGTTGAGTTGTCGTCCCGAGCTTCGGCCGCGAGGCGTCCTGCGAGCCGTAGGCACGGGATGACCCGCCCCTCCGCCGAGATCTCGGCGAGCGTCCCGCTCACGATGTCCCCGCCGCCCTTGGTCTGCATCCGTCGTCCCCGTCCCGGTCGTCGGGGCGCGTCGGGCGCCCGCTCTGACGATACGTACGTACGGGAGCAGGATTCGGACAACTGACATCCGCGAGCTTCGGCGCGCCTGCGTGCGCGGCAGTCGTCGCTCAGTGCGTCGCGGAGGCCGCCTCGGCGCACTTCGGCGCCCGCGCGCGGCAGGCGTCCTCGACTCTGCGGAGCGCTTCGCCCACCACTCCCGCGTCGTCGCCGACAAGCGTCGCGAAATGTTCGGTGATGCCGGCTTCGTAGACCGGCCACATCTTGCGAAGCATCTCCTGACCGGCCTCGGTGACGGCGAGGTGTTGGCCGCGACGGTCGCTCGGGCAGCTGCGCCGCTCGATGAGACCAGCCGCTTGGATGCGATCGATCATGCGCGAAAGCCCGCTTCGGCTCATCACCATCTCGTCGGCGAGCTCGAAATGGCGCAGCTGCTTGTCTGGCGAGCGGTAGATCGTCCAGAGGACGTCGTACCACGCGAGGCTCGGGAGCGATGCCTCGGCGAGCATGGCTTCGATCCGGTCGGTCGCCGTCGCGTGCGCCCCAAGGAGGGCCCGCCACGCCTCGATTGCCATTTCGTTTTCCGTCGCGCAGGGCATGGGGTGAATGCTACCGCCAAGTGGTTGCACAAGCAACGACCGTCTGCTAGAACTCGATGCATACGCAACTAATGCGGTCGCAACGATAGCGTCCGCCCCACCGAGAGGACTCTCCGATGAGCATCGACCTTGCCACAGCAGGAACCATTCCCACCGGCGCCTGGACCGCCGACGCGCTCCATTCCAGCGTCGGGTTCTCGGTCAAACACATGGTCGTCTCGACCTTCCGGGGTGGCTTCAGTTCATTCGACGCGCGCCTTGTCTCCGATGACGCCGGCCGCGTCGCCCTTGCCGGTGCCGTTCGCTCGGCGAGCATCGACACCCGCGACCCGAACCTGACCGGCCACATCCTCTCCGAGGAGTTTCTGAGCGCCGACGAGAACCCCGAGATCACGTTCGAGGCAACCGAAGTCCGTCGCGACGGCGACCGGGTCGAGTTCGTCGGGCAGCTGACGATCAAGGGCATCACCCATCCACTGTCGGCGACGGGCACGATCGCTGAGCCGGTCGACGACCCGTTCGGTGGCGTGCGTCTGGGCCTCGGCCTCGAGGCGACGATCGACCGTCGCGCCTACGAGATGAACTGGAACACCGCCCTTCCCGGCGGCGGTCTCGCCCTCGGCAACGACCTCACCCTGAGCGTGCAGCTCGAGTTCACGAAGGACGCCGAGTAGTGCGTGTTCTCGGAATCTCGGGAAGCCTGCGGGCCAACTCGTTCAACACGGCCCTCATCCGGGCGGCAGCGGACCTGCTGCCGTCCGGGGCGGAGCTGGAGCTCTTTGAGGGGCTCGGTGGGATCCCGCCGTACTCGGAGGAGGCCGACATCGAGCCGGCGCCGCTTGCGGTCGCCAGGTTCCGGGCGGCCGTCGACCAGGCCGATGCGGTCCTGATCGCGACGCCCGAGTACAACGGCTCACTTCCGGGTCACCTCAAGAACGCGCTCGACTGGGGCTCACGACCACGCGCCGCCGCGGCTTTCGAGGGCAAGCCGGTCGCGGTCATCGGCGCAAGTCCCGGCCTTTTCGGAGGGGTGTGGGCGCAGGCCGACACCCGGCGCATCCTCGGGATCATGGGCGCGAAGGTGCTTGAGCGGGAACTCCCCGTGGCGCAGGTTCAGGACCGCTTCGACGCCGACGGAGCGCTCGTCGACGAGGAGGTCGCTCAGGCGCTCAAGGAAATCCTCGACGAACTCGTGCCGGTGCCGACACCTGCATAGGACGTCGGCCAGCGTAGGAGGGCGACGTCATGCGGCCACCCGTCGCGGTCTGATCCGCCGTCTGTCGTCGCTGTCGGCGACGTTACCACCAGATTCGGTACTCCCAACTCTGGCGGTAACGTTCGACGGGACACTCCAGAAGCTCTGGGACCGCCGGCTCGAGAACGTCAACATTCTCGTGATCCTCGTCGGGTCGGACATCTCCGTCATGGAGGCACTTGGGGAATACGGCCGCCCGTTGTTCGGTCGCTTCCGAGAGCTGGTGCTCCCACCGCTCTCTCCTTCTGAGGTCGCACGGATCCTCGGCCTCGGAGCCTCGGAGGCCCTCGACGCGTACCTCGTTACCGGAGGCTTTCCTCGCCTCGTGTCACTCTGGCGGGACGACGAGACTCCGATGGACTTCGTTCGCCGCGAGCTCGGCGAGGTTGCCGCACCCCTCATTGTCACGGCCGAGCGCGTCCTTGGCGCGGAACTGCCGGCCCACCTGGCGGCACGCGATGTTCTCCGAGCGATTGGTGCAGGGGAACGCTCGTTTGACGCCATCGGTCGCGACGTCGGCCTGAGTGCGACCACACTCGAGCGCTCACTTGCCGTGCTGGATGCCAAGCGCCTGACTATGAGGTCGCTGCCTTACTCCAGCCGGCCGAACCCAAGGACGCCACGCTACGTGCTGGCCGACCCATACCTCCGGTTCTGGCTTCGATTTGTCGGTCCGAACCTCGATCTCCTGTCCCGGCGTCGACCTGAGCTTGTCGTCGACCGGATCCAGTCTGCGTGGCTTACGTACCGCGGCAAGGCGATCGAGCCGATCGTGCGGGGAGTCCGTCGAGCGTCTTCTGCCTGACGATCGCTTCGGCGACGCGCTCTTCGTCGGCGGATTTTGGACCAGGGATCATCGGGTGGAAGTCGACCTCGTGGGAGGGCAAGATCGCCAGCGCACCGACGTCGTCGACTTCGTTGGCTCGATCAAATGGACCGGTCGTCATTCGATCGCTCCGATCTCATGTCGCTCCAGCGCCACCGCGATACGGTTCCCGGCACGAGCGAACGGACCCGGCTCGTCGCGGTTTGTCGGTCCGGCAAGAGCGTGGCTGGGCCGGATCTCGTGCTTACCCCCGCCGACCTCCTCACCGCCTGGGAGTAGCGCCACTACGCACCACCAGTGAGTGGGGCCGGAGATCGCTCCGCGGAGGTACAGCGCAAGCTGCTCGTCGTCGAGGATCCCGCTCGGTGAGCGGGCGGGCCGTCGCCCTCGGCATCCTCCAGGTCGACCCGCCGGAGGGGGACTCAGCTGACCGACGACCGCTTCGGCCATCACTGGGAAACCGGAAGCCGCTCGCCGACTGGCCGCCACCACCCGCGACCGAGGCGGGCGGCTGACACCGGGAGATCCTCGCCGTTCTGTGCTCATCGACCGCAGCTTGTCGGCAGGTGAAACGGCGGCCGCATGTTGTCCTGAGGCGACAAGAAGCGGATCATCAACGGTGCCCGTGCGTCGGTCTCCAACGACGCTGAGAAAGGACGACGACCTTGAAGATGCCAAAGCCCAGCGAGGAGGACCGCGAGCGATTCCGGTCGCTTGTTCCCGACGATCCGCGCGTCGAGATCAAGCCGATGTTCGGCCAGCTGGCCGCATTCGTGAACGCGAACATGTTCATGGGACTCTTTGGGTCGACGATCGGTTTGCGACTCCCAGACGACGAGCGTGAGCGGTTACTCGCCGAGGACGGCGCAGGCCCGTTCGGGCCCGAGGAGCGTCCAATGGGCGGCTACGTGACGATCCCCGGTCGCTGGTTGGCGAGCACTGGGCTTGCCGAGGAGTGGGTCGCCAACGCGTTGGCTTACACGGCAACGCTTCCGCCGAAGGCCCCGAAGAAGCGGAAGGCCTAGACCTGGCGACTGCCAGCCCCCGAGATGGTGTCCTGTCCTAGTCGACTCAACACGCTGGCAGGCGAAGGTCGTGTGAGGCCCGCGCCAACGACAACTGCGGGGCCGCACCGGCTCACTGGGCCGAACGTAGAAGAGCAATGACCCGACGCTATTTCTACCGCCGCTCTACTCGCCATGGGCGCCCTCGGCCCGTCCGCGGGTAGCGCTGCAACGAAGGGGACCCTCGCCTGAGAGCCGTACCTCGGCTCTCGGCGCCAGATGCCGCTGAGCACTTGCCGCACGTTCGTTGAGGCTTCTCCTCGACGAACACATCTCGCCGATCGTCGACCGGGCCCGCCCGGCGAGCCCGTTGGATGATCCGATGCCGGACGCAAGACGCGACAATCACCCGGTGAGCAAGCTCCGTCCCCTTGACGTGGTTGAGATGCGCGTCGAATGCGGTCGCTGGCCGGCCGCACTGTTGGGACGGTCCTGGAGATCTCCCCGGAGGGCCCCCTGGTCGAGGTCGCCGACGAGTGTGGGCACACCTGGATCTGCGGACGCTGCCCGCATCCGTCCTCATTTGGTATCGGCACCCGCTGACGACGCCGACGCGAAGCCAATCCGGCGCCGAGGTAGGCTGTAAATCAGGATTACAGTCATGATTTATCAGAACTGTAATCCTGATTTGAGGCATTCTGTGCGGCGTGCCGGTCAAACGACGCCATATCCAAGACGACGTCGTTGACGCGCTGGGCGCGTCGCGCGCCGTTGCGGTGGTCGGGCCGAGGCAGGCCGGCAAGAGCACGCTCGTCGCTCAGGTCGCCCGAACGACTCTCGGGGCACGCGTTACGACCCTCGACGACGACATCGCCCGCGAGCAGGCACTCGACGACCCTGTTGGGTTTGTGGCCCAGCTCGGCACACCGGCCGTAATCGACGAAGTTCAGCGCGCTCCGGGCGTTCTCCTTGCCATAAAACGCGTCGTGGACACCTCAAACGCCCCAGGGCAGTTCCTGATCACTGGGTCAGCCGACCTTCGCCTGATGCCGACCGTTCTCGACACGCTCCCCGGTCGGGTCGAGTACTTCAACCTCTGGCCATTCTCACAAGGCGAAATCGACGGCCAGGTTGAGACGTTCCTCGACGGACTTCGCAGGGGGGTTCCGCCCAACCGCGGTGGCGCCCCGATCGGTCTGGGGGCGTACGCGGAGCGAATCGCCGCAGGCGGCTTCCCTGGTTCGCTCGGCCTATCGCCGCGCCGCCGCGAGGGGTTCTTTGCCGGGTACGTCGACGCCCTCGTCGGACGGGGCATCAACGACGTCGCCGGCATACGCCACCCCCGGGCCATCGAACCGCTCCTGAGACTCATCGCAGCCCGCTCCGGCGGGATCCTGAAACTTGCGGGTCTTGCGACCGACCTGCGTATTGACGCGAAAACCGTCGGTGCCTACATCGCGGTGCTCGAACGCCTCTGCGCGGTCGTGATCCTCCCGGCATGGTCAGGGAACCTCGGCCATCGCATCGTCAAATCCCCCCGCGTCCATATCGCCGATACCGGTTTGCATTGCCACCTCACAGGCATCGACGCCGCCACCCTCAGCGAGAACCACCAAACAGCCGGACCAGTCCTCGAGACCTTTGTCGTCAACGAACTCGTCCGCCAGCGCGGCTGGGCCGATCGACCACCAACGCTGCATCACCTCCGCTTCGAGGGTGGAAACGAGGTCGACGTCGTCGCGCAGTGGCCGAGTGGCCAGGTCGCAGGCATCGAGGTCAAAGCCGCCGCAACCGTCAGCCGACGGGACTTCGCCGGCCTGCGGCTCATGCGCGACCGCCTCGGCGACCGCTTCGTCTGCGGCGTCGTCCTCCACTGCGGCGAAGCCACCATCCCGATCGGCGACCGCCTCTGGGCCGTGCCGCTCGAAGGACTCTGGCGTACCTGACGGAGGCGATGTCGGACTAGGACCATCACGCCTCGGCCCGGAGCGCCCAGCTCGCCACCGACTCGGCGAGGCGACAGGCACACCTCTCCTGTCTCGACATCTCCGCAATAGTATCTACTATCGTATGTATTCCACGTCGGCTTGAGGTTGCGCGCATGCAGACAGCCAAGATCTTCAAGACGGGCGGCAGCCAGGCCGTGCGCCTCCCAGCCAGTTTTCGGTTCGACACGGACGAGGTCGCGATCCGTCGGGATCCGGCCACTGGGGACGTGATCCTCTCCGCCCACCTTGATGCCTGGACGAGCTGGAGCGAGTTGGCGCAGCGGATCGGGGCCCTTGGACCGCTTGAGGAAGCCGATCTCGATCGTCGACAGCCTCCCCACCAGGACCGTGATCCATTCGCCTGAGCGGACTCTGGATGCTCGACACGGATGTCGCGAGCTACATCATCCGAGATCCCTCAGTGGTGGCATCGAGCATGCTCGCCACGATCGCTCCTCGATTCGTTTGCATCTCTTCGGTCACTCGGGGTGAGCTGCGGTTCGGCCTCGCGCGCAACCCTGGTGCGGTACGACCGTCGACGGCCGTGCATGCGTTCCTTGCCGGTATCGAGACGCTGCCGTGGGATGACCAGGCGGCCGACCGATACGGCACGGTCCGCGCGGATCTCGAGGGCAGAGGGCGGCCGATCGGTGCCCTCGACGAAATGATTGCCGCGCACGCCCTCTCACTCGACGCAACTCTCGTGACCGGCAACACGCGCCACTTCAGCCGGGTCAACGGACTCCGGGTCACAGCCTGGCGGGACGCCTGAGCGATTCGCCAGCAGGTGGCTGTGGCCGGAGCCACAACATTCCTACCAGGGGACTCGACTCGACTCCGTTCGCACCAGATCGGCGAGCTACCGGGTGACTTTCTCAAGTTCCAATGCTGGCGCTACGGACCGAAAGGCCAGGTCCGAACGTAGAAGAGCAATGACCCGACACAGAATCCCTCTCGCCGCGCTGCTCGCCGTCGGCGCCGTCGGCCCAGCCGCGGGTAGCGCTGCAACCAAGAGCATCCTCACGCGAGACCCGTACCTCGGCGTGTCGTGCCCCCTCGCCAACAGCACGGCCTGTGACCGGGTCGGCCTCGCGGTCTGGCTGCGGCGACCAGCGCGCTCGGTAGAGGCGACGGTGGGGGCTCGGCACTTCAGGCTCGACGACTCCGACTGGAGTGGACCAGCCCACAAGGGCCTGCGAAGGATGTTTGCAGGGTTTCTTCACCCGGCGGGGCTTCGACGTGGCCCGCTTCATGTCCCGATCAAGTGGGCTGGAAGTCCACCGGTCGCGACGAGCGTTCGCGTCGTGGTTACCTACGCCGACGGAACACGCCGGGCTGTAAGGACGAGCGTCGGCCTCTCGGCTGGCTGGGGGTAGCTCTCGTTCATGGGCGTCCACCAGTTGGTGAAGGCCAAGGGGACTTGGCACAAAAATGTTGCCAGACGGCACTCTGGCTGTATTATTGTGCCAGTGATGGTTGTGGCCACAGGGACCCAGCACGAACTCGGTGCGTACCTCGAAGCGTCTGGTCCGGCTGGCGCGAAGATCGAAGATCTGCCGGCAGCGCTTGGAGTCTCGCGGAGAACCGCGTGGCGGGCAGTCGGTGATCTGGTCGCCGCGGACCTTGCGGACCGCCACGCGCCTGGGCACGTCCGGGCAAAGGCGTTTCGCGGCCTGCCGCCCGGGTGGTTGCCCAACAAACTCGCCGAACGCCTCTGGCGAACTCTTGAAGGGCGCAAGCTCCCCGCATACCTGACCGGCATGGACGTCCTTGCAGGGCAGGGGCACCACTTTCTCTTTGATTTCGCCCACATTGTGGTCGCGCAAACGGGCACGGGAACAGACGTGGCCGGAGAGATCGCCCGAGCCGGGTTTATGGCACTCCAAGCAGGGCAGCTTTCGTTTGACGCGGAGCTGACCAAGGTGGTCGTCGTTCGAGAGTTGTCGATCTGGGAGCGCTACCCAATCGTTCGTCAGCTCGCCCCCCCAGAACTTGCCTGGATCGACCTCTACCGAGAAGTCCGCATGAAATCGTTTGCGTTCCCTCCCGCCGAACTCGGACAGATCCTCAACCAGATCACCTCCACACCCGAGGGGCGACGACGGCTGGCCACGTTCGCGCGTGCGCACTTCACCGGCGAAATAGAGTCGATCCTCGCCGGTCAGCCTCAACCGGGGTTCCCCACCGATGTCGCTGCCGGGTACGCCCAATGAACCTCACCGATCATCTTCACCTCTTCAAGACCGGCTTTCCGAGCAATCCCGAATCGGCTTTGAGCGGTGGAGAGAAGATCGGCCTCCGCAACAGGATGATGTGCGAGGTGTCCGCGTGGTGCTGGGAACTTGATGAACAGGTCCGCACCCTCGCGTCTGAGCTTGGTCTCCGCGTCGCACTCATGGGCGGCACCGCCGCACAGCTGCGCTTGGAACTCATCGAGCAGCGAGGGAGTGCCGACGACGACTATCTGACCGACGCAACCCCGGATCACGTCGGGCGCCTGATGGTTGCCTTCGCCCATCGGTTCAAGGGTTTTGAAGCGCCGTACTTCCGACCCGAAAGGAAAGTCCCTCGGCTTCCGACACCGGGGCTGGAACTCCTGACCTACGAGGTTGTCGTCCCGTCACTACTCGGCCACACCGACACGACGGGCCTCGCAAAGCACGTCGTCAAACTGGAGTTCCACCTGACCAAGGCGATGCCCCCGACAGAAGACGTAACCGGCGAGGTCTTCGCGCTTGAGGGCCCCGTCACGAGCACGCTTCCAACGCTCCCCCACCAGATCGCGCTGAAACTGGCGGCCCTCGCCGCCGAGCCGATCGGGATACCTGCACGGCGCGACCACGATATCCCCAAGCAGATCTACGACGTTGACCGGCTCCTCCAACACCTCACAGGCGGGGGTGTCTGGATCGACTTCGGCACAGCGATCAATGCCACACTCATCGGCGAGGCCGCAAAGGTCGGACTCGACGATGAACCGCCAGAAATCCTCGACGGGATGAAGGGACGGCTCGACCAGTGGGCACTCGTCACCGACGACAAACGCCTAAAGGAGCTGACCCGCAACGCCGCAGCGCTGACTGGCCAGGCGAGCCGAGTTGGACCGATCGCGTGGCGCGGCCGCGCTCGACGTATCCAATACGCGCTCCACTGCGCCTACGAAACCGACGGCGCTGTCCTTTGGGCCAAGGCCACAACCGAAGCCGCGCGGCTCGCGCCGGACCCAGTCGCGGGCTGGCGGGAGATCGGCGACCGGTGGCGAAGCGAACGGTCGACCAAACCGCCCCCACTGCTGAAGGCATACCCAACGGAACTGCTCTTCGAATACCTCGCCACCCCGTAGCGGGAGTGCAGATCAGTTGGGAGTGTCGATCGGCCTGCGCCGAGGACGAAAATCGTTACCGATCGACCTGACCGCTCTACCCCAAACGCCGAACCTCCGGCGCAACCCGAAGGCTGGCAGGTCACGTTTCCGACCGATCTGCGTGGCCATCCGGGCCATGGCAGGGGTCTGACCTTGCGTTCGAGCATCCGTCTCACGTCTTGGAACAGGTGCTGGAACTCAAGGTCTGACTGTGATGCGGGCTGGATGCCGCGTGACCCCGAGCGGGCTGGATGCCGCGTCTACCGCCGCTCATCCACTGGCGTGGTCATCGAAGGCGCGTTACCCTTGGACCATGGCCTCGACAGCCCCAGCGCCTCGCACGCCGCCGCTTATGCGTGGCGTCGTCGTGTCGTCTACAAGCTTTGGACCCCGCGCCAAGGTTGAAGGAACACGTCTCGACGTCTGGTTGCTCGTTGATGCACTGAACGAGGCCGACGCAACGAAAGAGAGCGTCGCTGAGTATTTCGGTACCCCAGTCGAGGTCGTTGACGCAGCAGTCGAGTACCACCAGGAGTTCCCCGATCGGGTTACGGCCGAGCGCCAGGCATACCTTGCTGCAGCGGCAGATGCCGCTGAGCATCTGCCGCACGTTCGTTGAGGCTCCTACTCGACGAACACATCTCCCCGGTCGTCGCTCGGGAGTTGCGCCGCCGCGGGCATGATGTCGTCGCCGTCGCAGAGCGACCAGATCTGCTCGGTGTCGACGACGTCGGCCTCCTTGGGATCGCTGCTGACGAGCGCCGGGCGCTGGTATCCGCGGACGCGGCGACACTACAAAGCGCGGCCGAGACCCTGCGCGTGGGCGGACCAGGACACGCCGGAGTCCTCCTCGTCAGCCCTGAGCGCTACTCCCTCGCACGCGACTCGCCAGGCTCACTCGTGATCGCGCTGGAGCGCCTCCTTCAATCACCCCGGGCAGGGACGCTGACGAACACCGTCAGCTGG
>JANMDN010000031.1:0-3515 GCA_031376285.1 Actinomycetes bacterium
CCCCTCGCCTGTCGCGACGCGGTGCATCAGCGCGAATTGTTCAACGAGCGGTCCGAACGTGGAGCGACTTCCATTCTTGGGCGCATACCGTGCTGCCGAGCGCTCGGGTCTGCGGCTTCTGGGCTCTCTTGATCGGAACCCGCCACCCGGCTGCTGGAAAACGTTGGCGTCTTGTCGCCTACCATTGCGCTCATGGCCGTCAACGACCCGCGTGAATGCGAGCGTCGCCGCGACGTTGTCGGGTCGATGCACTATTGGCCCCTGCGTGAGGGTGAGCTGGTCTACGAGCGAGCCGCCTGACTCGAACGCCGAGGCGGCACAGCGCTGGCTCGAACAAGCCGGCGTGAGTCACCTCGAATGCGAACAGGTGTTTGGCATAGAGTGGCGCAGTGAGCGATGGGCCGTCCATACTTCACGCCGATCTCGACGCCTTCTACGCGTCGGTCGAGCAGCTGCTCGACCCGAGTCTTCGCGGGCGACCGATCGCAGTTGGCGGCGGGGTCGTTTTGGCGGCCTCCTACGAGGCCAGGCGGTTCGGCGTCACCAGCGGGATGGCTGGCCGCCGGGCTCGAGCGTGCTGTCCCGAGCTGGTTTTCGTCGACGGCCACTTCCGGGAGTATCAGCGCCTCAGCCGTTTGGTGATGGACATTCTGGGTTCCTACACCCCGGCCATCGAGCAGGTGTCGATCGACGAGGCCTTCCTCGATGTCGGCGGGTCGCGCCTGCTCTTCGGTGAACCAGCCGAGATCGCCGAGGCGATTCGGCGCCGGGTGAGGGAAGAGGTCGGCCTGCCGATCTCGGTCGGGGCGGCCCGGACCAAGCACCTGGCAAAGATCGCGTCCCAAGTCGCGAAGCCCGCGGGCTTGGTCGTCGTCGACGCGCAGCGCGAGCGCGAGTTCCTTGAACCGCTGCCGGTACGACTCGTGTGGGGCGTCGGGCCTGCGACCGAGCAGCGGCTCGCCGCGGCTGGCGTGACGACGATCGGTCAGCTGGGCCGCACCTCGCCCGACACACTGGACCGCCTTCTCGGCACCGCCGCCGGAACGAAGCTCAGGTCGCTTGCGCAGAACGATGACGCGCGCCGGGTGCTTCCCTCTCGGCGAGCGCGTTCGGTCGGAGCGCAGTCGGCCCTCGGGCGGGTCGTGCCCTCGCCCCAGCTGCTCGCCGAGGTGCTCGGCCACCTCGCTGATCGCGTTGCCGCCCGCTTGCGGGCCGGCCGCCGGGCGGCGCGTACGGTCACCGTCCGCGTGCGCTTTGCCGGCATGCGGAGCATCACCCGCTCGGTCACCGTGTCCGAGGCGGTGGCATCGACGCTGACGCTGCGAGAGATCGCTCAGGATCTCGTCGCTCAAGCCCTCAGGGACAATCCGTCGGAGCGGGCCGTGACGCTCCTTGCGATCTCGGGCTCGAACCTTGTCGAGCACGTGCCGGTTCAGCTTGAGCTTGCGGTCGAGGCCGACGACCCGCACCGCCCGGGTTCTCCGACCGGATCGACGCGACTGGTTGTCGACCACGCCATGGACCGGGTGCGCGAACGCTTCGGTCGAGGATCAGTCGGCTACGCGACGAGCGCACTATCGACGCTGGGCGGCGTGCCTGATGAGTTTCGCGAACTCGCCGAGCACGAGCTGTGACGTGACCCGTGGGCGGCCCGATATCGGGACTACTTGGTTGCCGACGAAACGGTGGGTTGGTCACTGGTTCGCGTCGCGGCCGCCCCGCCTTACGGCGCAGTCGAACGCCAGGGATGAAGCGAACGCGCGCGCGCGCGGAGTATTGTCACCGGCGGTGTCGCGACGACGATCCAAATCCACCGCGAAATGGTCAGGCGGGGGGCCACCAAGGCGCTCGCCACGGAGTTCCACGCCGGGCCCCGGTGTCGAAGGTGATCCGGCACTCCTGACGGATGTGCGTCGGCTGCTCGCCTCGCCCGAGCCGCTCGACCTCATCGCTCACGTCAGCGCCATGATGGACTTCCTCGACCCTCGGCGACGCCATCCCTTCGAGCGTGGTCGCGACGCCGCCGACCTTCCGACCCTCACGAGCCTCGTCCGCTCGTTCGTGGATATCGAGGCGGTGGAGACATCAGCGATGCTGGCCGTGATCGGTGAAATGGGCGTCGACAGTGACATTCGTGAGCTCGCAAGCGCCGAACTCGAGCGCCGGACGCACCGGCTGCCGACGTGGCTCGTCCGCCTCGGGGAGGTCCAGGTGCACGGCACCGCCGAGGTAATCCACATTCTGGGCGACGGCGACAACATCGTCGTCGGAGCGCGTTGTCCGAACGGCTTCGAATTGACGGCCGTGGCGTACGTCGATCACAACCTCGGGACGCTCGTGAAGGATGCGTTCGTGGTGCCTGAGGCGCCCGATCGGGTCCTGGCGATGATGCGTGGCTCCTTTGACGCTGAGACGAGCTTGCGAGAGCTGGCGCCAGCCGACGCACGCGCCCGCATCACCGACGCCATCGCGGCCGCGGCGATGACGGTGCCGGCCTTCGAAACCGATACCTGGCCGGCGTGTCGATCAGTCATCGAGTGGATCGTCCGTCAGCTGCCCGACGGGGGCACCGGCTACGAGCGCCCCGACTGGCCCGAAGCGGCCGTCGCCGCTCTCGCCAAGCGGTTCTTCGCGTCGCCGCCCGGGCGCAAGCTGGACGATCACGATCACCGGGGACTACTCGAATCGATCCTGTGGTTTGGCACCGACTACGGCCCGGGCGACCCCATGCGCTGGAGCCCGACGGCGGTGGAGATCCTCATGCTCGATTGGATCCCGCGCAAACTCGTCGCCGACGGGAAGTTCCTCTCGAAGGCGCCAGCGCTCCTCGCTGCGTTCGTCAGGTACTGCCACAGCGAGCGGGGCATCCCGAAGGCCCTCACCGACCAGACGCTTACGGCACTTGACGGGTTCACGTCCGAGTACCGACAGATCACAAGCTCCCCGAGGCCGCAGGGGCCCATGGCGATTCTTGCCGCCATCGGCGCCATCGATCCGGACGGTCCGTGGGAGATGCCTGTGCTCCCCGACTACGATGAACTCATGCTCGACTCCCTCCGCGCCGCGGTCGGTGGGGAGCAAGCGCTCGCGCACCTGGACGACCGGCCCCTCCCCGACGAGGCGTTTGATCCGAGTGCGCTCCCCGAGGACATACGGGCAGCCGTCGAGGAGGTGCGCGCTCTCTGCGACGGTTGCTGCGACGCCATGTTCGACGTCGAAAGCCGCACCGCGTGCCGGAGGTTCCTCGTGCGCGCCGCGGATGGCGACCCGGAAGTGTTCCGGCGAACGGCCCGCCCGGACGCTGCTGCCGCAGCCATCTGCTGGATCGTCGGCAAGGCGAACCACCTGTTCTCTCAATCCGGAAGTGGTGTCTACGTGAAGGACCTCATGGCCCACTTCGGCCTCAAGCAGGGAAGCATTTCGCAACGGGCAAAGACCCTGCTCAAGGCGGCTCAAGTCGAAGGGCACTTCTTCAGTGAGATGCGGCTCGGCTCCCCCGAGTTCCTCATCGCCCG
>JANMDN010000035.1:0-1707 GCA_031376285.1 Actinomycetes bacterium
GAAGCAGGATCTTCACGCACGGATTGCTACCACGAGTCCGAAGGGGAGGTCGGACCGGCCGTGCACGTCGGCGACTAGACGGCAACGCTGATGACCCGAGGTTGGTGCATCCAGCCGAACATCTCTCGTGAATGGATCGACCCGTCGGAGCTTCGCCTGATCAGTCGTTGTGATCCAACATCGCGCGGGGTTCGAATACACCCCAAGGTGGCAATGGCCTGGGCAACACGCTCGGGGTTGGACAACCGGGAAGGTTCACCTCGAAGTCCAACCCCGGCGGGTACCTCCACCAGCCGGTGGGGCTCGCCCGGATTGCCCCGGAGCTGACCGCCGATCGCCCTCGGACCCGCAGGAAGGATGCAATCGTGACGCAGATTCCCAATCCAACTCGGACTGCGCGCGCCCTCCGTCGCCTGGGCGGCGTTCGGGCCGGAACGCTGCTCGCGATGGTCAGCGCCATCGTCCTGCTGTGGGGTCTTGTGGCGGTCGTGGCGGTCTTCTTCGTGGGGTGAGCGTCCGCGCCGATACCCGAGCTGGCGAAGCCCCGGGTCGGGACCAGACTGCGCGAGACGTCCTTGGGGGCCTGCGCGAGAGCACAGACCCCCAACGATCGCTACGGAAGCGGAGTGTTCACGATGTTCGCGACGCGGATAGCCGTGATTTTCACAAAGCTCGCCCGACTTTGTCCGCCGCCGTTGTTGACACACCTCAGGTCGGCGTCACCGGCCGCGGCGACGGTCGACAGGACGTTAAGGGTCATCATCCCCCGCTTGGCTGACCCGGCCGTGTTCTGATCCTCGAGAGCGACCATGCCGCGGTCGAAGTCACCCGAGGGCGCGACGAGGTCGCATTCCACGTCAGTGTTGCCGACCCCAGCGGTGTTCTCGACAATCGCCTTGGCGAAGACGACGTACTTGCCCGGCTGGAGGGTGAGCTTCCCGATCGATGCTTTGCCAGCCGCTGTGAACGGAAGGATCTGCTGGGCGTCCTTGAACACGGAGAACGCGTCGCTCGGACCCGCAGGTCCAGCGGGCCCGACGGGACCTACCGCCCCTACGGCCCCAGCTGCCCCTGCCGCTCCAGGGGGACCCGCCGGTCCGATGGCCCCGCGCGGGCCGATCGGGCCACGCAGGCCGCGCAGGCCCCTGAGGACCTTCTTCTTCTTGGCGGTATCGGCCTTCGTCGCCGACGATTGTCCGTTGTCGCTCGCGGCGGTACCCAGCGACGTCATTCCGATGGCGAGTGCGGCCGCCCCGGCCACCGCGATTGTGGCCACTCTCTTGCGTTGCACGGTCATTCGCGCTCCTGGGATCGTGTGTCGGATCAACACTGCATTCGTTCAGTGTCAGGCGCAGCGATATCAGAGGGCCGGCGAACGCGCCAGTGGGGATGTCACGACGCCCACTCCGGGAATGGAGCCCTCAGATCCGTGCCGGGTGCCAGACCGTCTTGATCTCGGTGAATGCCGCCGCGGTGCGCGCATCACGGGTGCCACCCGTGCGGGCGATGCGCTTCACGTTCTCGGCGGCTCGGGCTTCGAGGTCGGCGGTCAGCTCAGCGGGCGCACCGGTCAACTCCAGGAGGTCGACATCGTCGTGGTCGGCAAGCCACGTCAGGAGGTTGGCGTGCTCACCGGTCAGCAGGTTCACGACCCCGGCCGGCACGTCGGAGGTCGCCATGACCTCCCCGAGGGTGCTCATCACAAGT
>JANMDN010000052.1:0-118349 GCA_031376285.1 Actinomycetes bacterium
GATATGCGGGCTGACACTGCGTTCTCTTGCGCGTCGGCTTGCGCCGACGCTTCAGACGGTGGGCGCACCTGGCGGTGCGTCCACCTGTGCTCGGTCTCGCTCACCGGACCTTTCGACCACAATTCGGAATCAACCATCTAGTTCCCCGCCTGCTCGGCGGGGTTGCCGCAGTCCTTCTTCGGGTCGACCTTCACACCCTTCCCGGCAAGGAAGGTTGTGATCGTCTGGCACACCACAGGCGCCGCGACGCTGGCTCCGGTCCCGGCCTTCGCGATCACCACGGCAACGACAATCTGCGGCGTTCCATCGGCAGGCGCGTATCCGACGAACCACCCGTGGTCCTTGTCGTTGACGAGTTTCGTCTCGGTGACAACGACTCGTTTGCCGTTCACAATCTTTGTCACCTTGAACGTACGCTCGACGAAGTTCTCGGCGGTGCCTGTCTTACCCGCGACCTTTGCGCCGGCTGGGAGATTCTGGAAGACATTGCGCGCCGTTCCTTCCGGGCCGTTTGCGACCTGATAGAGGCCTCGGCGGATCGCGGCCCACGTCTCAGGCTTGGGCGCGCGACCGTCTCCGAGCTGCACGGGCCGCTTGTCGACCTGGCCCGTGAAGTCCACGACTGTCGATTTGTCGGAAGCGACAACCTTACGGATGACGCGCGGTTTCACGAGGTCACCGCCGTTTGCGATCGCCGCGAACGCGACAGCCTGCTGGAGCGGGCTCACCCGAACGTACCCTTGGCCGACCGAGAGATTGATCGCGTCACCAGGTCGCCAGTCGCGGTCGGTGGGCACGGCGCTGTTTGCGAACGCCGCTATCTTGTACGCATGGTCAGGCACGAGACCCGCGGTCTCCTGACCGATGTCAAGACCCGTTGCCTGACCGTAGCCAAAGGCGCGAACCCAGTCCTGGATGGCCGTGGTCTCGTCGTTCTTCGTCGCCTCGTACGAGTCGGCGGCGAGGTTGTAGAAGTAGGTGTCGCACGACACCTCGAGCGCTCCGGAAAGCGCCACATCACTGTGGAACTCGTCTCTGAAGTTCTTCCAGTCTCGGTCGTACAGCGTGACTCTTGAGGGACACGCGCGGACGTCGGAAGGTCCGACGTAGCCTGACTCAACGTAGCCGGTAGCCGTGAACGGTTTGAAGGTCGAACCCGGCGGGTACTCGCCTGAGATCGCCTTGTTTGCGAGTGGTTTGCCGGGGTTTAGCTGGATTGCCCGCAACTCCCGCGCGTTGCCGGTCACGTAGGTGGTCGGATCGAAGCTCGGGATCGACGCCATCCCGAGGATGTCGCCCGTGTTTGGGTCCATCGCGATTCCGGCGCCACCTGGGGATCCGGCACGCGCGACCTGGACCGCGATGGCGTCCTGGAGGACCTCGTTGACGTTGTTGTCGATGGTGAGCTGGACCGTCTTACCCGCGACGGCCGGCTTCGCGGATACGGGACCCGCACCGACGACCTCGCCGTTCGAGTTGACCTCGACCTGGCGCTCTCCGACACGGCCGCGAAGGTAGTCCTCGAACTTTCCTTCGATACCGCCCTGGCCGACCTCCTCGGTGCCCGAATAGCCCCGTCGCTTGTAGTCGCGCAGGTCGTCTTTGGTGATGGCGTTGACGATGCCGAGGATCTGCGCGGCGAGTGGCCCCTCCGGGTAACTGCGCACGTACGAGTTCTGGAGACCGATACCGGGGAACGTGCGCTGGCGCTCGGAGAGGTAGTTGACGACCGAGGGTTTTGCATCCTTGACGACCACGATCTCGCGCAGCGGCGTCGCCTGAGCGCCTTTGCGGAAGTCCAGGATGAAGTCCGCGGGGCCCTCGCCGGCGACGCGAGCGAGTCGTGTGAGGGTCCGTTTGCCGGCCGCGTCGGGCTCGCCAGGAATGGTGTTTCCCTCGGAGTCCTTCTTGTCGCCTTGCTTCCAACCGAGTTCCGTTGGCCGCGCCGTGACGTTCAGCACCTGCCGATTGGTGACGAGAAACCGGCCTTTGCGGTCCTGGATCGCGCCACGCGGGGGCTCGTCGAAGATGCGCCGGTAGCGGTTCTCGTTCGCCTGTCGGGTGTAGTCGCCGCTCGAGACGACCTGCAAGAACCAGAGTCGCAGGATGAGCAGGCCCACCACGGCGATCGCGGCTGCGGCGAGGATCGCGAGGCGAAGCCCAAGCACCGGCGCAGAGCCCGGTGAACGGCCCCCCGGCCGGCCGGTGAAGGATTGAAAGGTGGGCACGTCCCGCTACCCGCCCATGAACGGCTCGACCACGCGGGGCGAACCCATAACACGATCGGCCGCCGCGAGGAGTGGCGAAGCGACAAGCACCGTGAGGGCCACCGTCGGCACGAGCATGCCCGTTAAGAACGCTGGGCCCGAAACGCTCGAACCGAGCAGCAGCTGCACCCCGAGGAGCGCGATCTGGGCGGCGGCGGTCATCGCGATGATGCGAAGGAGCGGCGTCATGAGGCCTGAGGGGCGCGGGCCCGACGCGAAGCGGCCGCTGAAGGCACCCACACTGAGATAGACGAGGGCAAGCACTCCCAGCGTGCCGCTCGGCGTCGCCAGCTCGACCGCAAGACCCGCGAAGAATCCGGCGAGCGTCCCAACGAGTGGCCCTCGGTACCACCCCGCCGCGGCGACGGCCACGATGACGAGATCAGCCATCCCGTCGGCAACGCGCAGATATGGGAGAAGCGCGATCTGGATAACGACCGCAAGGAGCAACAGGGCGCTGAGGGCAAGCAGGCGCCGTCCGACCGATGCCTGAAGCGAGACGCTTTCGACGGTGGGCGCAATCCCGGTCATCCGCGAGCCCTCCGCAGTGCCTCAGCGCTTACGGGTGCGAGAACCACGACCCGGTGCAAGGTCCGCCCCTCACTGAACGGCTCGACCTGGATCGACTGGAAGTCGTCGGACTCCTGACGTCCCACGCTCTGGACGCTCCCGACGGGGATGCCCCGTGGGTAGATGGACGGAAGTCCGGGATCGTTGAAGCCCGAGGTGAGCACGACGTCTCCTCGGCGCACACGAAACTCTCGGGCGACGTTTCGAAGCAGCATCTGGCCATCCTCGATGGCCGTCAGCATTCCGGGGGGGCTCTGATCGTCGAGCACGTACGCACCCACCGCCGTGCCCCGCTCGGTGATGAAGCTCACGTCGGCCGCGTGCTCGGAGGCACCCGTCACAACCCCGACAAGCTCGGGGCGGGGCCCGTCGGGACCATCGCCGGCAGCCACCACGGGCGCGTTCACAACGACCCCATCAGCCGTCCCCACGTCGACGCGTACCTTGGGGTACCACGAACTCGTCGAGGCGCCGATGACATCGGCAAGAACGCGCTTGTAGCCGCCGGGAAGCTCGCTGCGAATACCGGCCAGGCGCTCGGCCTCGGCCAACCGGACCGTGTTGTCGCTTGCCTCGATCACTTGGGCGCGCAAGCGGTCGTTCTCACGCTTATAGCGAGCGGCCCGGTCGCGGGCATCGACGAGGCCGGTGAGCCAACCCCAGCCGTCACGAACCGGTTGAACCGCCTTCGACGCGAACGACTGGAGGGGGGCGATCACGCCGCCGACGTCGGCCTGAGCACCGTGCAGCGGCCCGGCCGTGTTCTCCCGGAAGTAGCCCGTGAACAGGCCCACCGAGACCACGACCAGCACGACCACAACCACGCGGCGAAGTATGATCCGTCGCCTGCTCGCGGATGTATGCGCCGGTGTTCCCAGTGGGTCGATCCTTCTTCGTCGTGTTGCCGCGCCTCACGCCGACTTGCCCCGGCGCGGCCTGGTGAGTTTCTAGTAGCGGTACGCGCGACGGTTGGCGTTGCGCCCACGCCGTCCACTTGACGACTTTCGCATAACCTCAAACTCCTCGAGCGAGCGACCGGAGCCGATCGCCACACAGGTGAGCGGAGAGTCTGCGATGTGAATTGGCATCTCGGTCTCCTGACGGAGGCGATCGTCGAGCCCCTGCAAGAGCGATCCGCCACCCGCCAGCATGATGCCACGATCCATGATGTCGGAGGCAAGCTCTGGCGGGGTGCGGTCGAGCGTGGACTTAACCGCGTCAACGATTTGCACGAGCGGCTCCTCGAGTGCTTCCCGAACCTCCTCCGATGAAAGCACGACCGTCTTCGGAAGACCGCTGATCATGTCGCGCCCTCGAATCTCGGCCTGCGCCTCTTCCTTGAGGCGAAACGCCGAGCCGATCTCAAGCTTGACTTCCTCGGAGGTCTGGCTCCCGATCATGAGCTTGTGCTCCTTCTTCACGTAGCTGATGATCGCCTCATCCAGCTCGTCACCACCAACCCTGATCGACTGCGCAACGACGATCCCGCCCAGCGAAATCACGGCAACCTCGGTCGTGCCACCCCCGATGTCGACGATCATGCTGCCGGTCGGCTCGGCGACGGGCAGCCCGGCTCCGATGGCGGCAGCCATCGGTTCCTCGATGAGGTACGCCTGGCGCGCCCCCGCCGACAGCGTCGCCTCCTCGACCGCCCGCTTTTCGACGCCGGTCACCCCCGACGGCACGCAGACGACGACCCGTGGGTGGGCCCAACGGTTCTGGTGCACCTTGTGGATGAAGTGACGAAGCATCTGCTCGGTCACGTCGAAGTCGGCGATGACCCCGTCCTTGAGGGGACGAATCGCCTGGATATTGCCCGGTGTCCGCCCGAGCATGCGCTTGGCCTCGATACCGACCGCGTGCACCTCATTGGTGCGCGAGTCGATGGCGACGACCGAGGGTTCTGACAGCACGATGCCGCGGCCTCGGACGTACACGAGGGTGTTGGCGGTCCCGAGATCGACGGCCATGTCACGGCCGCCGAAGCCGGTGATGTAGTTCATCAGGCCGATGGTTCCGCCCCCGTTCGTGCGATGTGCAGGAAAGCCCTGCCGCGGAGACTACGCCGATCGGTGACAGAGCCGATCCCGCGTTGTCGGTCTACGGTACCGGGGATCGTCCAGGCGCGCCAGGACGTCGCAAGGACCCGCAGGATGGATCTCACCGCGGCGCCTTGATTCCAAGCTCCGTCATCGCGTCGAGCAGCGCCGATACCGGGAGACCGACGACGTTCGAGTAGTCGCCGTGAACGTCCCCAACAAGCGACATCCCCGCGCCCTGGATCGCGTAGCCCCCCGCTCGACCTCGCCATTCCCCGGTCGCCACGTAGTTGGTCACTGCACGCTCGGAGAGATCCCGAAATTGCACGCGCGTTCGTACCGTCCGGGCCGCCTCGGCGCTGCCGGCAACGAGGCACAGCGCCGAAACCACGGCATGCTCCCGGCCGGCGAGCGACGCGAGCATCGATCGCGCGTCGCCTTCGTCATCAGGCGAGCCGAGCGATTGCCCATCGAGAATCACCACGGTATCGACACCGAGCACCGCGGCACCGCCCGAAGCCCGGGCAGCAGCCACGTTGCGGGCCTTCCCTGCCGCGTTCGTTTGGGCAAGCGACACCGGATCCGCGCCCCGCTCCCGCTCAATAAATGCGCTCACGACGACGCGGAAGTCAACTCCGATGGCCGTCAGGATGGCCCGCCGCTGCGGCGACCTCGAGGCAAGGATCAGCATTCAACGAGCCAGCGAGATCGCGCAAGCGTCGGCACCTGGCCGTCCGCATTTCGTATCGTGGAACGGTGGTGCCTGGCACCGATTCCTCGCATCGTGAGACATCGTGTCTGACCGTGACTCCGCGATGAGGCCACGGCCGGTCATCCGGCGCGATGGCGCCCGGTCGCCAGTAGCTCGCCCGCGGGCGTCAGCTGAGGATCTCTCCGGAGGAGAAATGGATGCCGAGCTCGCGTGCTGCGGACTCCACGGCGTCCGATCCGTGGATCACGTTCTCGCCGAGCTCGAACGCGAAATCGCCGCGAATCGTGCCAGGGGCAGAGTCTTTCGGGTTCGTCGCGCCCATCATCGACCGTAGGACGGCGATTGTGCCCGGCCCGCCCTCGACGGCCATCATCACGACGGGGCCCGAGGTGATGAACTCGACCAGCTCGCCGAAGAACGGCTTCTCGCTGTGCTCGCCGTAGTGCTCCTGCGCCGCTTGCCGCGACATCACCGTCTTCTTCATCCCGACGACCCGAAATCCGCGACGCTCGATGCGGCTAATGATCTCACCGGTAAGGCCGCGAACGACCCCGTCGGGCTTGACCATGACAAACGAGCGTTCAATCACTTGATGACCTCAGGGTTTCGTCGACCGGACCCGCCCGACATTGCGGGCGGCGCGGCGGTCTCGCAGTAGGGGCAGAGTTTCCAACGGGGATCGAGCGGGCGGCTGCACCGCAAGCATGGCTCGCGGAGCTTCCTCAGACACGCAGGGCAGGCGAGGTAATCGCGCTCCACCGGGTAGTCGCAGTCTGGACAATGGGCGCCGTAGCTCTGACGTTCGAGCGCTTCGAGGCCCAGCTGACGCTCACGCGCATCAGCGAGGTACTCCGGTGGGCGAAGGACCATGTAGATGATCGGCCCGAAAAACGGCATGACGAGCGAGAGCAGGGTGAAAAAGCCGACAAGCCCAGGAGCATCGGTGCGCTTCGAGGCATCTCGGTAGACCCAGAACGCGAGCCCGATCCAGAGCGCGAACAGGAACACGAAAAAGGCAAGGAGATAGAACGTCCCCAGCCCCGAGTCGAAGAAGTTGAAAACTCTGTCGAATGGATTGCCTTGCGTTGCCGCCAGCACGTCGTCAGCGTCTCCCTCGTCAGACCGCGAAGTCGATCTCGCCCAGAATCGACGGGATGCTAGCACCGGCCCCGTCGCCGATCTGCAATCGGCGTCGCAGGTCACCAAGGAGGTACAGGGATCCGCAGACCAGCACGAGGCCCGCGGCCCCCGCGACATGACGGGCCAGATCGAGCGCCGCCGTCGGATCCGGTTCGATCACGCACCGGCCTCCAAGGGCGCTTACCTGATTGGCGACAAGCGATGGGTCGATGGCCCGGGCGTGGTGGGATCTGGTGGCGATGATCGTCGAGGCACGACCGACGATCGGCGCGACCATTGCGGGAAGGTCCTTGTCGTCGAGCACCGACATGACGACGACGATGGGGCGTTCGGCGGGCTCGTCGAGGCTGTCGACGAGCGCCGCAATGCCGGCGGGGTTGTGCGCGCCGTCAAGCATCACCTCGGGTTGTCCCGGAAAGCGCTCCATGCGGCCGGGCACGCGAACCGCCCTGAGCGCGTCGCGGAGCGATCCCACTTCGAGGGGCCGGCCAAGCACACAGTCTGCCGCCGCGAGGGCGAGTGCGAGGTTGTCGTGTTGGAACTGGCCCTCGATCCCCAGGGTGAGGGGCCCGTATGCGCCAATTGGGGTGCGCACGTGCAGACCGTTCTCCCGAACGTCGACGGTGATGTCGCGCCCGTAGGTCGCCGCGTGGAGGTCGCGGCGGCGCATCTCGACGTCGACGGCGACCGCGGCCGCTGGGCTTAGCCTCCCGACGCGCAGACGGTCGAAGCCGTCACGACAGACGGCGAGCTTCTCCGCCGTGATCGAGGCTTCGTCCTCGCCGAGCAGTTCGGTGTGGTCTCGGCTCACGTTGGTCAAGGCAACGACGGGACGCGCGCTGAGGCGACCGCTCGGGCTGCGCACCGCTGTTCGCGGGAGAACGTTCGTCGCGTCGTAGCGTCCACCGAGGCCGGCCTCAACCACGACGACGTCGACCTTCGCCTCGGCAACGACGACGAACGCGGCTGCGGTCAACACTTCGAACTGGGTGACCCCTTCTCCGTCGAGGGCGGCCGCACCGTCACGAACGCGTCCGATCGCGGCGCCGAAGCGTTCGCCGTCAACGGCACGCCCGTCGACCTCGATCCGTTCGTTCCAACCGATGACGTGCGGCGAGACGTAGGCCCCGACGGTAAGACCCTGGCTGCGCAGGGCGGCGGCCGTCAGCCGGGTGGTTGACGTCTTGCCGTTCGTGCCGACGATGTGGACCGACGGCTGGCGGCGCTGCGGATCTCCGAGACGGTGGAGCAGCTCCCGCATGCGCTCGAGCCCGAAGCGCATCCCGAGGATCGCCCGCGACTCGACGTAGTCGATCGCTTCGCGTTCGTTCACTGCCCGAGCGCGTCGAGCTCGACCTGAAGGGCTGCGGCCTCCGCCGCGAAACGAGCGAGCTTCGCGCGCTCGGCCTCGACAAGTTCCGCCGGGGCGCGAGAGACGAAGCGCTCATTTGCAAGCATCCCCTCGGACCGGGCGCGCTCGTTCTGGGCGCGAGCGATCGCCTCCGTAAGCCGGGCGTGTTCCGCCTCAGGATCGATCGCGACGTCGACACGCGAGAGGAGAAGACGGCCGGACGAAAGCGGGATCATCGACGCTGCCGATCCGGCGACCTGCTCCCATCGAATACTCGCGAGGCTGCCCGAAAGTGCGGCCGCTTCCGGACTGCCTAGAGTCTGTCCTTCAATCGTGCCGAGAAGTTCCTCGCGGGGACTGACTCCTCGCTCTGTGCGCCACGCTCGGGTCGCCGTCACGACTTCCTTCACGTACGAGACCTCTCGCAGCGCCTGGAAACTTGTCCCGCCCGGCGAAAACGCCGACTCGTGGTCGACCATGAGGCCCTTCGCACCGGGAAGGCGCTCCCAGCAGGCCTCGGTGACGAACGGCAGCATCGGGTGCGCGAGCGCGAGCAGCTGTTCGAGCACCTGTGCCGCGACCTTCGGCGTCGCCTGTCCGGCCTTCAGGAACTCCAGGTACCAGTCGCAGAAATCATCGAAGATCGTGTGGTAGATCGTGTCCGCGAGCGCGCTGAAATCGAACGCCACGATGTGGCCGTTCGCCGAACCGATCGCGACACCGGCTCGCGAGATCATCCACTTGTCGGCGAGGGTCCGCTCGTCCGGGCCGTCCCCGTCGAGACTCCCGCCCCGAGCGATCACCAGGCTCGTGGCGTTCCAGAGCTTCGTCACGAGCTGGCGCCCTTGGCGGATCTTGTCCTCGGCGAAGCGCACGTCTTGCTGGCTCGACATCAGGAGGAGGCCGAAGCGCGTCGCGTCGGCTCCGTGGGCCGCGATCATCTCGATGGGGTCGACGCCCGTGCCGAGGCTCTTGCTCATCCGGCGACCGTCAGGAGCTTGAATGACCGAGTGCATAATCACGTCTGAGAACGGGATTTCGCCGGTGAACTCGATCCCCATCATGATCATCCGGGCGACCCAGAGGAAGATGATGTCGCGCGCGGTCGAAAGCACCTGAGTGGGGTAAAAGCGCTCCAAATCAGCTGTTTTCTCGGGCCAACCGAGTGTCGCAAACGGCCACAATGCCGACGAGAACCAGGTGTCGAGCACGTCGGGGTCGCGCACCCAACCCTCGCCCTCGGGGGCCTCGGCGCCGACGTGAACCTCGTCACCGCGGTACCACACCGGGATCTGGTGGCCCCACCAGAGTTGGCGGCTGATACACCACGGCCGGATCTCGTCCATCCAGTTGAGGTAGACCCGCTTCCAGCGATCCGGATGAAAACGGACGGCATCTGAGGTGACCGCATCGACCGCGGGCCCCGCGAGCTTGGTCATGTCGCAAAACCACTGGAGCGAGATCAACGGCTCAACCCTCATGCCGCTTCGCTGCGAGAACGGAACCGTGTGGGTGTACGGAGTCTCCTTGCGGACCAGCCCGAGCTTCGCGAGATCCTTCAGCACCCGACCCCGGGCCTCATCGCTTGGAAGCCCTGCGTAGGCCGCCCCCGCCTCGGCGGTCATGTTGCCGTCTTCGCCGATGACGGTGATCTGCTCGAGTCCGTGGCGACGCCCGATCTCGAAGTCGTTTGGATCATGGGCCGGGGTGACCTTCAAGCACCCCGTGCCAAACGCGACGTCGACGTAGTCGTCGGCGACGATCGGGATCTCGCGCCCGACAAGGGGCAGGGTCACAGTCTTCCCGACCAGCGCCCTGTAGCGGTCGTCGGTCGGATTCACCGCGACCGCTGCGTCGCCGAGCATCGTCTCGGGACGGACCGTCGCGACGACGACCTCGCCGCTTCCGTCGCTGAGTGGATAGGCGATCTCCACCAGGGAGTCGGTGACCTCGCGGTCTTCGACCTCGAGGTCCGAGATCGCCGAGCAAAGTCCCGGATCCCAGTTGACCATGTACCGGTCGCGGTAGATGTAGCCCTTCTCGTGCAGGCAGACGAACACCTCGACAACGGCCTTTGCGTAGGCCTCGTCCATCGTGAAGCGCTCGCGGCGGTAGTCGAGCAGCGAGCCGAGTCGCTTGGACTGTTCGATGATCTCGCCGCCTGAGGTCTCGCGCCACGCCCAGACCCGTTTGACGAACTCCTCGCGGCCAAGTTCCTGTCGGGTGATTCCCTCGGCTGCGAGCTGCTTCTCGACGACCGCCTGTGTGGCGATTCCGGCGTGGTCGGTGCCGTTGATCCACCGCGTCGGGCGACCCGCCATTCGGTGGTAGCGAATCAGGACGTCTTGGGTGCTCTGGTTGAGCGCGTGTCCCATGTGGAGCCTGCCCGTGACGTTCGGCGGCGGCACGGCGATCGCAAAGGGTTCACCCTCGCCCGCGCCATCGCGCGCAAGAGCCGCGCGGAGCCACTCGCCGATCCAACGCGGCTCGTCGGTGACGGGGTCGTAGCGCCCCGAGCCAATCGAGGCGGGAGCCGCCTCGCTCATCGCTACGCGGACTCTTCGGCGATCTCGGGTTCCTGCCGGCTCGCATCTGTGACGAGGGTCGGCGGGCGCCCCTTCTCGATCGTTTCACGCGTCACAACGCATTTGCGCACGTCGTCGCGCGAAGGGAGGTCAAACATCGCGTTGAGGAGCGCGCCCTCAAGGATCGAACGAAGTCCGCGGGCGCCCGTCTCAAGCTCGAGCGCACGATCGGCAATCGCCTGGAGCGAATCGTCGGCGAACACCAGCTCAACCTGGTCGAACTGGAAAAAGCGCTGGTATTGACGAACAAGCGCGTTCTTCGGCTCGGTCAGAATCTCGACAAGGTTGTCTGACGAGAGTTGGTGGACGGCACTCACCACAGGCAGACGGCCAATGAACTCAGGGATCAGGCCGTACTTCATGAGGTCTTCGGGCATGACCTGGGCAAAGAGGTCGTGGACGTCTCGACGACGGCTCCTCACCTCAGAGCCGAACCCGACGCTCTTGTGGCCGATTCGCCGCTCGATCACCTTGTCAAGGTCGGCGAACGCTCCGCCGCAGATGAAGAGGATGTTGGTGGTGTCGATCGTGAGGAACTCTTGGTGCGGGTGCTTGCGTCCGCCCTGGGGCGGCACCGAGGCAACCGTGCCCTCGAGGATCTTCAGGAGCGCCTGCTGAACGCCTTCGCCTGAGACGTCGCGCGTGATCGACGGGTTGTCGGCCTTGCGGGCGATCTTGTCGACCTCGTCGATGTAGATGATCCCGGTCTCGGCCTTCTTGACGTCGAAATCTGCCGCCTGGATGAGCTTCAGCAGGATGTTTTCGACGTCTTCGCCGACGTAGCCGGCTTCGGTGAGGGCGGTCGCGTCGGCGATCGCAAATGGGACGTTCAGGATCCGAGCAAGCGTCTGCGCGAGGAGCGTCTTGCCGCATCCGGTCGGGCCAAGCATGAGGATGTTCGACTTTTGGAGTTCGGTCTCGTCATCGTCGGACTGCATCATCTGGACGCGTTTGTAGTGGTTGTAGACCGCGACCGAGAGCGTTCGCTTCGCCTCGTCCTGGCCAACCACGTAGTCGTTCAGGACGCTCGCGATCTCGCGCGGCGTCGGGAGCGACGTATGCTCGAAGGGCGTTCCGGTCCCCGGAGCGGTCAGCTCCTCATCGATGATCTCGTTGCAGAGGTCGATGCACTCGTCGCAGATGTACACGCCCGGCCCGGCGATGAGCTTCTTGACCTGCCGCTGCGACTTTCCGCAGAAGCTACAAAGAAGCTGCTCTGAGGTCTCGGTTCCTTTTGCCATGCCTCGACTCTAAGTTAGTGAGACGTGATCACGCGATCGACGATGCCGTATTCACGGGCTTCCTCGGCGGTCATGAAGTAGTCGCGCTCGGTGTCCTTCGAAACCTTCTCGAGCGACTGTCCCGTGTTCTGCGCGATGATCTCGTCCAGTTTCTTGCGGATGTCCAGGATCTCACGGGCGTGAATCTCAATGTCGGATGCTTGTCCGCTCACACCACTCGAGACCTGATGGATCAGAATCTTCGAGTTCGGCAGCGCCATCCGCTTTCCCTGCGCACCGCCGCAAAGAAGCAACGCGCCCATGCTCATCGCCATCCCGCAGCAGATGGTCTGAACATCAGGTTTGATGAAGTTCATGGTGTCGTAAATCGCGAGGCCCGCGTAGACCGATCCACCGGGAGAGTTGATGTAGATCGAGATGTCCTTGTCAGGATCCTCGCTCTCCAGGTGCAGGAGCTGGGCCACGATGAGGTTCGCAACCTGATCGTCGACAGGCGTCCCGAGGAAGATGATCCGCTCGTTCAGGAGCCGCGAGTAAATGTCGAACGCACGCTCGCCGCGCGATGTCTGCTCGATGACCATCGGAATGATCGGCACTACGCGGTCTCCTCAGTGGCGGGCAGAGTCGCCTCGTCTTGGGGTGTGTCGGCGGCGCCATCGCCGGATGGGATCAGCCCCTTCGCCTCGGCCTCGGCAACGGTCAGCGCCACGGCCGACGACACGATCACGTCGACGGCTTGCTCCCGAGCGAGGTCCTCGCGGAGTACCGCGAGATTCCCGGTCTTTCGGAGATTCTTCATGATCTGCTTCGGGTCGCGGCCGGCCGCGGTGGCCTCCTGCCCGACGCGTCCCTCGATGGTCTCGTCGGTCACCTCGATGCCCTCAGCGGCGATGATCGCTTCGACGACAAGTTCGCGGCGAATCGACATCTCCGCGTCACCTGCAAGGTCGGCGCGTGCCTGCTCGAGCGTGCGGCCTTGGGCGCGGAGGTAATCCTGGAGCGTCACGCCTTGGGGGAGCTGATGGGACGTGTCGTGAAGGATCGAATCGACTCGTCGAGAGACCATGACCTCAGGAATGTCGACCGTCGCCTTCTCGACGGCCGCATCGATCGCGAGGCGTCGGTACTGCTCGTCGGCCCGCGTGGAAAGGGCGGCCTCCATGCGTTGACGAAGGTCGGCGCGCAGTCCCTCCAGGCTGTCAAAACCGGTGGCGTCTGAGGCGAACGTGTCGTCAAGCTCCGGAAGAATCCGTTCCTGAACACGCTTGACCGTGACCGTAAAGCTCACTGTCTTGCCGGAGAGCTCTCCGCGATGATCGTCGTCGGGGTAGTCGAGGGCGAACTCGCGAACATCACCGGCTGAGGCGCCGTCGAGTGATTCGTCGAAGCCGGCGATCAGTCGCCCGGCCCCAAGCTCGACCACGTAGTCCCGACCGGTTGCCGACGGCACCGGTTCACCGTCGAGGAGTCCGTCGAAGTCCATCGTCACGAAGTCGCCCGAGGCTGCCGCCCGTTCGACCGGTTCGAGACGCCCGAGCTGCTCGCGGAGGCGTCCGAGTTCGATCTCGACCATTGCCTCGGTCACGTCGGCGTCGGGTCGAACGACCTCGAGGCCCTTGTACTCACCAAGGCTTGCGGTGGGACGTCGGCGAACCGTGGCCGAGAAGTTGATCGGCCCTTCGTCGGTCACTTCGGGAAGATCGAGCTCCGGATCGTCGATCGGCGATACACCGGTCGCGTCGAGCGCCTTCTCGTACCACTCGCCGAGCGAGTCGCGGATCATGCGCTCGAGGACCGCGTCGCGACCGACGGCATTGAGAATCATGCCGGACGGCGCTTTGCCCGGACGAAAGCCGGGCATGCGGATGTTGCGACCGAGGGCGCGAACGGCACGTTGTGCCTTGTCGCGAACCTCGTCTTCGGGTACAGCAACGTCGAGGCGGACCTTGTGATCGTCCTCGAGGTCAATGAGCTCTGCGGTGACTGTCATCAGTTATTGACCTACCAATGCGGGTGAGAGGACTTGAACCTCCACGGGTTGCCCCACTAGGACCTAAACCTAGCGCGTCTGCCAATTTCGCCACACCCGCGGGTGAGCGAGATGCGGAGGGTGAACGAGGGGACTCGAACCCCCGACCGCCTGGACCACAACCAGGAGCTCTACCAACTGAGCTACGTCCACCATGAGACCGATCGCCCGGTCGCAGGGGGGATCATAGCGACCGGGCCGCGCTACGGAAACGGGGAGCGGCGAGACTCGCAACGCGGCGGCCAAATGGGGGCCGCTCGGGCTGCCGCGGCGGGCCTCGACGCGGCTCGCGTCGCCATCGGGCTCATTGCGTTGCATCGCTGACTGCGGCGTCGCTGACCAGCCGTCGGAACTGGTCGCCCCGGTCGGCGTAGCCGGTGAACTGGTCAAAGCTCGCGCACGCCGGTGAGAGCAGGACAACCTCCCCTCGTTCGGCGTTCCCCGACGAGGATTCGACGGCGCGGTCGAGGGTGACGCTCACCTCGAACGGCACACCCTCGCCGCTGAGGGCGGCGGCGATTTCCTCGGCCGCCTCGCCGATCAGGTAGCAGCGGACAACCCCGGCGCGCGCCGACCGGGCGAGCGGCTCGAACGGCGTGCCCTTCGCTTGGCCACCGAGAATCAAGTGCACTCCCACGGGCTCGGCGTCGAGGGCCGCAAGCGTGGCCTCGGGGTTCGTCGCCTTCGAATCGTTGACGAACCGCACCCCGGCCACGTTCGCGATCGTCTCCAGGCGGTGAGCGACGCCGGGGAAGCTCGCAAGACCCGCCGCGATCTGATCCGCGGCCGCCCCAGCGTGCGCCGCGAGGGCCGCGGCCGCCATCACGTTTTCTCGGTTGTGGCGGCCGCGGAGGGGTACAGAGTCCCATGGGCAAACCATGCCGAGGCCATCGACGTGCAGTCCCCCTTCGGCCCAAGCAACCGCGCCGAAACCCGGTGGGCCCTGATCGATGTGACGCGCCTGAGCCCCCGCAGGTACGGGCAGGCTGCGCGGCACGATGGCGAGGTCACCGCCCTCCATCCGCTCGAAGAGCCTCTGCTTAGCCTCGCCGTAGGCCTTAAGCGTCCCATGACGGTCGAGGTGGTCCGGCGCGAGGTTCAGGAGCACCGCGGCTCGCGGGTGGAAACCGTCGACGTCCTCGAGCTGAAAGCTTGAGCACTCGACGACGAGCCAGACGTCCGGACCAACGACGTCGACCAGGGTCGCAAGCGCGGTGCCTTGGTTCCCGCACGCGATCGCCTCGATCCCCGCCGTTCGCAGGAGATGCGCGGTCAGCTCGGTGGTCGTGGTCTTGCCGTTCGTTCCAGTAACACCGATCAATGGGTTCGGGAGGAGCCGGGCAGCGAGTTCGATCTCGCTCCAGACGGTCGCGCCAGCCGCGCGCGCGGCGGCGACGGGAGCGAAGTTCCCAGGAACGCCTGGGCTCTTGATCACGAGATCGACCCCCGCGACCGGTTCGCTTGCCGGGGCGCGCACCTCAATCCCCGCCTCGGCCAGCAGAGCGCCGTCAACGGCGCCGGAGTCGAGGGCGACGACGTCCCATCCGCGACGCCGCAGCAGCAGGGCCGCGGCGCACCCGGATCGGCCGAGTCCGACCACGAGCGCACGGCCGGCCGTCGGCAGACCGCTCACGTGTTGATCAGGCCGAGGAACTGGGCGCTTCGGAAGTAGAGGGTGAAGCCGAGCGCCCCGAAGAGCACCGCGATCAGCCAGAAGCGCACGATGATCTTCGACTCGCTCCACGCGGCCATCTCGAAATGGTGGTGGATCGGCGTCATCAGGAACACCCGCCGCCGCCAGCGCTTGAAGACGACCACCTGGATGATGACCGAGAGCGTTTCAATCACAAAGACTGCACCGATGATCACGAGCAGCAGTTCCGTCTTCGTCATGATCGCCGTCGCCGCGAGCGCCCCGCCGAGCGCGTAGGAGCCGGTGTCGCCCATGAACACACCCGCGGGGAAACTGTTGAACCACAGAAAGCCGACGCAGGCCCCGACGAGGCATGCCGAAAGGATCGCCAGGTCCCGAAAACCGACCACGAAGGTCATCGCGGTATAGGTGACGAGCGCGATCGCTGATGTCCCCGCGGCCAAGCCGTCGAGGCCGTCAGTCAGGTTGACGGCGTTCGCAAATCCAGCGAGCACGAGGAACACGAGGATGTAGAAACCGACCCATCCGATCTCGAGCTCGTGCTTGATGAGCGGCACGCGGATCGTCGTGGCGACGCCGACCTGCTCGATTGCGACGTAGCTGAGCCCGCCGGCGATTCCCGCCAGCGCCAACATCCTCCACCTGGCAGCGAGGCCGAGCGAGCGACGCTGGAAACGCTTCATGAAGTCGTCGGCGAAGCCGATTGCCCCGCACCCGAGGGTTGCGGCAAAAACCGCCATCGAGCGTGTATCGCGACTCGACAGGATGAGATACGGCACGGCCATCGCCAGCAGGATGAGCAGGCCACCCATGGTGGGTGTGCCCTGCTTTTTCGCATGCCCGTCCGGGATGAGTCCCCGCGCCCGCACGAATTGGCCGATCTCGTGGTCGCGGAGCCAAGCGATAAACCGCGGCCCGAGAAAGAGCAGCAGCGTCGTGGCGGAGATGGCGGCAATCAGTACGCGCGACACGGAAGGTTTCTCCGCTCAAGAGTTTCGGGGCTCGGTTCAGCTCGCCGGCAATTCCGCCTTGAGGACGGCGCCGACCCGCTCGAGGGCCATCGAGCGCGAGCCTTTGAGGAGGATGACGTCCCCCGGCTGCAGGTTACCGGCGAGATCCGATGCACACGCCTCGACACTCGAATAGGTCATCGTCGCGATGCGGCCGGCGGCCCCGACGGCGTAGGAGGCGCCGAGCTCGCCGACGGCAACGAGCAGGTCGACGCCAAGCTCGGCGGCCATGTGACCGATCTCCTCGTGGAATGCGCGCTCATCTGCGCCAAGCTCCTTCATATCCGCGAAGACCGCCACACGCCGTTTGGCGGGTCGGGCAACGAGATCGGCCAGCGCGGAGTGCATGGCGAGCGGGTTAGCGTTGTAGCAATCCTCGATCAGGAGCCCGCCGCCCGCGAGTCGAGTTTGTGCCCCGCGCAGCGCGGAGAGCTGGACGTCGATCTCGGCGTCCTCAGCCGGCACGCGCCCGAGTGCCTCGCAGCAGGCGTAGGCAGCTGCGGCATTTCGGAGCATCCAGCCCGCGTCGAGGTTGAGGCGCAGTGGCCGAGACGGTGTGTCCCCGAATCGGACGACGCTCACGCCGGGGTCAAGCGTCGCAAGCTCCGCATCGATCAGCGGCTCACCGCTCGGAATGATGGCCGTGCCACCGGGCCCGAGGGCTCGCAAGAGCTCCGCCTTGGCCGACGCGACCGCCTCGACGGTGCCGAGCAGTTCGAGATGCACGGGCCCTATGGCCGTCACACACCCAATGTGGGGAGGGGCGAGCGCTGCGAGCTCGGCGATCTGGCCTGGCCCTCGCATCCCCATCTCGAGGACGAGCACCTCGGTGCCCTCCGGCATATCGAGGAGCGTCAACGGGACGCCGATCTCGGTGTTTCGATTTCCCGCTGACCCGTGCACGGCCACGCCCGCGGCGGCAAGCATTGCAACGAGGATGTCCTTCGTGGTGGTCTTGCCGACCGCGCCGGTGATGCCGACAACCCGCGCGCCGCTGCGCTCAAGGGCGATCCGGCCGGCCGCCTGCAGAGCCGCGACGGGGTCTTTGGTGACGATCACCGGCTTCTTCATCGAGAGCACGTCACCCTCGATCCAGCGCCAGGCCGATTCGGTCACGATTGCCGCCGCAGCGCCCGCCCGAAGGGCGTCGTAGGCATGCTGCCCACCGTCGGTGTTCTCTCCGCGAATGCCGACGAAGAGGGCCCCTTCGACGACCGCGCGCGAGTCGACGAAGGCGCCTCGAAACTCGGTGGAGGGCGACCCGAGCGGCAGCCGTGCATCGGCGGCCCTCAGGATCAGGTTGACCTCGAACGGCATCGGACCATTCATCAAGCGCGCTCCTTCAGAACCTCGCGGGCAACCGCCCGATCGTCAAATGGCGTCACGACACCGGCGACGTCCTGACCGCGCTCGTGTCCCTTCCCGGCGATCACGACCACGTCACCCGCTCCGGCCTGCGCGATCGCAAGCGTAATCGCCGCGCGCCGGTCAGGCTCGACCGCCAGGTTTGGTCCACCCGGCCCCGAACCCTCGAGAATCTCGGCGATGATGGCGTCCGGGTCCTCGCTGCGGGGATTGTCCGAGGTGACCACGGTCCGGTCCGCGAGGCGCCGCGCGATCTCCCCCATCTGGCGACGCTTGCCGCGATCGCGGTCTCCCCCGCAGCCGAAGACGACGATCAGCTTTCCGTCGGTGAGTTCGCGGGCCGTTCGCAAGACGTTCTCGAGCGAGTCGGGCGTGTGGGCGTAGTCGACGAGGACCTCGAAGGGTTGACCGGCCTCGATCGGCTCCATCCGCCCTGGCACACCGGCGACGCTCGCGATCCCGGACGCCACGGCCTCGTGGTCGAGCCCCAAGAGCTCACCGGCCGCCACGACCCCGAGCACGTTCTCGAGGTTGAAACGGCCCCGTAGCCGACTCTCGACCTCGATCGGACCTCGCGGCGTCCGGACCACGGCGCTCACGCCCCCTCGGCGCCACGTCACCTGCTCGGCAACCACGTCTGCGCTCGGATCGTCAATCGCGAAACCGAGGAGCCCGAGTTCGCGCGCGAGGCGTCGCCCGAATTCGTCGTCGAGGTTCGACGCCGCCGGAGGGTTTGGCCCATCTGAGCCGCGATCGAACAATCGCCGCTTGGCGAGGTAGTACGCGTCGACGGTCGGGTGGTAGTCGAGATGGTCGCGCGTGAGGTTCGTGAAGAGCGCCGCGCCAAATACCGCTCCAGCCACGCGAGACTGCGCCAGGGCGTGCGAGGAGACCTCCATCACACAGGCCTGGTCACCCGCCGCGACCATTCGCGCGAGCGTCGCCTGGAGGTCGACACTCTCAGGTGTCGTATGGGTTACCGGCTCGACCTGGCCTCCGACCCGAGCCTCGACCGTTCCGATCAGACCACATCGCTCCCCCGCGGCCTCGAGGACCGCGTGGAGCAGGAAGGCGCTCGTGGTTTTCCCGTTTGTCCCGGTGATCCCGACGAGCCGAAGCGCGCGCGAGGGGTGGCCGGCCAGCTCGGCGGCCATCAGCGCCATCGCAAGGCGCGTGTCTGGCACCTGCAGTTGGGGAACGGCGAGCGGGAGTCGCCGTGAGACCACAAGGGCCGCCGCGCCGCGCTCGACCGCGCGAGGCGCGAAGTCGTGACCGTCGACGCGGGCGCCCGGTAGGCACACGAAGGCGTCCCCGGGAACGACGCTGTCGGCGTGGTAGGCGATGCCGGTGATCTCCGGGTCGGACGCCCCGTGGAGCACCGCACCGGGCACCGAGACGATCAGCGCCCCGAGAGTCATCCGCCGGCTGCGGCCCGCTCGGCGCTCGTGAGCGCCCGGTCAGGTCGAAGCCCGAGGTCGTTCAACGCCACCTCAGCGATTTGCTTGAACACCGGGGCGGCGACCTCGCCACCGTAGTAGCGCTTGACCGGCTGGTCGAGCGACACGGCAATCACGAGGCGGGGTTTGTTGGCCGGCACGAACCCGACGAAGGTCGAGTAGTGCTTGACGGTGCTGTAGGCACCGAGTTTGCCCGTCCGGTCGTTGATGATCGCGGGGTCGTAGATGTTCGCGGTCCCAGTCTTCCCAGCGACGGTAAAACCGGGGATCGCGGCTCGTCCGCCGGTTGCGCCCGGGGTCTCGCTGACGACAGACTGAAGCATCTCGTTGACCGCGCCGGCAGTGCTCGCCTTCATCACGCGCGTGGGCGCGGCGACGGGAACGTCCTCGCCGCCGACGCGATCGACGACGTGCGGTGTGACGAGCAGGCCGCCATTTGCAACCGCCGCGTAGGCCCGAGCGAGCTGGGTGAGGTTTGTCCGTAGCCCCTGTCCGATCGGGAAGTTCGCGATGGTGAGGCCGTCCCATTTGTCGCCTGAGCGGATGTCGCCGGCATCCTCGCCCGGGATGTCGATGCCGGACGATTTGGCGAAGCCGAGGCGGTCGGCCCAGCGAAGGAAGCGTGCCTTGCCGGCTGTGTCGTTCGGCGTGCGCGCCACGTCGATCGTTCCCACGTTGCTCGAGACCTGCAGGATGCGCGACACCGTCATCGTTTGCGCTCCGCGGGCGTGGGCCTCGCCTACTTCCTCGCCGAAGAGGCTGACTTTTGGCTTGACGTAGAACGATGTGCTCGGTGCGACGACACCCTCGTCGATCGCCCCGGCAATCGTGACGATCTTGAAGACCGACCCAGGCTCGAAGACATCCGTGACGGCGCGATTCCTGACGTTCCCCTGCTCCAGCTTGGCGCGTTTTGTGGGATCGAAGCTCGGGGCGCTCGCGATCGAGTAGACCGCCCCGTCGCGCACCCGCATGACAACGGCGCTCGCGGACTTCGCGCCGGTGTCGAGAACCGCTTGGGCGAGGGCCTCCTCGGTGATGTCCTGGATGTCGGCATCGATCGTCGTGCGGATGGTCTTCCCGCCAACCGAGGCGCGATTGCCGAGGATCCGAACCGTCCGTCCCTTCGGGTCGCGCAGCTCGTCAACACGGCCGTCGGTGCCGGTGAGTCGCTCCTCAAAGCGTGCCTCGAGCCCCTCCACGCCCTTACCCTCGGAATCCAGGAAGCCGAGCAGCTGAGAGGCCGATGGCACCCGCGGGTAGACGCGCTGGTGAACGTCCTCGGTGTTGATGCCGTCGATGCGCAGCGCGCGGAGTGCTTTCGCCTTCTCTGGAGACAGATCGCGGCGAAGCGGCTCGTGCCCCGACTGGCGGCTCAGCTTCTCCTCGATCGTCTTCACGGGAAGGCCGAGAATCGGAGCGATCTGCGTCGCGATCTGGGTGGGCTTGGCGCCGATGTCGCGAATTCGCTTCGGGTTTGCCGAGACGAAGACGACCGGCGCGTCGACCGCGAGTTCGCTCAGGTCACGAGCGAGGATGGCGCCTCGGCGGGCGGTGACGTCGAACTGTTGCCGGGTCTCGAAGGTCGATCGTTTCGCAAGCACGTCGTGCTGAACGACGCCGACCCACGCCGCTCGCGCGCTGATTGCGCCGAACGCGAGCGCGCCGATCCCGACGAGCAGCCGAATCCGTCGCCGAGAAAGCCGCGCCACCCCACCGGCGGACCCGCCGCTGCGGGGAGACCGTCGTTTCGACCGTGCTGCCACTAGACGCTTGATTCCAGCGTCTGTTGGAGATCCGCTGGCTGCGACGCTTGGCGACTGGGCGTCCTTGGTCGCCCGGATATTCCCGATGTGCGGTCTGAGACATCGTCCTGGATCCGCTCGGTCTCGCTCACCGGATCAAGCCACCAGACGTTGGAATCAATCATCTAGGAACCCTTCAGCACTACGGGTTGATCCATTCCGTCCGACCCGGCTCGGCGTCCTTCATGCCGTTCCGGAGCGCGAGGTCACGCACGCGACCGTTCTGCAGGTCGATGCGCTGCCGAACGTCGAGAATGGACTTCTGGACGTCGCGACGATGTGCCTCGACGGCTCCCGTTTTCGTGGTGAGCCGGAGCTGCAGCAGCCCGATCCAAATGATCGCCGCGATGCCGATCGCCCCGATGAGCAGGCCGAGCGGAAGCAGGGCCGAGCGTCGCGGGGGCGCCTTGAGGACGCGCAAACGAGGGCGCCCAGCGGCACTCGGTCGGGCAGGGGCCGACCGCGGAGCGGCAACACGGGCGGCGGCGGGAGCCACTACTTGACGCCGGCCCGGGTGACGGCGCGCAGGCGAGCCGAGCGCGAACGCGGATTGCGCTCGACCTCATCAGGGCGCGGCATGGCGGCACGGGGGGTGAGCGACGATGCCTCCGGTTCGCGGCCACAGACGCATGCCGGAAGCTCCGGAGGGCAGACGCACCCCTTGGTGCGCTCCGCCATGAAGCGCTTGACGATCCGGTCCTCGAGTGAATGAAAGGCGATGACGGCGAGGCGACCCTGCGGGGCGAGCACGTCGAACGCGTCACCGATTCCGCGTCGCAGGAGTCCCAGCTCGTCGTTGACGACAATTCGAAGGGCCTGGAAGACGCGCTTTGCCGGGTGACCGCCCGCGAACTGGGCCGGGATCGGCACCGCTTGGCGGATAATCCCAACAAGGTCAGCCGTGGTCGTGATCGGCTCCGCGTCGCGTGTCGAGGCGATCGCCCGAGCGATCGGGCGTGCGTAGCGCTCCTCGCCATACTCGCGGAACCAGCCGGCGAGTTCAGACTCGGCGGACTCCGCGACGAGATCTGCGGCCGAGCGGGGAAGGCTCGGATCCATGCGCATGTCGAGCGGTGCCTGGCGTGAGTACGAGAAGCCACGCTCGGGCTCATCGACCTGCATCGACGAAAGGCCCAGGTCCATCAGAACGCCGTTGGCCTTCGTGCCCTCCTCGACAAGCCGGGCGAGGGCGTCGGCGAAGTCGGCGCGGATGAAGCGCATCGCGCAGGGCACCTCACGCGCGATGCGGTCGAAGTGGACCTTGGCCTCCGGGTCGCGGTCGATCGCGATGTAGCGGCCGGTCGCCCCGATCGCAGCGGTCAGCTCGGCGGCATGACCGCCTGCGCCAAAGGTGCAGTCGATGATCGTGTCGCCGGGCTTCGGGTCGAGGAGTCGAACGACCTCCTCGATGAGCACGGGCTCATGCGGTCGCAGGAGACGTGGCATTGGCAGCGCGGACGCGTTTGGCAAGGTCGGCAACCCCTTCGTGAATGGCCATGAAACGATCGTCGAGGCGGGCGGGGTCCCACACCTCGAGGTACTCCCCCACTCCGATGACGCGGACGCGGCCGTTGAGGCCGCCGTGCTCGCGGAGCTCACCCGGAATCGCGACGCGCCCTTGCCGGTCGAGGCTCTCCTGTTCGAAGGCCCCGGCGTGAAGGTATCGGCGTAGCTCGCGCGAATCCGTGTCCAGAATGCTCGGCTCGCCGAGCGTCATGTCGAGAAGATCCGGCCATTCGAGGCGCGGAACCAGGATGACGCTGTGCGGGTCGATCCACCATGCAGCGACCGCACCATCGGCAAAGCGATCACGGATCCGAGCGGGAACCGCGATCCGGTTGCGATCGTCGAGTGTGCACTCGTACGTACCGCTGAGAAGCCGGCGCTGCATGGGGGCAAGCTACCCCACTTTCCCCCACCGTGCAACACATTCTCCCCCGAACGTTCCCGAGGAACCCCACCGGTGGGCCGTCTCCACCGACGGCCCACTGAACAACCCCGGGCGCTCCCTCGCGACGTTGCAACGTTGCGCGTTTCGATTACAGAACACTTGTTCGCCGTCCGGGGGGTGTTCTATGGTCTCCCCATGACCGAACATGTGATCGCTTTTCCACGTCCCCGCCACCTCCCGATCGCCCGCGCCGCGCGCCGCCTGCGTGCAACAGCGACGAAGCGGACCTCGTTCCTCGCCGGAGTCAGCATGGGCATCGCCTGCGCCGTGCCGGCAACCCTGGTCACTGGCCTCGGAGCCGCGACCGCCGAGCTACGCCTGGCTCTCCTGGCCGGGGCGTTTGCGCTCGCAAGCGCCCTCGCTGATCGCGCCCGTGCCACTCGCGGTCGGGGCAGCACGCTGACGAGGCGCCCGACTCCCCGCGCCCTAGCGTCCTGATTCATTAATTCGTGGTCGGTTTTAGCGGCTGCGACGCTTCGCAATACGGCGTCCTTGGTTCCCGAATATTCCCGATATGCAGGAAACACTGCGTCCTCTTGCGCGTCGGCTTGAGCCGACGCTGCAGACGATGGGCGCACCTGGCGGTGCGTCCATCTGTGCTCGGTCTCGCTCGCCAAAACTGCCCACGAATTTTCGACTCACAACACTAGCGTCCGCGCGCCCGGTGCCGGCTGCCGCACGTCGAGCCGCCTGACGTTCAATCGTGACGGCCGCTCAATTGATTGGCGTCAGGGCAACGTGCACGGCTCGGCCAGGAACTCCGTTGGAGACAGCACGAACCTCCGACGGACCGATCCCTCATGCCTTGCTCCAGCCCCGGCGGCCCCATGAGTCTATCCAGTAGACTAAGCCTCATGAATGAGGCCGTGAACATCCATCAAGCCAAGACTCACTTCTCTCGGCTCGTTGATCGTGCCCATGCGGGCGAGGAGATCGTCATCGCGAAAGCCGGGCGTCCCTACGCGCGACTGATGCCGCTGGCCGACCCGCCCCGACGCACCCTCGGCTTTCTCGAAGGGCATCTGGATGATGCGTTCTTCGATCCGCTGCCCGAAGACGAGCTTGTCGGCTGGGAGTGAGCGCGTTCCTGCTCGACACGCATGTTCTGATTTGGGCTGCTACAAGACCCGACCGCCTTTCTGAGCTGGCGCGTACCCTCGTCGAGGACCCAGCGAACGCACTCTTGGTGAGCGCGGCGAGCGCTTGGGAAATCGCCACGAAGTACCGACTCGGGAAGCTTCCCGGGAGTGCTCGCCTCGTCGCGGACTACCGGGGCGTCCTCGGAACGCTTGGAGCACGCAGCTTGGCGATCACCGAGGAGCACGCGCTCGCCGCTGGATCGCTTTCAGGCGAGCATCGTGACCCGTTTGACCGCATGCTCGCCGCGCAGGCTGTCCTCGAGGACCTCGAGATTCTCACCACCGACCGGCGCCTCGCAGGGCTACCCGGGGTCCGGATCCGCTGGTAGCGCCTCAGTGCGGCGGATGTATCGCCCGGCGGCGTTCAGCTCAAGCGCCTGAGGCGTCTGAACGCCGAAGCGCGACGAGGTGGTCGACGCCGCTCCCAGATATCTGCGTAGCGCGAGAAGACCTCGTCGATCACGGCGCGCGGAGACCTGATCAGAAGCGCTCCGTCTTCGACGCTCATCGCGAGGCGGTCGCCTGGAACAGGCGCAGCTCTCCAGGAATCAAGATCTCGCCCTTTGCATCCATCTTAACGCGCGATGACCGTTGATCTACGGTCGCGGGTGAGTTCGTATCGCGTGACGTGACATTGAGCCAGCTGCCCCCGTCCTTCATCGGGGGCGCGATCACGACCGACAGCGACCGCCGTCGTCGCTGCTACCTCACGAGCCAATCTGGGACCTCCACCGTCGGGCGCGGACGCGCCGGCGGGCGCGGCTTGGGTCTCGGTCGAACGCGCGTCGTCCGAACGCGGGGCGGCTCGTCGCGCAGGACGTCGAGGAGGCGTTCGAGCACCGGGATCGGCCGAACCGGCGCGTGGCGCCCGACCGTGTGCTCTCGCAAAACGAGAAGCCCGCCGATTACCAGAACCACGCAACCAACCAGGCCCAGGTACTCGAGCGTCGAGCTGCCAGCGTCCCGCCTCATCCGAGGGCCGCCCCGACCTGCGACGCCAGGTTCAGGACGAGGACGCCCAGTACGAGCATCATCGCCGCGGGAACCATCGTCAGCGCGACGACGAGCTGAATCTTGGGCGCGGCCGTCGCTGCCCGCATCCGTACCTCCTCGCGCTGGGCGATCCGAATCGAGCGCGCTTGATCAGCCAGTACGTGGCTCAGCGGCGCCCCAAGCTCCTCGCCGTCGCGGACCGCTCCGACCGCGCGCCGAAGCTCGGGGAGCCCCACTCGCGCCGAGAGGTCCGCCAGCGCCTGCCGTCGTGAGACACCCAGCCAAAGCTCGGCGTCAGCCCGCGCCAGTTCCAACGCAATGGGCCCGACCGAGGACTGCGACGCGAGCCTGAGCGCGGCCCCGGTGCCAACGCCGGCGGCGATGGCGACCGAGACCATGTCGAGGACATCAGGCAGTTCGCGCAGGATCTCGTATCGCCGTTGGCGAGCCGTCGATGCGATCCACGCGTCGAAAGCCACGAGCACCAGCGCGCCGATCACTGCCGCGGCGACGATCGAAGTGATGCCGCGACCCGCCGTCGTGATCCCGGCGATGAGGGCAGCGCCGAGCGCCCCGGCGACCCGTGCCCGCTCCACCTCGGGTGAGACCGCAGCACCGCCGGTCATTCTTGGCACCCACCTGAGCGCACGGGTCACACCGCCCGGCACCGGCACGACCCGCAGAACACGCACCACGGCTGGGACGCGAGGCCCCGCTGGTATGGGCGATCGCTCACGAGCCCGCCACCCGAGCATGAGGGCCGTCAGGGCGAGAAGCCACATCGCGCTTGCCAGCAGGATCACCAGATACCTCGAAGCAGCCGCCGCACGAGCAGCACCCCTGCAAGCTGGAGAAGCGCCGCCGCGACCACGACAGCGAGCCCGGCCGGCGTACCGAGCGTTCGAGCAAGCGACCCAGGACTCGCAAGCTCCACGAGGATGCCGCCCGCGATGGGGAGTCCCCCAACCAGCCAGGCCGTCATCCGGGCCTGAGCCGTGGCTGTTCGAAGCTCGGCCCCAAGACGGTCGCGCTCATCGAGGCGCGTCGCAAGGCCCGCGAGCGTGCGTGGAAGGTCGCCGCCGGTGCGCTGCTGCAGCATGATCGTTGTCGCGAAAAGGCGCACGTCCGTGCTGCCGATCCGCGCGGCGAAGTCCTCCAGAGCCGTCCCGAGAGGCAGACCGAAATCGAGATCGGATACGAGCATCCGCACCTCGGCCGCGAGCGGCTCCGCGATGTCGTCGGCTGCCCGCCGCATCGCTTGGGGAATCGATCGACCCGCGCTGACCGCGGCCCCGAGGCTCGCCGCGAACTCCGGCAACTGCCCGGCAAGCGCCCGCGTTGCTCGCTCGGTCTGCGCCCTGTTCCGGACCGCGAGCGAAACCCACGCCGCGAGGCCGGCGAGCACGGTGAGTACGACGGATCCGCGCGCAAGGTAAGTGGCGACACAGATCGCGCCAGCCGGAGCGGCGTCGGTCGCGGCGGACCTCGTGAGTACCGCGACCGCGTTCCGAGGAAGTGGTGATTCGAGACGGGTCGGCCCGCGGCGACGAAACGCGACGACAAGCACGAGACCGCTCACCGCCATGAGGACCACGGCGACGATCGTTCTCACGGTGACTCCCCGCGATCTGCCCGCTCAGATGGCCACCGTTCAAGATCGGGCGCGCAATGCCAGGTGCCATGATCAGCGCTCGACTCGAGCCAGCGAACGAGCGGGCGGGTACGCGGGCCGCCGTCCCAGGGCTCGACCGCCGCGACCTCTACGATCCTGCGCTGCCCGGTTGCATCGCGTGCCTGATGGACGACGAGATCGATGGCCGACCCGACCTGATCGGCGATCGCCCGGTATGGAAGATCGACGTCGCCCATCAGGGCGAGCATCACGAGTCGACGCATTCCGTCGGCAGCTGAGGAGGCATGGAGGGTCGAAAGCGATCCGTCGTGGCCGGTCGTCATGGCCTGCAGGAGGTCCAGCGCTTCGCCGCCGCGCACCTCTCCGACGATGATGCGATCAGGACGCATCCGCAGCGCGTTGCGGACGAGGGCGCGAATGGTGACCGCACCGCGCCCTTCGATGCTCGCTGGTCGTGCTTCCAGTCGAACGACGTGTGGGTGGTCGAGGCGAAGCTCAGCGGCATCCTCGATCGTCACGACGCGCTCGTGCTCATCGAGAAGTGATGCGATCGCGGCGAGCGTGGTCGTCTTTCCACTCCCCGTGCCGCCCGTGATGACGATGCTCCGCCGCTTGGCAACCGCGCTCCGAAGAAGGGCCGCGACCGGCTCGTCGAGCGTGCCGAGCTCGATCAGTCGATCAAGGGTGAGCGGCGCAGCCGAGAAGCGCCGAATCGTCACCGCCGGACCGTCGACGGCAAGCGGGCCGATGACGACGTTGACGCGCGAGCCGTCGTGGAGCCTCGCATCGACCATCGGGCTGGCCTCGTCGACGCGGCGGTCAACCGCCCCGAGGATGCGGTCGATCACGTTCGTGAGGTGCGCGGTTCCCGCAAAGCGGATGTCGGTCGGCTCGAGTCGACCGGCGCGCTCGACAAAGACCCGGTCCGGCCCGTTGATCATCACCTCGGTGACGCTTGGGTCGCGAAGGAGCGGCGCGATCGGGCCGAGCCCGAGCGCCTCGTCGTTGACCGCGTCGAGCAGCGCGTCCCGCTGAGCTGGTGAGAGCATCCGCCGCTCCTCTTCGAGCAGCTCCTCGACGGCCAGGCGAAGGGCGCTCGGATCGGGATGTCCGGATGGAATCCGCTGCTCGCGGACAACCCGAGCGCGCAGGTGCGAGACGAGTTCTGGATCTGGAATAGCCATCACGGCGTTCCCGGCTCGGGTCGGCGAAGTAGCCGAACCTCACGCGCGAAGTTGAGCGCGCTGGCCACCCGAAGGGCCGCGCGGGCGTTGGTCCGCAGGACAGCCCCGTCGTCCTCGCCGTCGGCCCCCATCACGACCGCAAGCACTTCGGCGCCGCTGACGACAACCTCAGCCCGACCGGTGAGCCCCTCGCCTGTTGTTGCGACGACGTCGACGACATCTCCCGCGATGAGTGTGGCCGCGCTCGCGCCAGCGGCTCGCAGTGGGACGGTGATTGCGCGCTCGCCCGGGCGAAGGGGCGAAGGCGCCGGGCTCTCGATGCCTCCGATCGCCGCGGATGTGAGCGGCTCACCGGCGCCGATCGGACCGACCGTGCGCCGGCCGACCGCCTCTTCGGCTGAGACGAACCCCGTCAGGGGAGTGTCCTTTGGAATCCTCACCGTCGAGAAGCGTTCCGCGACGACGCGACCGTCGATCACGAGTCCTGCCGGCAGCGGTCCGCGCGCGATGAGCGCGCTCTGGCCCGTAGATCCTGGCCCAGCGGCCAGGGTGACACCGACGGCAAGCACCGCCAGCCCGCCGGCCACCGCGAACAGGCGGCGAGACCGTTTCGGTGGCTTAGTCATCGAGCGAGAGCAGTCGGTAGCCGATGCCCCAGACGTTCGTGACCAGCCGAAGGCCCGGGTCAATCTCGGCAAGTTTGCGGCGCAGACGGCTCGCGTGAGTGTCGACCGTGCGGGTCCGCACCGCGGATCGGTACCCCCAAACGTGGCGTAGGAGCTCGTCTTTGGTGATGACCCGGCGAGGATCGCGAGCGAGCGCGACGAGCAGCCCGAACTCCTTGGCCGAGAGCGCGAGGGGTTGCCCGTTTAGTCGAGCACGCATGGCCAGCCGGTCGACCTCGAGCGGCCCGGCGCGCAGAAGTGACGAGCGACTCGTGCCCCGGGAGCGCGCCAGGAGCGCCGACAGCCGAGTAACAAGCTCGGGGTAGTGAAACGGCACCCGCATGGCATCGTCCGCGCCGCGCTCGATCGCCCGAATGGGCATCTGGTCGTCCTCTCCTCTGCAAAGCGCCATGACGGGAAGGTGCGCGTCCCAGGCCGCGTCCCGACCCGATTCACGGATCGCTTGGATCAGGTCGAGGCCCGTCATGCCGCTCAGCGCCATGTCGATCACGGCAAGCTCAGGCGGGCGCTCGAGCATCTCCCGCTGGGCCTCCTCCGCGGTTGGCACGCGCGACACGACGAAGCGGTCGAACTCAAGGCTCTCGGCGAGGAGATCCGTCGCTATGGGTACGTCTTGGACGAGCATGATCGAAGGGCTGTTGTGGCTCTGGAGTGTTCGCTCCGGGGGAGGTGCGGCGAGGGTGGACACGGTGGCCTCCTTGCAGGTCGTTTCGTGACGGGCCGTGATGGCACACGTACACGTCGTGAGGGCGCCAGATTCACCCCCCTGCCGCGCAAGCGGACTTCGCTACGAGCGAGATTCACCGATCCTGGGGCACCCTTGGAGCGCGACGGCGACCCGTCGACGCTCCGTCGGGGAATCGAAGGTGCCGAACCAACAACCGCGCGAAACGGGCGGGCCGGCGAGAACGCTGACCGTCATACGATCGGCGACGTACAGGACGTCCCCGTACTCGGCTGATACCCGACAGACGAATCGACGCTCGAGGGAGCCTGGGTAACATCGAGCGATAGCGTCCGACGCTGATCGTTGAGATCGAAGAGCGCCACCATGCAGGCCGCTCGGAGCTGATCATCGAGCGCATCCGGTCACGGGGCTACCACTGCTGCTACCTGTCCGAGGGTCGGATCGAGCGCTTCGAGCCTGGGCAGGTCGCTCGACTGCAGCCGGTCCACTCGACCCCCACACGTCTTGAGAAGTCCGCCGGCTATCTCAACAACTTCATCTTCGTTCCAAACGAGCGCGACGCACTGCTCGACGCCATGCAATGACACCTCGAGGAGTGGCAGCGCCAGCGCGCGCTATGACCCGGTGCCTTCGATCCGAATCAAGTCGCCAACGGCGACGTCCGTGAGGGCACCGACGCGCATCTCGATGACCGACCGGGCCCGACGCGCGCCCGCGAACCTGCCCGGGCGGAGCCCTCGAACGAGGCGCACGATCACGCCATTTTCGTCGAGGAACGCCACATCGAGCCCGACTCGCATTCCAATGGTGTGGACCGAGCGGCAGCGCGCGATGTGGAGCGCCTCGTCGGGCGCGAGATCCGGTGTCCCGAGGAGCCCAACGATCCGCGCGACGGCGCCCGTCGCGTCGTAGCAACGACCAAGGCGCCGACCCGCCCCGTCGACGAGGGTGCGCGGACGGGCGTTCAAGCGATCCACTCGGAGCCGGCCCATCACGCCATGGTGACATGCCCGCCGCGGCGGGGCCGCCGCGGGCGAAAGGAGGGGCGCTGGTACACTGGGCGAGGCATGACTCCGCCCCCTGAAAGCCTCGTGCAGTACCGATCCGGCACCGATGTGACGCTGACCTTCGGCCGGTTCCGCTTCCAGTTCGCGATGGGCGACTTCGCCCGTCGCGCGGACGCAGCGGCGGTCGCGCTCGGCTTCGTCGACGGCTCTGCACGCGACGGCGATGAGCTTGCCGACCTCGCCACCCTCGCCTCGCACGGTGTCATCGCGACGCCTCGCAGCCCCCTCGGCGCGCACCTCGCCGGGCACCAAGAATCGCTCGTCGACCGCGATGGCGACGTCGTCCACTGGCTGCGTCGGCTGATCTTCCGCGGGGCCTGGCTCGATCAGCAGATCAACGAGGGCCGCATCGACCCGGTCTTCGACGCGGGATTCCAGTACTGCTCGGCCACCTCGGGCGAGCCGGTCGCGGCACCAGTGCGCCTACCCGACTGGTCGGCGCTGCGGTTCGGAACGCAACCCGCGTAGGGACTACTCCGGCAGGTCGAGCCTCAGCTGGCGGGCCCCGCGGAGGTAGACGTGGCGGATGGCGCGATGGATCGGCGCGTTGCAGTGGACGAGCACGCGGATGCAGCGCACCATCGCGCCCTCGACCGCGATCTCCTGGGCACACATGAGCGGAACGTGGGAGAGCCCGATCTCGCGTGCCGCGACCGCGGGAAACTCACTCACGAGGTCCGGCGTCGCCGTGAAGAGGATCGAAATGAGGTCGTCGGCCTCGAGGGCGTTTCGGAGCAGCACCTCCCGAAGCAGCTCCGTCGTCGCGGCACGTACTTCCTCGGCGTTGTCGGCATCGACGGTAACCGCACCACGGATCGCCCGCACGACCGAACCGCTCATCGCTCCAAGCCCACGAGCGACGCGAGCTTGCGGAGCTCGACGGCGGAGAGGGCCCGCCACTGCCCCCGCGACAGGCCGCGAAGGGCGAGATTCCCGTACGCCGGCCGGTGAAGCCTGACCACGCGGTGCCCGACCGCCTCGCACATCCGCCGGACCTGGCGGTTCTTTCCCTCGTGCAGCTCGAAGCGCAGCCAGGTCGCCTTCGGATGCAGCTTGTCCATCACCTCACAGCCGCATTCGGACGTGACCGACCCATCATCGAGTGTGACGCCCTTGCGGAGCACCCGGATCGTGTCGGCTGACACGCGCTGGTCGACGAGGGCCTCATAGACCTTGATCACACCCGAGCTCGGATGCATCAACCGGTGCGCGAGGTCGCCGTCGTTTGTCAGAAGGAGCGCCCCTGTCGTCTCGACGTCCAGGCGGCCGACTGGATACAGACGGACGTCCTGCGGGAGCCCATCGAGGACCGTTGGCCGGCCTTGGGGATCGCTTGCCGTGCTGATGACACCGGCAGGCTTGTTCAGGAGGTAGATCCGGGTCGACTGGGCGCGCACGACAACGCCATCGACTTGGATCCGGTCCCGCGGCGTCACGATCTGACCGATCGTCGCGGGCTCGTCGTTCACAAGCACGCGCCCTTCGCTGACGAGGAGCTCGGCACCCCGTCGGCTCGCCACCCCGGCCATCGCCAAGGCGCGGTGAATGCGAACGCCCTCCGCGTCAGCCAACGTCGGTGTCCTCGTCCATATGACCGGCTTGTGAGAGACGCGCCTTCAGCGCATCGGCCTCGGGGCCTGTCAGCTCAAAGCGCTCGATCGGCGGCAGATCCGACGATCCCTTCAGGCCGAAACGTTCCTGGAATGTGCGAGTGGTGCGGTAGCGCATCGCGCCTCCCCCCTCCGGGCGGCCGTCCTCCTGAAGAAATCCTCGCTCGACGAGCATCGAGACGGTGCCATCGACCTGGACGCCACGGAGCCGACTGATCTCCGGCCGGCTGACCGGTTCGAGATAGGCCACCACCGCAAGCGTTTCGAGTGCCGCTGGCGAGAGGCGGTCGTCCGGGGGACGCTCACGAAGGCGATCGCAAACACCGGCCAGGTCGGCGCGCGTGCGAAGCGCCCAACCACCCGCGATCTCGGCGACTTCGAGCGCACTCACCGCGCTGTGACGTTCGTCGAGCTCAGTAAGCGCCCCGCTGATCTCCGTGGCGTCGGCGTCGGTCATCTCAGCCAAGGCTCGCAGCGACAGGGGTTCCGGGCTCAGGAAGAGGAGGGCTTCGATCTGGCGGCCGAGCTCACTCACGCGCTTGCGCCTCGCGTTGGGGTGATATCGATGTCGCCAAAGGCCTGCTCCTGATGGAGGGTCGCCTCTCCACGCCGCGCGAGTTCGAGGGCCGCGATGAGGGTCATCGCCTCCTCGAGCACACCCTTCCCCGCGACGATCGCCTCGAAGCTGACCGAACGCCCCCGCGTCAACGCATTTCGCAGCCGATTGAGGAGGGCTGGCATGTTGACCTCTCGGCTCGTGAGGTGCGAGAGCGACGGCTCCGGTGGTGCCATCAGAAGAAGGTTGAGGGCGCCGGCAAGACGCGCGGGATCCTCGGTTGGGGCCGGCGCAGGCGTTGCGAGCCCAAGCGGCGCCCGCCGGTAGCGCGTCCCCTCGTTCGCGCTGAAGCGCTCGAGGAGCCAGGTCGCCGCGCGTTGAAATGGCGCGTAGGCGACAAGGCGCGCAACCAAGCGCTCTCGAGCCTCGAGCGCGTCGGCGTCAGGCTCCTCATCGACCTGCTCACCGACGAGGCGGCGCGCCTTGAGTTCAGCGAGCGCCGCGAGAAGCACAACCAGCTCGCTGGCCGTCGAGAGATCCCAGCGTTCGATCGGGGTCGGACCGAGCGCATCCTCGACCAGATCCGCGAGCGGAAGTTCGAAGAGGTCGATCTCCTCGCGCAGCAGGAGAGTCAGCAGTAGGTCGAAGGGCCCCTGAAAGAGATCGAGATCGACCGGGAGCTGAAGCGGTTGGGCAAGCGCCATCTACTTCGCCAGCATACCGCCACCCGCGGCCGCTCCCTCGGTCTCGCTCAGAGGATCCGCGGTAGCCCGCACGATCCCTTACCGCGGGCCGACCGTCGCCGTGGTCTCGGGCGCCGGCCGTGGGCTGCTCGGGCGGCCGAGCATCCATGCCTCACCCACGCCAACGCGGCCTGAGCGCCGAACTGTCGCCCCCGAATAGATGCGGACACACACAAGCGCCACCAGGATCGCGACACCAATCGAGATCAAGGCCGCACCGACGAGTGCGGGCGTCCCGAGATGCCCCCTGGCCGCCGACCCGACGAGCGCAAACGGCGTGATCGGAGGAATGAAGCGCAGCAGGTGAGCGCCACCGACATGCGTCCCGAGCTCGCCGAGTCCGACGAAGAACGCGGCGAGCAGGGCGAGCGAGACGGGCGTGGTGACCACTTGGAGGTCCTCCTGGCGACTCACAAGCGACGCCGCGGCCGCAAGGGCGCACCCATAGAGGGCAATCCCGATCACGTAGGCAACGACAAGCACACTCGCAAGACCGACCGCACGCCCGAGGTTTGGCAGCGCGCCGGCCATCTGCGCGGCGAAGAGTCCGACCGTTGTCACGACGAGCAGCTGCAGCAAGCCGAGGGCGCCGATCCCGATCACCTTCCCGCCGAGGAGCGGGCCCGGGCGTGAGGCGGACCGGAGCATCTCCGGGAGCCCCGCGGTGCGCTCCTCGACGACACCCCCCGCGATCAGGAAACCGAACCCGAAGAGCAGCCCATACAGCAGGACAATCGCAACGTAGCCGAGGTTTCGCTGAACCCGGTCAGCCCGCGCGTCGGGGTTGAGGACGGTCTCGGCCGCGACCTCAGAGTTGATCGCGCATCGATCGATCTCGGTCGAGCGGGCGCAGTCGATCGCCCCTCGTAGGAGTGCGCCGAGGCTATCGGGGAGGCCATCCTGTACGACGATCTGATCGCCATCGACGAGCGCCGCGAGATCCTTCGCGCTGAGGAGTTCATCCCCGTCGGCACGCGACGACACACGCACGACGTCCACCGTGGGCGAGCGTCCGTCGGGAATCCCGGCGAGCACCTCACCGGTGCGAAGCGCGCTGGTGCTCTCGACAACGCCGACCTTGTACTGGCGAACGTCGCTCCCGCGGTTTCCCGCGATCATGGCAACGCCGGCAAGGAGGAGGGAGAGGATGACCGTTGGGAGCAGAAACGACTTGTCGCGAAAACGCGTCGTCAGCTCGCGACCGGCAACTTGGCCCGTCATCCGGAGCGCGTTCAATCCGAGACCGCCTGGCGGAAGATGTCGGCCACCGATGCTGGCTCGATCGCGAAGTGCGTGACCTTGCCGGACCCGCGGGCGGCGTCCAGGACGGCATCCTCCGAGACACCGTGGTCAAGTTCCAGGAGCACGTTCTCGTCTCCGACCTCGATCACGTAGACGCCCGGCACGACGTCGAGCCAGTCGCCGCTCGACGAAATCAGCCCCACCCGCAGGCGGCGACGACCGCCGCGCAGGTCCTCGATGCGTCCGCCGGCCACGCGACGGCCTCGGTTGATCACCACGAGCGCCGTGCAGAGTCGCTCGACGAGCTCCAGACGGCTCGTGGAGAGCACCACCGTGACGCCGCCGGCCGCCTGCTGCTGGAGGATCCCTCCGACGAAGTCCACGCCCCCGGGGTCAAGTCCGGCAAACGGCTCATCGAGGACGAGTAGCTCGGGATCGTGGATGAGCGTTGCCGCCAGCTCCATCCGTTGCGCGTCGCCTGTCGAGAGGCGCTCGAACGGCTCGTCAGCGGCGGCCCCGAGCCCGAGGCGGCCGAGCCACGTCTCGATCTGCGCGTCGATCAGGGCGGTTTCGACGCCGCGGAGCATCCCGAAGAAACGGAGATTCTCGCGTCCGGTCATGCGCGGGTAGAGGCCGCGGGCTTCCGGGAGGTAGCCGAACCGGCGGGCCGCGCTCTCGTCGATGACCTGGCCTTGCCAGAGCACGGTGCCCCGATCGGGCGTGAGCATCCCGAGCACGGCGCGCATGGCGGTGGTCTTCCCGGCTCCATCGGGACCGACGATCCCGAGCATCTCCCCGCGGTCGGCCCGAAACGAAACGTCTTCGAGCGCGACCTCGTCACCGAAGCGGTGGCCGAGGCCTTTGACCTGCAGGATGCGAACGCCGTCGGGATCGGTCACTGGCAGGGATTGTTCCATCATCCAGGCTGCCTGTCGGCAACGCCGGGTATCGCCTTGAGCCGCGGCGACACCCGGGCCCTGTGAGAACCGCCGGATTTGTGCCTAGAGCCCCATTGCCGCGATGGCGTCGGCCATGACGGTGGTCGCGATGGCGCGAGCCCGTTTGGCTCCGTCCGCGAGAACCTGCTCGAGCATTTCGGGGTCGGCAAGGAGGGCCTCGCGCTTCTCCCGGATCGGGTCGACGACCGAACGAACCCGAGTGGCGAGACGCTTCTTGCAGTCGACACAACCGAGTGAGGCGGTCGTGCAGCCGTCATGGATCTCGGCGATCTCGTCCTCGGGAGCCTGGAAGAGGTGGTGATAGGAGAACACATTGCAGATATCGGGGCGCCCCGGGTCGGTGCGCCGGACGCGCTGCGGGTCGGTGATCATCCCGCGCACGAGGCGATCGATCTCCTCGGCGCTTGACGCAAGTGTGATGGCGTTGCCGTAGCTCTTTGACATCTTGCGGTTATCGACGCCGAGGATCAGCGGCGTCTCGGTGAGGAGGCCTTGGGGCTCCGGAAACACGGGGCTATAGAGGTGGTTGAAGCGGCGCACGACCTCGCGCGCGAGCTCCAGGTGCGGCAGTTGGTCCTGGCCGACGGGGATCTGGGTGGCCTTGTAGAGAATGATGTCGGCCGTCTGGAGGAGCGGATACCCGAGGAAGCCGTAGGTGTTCAGCAGATCCGCGCCGAGTTCGTCCATCTGCCCCTTGTAGGTGGGGACGCGCTCGAGCCAGGAAAGCGGCGTGATCATCCCGAGCATGACGGCAAGCTCCGCATGCTGGGCCACGTCGGACTGGCGAAAGACGATGCTGCGCTCGGGGTCGATGCCGCACGCGATCCAGTCGGCCACCATCTCAAGACCGCTGCGACGAATTCCAGCGACGTCCTCGTAGCCGGTGGTCAGGGCATGGAGGTCGACGACGCAGTAGATGCAGTCGTAGCGCTCCTGGAGCGTGACCCAGTTCGAAAGCGCCCCAAACAGGTGGCCGATGTGGAGTTGGCCGGTGGGTCGCATCCCCGAGAAGACCCGCTCGGGCGTCGGTGGCGCGGCGACCGCCCTGGTTTCGTCGACCGCGTCACTCACTCGGTGGATGCTACTTGGGCGTCGTCGCGCCTGCCGGGCGCCACCGGGCCGTGTTCTCCATTTCGCCCTCTGGCGTTAGGGTGACGCGGTGACCGACGCGCTTCCCCCTTCGCTCTCGGCCAGCCTGACAACCCGGGAACCGCCCGCGAGCTTCTGGTCGAGCTTCCTGGTTCCGCTGGGCTGTGTGCCGCTCGCGCTCCTGGCGGTGGGAATCCTGTTCGAGCTGCTGAGCGGCGTCGGCGTCAACAAGGACGCCGCGGAGACGGTGGCGCAGTTCGCCGGCAGCCTGCTCATCCTCGGCCTTGCCGTTTACCTGCGCCAACGCAGCCCCTCGCACCGACGGCGCCTGACAACGGCGACGCGTCCCCCAGCGCTTCGGCGTGTGCTTCTCGCCGTTCCGATCGGGATCGCCATGACGGTCATGGCCGTGACGGTGATCTGGGCGGGAACCGCGATCGACAGCGGCGCCGAGAAACAGCTGAAGGAACTCAGTGAGCTGTACGTTCCTGCCTCGCCGATCTGGCAGAAAGTCCTTCTCGGCGTGGCCCTCGTCGTGCTCGCGCCACTTGGCGAAGAGTTGCTCTTTCGGGGGCTCGTCCTACGAGCGCTCGTCACCAGAGTTCGGTTCGCCGTCGCCGCTCCGATCTCGGGAGTGCTCTTTGCGGCGAGCCATCCCGACGCGTGGTTGCTTTGGCCGAGGGCCGTGGCGCTCGCGATCCTCGGCACCGTCCTCGCCTGGACCTACCGACGGCACGGCTACCGAGGGTCGGTGGCCGCTCACGCGACCGTCAACACGATCGCGTTTGCGAGCCTTCTCGCCTCCAGCTGATCCCTCCGTCGGGTCGCCTGGCAGACTGACGACGTGAGTTCGTCCTCCCCGGGGAGCGCCCGACCGCTCCTCTCCTGCGTCGCAATCCTTTTGGCGACGCTCCTGCTCGGAGCGGCGCTCCTGCTCGGCTACTCGCGCGCCGAAATTCTCGACGGGTCACGCCTGAGCGCGCGGACGGTCGACGCCCTCGACAAGCCCCCGGTCCGAGATGAGTTCGTGCGGCGCTTGACCGACCAGATCGTCGCACAGGGAGCGGTCTCCGCAGCTGATCGTGCATCGGTTGTGTCCGTGATGACGACGGTCGTCGGCGGCGAGCAGTTCCGAGCTGAATTCCGGCGAGCGGTCGAAGAGGTCCATCGCGTGGTGCTCGACGATTCCGGCGGCGCGCTCGAGCTGCGTCTTGACCGCGCGGCCGCAATCGCGTCCGACGCGCTTCGCCCGACAAGCCCGGAACTGGCGGACCTCGCGAAGACGCGTCTCGCGGGTTTCGCGGTGCAAATCGCGGGCCGGCGTGACGCGGTCGACGCCGTTCGAGCGGCCAACACTCTGAAGCTCCTGGCGCTTATCGTCCCGGCGGTTGCGTTGGTGCTCTTTCTCGTCGGTGTCGCGGTCGCGCGTCGAAAGGCAATCGGTTGGGCGTGGGTTGGCGTCGGAATCTGCGCGGCGGGGGTCGTCGCGACAGCGGTCGCGGTCCTCGGTCGGGGCCAAGTCACAACGAACGTCGCGGCGGTCTCACGTCCGGCTGTTCGAGGTGTCTGGGACTCGATCGTCGGAGACCTACGCTGGTGGGGCCTCGTTGTGTTCGCCCTCGGAGCGGTCCTCGCGGCGGTCGCGGCGGTTGCCGCGCGGGGGCAGAACCGTCGGCGTGCCGCGCGGGCCATCCGCGTCGACTGGTAGCAACCCACGACGCAAAACGGGGAGCCCACCGGTTGGTGAACTCCCCGCTTGAGGTGGACCCGGCCGGCACTGCCCCGGCGTCCGATGATGCCTCCAGAACCGCTTCTCCGAGCGCAGCCAGCTTCGGGATCTCACGGGTAGGTTGAAACTGGCAAACCCACTACCCGCCAGGTACTCCTAAGGTCTCGCCCGTCGGCCGAGTGCCGTTGCTTCGGGGCCAGGATCGCTAGATGACGCCGAATATCCCACTCACGATCCGAAGTGGGTCCGACGGCTCATCGCTGTGGTTTAGGCAGCGAGGGCGAGCTTCGAAGAAGAAGTCTTCGCAGCTACGTTTGTCTCGGTTGTTAACGCGGTCCTCCGAGTCCGCGGCTCGCTTACGGTTCCTTCCACATCTCGTCGATACTGGATCGGGCCCAGGTTGTCTGTGATTGTACCAAGCCCGCCGCCCCGCGTCGTTTCATCTCACGCGCGATGAACGAGATGGGCACGGCGGTGATCCGCCGATGCTCTCTGTATGCGGATGTGGATCATCGGCCTGCTTGCGGTTGCCCTCGTAGTGGCGATCGTGCGCCACGTCCGTGGCCATCGACACGAGGTCACGATCGTGGCCATTCTCGTCGCCCTCGGATTTCTCGGCTACAAGGAGCAGCACCAGCGGGCACTGGTTTCAACGTACGAGGCGGTCGCCAGCGACATCGCCGGCCGACCTGTCGAGGTGCGCTGTCAGGGCATCGCCGGAGCTCTTGTCGACGTGCAGGCTGAGCTTGGCTTCGTGCCATGGACGCCCGCGGGCCCGGCCGACTACACGCTCATCAAGAACGGCGCGTGCCGGGACCTCGGCTCCTACGTCGGCGGCAGCAAGCGCCATCCGTCGCTTGACCAGGTCATTGCGGTTCACGTGCTCGCCCATGAGGCCTACCACCTCGCGGGCATCGAGAACGAGGCGCGCACGGAGTGCTTCAGCGTCCAGATGAACGCCCACGTCGCCGAGCGGCTCGGGGCCTCGCGCGCCGAGGCCCAGGCACTTGCCATCGCCTACTGGCTAAGGGTTTACCCAGACATGCCGGCGGCGTACAGCTCCGCCGAGTGCCGTGACGGCGGCAAGCTCGACCTCCATCCGAACGAAGTCGGCTGGCCGACGGTCGGGGCCAGGTCTGTGTGAGCGGTCAGCGGGAGCGCTGGACCCGTGGGCGCAGGAAGCCGATGTCGCGAACCATGCTCGACTGATTGATTAGTTGAATAAGCGAATAATCAGCTAAACTCGTTTGCGTGTTGTTCGAAACCCCATCTCCTTCTCCCGCGCTCAGTCGCGCGTTGGATGAACTCGACCAACTCCGTTCCGCCCTCGGCGACGCGACCAGCGTCGCCGGTCCATGGCTCGGGCAGCTACGCCGTCAGGTTCGTTCCAGTTCGATCGAGAGTTCCGTCTCGATCGAGGGTTTCGAGGTTCCCATCGGGCAGGCCGCCGCGATCATCGCCGCGAGCAGTGATCAAGATCCAAGCGCCACAGACCCTGCTGCCGTCGCCTGCTACGCCCGCGCAATGGACCACGTCGGGACGATGGCCATCGACCCGCATTTTCGGTGGTGCGTGCGGGTCATCCTCGACCTGCACTTTGACGCTCTCCTCTTCCAGCGTGATCGTTCCCCGGGGCTCTGGAGAACCACGCCGATATCGGTAACGGGGCCGGTAGGGGGAAAACTCGCCTACCAGGGTCCCGATTCAGATGATGTCCCCGCTCTCATGCGCGAGGTCACGGATTGGCTGCAAGCTGGTGACCTCGACGCTCATGTTGTGATCCGGGCCGCGATGGCCCATCTCCACGTGGTGTCAGTTCACCCATTCCGCGACGGCAACGGGCGGATCTCACGCATCGTGCAGTCTCTTGTGCTCGCGCGCGACGGGCTCAATGCGCCGGAGTTCAACTCGATCGAGGAGTACCTCGGCCGCGCCACGAGCGAGTACTACCGGGTCCTTCGGCAGGTTCAGGGCGGCCGCTACCTGCCGGGTCGGGATGCCACCCCGTGGGTTCGATTCTGCGTCGCCGCGCATATCGAGCAGGCGCGAATTCGTCTCGATCAGGTCTCTCAAGCCGGCAAACGATGGGCGGCGCTGGCAGAGATTGCGGAGAGTCGCGGCTGGCCCGACCGGCTCGTCATCGCCATGGAGCAGAGCCTTTTTGACGGTATCGAACGCGCGGGATACGCCGCAGAGGCGGACATCTCCCCGGCGACAGCGACCGCAGACCTACGCCGCCTGGTCGATGCGGGCATGGTCGTCCAGAGCGGGCGCACCCGGAACACGCGCTACGTCGCCTCCGCACAGCTGCGGCGAGATAGCGTCGACGCGGGCTGAGCCTGGCCGCCGGCCGGAGCCCGGTCCGTCTCAGGCAGGTCGCTACGCGCTTCGCGACGCGAGAAATGGCTGCTCGTCAAGAACAATGGATCAGGGCTCTCACGCCGAGTGCCGTGACGGCGGCAAGTTCGATCTCCATCCGAACGAGGTCGGCTGGCCGACGGTCGGCGCTCGTTCGGTCTGAGATGGCGCCAAAGGATGAGCGAGACCCCCTTTTGCTCGGTTGTGTCAGACATGAGCCATTGGCGGCGAGCGGTTTCGTCGTGTCTGGCACCACGTCGCTTGTTGCCTGATCAGACACCCTCAGCAGGTGCCTGACACTCCACATCTTCGCGACGTCGCTCATTCTCCGTTCACCTCGAGGCACCAAGGTTTGGATCGTGAGACTGGAGCCTGGCAGGATGCTCGAGTGGCCGTCGGACGCAATCTCGTCAACTTGTCGTCGGCCTCGAAGGAGTACGGCGCGCGCCGTGTGCTCGTCGATGTCTCGCTCGGCATCGCCGAGGGAGACCGGATCGGTGTCGTCGGACGAAACGGCGACGGCAAGTCGACCCTCCTTCGATTGATCGCCGGGATCGAGATGCCCGACACGGGCCTTGCGACCCGTACCACCGGTCTGACGCTCGGGCTGATCGGCCAGGGCGACGATCTCAGCGACGGGCGCAGCATCCGCGATGAGTTGGTGGAAGGGCGTGCCGACCATGAGTGGGCCGGCGATCCACGATTTCGAGAGGTGCTTGACGGACTTCTCGGCGGCGTCGCGCTCAGCCGATTTCCTCAAGGGCTCGACACTCGGATCGGCCCACTTTCTGGCGGTGAACGACGCCGTGTCGCCCTGGCTCGGACGCTGATCGACGGGCCTGAGCTGCTTCTCCTGGATGAACCGACAAACCACCTCGACGTCGAGGGAGTCGACTGGCTCGCGCGGTACCTCGCAAGCCGTCGCGGGACGTTCGTCGTCGTGACCCACGACCGGTGGTTTCTCGACGCCGCCTGCACGAGCACCTGGGAGGTGTCCGATGGGGAGGTCCACCAGCACGACGGTGGCTACGCCGCCTACGTCCTGGCGCGCGCCGAGCGCGAACGGCGCGAGTCTCTCGCCGAGGGACGCCGCCAAAACCTGATGCGCAAGGAACTCGCGTGGCTGCGCCGCGGGCCGCCGGCACGCACGACCAAGCCGCGCTTTCGGGTCGAGGCCGCAAACGCGCTGATCGCCGATGAGCCCGAGGTGCGGGACCGGGCTGAGCTGCTTAGGTTTTCGACGGCCCGACTCGGCAAGAACGTGCTCGATGCGGTCGACGTCAGCATCGCGTTCGACACCCGCACCCTCATTCGCGACGTGACCTGGCGGCTTGGCCCCGGCGACCGCGTCGCCCTGGTGGGCGTCAATGGCTCCGGCAAGACCACCCTCCTGAATGTCCTGATCGGGGCGATCCAGCCGGATCGCGGTGAGGTTCGGCGCGGTCAGACCGTGCGCCTCGCACACCTCTCACAAGCCGCGATGGATCTCCCCGGCGAGCTGCGCGTGCTGGAATCGCTCGAGCAGGTTCGGTTGCGAATCACGCTCGGCGACGGGACGGAACTCACCGCCGGGAAACTCTGCGAGCGCTTTGGTTTTGGGGGAGCGCGGGGGCGCACGCTCGTCCGCGACCTCTCCGGCGGTGAACGGCGACGGCTCCAGCTGATGCGACTCCTGATGGACGAGCCGAACGTGCTCCTACTCGACGAGCCGACGAACGATCTCGACATCGACACACTCACCGCATTGGAGGATCTGCTCGACGGCTGGCCCGGTACGCTCATCGTCGTAAGCCACGATCGCTACTTCGTGGAGCGCGTCTGCGACAACGTCTACGCGCTCATGGGCGACGGCGACATTCGCCATCTCCCCGGTGGGATCGACCAGTATCTCGAACTGCGCCAGAGGGAGCATGAGGCTCCTCTGGCGCCCACGCGTCGCACGTCGAGCGCCCCTTCCCCGGGCACGACGCTGCGCGCCGCTCGCAAGGAAGCCCAACGCGTCGAGCGCGAACTCGATCGTCTCGCAGCGCGCCACGACGACCTTCAGCGCCTGATGGCCGAGAGCGCGACCGACTATGTCCGCCTCGGTTCCCTCACCACCGAGCTTCGAAGCGTGGCCGATACGCGGGAACAGCTCGAGACCACCTGGTTCGAACTCGCCACGCAGCTCGACGGCCAGTAACCCGACCTACCTGCGGCTGATCTTGGCAACCCGGTCGAGTTCGCGCTTGGAGTCGCGCTCGGCGATCGCCCGACGCTTGTCGTAGTGCGCCTTGCCCCGGCCGAGGCCGAGTTCGATCTTTGCCCGACCCTTCTCGAAGTAGACGCGCAACGGAACGAGGGTGAGACCCTTCTCGTTGATCCGGGCGGCGAGCTTCTCGATCTCGCGCCGGTGCAGGAGCAGCTTCCGTGTTCGGGTCGGATCCTGCGGCGTCGTGCCGGCGTTCGTATAGCCAGGGATGTGGAGGCCGATCAGCCATGCCTCTCCCCCACGCAGCTGCGCGTATGCGTCCATGATGCTCGCGCCACCCTCGCGCAGCCCCTTCACCTCGTTACCGACGAGCATGATGCCCGCCTCGACGCGTTCGAGGATCTCGTACTCGTGGAGCGCACGTCGGTTTCTCGCGATGTCACCAAATCGCGGATCACTCGTGGCGGTGCTCTTCGTTTTCTTGCCCACCCGCTAAGGGTAGCGGGCCCAGCGGCCTATCTGCCTCGGCGAACGATTCGAGGAGGATGCCGGCGTGCCTGGCGAGACCGCTCAGGCCCACGCCTCTCGGCCGCCCCTTCGGCGGGCTCGAGCGTGACGCGACCTCGCAGCGGCTCGATCGACGTCGCCCGAACATCAATGGTCTCGCCGAGCCGCAGCCGCCGGCCTGAGCGCTCCCCAACGAGCATGACCTCAGCTGGGTCGAGGCGCCAGTCCTCTGCGCCGACACGACTGGCCGGGAGGAAACCCTCGAATGCCGCACCAAACGCAACGAACGCACCCGCGGCAACAAGGCCGGTGATCTCGGCCGTGAACTGCTCGTCCCAGCCGTCCCGCCCGAGGCGTTCCTTGAGGAGAAATGCGAGACAGATCCGGTCGGCGCGGTGCTCGAGGTCCTGCGCCTCCCGTTCGCGATCGGAGCTGTCGGCGGCAGCGCCAGCGAGCGCGACAAGGCCGGGGCTCGAGTCCTCGATTCCAAGCGCCGCAAGGAGCGTTCGGTGCACGAGGAGATCAGGGTAGCGGCGAATTGGCGAGGTGAAATGCAGGTAGGCAGACGACGCAAGACCCGAGTGTCCGGGGGGACCGACGTCGTAGTACGCACGCTCGAGGCCCCGAAGAACGACAGAGGGAAAGGCGCGAGCGCCGGGCCCACCTGCGGAAAGGCGGCGCGCGACGGCCGCGGCAGCGTCGCGTGCCGCCTTCGCGCACTGGTCGGGCGTCAGCGGTCCGTCGGCAAGGGGTGGCAATGGAACGTCGAGCGCTTCGAGTCGATCGTAGAGGCGCTCGATTGCGCGCGGTTTCGGGTCGGGGTGGATGCGAAACACCGTTTGACGCCCCGCGGCGATCAGGAACCGAGCCACCGCCTCGTTTGCGGCGATCATGCACTCCTCGACAAGCGAGTGGGCGGGCGTTTGGCCCTCCATGACCGCATCGACGAGCCGGTCGCCATCGAAGCGGAATGCGGCCTCGCCGGAGACGATCTCGAGGGCCCCACGCGTCATTCGCGCCTCCCGGAGCCACTCGGCGAGGCGGCGCGCGCAGGTGAGGTCGGCTTCGAGCCCAGGGTCTCCGAGGGGGGTACCGGCAAAGAACCCGTCCACCTGGGGGTAGCTTAGGCGGCGTTCAGACCGAACGAGCGACCGATAGAAGCGCGTCTCGCGCACGATCCCACCCGGCCCGATCAGCATCTCTGCCGTCACGACTTTGCGGGGATCGCCCGGCCGCAAGCTGCACAGATCCGTCGAGAGGCGTTCGGGGAGCATCGGGACAACCGTTCCCGGAAGGTAGACCGACGTTGCCCGGTGCGCTGCCTCCCGGTCGACGGCACCGCCGGCTGGGACAAACCAGGCGACATCGGCGATGTGCACCCAGAGTCGGATGGCGTCGCCTTCCTCGCAGACACAGACCGCGTCGTCGTGGTCCTTCGCACCCTCCGGGTCGATCGTGATCACCCGCTGACCGGTGAGGTCAACGCGGCCCGGATCGGTCGTCGTCGCGCGGGGGGCCGCGCTGTCGGCCTCGACGCCCACCTCGGGCCGAAAGCGCCGTGGAAGCTGTGCATGGGTGAGAAGCGCCGCGAGCACGTCACGCACCGCGTCGGCACGGCCCAGGCGCTGGAGAACCTCGCCGCCTGCGCCGCGAAGTCGCACGAGGGCCAGGTCCCCGATGACTGCCCCCTTGCGTGAGTGCTTGGCGAGGGCGACGACGGGCCCTGCCTCAAATGCCGGCCGTGCTCCCGCGCCTCGGCCGACCGCCACAAGCTCCGCGACAACGGCGCGCGGGCGGTCTCTCACCCGGTCACCGGAGTCACCGTCGGTGGCCGCGTCGGCGCCCTCCCGGTGACGACCTCAAGCGCTCGGTCAAGCGGCTCATCGGCCTCGGTTTTCGGGTCGTCGAGGCTAAAGACCGCGGGCGGAAGGCCCTTGTCGCTGATGTCGAGACCGCTCGGGGTGCGGTAGCTCGCGATCGTGACCTTCAGTGCGCCGCCGCTCTTCAACTCCTGGGTGACTTGGATTCGCGCTTTGCCGAAGGTGCGCGTGCCGATGAGCGTCGCTCGACCATTGTCGCGGAGCGCTCCGGCGAGAATCTCGCTCGCGCTCGCGCTGTTTTGATCGACGAGGACAACGAGCGGAAGCGCTGCCGCGACGGTGCCGCCCTTGGTCTTGATCGTCTCCGGCTTTTCGTGTGCGCCCTGGGTCGTGGCGATCGTTGCGCCCTTCGGCAGGAAGGTACCCGCCGCGGTGACCGCCTCGGAAACGAATCCGCCGAGGTCGCCGCGGAGGTCGAGGACGAGGCCCTTCGCACCGCTGTCGACGAGCCGGCGCACCGCCCCTCGCATCTGAGCGCCGGAGCCCTTCGTGAATCCGAAGAGCTGGACGTAGCCGACGGGCGTTCCCGCCACCACCTTCGTCGACGACGCGACGGCCGGCGCGGTGATACGCCGCCGGGTCAGGGATGCCTCGCGCGGAGGGCCGTCGCCGGTCGACACGCGCAGGCGCACGACGGTGCCTTCCTTCCCGAGAATCGATCCCGCCACGTCACGAAGCTTCGTGACGACACGGCCGTCCACCGCGAGAAGATGGTCCCCGACGAGCACGCCACCGAGCGCCGCGGGGCTCTTCGGGAAGACGGACGCCACCACGAGACGGTCAACGCTGCGATCGAGGCGTATCCCGATCCCCGAGTAGGCGCCCGCGCCCTGGTCGTTGGCCCGGTTGAGTGCGGCGGGGTCGAGGTAGGCGGTGTAGGGGTCATCGAGGGAGGCGATGACGGCATCGACGGCGGTCCGCTGCAGCTTTCGCGGATTCACCGGCTCCCGGTAGCGGGAGCGGACCACGTCGATCACCTCGTCGCTCAGGCTCGCGGAGCGACCCGTGCGCGATCCAACCTCGCGGCCGACCAGGAAAATGACGAGGCCAGCCGCGAGTGCCGTGAGCCAGACCAAGGAGCGCCGGCGACGCTCCGGTGTCCTGCCCCGGGGTGCGCTCACACCTTCAGGAAGCGCCGCAGCGTGACCGCGCTGCCGAGTGCGCCAACCGCCACACCCGTCAGCACGACCAGAACGGCGAGCGGGCCGAAGCCGATCGACGAGGGGGCCGACTGGACGAGGGTGCCGCTGTCGGCAAGAAGGTTGTCGACGAAGGCGCGTTTCGCGGTGAAGAGAAGCACCACCGACAGCAGCCCGCCGACGAGGCCGCAGATGACCCCCTCGATGATGAACGGCCACCTGATGAACCAGTTCGTCGCTCCGACGAGCTTCATCACCTCGACCTCTCGTCGTCTCGCGAAGATCGAGAGTCGAATCGTGTTGGCGATCAGCAGGATGGACGAGACAAGGAGCGTGAGCACGAGCGCGAGCCCCGTCCAGCTGATGAAGCGGCTCACCTTCAGGAGCTTCCGGGTGATCGGCCCCCCGTCGTCAAGACCGGTCGGCGTGTCCTTGTCGCGCAGCAGGGCAGGATCGCCCTCGAGCGTCTTCATGATGCCGGCGGTGTTGTCGGCGTTGTCCGGGGTGATCTCGAACGAGGCCGGGAGCGGGTTTCCCGGGATCAGATCAAGGATGTCGGTGTTCTTCAGGCGCTTCTGCATCCGATCGAGCGCCTCGTCTTTGGAGACGTATTGGGATTTCTTCACGTGGGCGGTGCTCGTGATCCGCCGCTGGAGGGCGTTGACCTGGTCGGGTGTCGCAGCGTCCTGGATGTAGGCTCGGATCTCGACTCGGCCGCGCTGGTTGTCGACCTGCGACTTGACGTAGAGGTAGGCGGCAAGCGCAGATCCGAGGATGAAGCCCGTAATGAGCACGGTCACCGTCGCGGCGGTCGAGATGGCCGCGTTCGACTTGATCGAGCGGAGCGCCTCGCCAATGAACAGTCGAACCCTCATCGGCCACGCTCCTGATCAACGTTCGGTCGTGGCGGAAGCGGTGGCGGGGAGTCAGGGCCAGGGGTCCAGGTGGGCATGCCGGGTGGTGGTACGGCGAGCGGCTGCTCCGACGTCGCTGCGGGATCCGGGCCGAGCGGCGGGGCGGCGGGCGGTGGCGGACCTGCGGGCAGGTCAGCCTGAGGCGCAACGACCGGCGCAGAGCCGGTCTGCGTCAAACCGAAGTTCTCCGGGTGCTCGTAGTTACCCTCGCGCTGATCGCGAACGAGGCGCCCGCCTTCGAGCGCGATGACGCGCATCTGCATCCGGTCGACCATCTCGCGGTCGTGGGTCGCGACGATGACCGTCGTGCCGGTCCGGTTAATGCGGTGCAGGAGCTGCATGATCCCGATCGAGGTCTCGGGATCGAGGTTCCCGGTGGGCTCGTCGGCGATGAGGAGGCTCGGATGATTCACGAAGGCCCGCGCGATCGAGACGCGCTGCTGCTCCCCGCCTGAGAGCTCAGTCGGAAGGCGCCCACCCTTTTCGGCGAGGCCGACGAGCGCGAGCATCTCCTGGACCTTGCGGCGGATCTGGCGGGGTGGCTCTCCGATGACCTGCAAGGCGTAGGCGACATTCTCGGAGGCCGTGCGGTTCGTGAGGAGTTTGAAGTCCTGGAACACGCAGCCGATGGAGCGCCGCAGGTGCGGCACCTTGTTGCGCCGCAGCGCGCCGAGATCGCGACCGCCGACGACGATCCGGCCGGCATCGAACTCCAGCTCTTTCATCATCGTTCGGATGAACGTTGACTTCCCGGACCCGGACGGGCCGACGAGGAAGACGAACTCACCGGCGTCGATCGTGACCGAGAGATCCTCGAGGCCGACTGTGCCACCCGGATAGGTCTTGGTGACCCGATCGAAGACGACCATCGGCCCGGAGCCGGTTCGCATGATGCGGTCGCGGCCGAACCGGGCGCTGGCACGTTCCCTTGCGCCTCGTCCTGCCCGCTCGGCGCGTCGCGCGGCGCGATCGTTGTCTGGGGCGCTCATCGGTGATTCAGTGCTCACGTAACCTCTACAAGTCGGGGCGCCCTGGCTCGGCGCCGATCGATGCGGCGGGTCGCCTGCACGTGGCGGCGACAGCTCGTCCGTTCGTTGTCTGGAGTCAGGGTAGCCGCAGCCTCAGATGTCTTCAACGAGAAGGAGGCCCCGGAATGGGGCCGACTGAAGCGAGTTTCGCCGCATTGTGGGCGCTCCCTGCACATCGGACGGTGCCAAGCCGAAGCAAAGCGACGACGTTTCGAGGCGACGAATCCCTTATTCGAGTGAGGGCGGGCCGCTAACCGCGCGCCAACTTGGCCCTGCGCTCAAGCTCAGCGCGGATGAAGGCGTCGAGGTCGCCGTCGAGGACCGCTTGGACGTTCCCGGTCTCGTGGCTCGTGCGGAGGTCCTTTACGAGCGAGTAGGGGTGGATCACATACGACCTGATCTGACTTCCGAAACCGATCGTCATCGACTCGCCGCGGGCCTTCGCGGCCTCCTCCTCACGCCGCTCAAGCTCCATCAGCACCATTTTCGACTTCAGCATCGACATCGCTGTCGCCCGGTTTTGCATCTGCGAGCGCTCGTTTTGGCACTGGACGACGATCTTTGTCGGCATATGGGTGATCCGCACGGCCGACTCGGTCTTGTTGACGTGCTGCCCGCCGGCGCCGCTTGCCCGGTAGGTGTCGATCTTGAGGTCCTTGTCGTCGATCTCGATCGCGACATCGTCACCGACGAGCGGGCTCACCTCGACGGCCGCAAAGCTCGTCTGTCGGCGGTGAGCTGAGTCAAACGGCGAGAGTCGGACAAGGCGATGGACACCACGCTCGGCCGCCGCGAGGCCGTATGCGTTGGGTCCGGACACCGTGAACGTTGCACTCTTGATTCCGGCTTCGGTGCCATCCAGGCGGTCGTTTACCTCGGCCTTGAAGCCACGCCGCTCGGCCCAGCGCAGGTACATCCGAAGGAGCATCTCGGCCCAGTCCTGCGCGTCGGTGCCGCCCTCGCCGGAGTTGATGCTGACGATCGCGTTGCCGTCGTCGCGCTCGCCGGTGAAGAGGCGCGCCTCCTCGAGCTGTTCGATGCGCGCCTCGGCCCGGTCAAGGCCCGTGATCATCTCGACGAGGAAGCCATCTTCGAGGCTACCGGCGCGCTCTTCCTCGCGGCCCATTCCGATCAGCTCGACGAGATCGTCGACCTCGCCGGAGACCTCGCGGTAGTCGTTGAGGCGACGCTGCTCGGCGCTGTAGCGAGTGTTGACCTTGGCGGCCGCGACCGGGTCGTCCCAAAAGGCGGGCGCTTCCATCTGCGTTTCGAGTTCGGCGAGCTCAGCCTCGATCCGTGCCGGGTCGAGGTAGTCGCCCATGAGCGTCGTCCGCTCGCTCAGGCGCCCGGCCTTCTGCGCGAGGTCATCGAGGTTCGGGCCCTTTTCGGTTGTGCTCATCCATCCAGGTTACCGACACCAGCGAAAATCCACGCGCGGGCGTCTCGGCTACCGCGAGCCGACGCCGCGCGTGACCGACGAGGACGTCGCTAACAATCGCGCGACCGTTCTCCACCGAGTCGAGGCGGGCGAGTAGCCGTGGTTCGTGAGACGTGTGGGCCGATTTATCGGACTAATCTGATACTCTGGCCGCCATGACCCTCATGACCGCAACTGATGTCTCACGCCGATTCTCTGAGGTTCTGAATCGCGTTGCAGCGGGCGAAACCATCGAAATCGTTCGCAATGGTGCGCCTGTCGCCAGCCTTGGGCCCATGAAGAGCCACTTCTTGCCGATCGAACGACTGGCGGAGATTTTTCGCGACGCTCCTCCCATTGATGCTGACTTTGCCAATGATCTTAAGGCTGCCCGCAAGTCGTTCGGACCCCCGGACGATCCATGGCAGTCCTAGTTGACACTTGCACGCTGATCGACGGCGAGCGCGATCGTGGCGTGTGGCAGAGGATCGAGCGTGTGTGCGGGGCCCAACCTTGGTCGGTGAGCGTCATCACAGCCAGCGAGCTTCTCTTCGGCGCAGAACGGGCTGACCAACGTCGTCGCGCGTCGCGACTCGCCTACATTCAGCGCGTGCTTAGTCAGCTCAACCCGATTCCGATCACCACCGATATCGCGCGTACGCACGCACGCCTTTGGGCGGATCTTGCACAGGCAGGAGCTTTGATCGCCGCGCACGACCTTTGGATTGCGGCGACAGCGATCACGCTCGGTCTTCAGCTCGTCACGAGCGACGCGGACTTCGACCGGGTGCCCGGCCTTGAGGTCATCAGTCCGTAGGCGGTGACGCGCCTCCGTGGCAGCGCTTGAACTTCTTCCCCGAGCCGCACGGGCAGGGGTCGTTTCGGCCCACCGTGTCGAACTCGCTGTCAAGGACACGTTGGACGACCGGCGCGGCCGCGGCGTTCGCGCCGTTTGACGGCTCCTCACCCATGGCGAGCGCCTCGAGCTCTTCGTCGGTGAACTCCTCCTCGTACTCGGCCTGCGCAACCGCGACTGAGCCTTCTTGGGCGGCGAGCTGCGCGGCGGCCGCGATGCCCTGAACGGGCTCGTCGGCGTAGGTGTAGTTCGCGTCTTCGAGGTGCGGTCCCTCGAGCTCGGGGGTCTCCTGCAGCTCGAAGTGGAACATGAAGCGGACGAACTCCTGCTTGACCCCGTCCATCAGTTCCTCGAACATCGCGTGGCCCTCGATGCGGTACTCCGAGAGCGGGTCCTTCTGTGCGAGGCCGCGCAGGTGAATGCCCTCGCGCAGGTAGTCCATGTTGAGCAGGTGCTCGCGCCAGTGGCTGTCGACGGTCTGTAGGAGCGACCAGCGCTCGACGTCGCGCATCAACTCTTCGCCGTGTTCCGCCTCGCGGGCGTCGTAGGCCGCCAGGGCGTCGTCTTCAAGCCGGTCCAGGAGTTCGTCCCGGCCGATGCTCGACGTATCGAATGCTCCAGGTCCGAACGAGATCGGGTAGATCGTGCGCAGCTGCGCAAAGAGCGCGTCCCAATCCCAGTCGGCCGGGGGATCGTCCTCGGGGCCGGCGGCGGCGTCGACCGCATCGACGAGCGTCTCAACCACCCAGTTGCGGGCGCGCTCCGAGACGTCTTCGCCCTCGAGGACCCGACGGCGCTCGGCGTAGATCACTTCGCGCTGTTTGTTCAGCACATCGTCGTACTCAAGCACGCGCTTACGGATGCCGAAGTTCTGCTCCTCGACCTTCTTCTGGGCCCCTTCGATTGTCTTCGAGAGGATCCGCGCCTCGAGCGGCACGTCATCGCCCTGGCCGAACCGGTCGAGCACCTTATACATCCGGTCGCCCGAGAAGATCCGAATGAGGTCGTCCTCGGCTGACAGGTAGAAGCGCGAACGACCCGCGTCTCCCTGACGCCCCGAGCGCCCGCGGAGCTGGTTGTCGATCCGGCGACTTTCGTGGCGCTCGGTGCCGAGCACGTAGAGCCCACCGAGCTCGACAACGCCCTCGCCGAGCTTGATGTCGACGCCACGGCCGGCCATGTTGGTGGCGATGGTGACGGAGCCCTGCTGGCCCGCATCCTTGATGATCTCGGCCTCGCGCTCATGCTGCTTCGCGTTCAGCACGTTGTGGGGAATCTCGTAGCGCGTCAGGAGATCCGAAAGCATCTCGGACGTCTCGACGGCGACCGTGCCGACAAGCACCGGCTGACCCCGCTCGTGGCATTCCTTGATGTCTTCGGCGACGGCCTTGAACTTACCGTCGCGCGTCTTGAAGATCTGGTCATTCTGGTCGAGGCGGACCATCGGCCGGTTCGTGGGAACCGACACGACCTCCATCTTGTAGATCTTCGAGAACTCGGTCGCCTCGGTCGAGGCGGTGCCGGTCATGCCGGAGATCTTCTCGTAGAGCCTGAAGTAATTCTGGAGCGTGACGGTCGCGAGGGTCTGGTTCTCCTCGCGGATTCGCAGGCCCTCTTTGGCCTCGATCGCCTGGTGCAGGCCCTCGGAGTAGCGCCGCCCTTCGAGGCTGCGCCCCGTGAACTCATCGACGATCAGCACCTCGCCGTCGCGGACGATGTACTCCTTGTCGCGCTTGAAGAGGGCGTGCGCTTTGAGGGCCTGGACGAGGTGGTTAACGAGCTGGCCATGGATGTCGAGGTAGAGGTTCTCGATCCCGATCGCCTTCTCGACCTTGTCGACGCCGCTCTCGGTCGGTGCAACGGTGCGCTGCTTCTCGTCGACCTCGAAGTCGACACCCTTCTTGAGGGTCGGGATGATGCGCGCAAAGCGGTAGTACGTGTCGGCCGCGGCCTCGGGGATCCCCGAGATGATGAGCGGCGTCCGGGCCTCGTCGATCAGGATCGAGTCGGCTTCATCGACGACCGCGAAATTGTGGCCGCGCTGGACGCAATCCTCGATTCGGACGGCCATGTTGTCGCGCAGGTAGTCAAAACCAAACTCGGAGTTCGTCCCGTAGGTCACGTCGGCTTCGTAGGCCTCGCGGCGCATGTCCTCCGGCAGCATGTTCTCGATGATCCCGACGCTCACACCGAGCGCGCGATAGATCGGGGTCATCCAGAGCGCGTCGCGGCGGGCCAGGTAGTCGTTGACCGTCACCATGTGGACGCCCTCGCCAGCGAGGCTGTTCAGGTACACGGCGAGCGTCGCGGTGAGGGTCTTGCCTTCACCGGTCTTCATCTCGGCGACGGCGCCCTCGTGGAGCACAATCCCGCCGACGAGCTGGACGTCGAAATGGCGCATCTGCATCGTTCGCTTGCTCGCCTCGCGGCACAGCGCGAACGCCTCCTCCAGCGCATCGTCCAGGGTCAGACCGCCGGCAACCCTGTCCCGGAGGTCCTGACTGCGAGCGGTCAGCTCGTCGTCGGAGAGCCCTTCGATCGCGGGCTCGAGCGCGTTGATGCGGTCAGCGCGGGCGACGCGCTTCTTCATCTCGCGGCCTTCGCCGAAGCGCAGAACGCGGTTGAGGAGGTCGGTACTCATTCCAGGGTGGCTCCCGGGGAGGCAGGGGCGTTGGTTTTGATGCTAGCAACCAACCTCTTCGGCCCGAGCGCTCGGGAACCTGAGCTGGAAGGTTCGAAGGAGGTTTCGCTCAACTCACAACGTGGCTACGGTGACACCGGGTTGACGGGAGCGTCGCTCGTTCGGGCAAGATCCTCGTCGAAGCACTCCGTGAGCCCAGTGCCTTGCTCTTCGCGCGAGCCTCGGTAACGGCTTGCGCAGCGAGCGTCACGTCGTCGGCCAGGTCGCCTTGGCTGCGTGCACCCTTCGCGGAGCGAGAACGGCGTCAAGAGGACTCATGGGCCGTGCTCCAACGCCTGCCGGCGGACTCACCCCAGTACGCGATCTGGACAGAGTGCGGGCTCACGTCACGCTCTCCCAGCTTAAGAGGGGCCGACCGAGACTCGGTCGACCCCTCTCACGTCGTGGCGCTCGGACGGCGGCGGCGTCGCGAGCGGTTCGTCTCTCTATGCGTCAGGGGCGATCAGGCCGAGGTTACCGTCGGCGCGGCGGTAGATGACGCTCACACGGCCCGCATCAGCGTCCCGGAAGACGTAGAAGTCGTGGTTGAGCATGTCAAGCTGGAGCGCGGCGTCGTCGAGGCTCATCGGTTTCATTTCGAAGCTCTTGCGCTTGACGATGGTCGCCTCCTCGTTCTCGCCAGCCACCAGGGTCACGGGCTCCGGAGGCGGAGTGCCGTCGTGGTGATGCGGGTCCCGGTGGGCTTTGCGGCGTTCGCGGTACTTCGTCGCTTGGCGTTCGAGTTTCGAAACGACATGGTCGATCGCGGTGTACATGTCGTCGGCGTGCTCCTGCGCGCGGAGTATCGGCCCCTTCGTGCGGACGGTCGCTTCCGCAACCTGGCGGTGCGGGACACTCTTGTTGCGCTCGACGAACAGTTCCAGCTCAACCCGAGTTGCCCCATCCCAAGCCGGCAGGAAGCGCTCGAGCTTGGCGAGCTTTCGCTCGGCGTGCTCGTGCAGCGCATCGGTGACCGGAAGGTTGCGTCCTGTGACCTGGAGCTCCATCAGTCGCTCTCCTCGTCGCCAGTCCCAGACCAGTGTCGGACTGTGTCCAGGGAAGGGTAGCTCGGCCAGACACGCGCAACCGCAATTGCGGTGATCACGTTCACTCCCGACCATCGAAACGCTCGCGCGCATGCGGCGAGGGTCGCGCCCGTCGTGTGGACGTCGTCAATCAAGACGACATGCTCGATGCCGACGACGCCGCGGCGAAGCGCAAAGGCTCCCCGCACCTGCGCTGCCCTTGCGTCGCGTCCCGCGCCGCGCTGGTGTGGGCCGTCGTGGGTGCGCTCGAGGAGGTTTCGCGCCTCTATCCCCCATCGCGTGCCAAGGGCGCGGGCGAGGATCTCGGCCTGGTTGTAGCCCCGCTCGCGATGGCGACGGGTTGAGAGCGGCACGGGCACGAGGACTGTGCCCGCGACTGGCGGGGGGACCTGGTCCGCGACGAGGGCCGCGAGGGGTCGTGCGAGGTCCGTGCGGTTTCGATCCTTGAAGGCGTTGACGATCTCGGGGATCGGGCCTCGGTAGCCAAACGCGTGAGTGCAGTGCAGTCGCGCGCCGGGGCACTCCGGGCACCGCTCGACGTCGATCGCCGTCAGCTGCCCACACCTCGCGCAGCGAGGGCCTGACGGGGGCTCAAGCAAACGGGCACAGGTGGCGCAGATTGGATCACCCGGCCGCCGGCACGCCGCGCAGCGGGTCGGCGCGACGAGCTCGGCAAGTGAGCCCAGGACGGTGCGAAGAAACATGGTCCGAGCATGCCGGCCACAGGTGTGTCGGCGCTTGGCGTGGATGTGGCGTCTGTGGCCCAGCTTCGTGTCAGGAGTGATCCAAATCCCATCCCGAGACGAATCCACGGACATGCCAACACTCCACGTCGATGTGCTCGGTCTCGGCCGCAGGGATGTCCCAATTCTCCGCGACGAGCCGCTCGCGCTTCACGGGATGCGCGGCATGGCGCGAACGGTAACCGTCCTGCTTCCGGACGGTTCGACCCCCTACGCCATTGCCGTCGGCCGTGGAGCGTTGGCGTTTTCTGACCCCCGCGTGCGCCTCGCGAGCCGCCCCTCCTCGCCCGGGTCCGAGTCGACCGGGTGACGGCCCTTCGCATGCGACCTGAACGAACGGGACGCACCGCGTGGAAGTTGGTTCGTGCCCGATGAACGCGAAGCTGATCTCGCTCCTGTCGGTCGCCGCGTTTGTCATCAGCGCCCTGTCGGGCGTCGGTCACCCCGTGAGTTAGCGTTCGCCGTCCCAGTAGTCGACGTTGTCGGGTCGGCGCGCGAGCACGTTGTCGTCGGCGTTGCCGGTCCAGACGCCGATCTTGCCGCTGTCCGGGTAGACCGTAACCGCGGGCAAGTTTCGCGTCGAAAACATCAGGACACGAACGGTTTCATCGGTTTCGTTTCGAACGAGATGGGCCCCAGTCGGCCCTTCGGGGAAGTGCACGACGTCGAGGGGTTCGAGGGTGTCGAACCCCTCGGGGTGGCGGAGCGTCGGATGACCGCTCAGGACAACGAGCCACTCCTCCTCGCCGTACTCGTAGTGGTAGGGGCAGATGGCCTGGCCGGGAGGTAGCTCATACGCGCTCGCCCCGGTCTTGACCGCGCCGAGCGTCGCCCCCATCCGCAGCATCCCGGCACGAAACCCCTCAGGTGAGCCATCGTCAAAGGTGTAGTCCCCGGAGCCGATGTTGATGCGATTCATCCCTGAATCGTGCCACGCGCAACGGCCGGCGACCAAGCCACTCGATGCCGTTCTTCAAACCTGGCATAGCGACCGGTCGTACGGCGCTCGGTGGACGCCGTTCTCGGTGATGATCGCCGAGACCATCCAGGCTGGGGTCACGTCGAACGCCGGGTTCGCCACGGGGCTGTCTGCGGCGAACGCACGTCGTCCAAAGAGTGACACGTCACGAACCTCGACCGGATCGCGCTCCTCGATCGGCGTCGCCGTTCCCGTTGGCGTCGCGAGGTCCACGGTCGACGTCGGCGCGGCCACGATCACCGGAATGTCGTGTGCCCTCGCCAGCACCGCCACGCCGTAGGTCCCAATCTTGTTGACCACATCGCCATTCGCGGCGATCCGATCAGCCCCTACCACGACGTGCGAGACCCTCCCCGCGGCCATCATCGCCGCCGCCATGTTGTCGGCGATCACCGTGTGCCCGATTCCCGCTTGGGCAAGCTCCCAGGCCGTCAGCCGAGAACCCTGCATCAGCGGCCGCGTCTCGTCGACCAGCACCCTCAGCGTCGGGTCGATCTCGAACGCCGCACGCACGATTCCGAGTGCCGTCCCGTAGCCGCCGGTGGCGAGCGCGCCGGCGTTGCAGTGCGTCAATATCCTCGCCCCGCGGGTGATGAGCGTCGCGCCGTGGCGCCCGATTGCCTTACAGCGCGCGACCTCGTCGGCGTGGATTTGCCTGGCACCCTCCGCGAGCGCCTCCGCGAGGCCGGGGCCTGGGTGAGTGCCCACAAGGCGCGCCTGCGCGTCGACTGCCCATGCGAGGTTCACCGCCGTCGGCCGAGCCGCCCGCAGCGCCCTGATCGCCTCGGGAAGCTCGTTTGGGGTCGTCTGCGCCGCAAGCGCGACCCCCATCGCCCCCGCGATCCCGATTGCAGGCGCCCCCCGCACAACCATGCCCCGAATCGCGTCGACGACGTCCTGCCAGTGGGTCAACGTCCGGTGGACGACCTCCCCGGGGAGGCGCGTTTGGTCGAGCAACCGCACCGCGCCGGGCTGGAGCCGGAGGATCGACTGAGGATCAAGATCGAGCGACGCCACCGACATCGGCGTTCCTTTCCGCGACGGACCTCGAAGGTTTGAGCGGCCATGGACTGTAGCCATGACGCGACGCCAACCAGGCCGCGCGTCGCTTTGGGGATGTCCGCACCCCGGGAAGGGGCTATCCTCCCTTCCCGCTGCGGGATGGACCCTCGCGGCGAACGCGACTGTGGCCAAGCTCGAAACCGAACATATCGAGGGGATATCGCGGGCCCGGCGCCACCGAGGCCCGAGGACGCTCGTTGCCGACATCCGGAGCGCCGGCCGCGCGCTGCGGCGCATGCCGCGCTCGCGTGGCGTGATCCTCGCCGTGGGTGGGGCGATCGCCGGCCTCGGGCTCGGGGCGATGGGCCGGGGGGTCGGCCCACAGGTGACCTCCATCGGCCCGGCGCCGAACGCCCAACTCGGGCCGGCCTCGATCGACCGGCTGAAGATCCAGATCAAGTCGACAAACGCCCGCCTTCTCGCGAACGCGACGCTGACACTCGACGGCGGCGACATCACCGACGATGCGCGCACCCCGAAGGGCGGGTTCTTCTACCAGCCTCGCGACCTCTCGGAAGGAGCGCACCGGGTCGAGCTGACCGTCGACCAGCCGCTCCTGCCATGGCCGGACCGCCGGACGTGGACCTTTACGATCGACAAGACCCCACCAAAGATCGCCATTCTCGCGGGACAGGATCGAAACGAACGCTGGAAGCCGGTCACGATCACCGGGACTGTCGACGAGGCCTCCCGGGTGTTCGTCGACGGGCGCGCCGTCGCCCTGCGAAAAGGGATCTTCACCAAGACGCTCCCAACGCCGCCCGTGCAGCCGGTCGAGGTACGGGCCATCGACCAAGCCGGTAACTCCGCGCTCGCCCCGGTCGACATCAAGGTCATTCCTCGCGCGACGACCAGGCCGGTGCGCGCGGTTCACGTGACCGCGATCGCCTGGAAGAGCGCCACCATTCGAGCCGCGATCTACCGGCAGTTCGAGCGTCGGATGCTCACCGCGGTCGAACTCGACCTCAAGGACGAGCGCGGAATCGTCGGATACAACTCCCAGAGTTCGCTCGGGAAGCGCATCGGCGCGGTCCGACCGGAGTACGACCTCGCCGAGGCGGTGCGTGAGATTCACTCCCGAGGGGGTCGCGTCGTCGGTCGCCTTGTCGCCTTTCGAGACCCTGAGCTTGCCAGTTGGGCGTGGGCCAACGGCCGCAAGGACATGGTTGTCCAAAACCCGGCGGGATACCCGTATTCGTCGTCGGGAGGATTCACCAACCTCGCAAGCGACGACGTGCGGAGCTACAACCTCTCGATCGCCGTCGAAGCGGCGCGCGCGGGTGTGGACGAGATCCTCTACGACTACGTCCGGCGCCCGGATGGTCCGATCGAATCGATGCGGTTCCCCGGCCTCCCCGATTCGCCCTCAGACGAGATCGTCCGATTCCTCCAGCAGACGCAGCTGGCATTGAAGCCGACGAACGCGCTCCTCGGGGCATCGATTTTCGGAATCGCCGCCGGCCGGCGGGGCCCGGATGAGATCGCCCAAGACGTGCCGCGTATGTCGCGCTACCTCGATGTCGTCGCCCCCATGCTTTACCCCGCAGGTTGGGCAAAGGGTGAGTACGAGGTGGCAGATCCTGAACGCCAGCCCGGCCAGATCGTCGAGCGCGTCCTGAGGAAGTTCCAGGAGGAGACGGCGGGAACCGGCGCGCGCGTCGTGCCGTGGCTCCAGGACTACACCATCGCCGTCCAGTACACGGGCGCGCAGGTGCGTGAGCAGGTCGCGGCCGCCGAGCGCGTCGGGGTCGGCGAGTTCATGCTCTGGAACCCCTACGTCGAGTACCACTTCGACGGTCTCGACCCGCTGCCGACGGCGGCGCCCGTCGCTGCCGGTTCGGAGGCGGCTCCCGGTGACGGTTCCCCGTCTGGGGCCGACGCCGTCACGGGTGAGGTCCCAACCACCACTGAGAGCGACCTGGTGGTGTCAACGCCGTAGCGCTACGCGGGGTCGGGCGTGCGTCCGTGGCCGGAGGTCGCGAGACGTTCCTTGAGCTTGGAGATCAGCTCCACCGGCCCGGAGTCGACCCCACGCAGGCACGCGAGGTAGATGGAGACGTAGTCGCCGAGCAGGACAAGGTCGAGCGCACGACCGAGGGTCGTCTCGCCTTCGGCCTCCGCCGACAGGACCTGCCCGACCGCGGGCTCGATGAGCTCTCGCGTCAGGTCGAACCGGCGCATCACCTGGCGATGCTGACGTGGGTCGCGCAGCATCACGACGCTCGTCAGGGGGCCGAGCTCACCCATCTGCTGGAATCCCACGATCTCGTTGTGGTTTGCCTCGGGAAGGGCCGCATAGTAGGCGGGGAGCTTCGCGTTCTCGTTGATCTGGCCCTTCCAGCGCTGGGCGATTGCGGCGGTCATCTCCGCCCCCCAGATAACCGGGAGTGACCCCTCGAGGGCTTGGGCGAGGATCTTCGCCCCGTTGTGCGATTCCGGGACCGACGGCCCGTAGCTCTCCGCTGCCGCTCGAGCGACGCGCTCGGCGTCATCGAGGTCGGCGGTCATGTCCGGCAGCACCTCGCAGCGCGCGAGAAGCTCGAGGAGCGGGACAAGGAGGTTCAGAAGCGCCGCCCGCGGCTGGAGGCCCGACGGTACCGAGATCACCGGGAGGCCGCGGTCCGGATACCAGCTCCCGAGCTTGCCGCCGGTCGTGATGCCGACCGCAAGGCAGCCCCGATCGAGTGCCTCCATCGCGGCGGTGAGTGTCTCTTCGGTCTCGCCGGAGTAGCTCACCAAAATGACGAGCGTGTCCTGCCCAACCCAACCGGGCAGGTAGTAGTTGCGAAGAGACTGAACCGGACAGCGCAGCCGGTCGGCGTAGGCGCAGGTGATGAGGTCGCCCGCGATTCCCGAGCCGCCCATCCCACAGATGGCCACGTTCTTGATCGCGGAGTTCGGAAACGGCAAGTCGAGGGCCGCCGCCGCTCCGCGGGCGCTTGCGATCGTTTCCGCCGACGCCGCGAGGGTGCCGAGCATGTTGAGCGAGTCGAGCTCGAAGAGCTCCGGGTTGTCGAGCCGGCCCATGTCGAGTTCCTCAGCGTCGGGGGCCGGGAGCGTACCCTAGGCCGCGGCGAAACGGCGACAAGGTGGGTCTCCGCATCGGCCTGATCATGGCGCCCGAGCCGATTCAGCCGCTCATATGGTGAAACGCACCGAACGTCGTTACCTAACCGGTCACCGCTGGCGACACGGCCACCCGTGCCGGTGCGACGTTCAGGACGAATCGAATCTTGACGCGGCCGCCGTTCTTCGAACGGGCGACGACCTCGCAGATGAGCTTGCCGCCGTAGTTGCGGTTGATCACGAGCTTTTCGACCACCGTCTTCGAACGACCAGGTTTGATGTCGCCGAGGTACCACTCCGGGCGCCCGTTTCTCAACCGGGCGAACTGGCTCTGCCCGCCGATACGCGTACCAGGGGGGGCGCAGCCGATCACGGTGACCTTCAGCGCCTTGACCTTGCTGGCGTTCTTCACCGTGAAAACGATGGGCACGGTTCGGCCGGTCCTTGAGATCGTCCCAGCGTTCTTGTCGATGACGAGCTTGGGCTTCGGCGTGGGCCGAGGAGTCGACTTCGGTGGGGTGGCGTCCGGAGTCTTGGGCTTCGGCGGGGTTGGCGGTGTGGCGCCAGGCGTGCTCGGCGCGGGCGCAGGCGCGGGGGCGAGCTGCGTCAGCGTCGGGTCGCCCGAGATGGAGCTCATGGGGTCATCGGAGCGAACCTGAGGGTGGTTCGCCGCCGCGACCGCGGCCTGGTTCGTGATCGTGGAAACGCCGGCCGGCATTGGATTTGCGACACGAACGAGGAAGCTGACGTCGGCGCTCCCGCCGAGGCCGGCGAGATCCCCGACCGCCACCGTGACGACCGGCCCGCCGCTCGTGATCGTGCCGAGGCTCGTGCGGACGCTTCCGTCCACGACCACCGTGTTTGGGTCGGGTGTGTCGCTGAAGCTCACGGCGTTTGCGGTCTGGTTGCCGACGTTCGACACGTGAAGGATGTAGCCGATGGTGTCACCCGCCCCCACACGACCGTCTCGATCGGCGTCAACGGCGAGCGTTGCGGTCTTGGTCACCACGAGGATCGGGGTCGCGGCGACCGCGGTCACCGTCGGCTCATCGGGCGCCGGCCCGGTCGGGTCGTCGCTTGGGACGGGCCCGATCCCCGTCGCCGCGGCGGTTGCTTGGTTAGAGATCCGGTCGACGCCAGCGGGGAGCGACGACGTGACGCGCACTTCGAAGCTGACGGTCGCGTCGCTTCCCCCGGCGAGGCCACCGATCGAAACTCCGGCCGAGCCGTCGCCCGCCGCGTTACCGGACGTGACGCTCCCGAGGTCAGTGCGAACCGTTCCGACCACGAGCGGCGCGTTGACGTCAGGTGTGTCGTCGACACGAACCGCGGTCGCGCCGATGTTGCCGCGGTTTGCGACCGTGATGGCGTAGCCGAGCGTGTCGCCGGGGCTGGGTCGGCCGTTACCGTCGGCGTCGACGAGCAGGGAAACGCGCTTTGACACCGTGAGCCTGGCACTCGCGGTCACCGTCGTGATCGTGGAGTCGTCCTGGGACGCGGTCGTCGGATCGTCTGAGACCTGGCTTGGGACGTTGTCACCACGCACCGACGCCTGGTTTGCGACGACCGTCGTTCCGGCCGGCAAGGGGTTTGCGATTTGCACATCGAAGCTCACCGTGGCAAGGGCGCCGCCGCCCGGAATCGTTCCGAGGCTGACGCTCACGGTCGGGTCGCCCGCGGCGTTCCCGGTGTCCACCGTGCCGAGGGTCGTGCGAACGGACCCGGCAACAAGTGCCGACAGTGTGTCTGGGGCATCGGTCAACACCACGCCGGTCGCGGCGCCGTTGCCGACGTTCTGAACGTCGATCGAATACGTGAGCGTGTCGCCCGGGCTCGGTAGCCCGTCGCCATCGGCGTCGGCGGTCAGCTGGGCGCGCTTGGACACCCGAAGGAGCGGGTTGGACGTGACGGTAGTCACGGTCGGGTCGGCGGGGTCGGCCGTCATCGGATCGTCGGTCGCGACGATCGGAGCATTCGTCGCCGTTACCGCACCCTGGTTGCGAACCCGGTCGATGCCTGCGCCGAGCGGGCTTGTCACCCGGACGTGGAAGACGACGTCAACGCGAGCGCCGCCGCCAGGAAGGTCACCGACATCGACCCGCACCGACGTGTCGCCGGCACCGTTTCCGAGGCCGATGGTTCCCGCGCTCGTGAGAACCGAGCCGACAATCAGCGGAGCGTTGACATCGGGGGTGTCCCGAACCACGAGTCCGGTCGCGGCCTGGTTTCCGCTATTTGTGACGGCGAGTGTGTACTCGATCGTGTCGCCGGGGCTCGTGGCGCCGTTGGAGTCCGCGTCGACCAGCAGGCGAGCCCGCTTCTCGGCCGCGAGGCGAGGTCCGGCGAGCACCTGCGTCAGGGTTGGGTCGCCCGTTGGACCCGTGGAGGGGTCGTCACTGGGAACGGTGGGGGTCTGATCGCTTCGCACCGACGCCTGGTTTGCGAGATCGCGCACTCCACCCGGGAGTGGGTTGTCCACGGTCACACGGAAGCTGACCCGGGCGGCGGCGCCATCGCCGGGAAGGCTCCCGATGTTCGCGGAGACCGTCGCGTCGCCGGGGCCGTTACCTTGGGTGATCGAGCCGAGGTCGGTGAGGACGCTCCCGGCGACGATCGTCTGGTGGGGGCCGGGCGTATCGGTCAAAACGACGCCCGTCGCGGTCTGGTTTCCGGTGTTTGTGGTCGACACGACGTAGAACAGCGTGTCGCCGGGTGAGGCGAGACCGTCGCCGTTCTGGTCGACGGCGATCGTCGCGGTCTTCGAGACGGCGATGCGAGGGGCCGCCGTGAGCGCGGTCACCGTGGGGTCACCCGCGGCTGGTGTCGACGGGTCGTCGGTCAGGAGCGGCGGAAGCTCTGCGCTTGTGACCCGGGCCTGATTGGCGACGCCCGTAACCCCTGCCGGGAGCGGTCGCGTGACGCGAACGAGGAACGAGACGTTCGCGGTCGCTCCCCCACCGGGCAGTGGGCCGACGTCGACCCGCACGGAGCGCTCACCAGCGGTGTTGCCCGAAACGATGCTCCCGCGATCGGTCTGGACCGTGGTTGCAAGGAGCGGAGCGTTCGCGTCCGGCGTGTCGGTGACGACGACTGCGGTTGACTCCTGGTTGCCGTTATTTGTCACCGCGATCAGGTAGCGGAGGGTGTCGCCGGGGCTCGGAACCCCATCAGAGTCGGCATCGACGGAAAGAACCATCGACTTCGACGCGCTCAGGCGAGGCGCCGCGACGACGCCCATCACGGTGGGATCATCGCCCGCCGCGGTCGCCGGGTCATCGGTCAGCAGCCCCGGAAGCTGGTTGCTCGAGACAAGCGCTTGGTTTGCGACCGACGTGACGCCCGAGGGAAGCGAGGGACCGTCGACCTGGACGCGGAAGGTGACCTCGGCGCGTCCGCCCGCTCCGGGGAGCGCTCCAATGTTCACCCCGACCGACGTGTCGCCGGCGGTGTTGCCGGTCTGCACCGTCCCGAGGTCAGTGCGGACTGACCCCACGACGAGGCCGGTGTTCGCATCGGGTGCGTCATCGATGCGCACGCCGGTTGCCGACTGGTTGCCACCGTTGATCGTGACGATCGTGTACTCGATCGTGTCGCCGGGGCTCGCGACGCCGTCACCGGCAACGTCGATGGCGAGGACCGCGGACTTCGCTGACGAGAGGGCGGGCGCAGCCGTGACGCCTGTCACCGTCGGGTCGCCGGGCTGCGGCGTCGACGGGTTGTCGGTGACGATCGGGGGCAGCTCGGTGCTGCGCACAATCGCCTGGTTCGCGACGCTCGTCACACCGGCCGGTAGTGGGCGGACGATCCTTGCGAGGAAGCTCGTGGTGACGCTCCCTCCGCGACCTGGAATCGTCCCGGTGTCGACTGCCACGGTGGTGTCTGAGGCACCGTTGCCGCTCGTGATCGTGCCCGCGGTCGTCTGAACGCTGCCAGGAACGAGCGGTGCGTTCGGGTCTGGGACATCGGAGACGAGGACAACCGAACCGGAGCGGTTACCGGTGTTTGTCACGGTGATGGTGTAGCGAAGCGTGTCGCCCGGGCTCGGACTGCCATTGCCGTCCGCGTCGACCTCAAGCGTCGCGATCTTCGAGGCGGAGAGGGCCGGGGCCGCGATGACGACCGACTCGGTTGGATCGTCAGCCGTCAGCGTCGTGGGATCGTCGCTTGCGACGGTCGGAAGCTCCGCGCTCGCGGCAAACGCCTGGTTCGCCACACGTTGGACACCCATGGGCATCGGGTCGGCAATCTGAGCGCGGAACGAGATGGTTTCGTTGGCGCCGCCGCCGTCGAGCGCGCCGACGTTGACCCGCACGATGGCGTCGCCGACGGTGTTGCCGCTCGCAATCGTACCGCGGGTCGTCTGCGTCGATCCCACGACAAGGGGAGCGTTCGGGTCGGGCGTGTCGGTCACGACGATCGCCGTCGCGCCCTGGTTGCCGTCGTTTCGCACGTTGATCTCGTAGAGCAGTGTGTCGCCTGGGCTCACTCCGCCGTCATTGTCGGCGTCGACGATAAGGATGGCGCGCTTGGTGAGCGCGATCGTCGGCCGGGCCGTCAGCGCGACGGCGGTCGGGTCGCCGGCGGGTGCGCTCGACGGGTCGTCACTCAGGACCGGTGGAAGCTCGTTGCTTGCCACCTGGGCCTGGTTGTTGACCCCGAGCACACCGGCGGGCAGCGGACGGACGACGCGAACGAGGAAGCTCACGCGAATGGTCGCGTTGCCGCCAGCGAGGCTGCCGATGTTCACGCTCACGCTGGTGTTGCCGGCGGTGTTGCCGAGTGTGATGGTGCCACGCGTGGTCGAGACCGAGCCGGCAACAAGGGGGGCGTTGGCGTCGGGTGTGTCGGTCATGACCACCCCTGAGGCGCCACGGTTGCCAGTGTTCGTGATGTCGATCGTGTACCGGAGGGTGTCGCCTGGGCTTGGGACGCCATCGCTATCGGCGTCGAGTTCGAGGGTTGCCCGCTTGGCCGATTCGAGGATCGGGGCCGAAGTCAGCGGGGTGACGGTCGGGTCATCAGATGTCGGGGTCGTTGGATCGTCGCTCAGGAGCGGCGGAACCTGATCGCTCGATGCGATCGCTTGATTGGAGGCGCGTGTCACACCGGCCGGCAGGGGCGCCGGCACGGAGACCCGGAAGCTCACCGTCGCAGCCGCGCCCGCCCCGGGGAGGTTGCCGACGTTGACGCGAACCTGGGTGTCGCCCGCGGTGTTGCCGGTGACGACGCTCCCGAGGTCGGTCTGGACGGTCCCGACGACGAGGCCGGTGACCGAGTCGGGGATGTCGGTGACGACGACGCCCGTCGTTGTCTGGTTACCGTTGTTTCGAGCGATGACGGTGTAGAGCAGGGTGTCGCCGGGGCTCGGGATGCCGTTGGCGTCGGCGTCGACGATGAGCTGGTCGCGCTTGGTGAGGGTCAACGCGGGAGCGGCGGTGATCGGTGTCCGTGTCGGGTCGTCGGCCGCGCCCGTGGCTGGGTCATCAGACCGGACCGGCGGAAGCTCGGCGCTCGTCGCTCGAGCTTGGTTTGAGATCTGCGTCGCCGCGGCCGTGAAGGGCAGAGGGATTCGGACGCGCAAGCTCACCGTCTCGGAGGCCCCACCACCAGGGATGGTTCCAATGGCAACGGAGGCCGACGTGTCGCCGGCGGTGTTGCCGGTTGTGATTGTTCCGGTGGTCGTCTGGACCGAGCCGACGACGAGGGGGGCATTCGGGTCCGGAGTGTCGGAGATCACGACCGTGGTGGCCGCCTGGTTACCGGTGTTCGTCACGCGGATCGTGTAGAGGATCTCGTCGCCGGGGCTTGCGCCACCACTCGAGTCCGCATCGTCAACGAGCGTGTCGCGCTTCGTAAGCGCAAGCTCAGGGGCGGCGGCGATGTTTGTACGGGTTGGGTCGTCGGGCGCGCCGGTCGCCGGATCATCGGTGGGAATCGTCGGGAGTTCATTGCTCGAAACGCTCGCCTGGTTGGCGAGGCGATCAACCCCGGCCGGAAGCGGGTTCGGGATCGTGACGCGGACCGTCACGCGGGCCGTCGCCCCTCCACCGGGGAGGGTGCCGACGTTGACAAGGAAGGAACTGTCGCCGGGGTCGTTACCGTCGACCACCGTGCCGCGGTTGGTCTGGACGCTGCCGGCGACGATCGAGGCGTTCGGGTCAGTGGTGTCGGTCACCATGACGCCCGTTGCGGCCTGGTTGCCGTTGTTTGTGACGGTGAGGGTGTAGAGGATCGTGTCGCCAGGGTTCGGGATCCCGTCGCCATTGACGTCAACCGCGAGGCTGTCGACCTTTGTCGCCAGAAGGCGTGGGGAGGCGGTCACCGGGGTCACCGTGGGGTCTGCCGCGCCCGCCGTTGACGGATCGTCAGTCGAGACCGGCGGAACCTCGGCACTCGAGGCAAGGCCTTGGTTTGAGACGTTGAGGACGTTTGCCGGCAGCGGGTTGTCGATGGTGACATCGAAGCTGATCTGGACAACCGCTCCGCCCCCGGGAATCGTGATCCCTGAGAGGGCGACGCGTGTGTCGCCAGCGCCGTTACCTTGGTCGATCGAGCCAGCGGCAGGGGTGCGCGCCACCGAGCCGACGACGAGCGCCGTGTTGGCGTCGGGCGTGTCGGCAAAGCCCACCGCGGTCGCCGCGCCGTTGCCACTATTGCGAACCGTGACGACGTACCGAAGCGTGTCGCCGGGGCTCGGCACACCATCGCCATTGTCGACTGCCAGCACCGCCTGCTTGGTGACGTCAAGCACCGGGCGCGAGGTCAGCGCGATGCAGGTCGGCTGGCTCGCTCCGCCGGATGCGCTGTCGATCGAGAGCACCGAGGGGAGTTGGTCACTCGTTACCGTCGCGCGATTGCAGACGTTTGAGACGCCTGCCGGGAGCGGCGACACCACGAGGGTCTCGAAGCTCACCAGGGCGGTCGTCCCGCCGCCGGGAAGGCTCCCGATATCGGCTCGAACGAGCGTGTCGCCGGCACCGGAGCCGGACATGATGAGTCCAAGCGACGTCGCGGCGGTGCCGGCGACGATGGTCGTGTTCGACGGGACCGCGTCGGACAGGGCCACGCCCGTGGCCGCTGCGTTGCCGCGGTTTGTGACGTTCATCGACCAGCCCAGCTGATCGCCGGGGCTTGGGAGCCCGTCGCCGTCGTTATCTGAGATCAGCGTGACCCGCTTGTCGACGACGATATCCGCCGTACTCGTGAGGGGTGTGTCGGTGGGATCGCCGGTCGCCGCCGTCGACGGATCGTCTGTCAGCACCGTCGCGAGTTCGTTCGACGCGACCTGCGCCTGGTTGCGTGCTTGGGTCACACCCGCCGGAAGCGGGTTTGCGACGCGGACCCTGAAGCTGATCGTGGCGCTCGTCGAGCCACCGGCAAGGGCACCGAGGTTGACGCGCACGCTTGGGTCACCAGGCGTGTTCCCGACGATGACGCTTCCCTGGCTGGAGGCGACGCTGCCGTTCACAAGAACCGTGTTGGGGTCCGGGATGTCGTCGACGACGATCCCGGTGGCGGCCTGGTTGCCGGAGTTCGTGGCCGTGATCGTGTAGAGCAGCACGTCGCCGGGGCTTGGCGTTCCGCTTGCGTCGGCGTCATTCAAGAGGATCACCGACTTGGTGGCGTCGAGGATCGGGCGCGCCCGCACGACGGTCGCGGTGTCGTCGGAGCTCGCAAGCGTGTCCGGGTCGTCGGTCGAGACCGACGGATGGTTCGACGCCCTCACCGTGCCCTGGTTTCGGACAATGCTGACGCCCGCGGCAAGCGGGCTCGCCACCTCGACCGTGAAGCTGATGCTCGCCGACTGGCCGGACGCAAGCGAGCCGAGGCTCAGTGCGACCTGGGTGTCCCCAGCGGTGTTTCCCGTCCCGACCGATCCCTGGCTGGTGATGACACTGCCCACGATGAGCGTGGTGTTCGGGTCGGGAACGTCGACAAAGCTCAGGCCGGACGCGGTCTGGTTACCGGTGTTTCGCACCGTAATCTGGTAGCTGATCCGGTCGCCCGGGTTGACGTCGCCGTCGCCGTTCACATCGAGCAGGAGGCGGTCGCGCTTCGTGGTGGAGAGGACCGGCGTTGCCTGCACGGTCGTTACCGTCGGGTCGCTCCCTGGCAGGGTCGACGGATCGTCGGAGACCTGGGACGGGAAGTTCGAGCCGGAAACGATGGCTTGGTTTTCGACCTGGTTGACACCGGCCGGGAGCGATCCAGCGATCTGGACGCGAAACGAAACCGTCGCACGCGACCCTGCGCCAGCGAGTCCACCGAAGAGGACGCGCACGCTTGTGTTACCAGCCGTGTTGCCGTCGACCACAACGCCCTGGGTGGTCATCACCGACCCAACGATGAGCGAGGTGTTCGCGTCGGGCGTGTCGACGATCTCGGGATCCCCCGCGGTCTGATTTCCGGCGTTTGTGACCTCGACCGTGTAGAGGAGGGTGTCCCCCGGGTCGCCGTCGCCGTCGCCGTTCACGTCGATTGCAAGCGTCGCGCGCTTGGTCGTCGTCACGACCGGACGCGCCGAGAGTCCCGTCACGGTCCGGTCGCCCGCGGCAGCCGTGCGCGGATCGTCGGAGCTCGTCGCGGGAAAGTTGGTGCCGCTGACCGAAGCCTGGTCGGTGACCTGGCTCACCCCGACGCCGATCGGGGTTCGGATCAGGACGCGGTAGCTGACCGTGGCCGATCCACCACCCCCGGCAACAGTGCCGAGGGTCACACGGACATTGGTGTTCCCCGCGGTGTTGCCGGTCGTGACCGAGCCCTGGCTTGTCGCAACGCTTCCGACGACCAGGCTGAGGTTGGCGTCGGTGACGTCGTTCAGCACCGACGCACTCGCCGACGCGTTGCCGAGGTTCTGAACGGTGATCGTGTAGAGCAGCCTGTCACCTGGGCTCGCGACGCCATCACCGTCGGCGTCGACGAAGAGGGAGTCGGTCTTTTCGACGACCATCCGCGGGCTCGCGGTGAGGGTGGTGAGCGTCGGATCTCCGAACGGGGCGCTCGCCGGATCATCTGACAGGACGTCGGGGAGCTGGTCGCTCGAAACCGATGCCTGGTTTGCGACCGTCGTTACGCCTGCAGGGGCCGGTGTGGCGACGACCACGCGGAAGCTGGCAGTGGCGGTCGCGCCACCGAGGAGCGTTCCGACGTCGATCTGGACTGGCGGCGTGCCGCCATTTCCGCTGTAGATAAAGCCCTGCGATGTCGCAACCGACCCGCTGACGAGCGTCGTATTGGCGTCGGGGATATCGTTCAACCGGACCGTCGTGGCGGCCCCGTTTCCGGTGTTTCGGATCGTGACCAGGTACCCCAGCGTGTCGCCGGGGCTCGGGACTGCGTTCCCGTCGGCATCGACAACAAGCGACACCGACTTGGTCGCGACGAGAACCGGGGAGGATGTGATTGGGGTCTCGGTGGCGTCGGCACCGGCAAGACTGTCGGGGTCGTCAGACAGCACCGCCGGGTGGTTTGAGCTGGTGACCTGCGCTTGGTTTGCGATTCGCGCGACCCCGGCCGGCAGGGGGCTTGCGACCCGCACGTCGAACGTGACGCTCTCCTGAGTGCCAGCGGCGATGGTGCCGATGTCGGCTCGCACCGTTGTGTCGCCAGCGGTGTTGCCGGTCACGATGGTGCCCTGCGTGCGTGTGACCGTCCCGACGAGCAGTGGGCCGTTCGCGTCCGGGATATCGTCGAGCTGGACGTTCGAGGCGTTCTGGTTGCCGGTGTTTCGCACGACCATCGTGTAGCGAATCGTGTCGCCGGGGCTCGGGGCGCCGTTCGAGTCGGCGTCGACCCGCAGGGTGTCCTGCTTGGTCACGACAAGGCGCGGGGAGGCGGTCACCGAGGTCGTCGTCGCGTCAGCGGGCGCGGTCGCCGGATCGTCGGTCAGGACGTTTGCGAAGTTCGAGCCGCTGATCGTGCCGCGGTTTGACACCGTGTTGGTGCCGGCGGGGAGTGGACTGCTGATCCGCACGTCGAAGCGGATGGTCGCGCTGGCGCCCGCGCCGGCGATCGTCCCGAGGTTGACGCCGACCGGCGGGGTTCCGGCGTTGCCACTCGTGATCGAGCCCTGGGTCGTCGTGACCGAGCCGTTGACGAGCGCGGTGTTCGCGTCGGGTATGTCGGTGAACGTCACGCCGCTTGCGTTGTCGCTTCCGTCGTTACGAACGACGGCCGTGTAGCGAAGCGTGTCGCCGGGCGATGGCACGCCGTCGAGGTCGGCGTCGTTTTGGAGGGCGACGGCTTTCGTGGACGTCACGACCGGCGCGGAGACGATCGCAAGGGATGCGTTCGGAGTGCTCTGTGAGTAGGAGTTACCGAGCGTCGCGCCCTGGAACGTGAAGTCGGCGGAGTTGCTGACAATCGATCCGTTCGCGACGACCGCGTCGACGATGGTGCTGAACCGCACGCTGGACGTGCCGCCGTTGGCGACGATCGTGCCACCGCTCCCGCCGAATCCACCCGCGCCGGTTCCGATGCGGAAGACGACGCGGTTTGGACTGGTCAGGAACTCGGCCTGGTCAGCGTTTGCGGCGTCACTCTTTGGCCCGGCGTTCGCTCCGGTGACGACCACGAGCGAGTTGGGCTTGTAGGTCGTGTACGACGGGATGCTGTCGTTGATGACCACGTTCACGGCGTCGTCCTGACCGCTGTTCGTGAAGCTCATCGTGTACTCGATCTCGTCGCCAGGCTGGAGCGTTCCACCGTTGACGTCGACGGCGGACTTCGTCACACCACCGCCGGGCAGGTCGAAGCGCGGCGCGTAGAGCTCGGTCGCAAACGTCACAGCGGTCGGGTAGTAGGCGTCGCCGGTCGACCTCAGGATGATGTTGGTGCTTGTCTGGTTGTTCGTGAGCTTGCCGCTCGCATCGATGATCGCCGCGTCCCAGCCGAGCTGGTTCACAAGGTCGGGGGTCTTCGCGTTGATGCGCGTGCCCAATCGGCTGATGGTGCTGTTGAAGAGATCCGTTGTCGGATGCAGCGCGTCGGTGATCTGGTGGGCCGCGTCCTGAACATCGAGGTAGGCGGTATCGCCAGCGATGCCGCGGTCGCCCTCAAGGACGACGAACCCCAGCCGGGTGCGAACGGGGCCCGCGAGCGGAGTCTGAAACCCTGAAACCGGGATCGTGACCGTGGGGTTTCCCGCGTTCACGAGGTTCAGGCCATCGAATACGCTGAGGTTGCGGAGCGGCTCGTTCGGATCCTTGACCACGAGCACGATCGACCAGCCCGCCGCATCATTCAAGCCCGTGGGACCAAGCTGGATGTCGCCCACCGAATACGTGCCACTCGAGGCGCCGGCGACGATTGAGGTGATGTCCAGGAACGACGTGTACATCGACGCCGCCGTGTTGCCACTGGAATCGATCAGCGTCCCGGTAAGACTGCGGTAGCTCGCGTCTCCCGGAGCAAGCAACTTGACCCGGTTGCGGTTCGCTGGCGTCGTCGAGTCGGTGGAGCCCCAGTAGAGGCCGGCAAAGAGCACCGTCGCGCCGGCCGGCACGGTGACGACCGCCTGGCTGGAGTTCGTCGTTCCGAGCGCGGCCGCGTCCGCGTCGACGGTGACCATCGTGCCCGAGCTCTGGTTGTGGAAGGCGCCACCGGCGAGCGACGCGTCGCATGGGTTCGATCCCGCCACGCAGGACCGAAGCGTGTTCGCGAAGATGAAGACGTCACCGGTGTCGTTGGTGCTGTAGCGACTCGTGAACGCCGTTGGGATCGCGGCTGCGGGCATCGCCGAGAAGGCGGCCGCGAGCAGGCCGAGGACCACGGCGGCGTGTCGGCGGCGAAGGATCGTGAGGAACAACCGGAGAGTGAGCATCGCCTGCAACATCGACTCGCCCGCGACGAGGTGTGAGCGAACCGGTTCCGCAGGAACGGCCTCGCGCACCTGACCGTAGGTTCTGTGGACCTTCCGGGTTGCCTTGCGCTACGCGGGACCCGCCGCCGCGGTGACCTCTCGCCCGGGAGACACTTGGTCGCCGGTCGCGACGATCGCTCCGGACAGGACACGCCCCCCGGCCGCGACGCGCGCGCCGCCCCCGATGACGGCTCCCGCCTCGACGACGCAGCCCTCATCGAGCCGAGCCCCATCCCCGACAATCGCGCCGGTCACGTTGGCGCCTCGCCCGACCCGCACCCCTCTCCCGAGCACGCTGCCAACGACCCGAGCACCGTTTGCGATCGCACAACCTGGGCCGATCGAGCTGTGCCCGCCAACCGTTGCTCCGGCGGCGATTGTCGTCGCTGGCCCCAGGTACCGGTCACCAGTCGGCGACTCGGTCGTGACGATGCCCGCGAGCAGATCGTGGTGGGCCTCGAGATACGAGCGGTGGGTCCCGATGTCGCGCCAGTAAGCATCGCTCGGGTATCCGTAGAGCGCACCCTGTCCGGCGACTATCGGGAACGTATCCCGCTCGATCGAGCATTTCTCGCCTGACGGAATCGCGGCGAGCACCTCGGGGCCGAGGAGGTAGGTGCCGGCGTTGATGTTGAAGGGCTCACCAGGGCGGAGCATGTCCCGCGATGGCTTCTCGAGGAACGCCTCGACCGAGCGATCCGGGTTCAGGCGAACGAGGCCAAACGCCGACGGATCCTCGACGGGTGTGAGGGCGATCGTTCCGTGGGCGCCGCTTGCGACGTGGGCGTCGCGAAGCGCCGTGAGGTCGAGATCGGTGAGGATGTCGCCATTGAAGACGAAAAACGGTTCGCGCCCGAGGAGGGCCTCGGCATTCTTGACGGCGCCGGCCGTTCCGAGCGGAAACGGGTCGACGACGTAGGTGATCCGCATTCCGAATGCGCGTCCGTCACGAAAGAACCGCTCGACAACGTCGGGAAGGTACCCGCACGAAAGGATCACGTCGGTCACGCCGTGGCGCTTGAGGTGATCGAGCTGGTGGTTGATGAAGGGGCGGTCAACGAGCGAGAGCATCGGCTTGGGCTGGTTATCGGTCAGCGGGCGAAGGCGCGTGCCTTCCCCTCCGACGAGAAGCACCGCGTGCATCTCAGCTCCTTCCGGTCGGCATGATGACCGCTCGGCCGATACCCTCGTAGGTAAATCCCGCGCGCCGAACGACATCCTCGCTGAGGGCGTTTCGCCCGTCGACGAGCACCTTGCGCCGCATGCTGGCGGCGACCCTGTTCCAGTCGAGGGCAACAATCTCCGGCCAGTCGGTGACGAGCACGATGGCGTCAGCGTCGTCGACGGCGTCCCAGACGTCCTCGCAGAACGCCACGCCGCCGAGCCTGGCCCGGGCCGATTCGATCGCCACCGGGTCGTAGACGCGCACGTTGGCTCCTTCCGCCAGCAGGCGTGCGGCAACGACGAGGCTCGACGCCTCACGCGTGTCGTCGGTGCCCGGCTTGAATGCCAGACCGAGGAGCGCGACCTCCGCTCCCTCAAGGTTGCCGAGGTGCCGCTTGAGCTTGTTGATCACGCGACGCTTCTGGAGCTCGTTGACCTCGATGACGGCGTTCAGCAGCTGGAAGTGGTAGCCACTGTTTCCGGCGAGCTGTTTGAGCGCGGAGACGTCCTTGGGGAAGCAGCTCCCCCCGAAGCCGAGGCCAGCGCGGAGGAAGTCCTTGCCGATGCGCCGATCAAGGCCCATGCCGAGCGAGACAACCTCGACGTCCGCGCCAACCTCCTCGCAGACGTTTGCGATCTCGTTGATGAAGCTGATCTTCGTCGCGAGGAACGCGTTGGAGGCGTACTTGATCATCTCGGCGCTTGCCACCGTCGTGCGCACGATCGGTACGTCGAGCGGGGAGTAAAGGCCGGCCACGCGATCTCCGGCGGCCCCCTCGTCTGATCCCACGACGACCCGGTCGGGCTTCAGGAAGTCGGCGATCGCCACGCCCTCCTTGAGGAACTCGGGGTTTGAGCAGTACCCGACATCGGCAAGACCGCGTTCGTTCAGCTCGGAACGGACGCGAGCCCCGGTGCCCACGGGGACGGTGCTCTTCATCACGAGGATGTGGCGCTCCCCGGCGCCGGTTCGGGCCAGCTCTTCGACCACCCCCATGACGCGAGTCAGGTCCGCGTCGCCAGAGTAGGTGGGCGGCGTGTCGACGGCGACAAAGAGAATGTCAGCGCCCTCGACGAGCTCTGTCAAGCTGAGGGTGAAGGTGAGACGGTCGCGATGGGTCGCGATCAGATCTTCGAGGCCGGGTTCGAAAATCGGAACGCCGCCGCTTTCGAGCAGCGCAACTCTGGCCGGGTCGATGTCTCGAAGGATCACGTTGTGGCCAAGCGAGGCCAGGCAAACCCCGGTCACGAGGCCGACATAGCCCGCGCCGATCACGCCAATTCGTTCCATCAAGGGTCTCCCGGGTAGCGGACGTTCGGCATCGACGGCGCGGCGCCGGCGACGAGCAGACCCCTAATGCTTGAGCTACGGAGTCCGACCGTCAAGCTCGACGGTTACGCTCGCACCGGTGACGCCCTTTCGTAGGGCCGCTCGGCCGGCCGGTTGCATCGAACACGCGATGGCCTTCATGGTCTCCGCCGACAGGGGGTAGTCGAGATCGCCCGGGAGTCCGTTCGAGACCCAGTAGGTCATCTCACCTCGCTGCCAAAGCAGGCGCTGGAGGCTTTTGCCGTCGTAGTAGGTCGAGACCCCGCTGACGGCGCACCCCTTCGGAAGCTGGTTCTTTTTCAGAACTCCGGTCGCTCCCTCGAGCATCGGGGGTTTGCGCCAGCGCATCTGCTCGATCGACCAGTACCGGTGGTAGCCGGTCTCGAACACGACCTTCAGGGCCGGGTAGCGCTTCGCGCCTCGTTCGATCGGGTACGCGCGGACGATGCGCACCCTGGACTCACGCGCCACGGCGGTTGGGGTGAGCACGCGAAGCGACGTCGACGCGGCTTGGACGGCCCGCATGGTCGGCGCGAGCGAGAGCGTCGGCACGACGTCGGCAACCGCCTTGGAGGTGGCCTGCCGGGCCGGGGGGACCGACAGTCCCTGATAGCTCGATCCGACAACGACAATGAGGTCGCTGTCTCGTGTCAGTGGGGTCACTTGCCCGCGAATCCGCTCGGCAATTCGTGATCCGGTGATCGCGGTCTGCACCTGACGCGCGGCCGCTCGACGGTCTGGGGCGTAGTAGATCTGCGACGAGGCGCTTGCCGGAGTGCTCGAGTTCCCAACCGAAAAGGCGTCATAGCCGCGTTCCTGGAGGTCGAACGCGGCCTGTTCAGCGAAAAGAACCTTGTTGGAGCCGTTGAAGACGGCGATGCGAATGTCGCCAGGACGTACCGCTTTCGCCGGCGAGGAGACCTTCTCGAACTTGGGGTTCAGCCAGTCGTCGACCTTGCTCTGGACCTCCTGATCGGTCCAGGTGACAATCGACTCGCCGGCGGCCGTCGACGAGTTACGTCCACGGATGAAGATGCGCTGCGTACGCTCGTTGGGAACGGCTGCGGCGGTTTGGATCAGGTCGAGAAAGCGCTGCGGTGACCGGATCGTGGTCGAGAAGTTCGGGAACACGTCGCGCTTGAAGCGGCCGAGATCCAGGATGTTGCCGGCTCCGCCCTTCTTGAACTGCTTCTTGACCTCCGAGAGGAAAATCTGCTGCCGCGCGATGCGGGACCGGTCCGAATCGAGATGGCGAAAGCGCGCGTAGTCGAGCGCATCACTACCGTTCAAGCGCTGGTAGCCGGCCTTCAGATCGAGCTCGTCGTAGCAGTTGACGCTCCCCGGGCACGCACCGGGTGCGTTGACATGGAAGTACGTTCGGTCGACGTCGATGTAGACGCCTCCGAGGACGTTGACGAGGCTCACGAAGCCCTGGAAGTCGACGTTGACCCAGTCGTTGATCTCCTGCCCAGTGAGTTCCTTGACGGTCTTTGCGGTGAGGTTCGCGCCGCCGTCTGCGCCGGGCCTGCTGAAGGCCGAGTTGATCTTGCCGTAGCCGTAGCCTGGGATGTTGACGTACATGTCCCGTGGGAAGGAGAGCATTGAGATCGACTCGTTCTCCGGGTCGACCCGAACGAGGATCAGCGAGTCGCTGCGGCCTGGGTCCCCCTTCCCCTTCTCTCCGGAGCGCTTGTCGGAGCCGATCACCAAGATGGTTTGGGGCTTTCCGCGAGTTAGCGGATCCAGGACCTTCTTGCTTGCCTTGATCTCCTCCGCAGGGGCGGCGACGATCGCGGTGAGGTCCTTCGCCTGCTTTGCCGCCGAGAGTACCGACCCGAGGCCCACACCGGCCGCAAGCCAGATCACCCCGCCAAGCAGCCATGGCCATCGTCGAGGTTTGGTGTTGCGGACCTGGTAGTAGCTTGCCTCACGGTGCAGTCGAGGTTCAGGTGTGGTCATGCCGTCGCCTCGATTCGGTTTGATGTGCCAGCTCCAAGCCGCTCGGCCAGGGCAACGAGCGTTCGACGGTATGGCTCGAGGCTTGTCACGTCGACCCACTCGTCAGGCCCGTGATGGCCACCCCCGACGGGCCCGAACTCGACGGCCGGAACGCCCACCTCCTGGAAGGCGACCGCGTCAGAGGCCCCGTCGCGGCCGACGGCCGCAACCGACTGGGCGTGGGCCGAGGCGGCGTCGAGGAGCAACCGAACGAAGGGGTCGTCCGGGTCGACGTCAACGGGGGGACGCCGTAGGAGCACCTCGAGTTCCCAGTCGGCGACCGACGCCACCTGCGCGAGCACGTCATCGGCGTCCTGGCCGGGAAGGAAGCGCACGTCGATATCGAGCACGCACCGGTCAGCGACCTTGTTGATGGCATCTCCCCCGAGGATCCGGCCCAGATTGATCGAGGCTCGCTCGAAATGGGCGCTCGTCGCCTGGGCAAACGGTAGCTCGGCGAGGCGGTGAAATGCGCGGGTGCCGGCGAGTATCGCGTTGTCACCGAGCCACGGCGTGGATCCGTGGGCGGCCCGACCGGCGACCTGCGCTCGGAGCATGAGGACGCCTTTTGCCTGCACACCGACCATGAGGTTCGTCGGCTCGCCGCACACGACTAGGTCGGCCCGCAGTCCCTCCTTCACGAGTTCCTCCGTGGCGTTCGCGGCAGGGTCGGCCCGCTCCTCGTCCGGAACAACGACAAGCTCGACGGTGCAGCCCTCGATACCGGACAGCTCCCCCATCGCGACGACCATCGCCGCGAGTGCGGCCTTCATGTCGTACGCACCGCGACCCACCAGCCGTGAGCCGTCGAGCCTCGGCTCGAACTGAGCCGCAAAGCCGGGGACCACATCGATGTGGCCGTGCAGCATGAGCCTCGTCGGCCCGCTCCCGACGCGCGCGAGCAGGCATGGCCGACCGATCACCTCGCGCCGCTCCACGGGTATTCCGCGGGCCTCGAGCGCATCGGCAACAAGCGTCATGGCATCCGTAACGCCAGCCGCGTCGGAACTATCGATCGCGATCAGGCGTGTTGCGAGCCCTAGCTCCTCCACGGCGCCAGGATAGCGACCAAACCGGCGACGCGAACCCCCTCGACCCCGTCCGGAGGGTCGCTACCCTGGACCGGTGAACCTCGTTGCCCGAGTCGGTCTCGCACTCACCGTCGTCGTCTGGGGGTCTGGACCGGCGCTCGGCCGTGATTTCGGCGTCGAGATGACCTCGCGCGACGGGACACAACTTACCGGCACGCTGTCGGTACCGGATGGGCCTGGTCGGCACCCGGCGGCGCTCCTGATCGGCGGCTTCGGCCCCCACGACCGCGACGGACGTCTCCAGTCGAACATGTACCGCCTCTGGTCTGACGGGCTCGTCGCCCGCGGCATCGTGACGCTCCGCTATGACAAACGCGGGACGGGATCGTCGGGAGGCAAGCCATTCGCGTGGCTCGACCCGCTGAGGCTCCAGGAGGACATCGTCGCGGCGGCGCAGACGCTGGCAGCGCGGCCGGAGGTCCGAGGCAGCCGGCTGACCCTCGTCGGCCACAGTCAAGGCGGCGACCTCGCGCTCGCGGTCGCCCCGCGGCTTCGCTTCGTGACGAGGATCGTCACCCTCGCCGCACCGGGTCGCCCGCTTGGCGACTACTCGCGCAGTGGCCTCGATCTCGTCCGCACGATCGTCGGCCCGACCGCCGCGGCAGCGCTCGCGCGCGCCGACCCGCTCGCCGACGCGGCGCGCGTCCGCCAGCCCGTGCTCCTCGTCCAGGGCCTCGCCGACCGGGTGGTCGACCCCTCGGATGCTGAGCGACTTCTTTCCGCCAGGCGCCGAGCGGGACGACCGACACGCATCCTTCGCGCACCTCTCCTGGGTCACACCATGGTCGACGACGCCGGCCTCGTGCCGAGGGGCCTCCTCAACCGGGTCGCGGATTTCATCGGATAGAGATGGGACGCTTGCGGGCGACAATGATGATCGCGTGGGTCATGCTCGGGGGCAAGCGCCGGCCGCCGGCTTCCCGCGGCGTAGCCGCCGAGCCCGGGCGCGACGTGAGTCTCGCAATCGAGCCCCGCGCCGGCGCAGAGCCTGGTGAGGGTGCGCGCCGTGTTTGCCCGCATTCGAGTCGGAAAGATGTCCGCTTCGTGCATGCCCGGTTGAAGACGGGCGCCGAGCCAGGGTCGTTTCTGCAGTCGTTTCTCACGATCAAGGAATTCGTCGGTACTTGCGAAAGACAACACTCACCGATGTCCGAACTTCCGACAATCATGGTTCGGCAACCGGCCTGCCGCTCATTGATTGACCCTGAGAAGTACGAGGGCTTGTCTCGTCGCGGTTCCAGAGGAACAGCGCAAATTGCTGGGTTACTCGGTGTCGACGAGGGCGTTTTTCGTTGCCGGATTCACAATCCGGCGCTCACCCTCCCGGCCCGACCAGAGCCTCGGCAGGATCCGGTGTTCGATCGATGTCGTGCACCGGGTGCAAGCCACCCCAGATTCCGAGGAGTGCGAGCAGTCCGGCGCAGAGGCCGAGGCTCGGGCCGATGCCGACGACCTCCGCGAGCCCGCCCGCCGCGAGCGAACCGATGGCGATCGGACCGATGACGGCGAGTTGGTAGAGCCCGAGCATCCTCCCCAGGAGCGCCGGGGGGCTCGTGAGCTGGATCGCGGTGTTCGTCAACGTGAACATCCAGATCCAGAAGACACCGCCGATGACCATTCCGATCAAGGCGAGCCACTCGACCTGAGCGAGGGCGACGGTGGCCATGCCAACAGCAAAGAGCCCGGTCCCGATGGGGAGGGCCAGGTGGCGAGCAAGGCCGCGACGCTCCAGGATGGCCAGTAGCCATGCTCCGAGGATCCCTCCCCCGCCCATGACGCCGAGGAGGAACCCGAGACCGGACTTCCCCGCCCCGACCCGCTCGGCGACCACGGGCGCCAGCTCCTGAAGTGGCGAGGCGAGAACGCAGAACGCCGCCGCTCCGAGGAGGAGCCGTCGCGCCGCCGGATCGGCGCGGGCATGACGGAGCGCGTCTCGGGTGGACGACGTCGCCGCGTGGTGAGCCGGCGGCATCGCTGGCATGCGAGCCAAGACCGCCACCAGCGAGAGAAACGAGAAGGCGTTCAGCGTGAAACAGGCCGTCGGTCCGGAGAAGGCAAGGACGAACCCGCCGATGGTCGGACCGATCATTCGGGCCACATTGATCCCGGCGGCGTTCAGGCGAACCGCTGCCGGCAGGCGCTCACGTCCGGCCAGCTCACCGATGAGCGCCAGCGTCGCGGGTAGCCCGAGGGCAAATCCCACGCCCACGAGAAACGTGAACGCGAAGATGAGCGGCACGCTCAAGACGCCAAGGGCTGCGCTCACGGCAAGGCCAGCGGCCGCGGCCGCCTGTGCCGCACCGGTGGCGACGCCAACCAGGCGCCGGTCGAGTCGATCGGCCAGATGCCCCGCAATCGTCGACAAGGCGATCGCCGGGAGGCGCGCGGTCAGGGCGAGGGCGCCAACCGCTGCCTCGCTCCCGGTGATGTTGTAGATCAGCCAACCGGAGGCGACGACCTGAAGCCACGATCCGGCATTCGACGCGAGGCCTGAGAGCCACACACGCCGGAACGCCGCGACACGCAGCACATCGGGGACCGCCAGCACGCTCGACGCCTACGGGCGCTGGGGTGGCTGGTGCCGACCCCAGGCCGTGGCCACGATCGTGCGCGGCCCGCCATCGACGCGGTGCTCGAGGAGGTAGATCCCTTGCCAGGTTCCAAGCGCGAGCCGGCCGTGCCGGATGGGGATCGTCACCGAGGAGCCGACGAGGATCGCCTTCGCGTGCGCCGGCATGTCGTCTGGCCCCTCGAGGCGATGCTCGAACGGGGTCCACCCGTCAGGCACGGCGCTCTGGAGCCAGCGTTCGAGGTCGCGCCGCACGTCGGGGCTCGCGTTCTCGTTTAGGGCGAGCGATGCGGAGGTGTGCTGGATGAACAGGTGCGCGAGACCGACCTCGATTCCGTCGATACCTTTGAGCGCTCCGGTCAACTCTGAGGTGACCAGGTGCACCCCCCGAGGGCGCTCGGTGAGCGTGATGATTTCCTGAAGCCATTCCATCGCTCGACACGGTACCGATTCAGGTCTTGACCGGGCCAGGCGCGGGTAGGGTTCACGGCAGTGCTCGCGACCGGCGCCCTGGCGATCTTCGACTCCTACGTCACGGAGTGGCTGAACCTCCTCCTGCGCTCACTGCACGTCGTCGCGGCCATCGCCTGGATCGGCGCCTCGTTCTATTTCATCGCGCTCGACCACCATCTCCTGCCGCCCAAGTTCGCTGCGGAGGCGCAGCGGGGGGTCGGCGGCGAAGCATGGGAGATCCACGGAGGCGGCTTCTACCACGTGAGCAAGTACCGAGTCGCGCCTGAGCGCCTTCCCGAGCCACTTCACTGGTTCAAATGGGAGGCCTATACGACGTGGCTCTCGGGCTTTGGCCTGCTCGTCGCGTTGTACTACCTGAACGCCGAGACCTACCTCGTCGACCGCAGCGTCGCCGAGATCTCGGGTGGCGCGGCCGTGGCGATCAGCGTCGGCCTCATCGCCGCATCCTGGGTGATCTACGACCTGGCCTGCCGGCTCTTGGCATCCCGGGACCGCGCGGTCGCAGTTGGTGTCGTCGCGCTGGCCGTTGCCTCAGCCTGGATCGCATCCGAGATCTTTGCGCCGCGCGCCGCCTACCTTCAGGTCGGCGCGATGCTCGGGACGATCATGGCGGGAAACGTCGTCTTCAACATCATGCCCGGGCAGCGTGAACTCGTGGCAGCGAAGCGCGCCGAGCGGGATGCGGATCCCCTCCCTGGCATCCGTGCGAAGCAGCGCTCGGTGCACAACAACTACCTGACGCTCCCCGTGCTCTTCACGATGTTGGCCAACCACTTCCCGTTCACCTACGGGCAGAGCAATGGGTGGTTGATCCTCGTCGCGTTTATGGCGATCGGCGCAGCGATTCGGCACTTCTTCAACCTCCGCCACCAAGGTCGGACGCGTTGGACGATTCCGGTCGCGGCTGCACTTGCGCTCGTCGGTCTGGCCGTTGCCCTACGCCCCGCGTCAAACTCGACGGCAGGGGCAGAGGCCGTACCGTTTACCGAGGTCCAAACGATCGTGCAAGCACGCTGCGCTGGCTGCCACGCCGCCAAACCGACGATCGCAGGGTTTTCATCGGCGCCGAAGGGTGTCCTGCTCGATACACCTGAGGGCATCGTTTCTCAGCGCGACGCGATCGAAGCGCAGGCGGTCGACTCGAAGGCCATGCCCCTCGGCAATGTCACGGGCATGACCCAGGCCGAGCGCGACACGATCGGCGACTGGCTGAGCATCGGCGCACCAACGAGGTAACGGCGGGTCTGCGTGCGGCGCGCTACCGCGTCGTGAGCGGATTGACCCACCGGAGGTCTGCGAAACGCGCGAAGTCACTGTCGTTCGAGTAGAGGGTGAGCCCATGCTCTATCGCGAGTGCCGCGAGGTGAGCATCGGGTACGTGGTTTGCCGACAACTGCCCCGCCCCGAGAATGCGCCCGAGGATCTCTCCGTGGCGAGACGTCTGCGTCGGCACCCAAACGTTCTTCTTGGGCGCGCCAGCACTCGACCTGTCGCCACGACTGGCTCATGGTCAGCGGTCGGGCAGCCACCCGTGGGTGGGTCGTGAGCCGGAGAAACCCAAGGAGAGACGACCAGGCGATTCCGCCCCGCTCCGGCCCATTTAGGGTCGCGTCGAGCCATTCCTTCGATCGCTCGTGGGCGGCGGCGTGCGAATCGACCGCGTAGACGAGCAGGTTCGCATCGATCAGCATCAGCGCCGGTCGGGACCCTCGATCAAGTCGAGCGCCTCTTCGACATTGCTGATGTCAATCAGAAGGCCCATGTCGAACGTCTCTTGAACGAACGGCACTCGCTTCGTTCCGGATGCGAGCCCCCGGCGCGCGAGATCGTTACGGCCTCGCTCAGGCCGATGCCACGTTCAGCGCGAATCGCCTCGGCAGCGGCCACCACGTCGGGCGCCAGTGTGATCGTCGTCCTCATGCATCAACGGTGGCATCTTGATGCGCTGATATTCGCATCAACAATCGCGCAATGGATGGGAGGACCCGGTAGAGATAGCCCCGGTTCGGTGATCCCATCCTCCACTGCCTGGTGCGACATTTCAGCCGTCTCAACCGGCAATGACGACCGGGGAAGTCATCGACGCGAAGAGTCCCCAGTCCATCCGGCCACTCCCTACTTCTTGTCGACGACCCTCAGGCGGTTCTCGGCGCGGCGCTTCGCGCTCTGGGCGGCGAGGTGGGCGTTCTCGTTGTCGCCGGCCGCGGTCAGCGCCTCCTCCGCGAGTCGAAGGGCCTCTTCGGCTCGCGTGCGATCGATCGTGGCCGCGTTCTCGGCTTGCTCGACCATGATCAGGATCTGGTCGTCCTCGACCGACATGTAGCCCTCACCGGTCGCGAGCACGAGGGTTGTGTCGTCGGTGAGGTTCAGGCGCGTCTCACCGACGCGAAGAAACGCGATCAGCGGTGCGTGGCGCGGGAAGATCCCGACCTCGCCCATCACACTCGGGGCGATCACCGAGTAGGCCGCTCCGCTATGGACCGGCCCCTCGGGCGTCAGGACGCGTACGCCGACGCGCTTCTTTGCGGTATCGGTGCTCACAGGCTAGGCGGCGACGGCCATCTGCTTGGCCTTCTCGACGGCTTGGTCGATCCCGCCGACCATGTAGAAGGCCTGCTCGGGAAGGTCGTCGTGCTTGCCTTCGAGGATCTCCTTGAAGCCGCGCACGGTCTCGCCGAGCGGCACGTACTGGCCCGGGGTCCCGGTGAACGCCTCGGCAACGTGGAAGGGTTGCGAGAGGAAACGCTCGATCCGGCGGGCGCGGCCGACAGTGAGCTTCTGCTCGTCGGTCAGCTCGTCCACACCAAGGATGGCGATGATGTCCTGGAGATCCTTGTAGGTCTGGAGGACTTCCTGCACCCGGGTCGCCGTCGTGTAGTGCTCCTCGCCGACGATGTCCTTGGAGAGCGCTCGTGAGGTCGAGTCGAGCGGGTCGACGGCCGGGTAGATGCCCTTCTCGGAGATCGCGCGGTTGAGCGTCGTCGTGGAGTCGAGGTGAGCGAACGACGCGGCCGGGGCCGGGTCGGTCAGGTCGTCAGCAGGCACGTAGATGGCCTGCACCGACGTCACCGAACCATTGCGGGTCGAGGTGATGCGCTCCTGGAGGGCGCCCATCTCCGACTGCAGCGTCGGCTGGTAGCCGACGGCGCTCGGCATACGGCCGAGAAGTGCCGAGACCTCAGATCCAGCCTGCACGAACCGGAAGATATTGTCGATGAAGAGCAGCACGTCCTGGCCGCCCTCGTCGCGGAAATGCTCGGCCATCGTGAGGCCAGTCAGGGCGACGCGCAGACGCGCTCCCGGGGGCTCATTCATCTGGCCGTACACCAGGGCGGTCTTATCGATGACGCCCGATTCCTTCATCTCGAGCCAGAGGTCGTTCCCCTCGCGGGTGCGCTCCCCCACCCCGGCAAACACCGACAGCCCACCGTGCTCTTTGGCGAGGTTGTGGATGAGCTCCTGGATGAGCACGGTCTTGCCCACGCCGGCACCGCCGAAGAGGCCGACCTTTCCACCCTTGACGTACGGCGCGATCAGGTCGACGACCTTGATCCCGGTCTCGAAGATCTCCTCAGACGGGTCAAGCTGGTCGAAGCTCGGCGGGAGACGGTGGATCGGGCGCTTTTCCCCTTCGGGAAGGTCGCCGGCCTGATCGATCACCTCGCCGAGGACGTTGAAGATGCGCCCAAGCGTGCGCTCGCCAACCGGCACCGAGATCGGCCCGCCGGTGTCGTGCACAGCCGTGCCGCGGGCGAGCCCGTCGGTGGTGTCCATCGCGACCGCGCGGACCTTGTTGTCGCCCAGGTGCTGCTGAACCTCGGCAACGAGGATCGTTCCGTCCTCGCGCGTGATCTCAACCGCGTTGTAGATCGACGGGAGCTGGTCCTCGAAGCGGACGTCGAGCACGACACCCTTGATCTCGATGATGGACCCGATGTTTTGACCATTGGTCGACATTGCGCAACTTCTCCGGTGGTCGTTCGGCTTAGGTAAGGGCGTCAGCGCCGGCGACGACTTCCAGGATCTCCTGGGTAATCGCCGCCTGACGGGCGCGGTTCATCTTGAGTGTGAGCTGGTCGATCAGGATGCCGGCGTTGTCGGTGGCATTGCGCATCGCCGTTCGGCGCGCGGCATGCTCGGCTGCGGCGCTCTCGAGCAGTGCCCGGTAGATCTGGGTGTTGACCCAGGTCGGGAGCAGCTTGACGAGAAAGTCCTTCGCGTCCGGCTCGAAGAAGGCGAGGGCCTTCGAAAACGTTGGCTCCGTGTCCGGATCGTCGTCGTCATCCTCTATGATGCGGCGTTCGATCGGAAGCATCTGCTCCTCGGTCACCCGCTGGGTGAGCACCGATTCGAAGGCGTTGTAGACCATCACGACCTTGTCGAGGCGGCCTTGCGTGAACTCCTCGACGAGGTACCCGGCGACCTGCTCGGCGTCGGCAAACGTGGGGGCGGTCGTGATGCCCTCAAACGACCGGTCGATCGTGAGGCCGCGGAAACGAAGCGTCCCGGCGCCCTTCTTCCCAACCGCGACGAACGCGACCTCCTCCGCGCCAGCGGCGCGAAGCTCCTGCGCAACGGCGTAGCCTCGGCGAAGGACGTTGACGTTGAAGGCTCCAGCCAAGCCTCGATCGCCGGTCACGGCGAGCACCACGGCTCGCTTCAGCTCGCCACGCTCCTCGAGCAGGGGCATTCCGGAGATGTTTCCACTCTGGCGGGCCGCCTGGGCCATCAGACGGCGCATCGACACCGCGTAGGGACGCAACCGCTCGATCGACTCCTGCGCGCGTCGAAGCTTCGCCGAGGCGACAAGCTCCATGGCGCGTGTGATCTTGCGTGTCCCGCGCACCGAGTTGATGCGCTGCTTGAGGTCTCGAGTTGACGGCACGGTTAGGCGGCTGTGGCCTCGGCCGCGGCCGGAACCCGGTCAGCAAGCACACGATCAAACAGCGCCTTCAGCTTCGCGGCGACATCATCAGAGATGTCATTCGTGTCGCGAATCGAGGTGAGGATGGTTCCCTCCTCGCGAAGCGCTGAGCGAATCTCGTCGTTGACCTTCGGCACGTCGGCCGGCGGGATGGCGTCGAGGTAGCCCTGGCCTGCGGCCGAGATGATCGCGACCTGCTCCTCGACCGGCCACGGCTGGTACTGGGGCTGGTTAAGGGTCGCCACAAGACGCGCACCACGGGCGAGGGTCTTCTGAGTCGCGGCATCGAGCTCGGACCCGAACTGCGCGAAGGCCTCAAGGTCGCGGTACTGCGAGAGATCGAGCTTCAGGCGGCCGGCAACCTTACGCATCGCCTTGATCTGCGCGTTACCACCGACGCGGGACACCGAGATACCGACGTTCACGGCAGGACGCACACCCGAGTAGAAGAGCTTGCTCTCGAGGAAGATCTGGCCGTCGGTGATCGAGATCACGTTGGTCGGGATGTAGGCCGACACGTCGCCGGCTTGGGTCTCGATGACCGGCAGGGCCGTCAGCGAGCCGCCGCCCAACTCGTCGGAGAGCTTGCACGCGCGCTCCAGGAGTCGGGAGTGCAAGTAGAAGACGTCGCCGGGGAAGGCTTCACGGCCCGGCGGGCGCCGAAGGAGGAGCGACATCTGCCGGTAGGCGTCGGCTTGCTTTGAGAGGTCGTCGTAGATGCAGAGCGCGTGCTGGCCGTTGTAGAGGAAGTGCTCGCCCATCGTCACACCCGCGTACGGGGCGAGGTACTTGAGGGGAGCGGCAGCCGAGGCGGCGGCGACGACGACTGTCGTGTACTCCATCGCACCAGCGGCGCGCAGCTTCTCGACGACCGCGGCGACCGTCGAGGCCTTCTGGCCGATCGCGACGTAGAAGCACTTCACGTCTTGGCCGCGCTGATTGATGATCGTGTCGATGGCGATGGCGGTCTTGCCCGTCTGGCGGTCGCCGATGATCAGCTCGCGCTGTCCGCGACCGATCGGGATCAGCGCGTCGATGGCCTTGATGCCGGTCTGGAGCGGCTCGGTGACCGGCTGGCGCTGAACCACACCCGGGGCCTTGAACTCGACCGGACGGTAGTGCTCGGTCTCGATCGGGCCGCGGTCATCAAGCGGGTTTCCGAGCGGATCGACCACGCGGCCGAGAAGCGCTTCGCCGACGGGCACCTGAATGACCTTGCCGGTGCGCCGGACCGGGTCGCCCTCTTTGACCTTCGTGTCGTCGCCAAAGAGCACGACACCCACGTTGTCCTCTTCGAGGTTCAGCGCGAGGCCGGTGACACCGTGCGGGAACTCGAGCATCTCGAGCGCGACACAGCTCTGAAGACCGTGCACGCGGGCGATACCGTCACCCACCTGGAGGACGGTTCCCGTCTCCTCGGCTTGGGCGCCGGCCTCGTACTGCTCGATCTGCTCGCGCAGGACGCGCGTGATCTCGTCGGGTCGAAGTTGCATCGGGTGGGGCTCCTTGGTGCCGGTCTCGGCGTACGGGTCTGGCGTTAGGACTCGGCGCCGACGGGAATCGGCGCCTTCGAGAGATTGCGACGCATGGCGTCGAGGTGACGACGGGCGGAGGAGTCGAGCATGACTCCGCCGACACGCAGGATCAGGCCGCCGATCACGTCCGGGTCGACCCGCTCGGTGAGCTGCGGTGTGCGGCCCGTCTCGCGTTGAACCTTCGAGACGATCGACTGCCGCAGGTCATCCGGCAGCGGCACGGCCGTGATGGCCTCCACCGAGATTCGGCCCTCGCTGTCGTCGACCTTGAGCACGAAGGCTCGGTTGATGTCTGGAAGGTCAACGGTGCGGCCGCGGTCGATCAGGAGGCGCAGGAAGTTCGCGAGGGTCTGGTTGTGCGGACCCACCACGGATGCGATCGCGGCCTTCTTGGACGCCGCGCTGACGTCAGGGCTCTCGATCAGCGCCGCGAGATCCGGCGACGTGCCGAGCGCGTCGACGAACGCCGCGAGGTCGGTGCAAACCGCATCCACGCGTCCCGCACCCTTTGCCGCGGCGTAGAGCGCCTCGGCGTAGGTGGAGGCGACGCTCAAGCGCGTGCGCCCTCGAGGTCGATGTCCTTGAGTGCCTCTTCGATCAAGCGACGGTGATCGTCACCGGTGAGCGACTTGCGCGTCACCTTCTCGGCAGCGGTGAGCGCCAGGTTCACGACGTCGTCGCGCATGCCCGACATCGCCTGCCGCGCCTGAGCGGAGACCTGGTCCTGCGTGTCAGAGACGATCCGCGCGCGCTCGGCGTCAGCGGCGCTGACGATCTCGCCACGCTGGCGTTCGCCATCCTTGCGACCCCGCTCGCGAAGCTCGTCGGCTTCCTTCCGGGCGTCGGCGAGTTGGACCTTGTACTCGGCGAGGAGCTGCTGTGCCTCGTCGCGACCCCTCTCAGCCTCATCGATGCTCGCCGCGATCTGCGTACGGCGCTTCTCGATCGCCTCTGAAACGGGCCCGAAGACGTACTTCTTCAAAATGAACAGCGTGAGTCCAAAGATCACCAGCGTCCAAATCATGACGCCGGGGCTGATCTGGATCAGCGGGCTCGTCGCCGCCGTCGTTGCGTGAGCGAGTTCGAGCGCCACGCTGCTACCCGATGAAGAAGGCGACAAAGCCCATGAGGAGAGCGTAGAAGGTGATCGCCTCCGTCAGGGCGAGGCCGAGGAACATGAGGCCCATGATCTCGCCGCGCAGCTCAGGCTGGCGGGCGACGGCCTCGACGGTCTTACCCATCAGGTAGCCGACGCCAGCACCCGGGCCAATTGCCCCGAAACCGGTCGCAAGGCCGAGGGCCAGGACCTTCGCTGCTTTCTCTACGTCGCCAGTAAGTGCCACAAGAACTCCTTGGTGATTTGGTGGGGGTAAACGACTAGTGGGGCGCTTCGGCCGCAAAGCCGATGTAGATGCCCGAGAGCATCGCGAAGATGAAGGCCTGGAGTCCGGCGACCAGAACCCATTCAAAGAAGTAGAAGAAGACGCCGAACGGCACCGCCACGGCGCCCACGAAGCTGCCAACGAGGATGGCAAAGCCAGCCGCCATGATGATCAGCATGTGGCCGGCCATCATGTTCGCGAAAAGACGAACCGACAGGCTGATGAGCCGAAGCAGCTGGCCGAAGAGTTCGAGCCCGTAGACAAGCGGGTAGATCACGAACTTCTCGAAGAACTTCGTTTTTGGCACGCCGTGCGGCTTTAGCGACTTCCAGTACCCGCGCCCGCCGTGCACTTTGACGCCGACGTAGTGGGACACAACGAAGGTCATGATGGTGAGTGCCAGCGTCACGCTGAGGTTCGCCGTGGCCGCATAGAGCCCAAGGTCGGGCAGCCAACTGATGCCGAGGCCGCCCTTCTCGTGGCCGAATGGCAGCGGGATGAAGCTGATCAGGTTGTTGATCAGAATGAAGACAAAGAGTGACGCCACGTACGGAAACCATTGCGCGAAGACCTTCTTCGGCAGGGTCGCGCGGGCGATGTTCGTCTCGGCGAACTCGTAGACCATCTCGACGATGTTCTGGCCTTTGGTGGGGCGCATCTTCAAGCCACCCCGGATCACGATGATCGATCCGACGATCGCGATGATCGACGACAGGAGCATGTAGATCACGGCTTTGTTGATCGAGAGATCAATCGGGCCGAGGTTGATCGGGATGTACGGCTCGAGTTTGAACTCAAGATCCGGCTTGAACGTTTCCTCAACTCCCCCGGCCCCTTCAGCGGCGACCGCGACGGTCGGAATGAGGGTGAGGGCGGCAACCGCGACGGCGGACTGCCAGTTCCTCCGGCGGCTCACAGATTGACTCCCTGCTGACGGCTCTTCGTCTTGAGTGCGTTCAGCATGGTTCGTCCCGCAAGGTCGAAGGTGAAGGCGGCAGCAAAGACCGTGGCGGCGGTGAGTCCCGCGATCCGGTCGTACTTCGCCGCGACGAGGAAGAGGATCCCGAACGCTACCCAGGCGCGCACCATGAAGGACATGCCGGCGATGCCGATGGCCTGAGGACCGTCAATGCTCTGGGCGAACTTCGAGAGGCCGAGGCCGACGGCCCACATCACAAGCCAGAGCACAGCGCCGATCGCCCAACCCTCAACCGTGCCGCCAGCGATGACGACGAACGGCAGCGTGAGCAGGAGCGCAAAGATCCCGAGCGCAGAGCAGAAAAACTCGAAGGGTTTAACCTCTCGACGGAGGTCGGTCAAGAAGCTCATCGGGCAGACCAGTACGCGCGGGTGGAAATCAGCGTCGAGAACCTTTCGACGTTGCCGGACAACGGGGCTCGCTGGGGCCATGGGGAACCGCTCCCCGGGGGACCGAAGCGGCCGCAGTATATCCGGCTCGTTGGCCAGGGCGAACGAGCGACGGTCGCAAGCTGACGGGACGATCGTCCCCATACCCGCGAGATGGGAGACTCGTTGATGAGCCACGATGCCTGAGCTACCCGAGCTGGAAGCCCTCTCCCGAGGCCTGACCGCCGCCACTGCCGGACGGACGGTCACCGGCGTCGCGGTCTGGCAGCCCCATGCGCTAAGGACGGTCGACCCGCCGTTCGAATCGCTCGACGGCGCGACGGTTCGCGCGATCTGGCGCCGCGGCAAGCTCCTCGGCATCGACTTCGGCGAGGTGGTCGTCGTCATCCATCTCATGCAGGCCGGTCGCCTTGCGCTCGCGAAGACGTCCGCAAAGCGACCGGGGCGGGCCGCGGCGCTCGCGATCCGACTCGACGACGGAAACGAGCTGCGTCTGCGCGAAGCGGCCACCGAGCATCGGGCGAGCGTTCACCTCCTCCCGCGCGCCAACGTCGACGGGCACGCTCCGCTTGCCTCCCTCGGACCGGAACCGATCGGGCTCCCTCCAGTCACCTGGAAGGAGCGACTGGCCAGTCCAGCGGCGCAACTCCAGAACGCCATCCGGGACGGACGGCGGGTGGCGGGCATCGGCCGCGCCTACGCAAGCGACATCCTTTGGGCCGGTCGTCTCGCGCCGTTTGCACGCACTGATCGTCTCGACGATGACGCCTGGACCCGGCTCGCGGTCGCGGCAGACCTCGTGCTCGGGCAGGCGATCGAACGGGCATGCGCGACGATCACGACCGACTTGCCGACCCGAGAGGGTCGCCTCACCATGGTGCACAACCACGCTGGCGAGCCCTGTCTTCGGTGCGGTCGGCGGCTCGAACGGGTCTCCTTCTCAGGCTACGAACTCGTGTACTGCCCGGACTGTCAAACCGGCGGTAAGGTGCTTGCGGACCGTCGAATCAGCAGACTGCTCAAGTAGGCGGTTTTTGATGTCGCGTGGCGACCCCCGTTGTCATCAAATTGGGGTCGCGTGCCGATACTTCGTCCATGACGACGACCGCGGTGGCAACGGACTGCTCGCACGACGACCACACGGTCGTTCCGACGTCGCGGATCACGTTCGCCCCGGCCACGATTGGCGCTGCGCTCGGATCGTTGATCGTTGTCGCGCTCGCCGTGATGACGACCCCGTGGCTGCTCCTGCTCGAGCCGCTCGGAATCGTCGCGGCCCTCTGGATCGCGGCACCCAAGGCCCTCCAGGTTTCAGGCGTCGAGCGGATCGTGATGGAAGCGTGGGGCGTGCGCTGGCTCGCGGCGAGTCTCGGCCTCATCGGGGGGAATGGCGCCGTGTTGTGGCTCGCCGTCCTCGGATCGTTTGCCATCTGCGGCCATTGGGCGGGTTGGCGACTGCACCGCGCGCAAGCGCGCATGACGCGGCGGCTTGAGCGGCCGGTTCGGACGGCGCGCGAGCCGATCACCCTGTCGGGTGTCGTCGGCGTTTCGTTTGGCGAACACCACGTCCGCACTCGTCGTCACGAGCGCCGCTCACGAACCGCGACGATCGAATCGTCAGCGGACCTCGTCGACTCCGCCGCCTAGCACTCCTGCGAAATCACGCGGCCCGGCCCGACTCCTCGCGCCGACGCGCCTTCTTCTCGCGGACGATGTCGACGACCGGCGTGCTCCGCCATTTGAGGATCTCGAGCACGTACACGAGGTAGATGGCTCCGGCGACCGCGACAAGGGCGCAGGCGATCATCGCCAGGGTGCCAGGAAGTTGGAAGCGCCCGCGCCCGTCGGTGTAGGGAATGAAGCGCGCCGCGAGGGCGACCCCGCCCATGAGCGCGCACCAGGCGTACATCGCCAGCACCGTCCGTCGTTGACTCCATCCGATCGTGAAGAAGCGGTGATGGAAGTGGCTGCGATCGGCGCCGTAGATCGGGCGGCCGTGCTTGAGGCGTTTGAGGATCACAAACGACGTGTCGAGGATTGGAATCAGGAGAATGAGGAGCGGCCCGATCACGGCAATCGCGGCCGCGCTCTTCATCACACCGGTGATCGAAACCCCCGCCAGAACGAAGCCGAGAAGCATCGAGCCGGCGTCACCCATGAAGACCTTCGCCGGGTTGAAGTTGAAGACCAGGAACGCCGCGCAAGCCCCCACAAGCGACGCCGCGATGATGGCGGGGTCAGCCCGACCGAGCGACGCCGCGATGATCGCGAACGTCGTCGCGCCGATGCCGGCGACGCCGGCCGCGAGCCCGTCCATGCCGTCGATGAAGTTGATCATGTTGACGAGGGCGACAAACCAGACGACCGTGAGCGGATACTCGGCCGGACCGAGGTCGAACGCGCCGAGTCCAGGTAGCGTGATGTGATCAATCGTCAGGCCCGCCGCGACGGGTAGCGCCGCGCACGCAACCTGCCCGCCGAGCTTGATGACCGGCCGCAACTCCCAGACATCGTCAGCGGCGCCGAGCAGCGAGATCGCGAGCGCGCCGACAATGAGTCCACGCGTCTCGGCCCCCGCCGGCAGAAACCACGCGACAGGGATGAGGAAGCCCACCAGTATCCCGAGCCCACCAAGAAGCGGCGTCGGCTCGGTGTGAATCCGCCGGTCCGATGGTTCGGCGACCGCCCCAACCTGGCGGGCGATTCGCATCGCAACGGGCGTTACGAGGAGCGTGATGATCGCGGCGGCAATCGCCGCCAGGATCGGAATGAGCGTGGTCGTCATGTCACGGCGAAGGTGGGGCCTCCCACACCTCGGGGCGAGTGTAGCCCAGGCGGGAGACGTCCCGGGTGGTCGGTCAAACCCTCCGCGCGCCTGCGTCCCCGGACCTCGCTGACAGTCACGTTTGACCCTCCCGTTGACTGTCAACGAGCCCCGGGGTGCAGAGGCTCGGCGCAAGGTTGATCAAGAAGCACGTCGCCAACCGAAGCCGGTTCGGGCACGTGGAGGATCTCTTGACTGTCAAAAAGGGGGCCCTTCTTGACAGTCAAGAAAATCACGCAACGAGCGACAATCTGGCCCTCGAACACATTGAACCCTCGGCGACCCGAGGCCGCTACTTCGGGCCCATCAGCCCAGCTGCCCGGACGACCAGGCGACGCGGGAGGATTCGGGCGCAGCCAATCGTGAACCTCGCGAGGGGGCCGGTCGCGACGTGTGCCTTCCCGCGATCGAGCGCGCGCCATGTCGCGCGAACGACCCCATCGGCGGTCTCTTGGGGAATCCATCCGGGGAGTCCCGCCTCGCCCGCCACCGTCGTGAACTCGGTTCGCGTCGGGCCTGGGCAAACGGCGATCACCTGGACGCCGGTGCCACGCAGCTCCTGCCGAATGGCTTCGGCGAAATGCAGCTCGAAGGCCTTGGTCGCGCCGTAGGTCGCCATGAACGGGAGCGGCTGCCAGGCGGCCGCCGACGACACGATGATCATTCGCCCAGAGCCACGCCGCCGCATCGCCGGCAGTACGTGACACGCCATGTCGACCACCGCCTCCACATTCAGGCGCACCATCGCCGTCTCGCGTTCGGGATCCAGCTGGTCGATTGCGCCACGGGTCCCGAAGCCCGCGTTCAAAACGACAACCGACGGCTCTCCGGCCTCGTCCAGCGCCGCCCGGCAGCGGGCGAGTCCGTCCGCGGTCGAAAGATCGCAATCGACCCAGCGAGCCTCACCAGCGGCGCCCGAAAACTCGGAGGCAAGCTCGGCGAGGCGGTCGGCGCGCCGGGCCACAAGCAGGAGACGGTACCCGCGGGCGGCGAGATCCCGCGCGAACGCGGCCCCAATGCCCGACGACGCACCCGTCACGACCGCAAGTCCGGGCTGATCCACGGCGCGAACCCTACGTCGTTCTCGCGGGCTCGGATCCGTTACACCCCGCACCGGCCCCCGGTGAGACAGCTCACCGTGTGAGATTCCTCGCTGGCACATCCCTTCCGACGGGGCGACCCTCATCTGATGCTCGCGGACGTCGTATCGATCGCCGACCGATTGACGCGGGTCCGCGCGCGCACGTTCGAACTGCTCGCTCCGCTCGACGACGCCGGCATGAAACGCAGCCCCGACCCCATTTTGAGCCCCCCGCTCTGGGACCTCGGCCACATCGCCGCCTACGAGGAGCTTTGGCTGCTTCAACGTGTCGCGGGCAAGCCCTCTCGCCATCCCGATCTTCAGGCCACCTACGATGCGTTCGAGACGCCACGAGCGGTCAGGGGCGACGTTGCGATCCTCGATGTGGAGGCCGCTCGGGACTATTTGTCAGGCGTTCGCGACGACACGCTCGAACTCCTTACCGGCATCGACCTGACGAACACGTCGGATCCGTTGCTTCGAGCCGGCGCGGTCTTCGAGATGGTCGCCCAACACGAAGCGCAGCACGCGGAGACGGTGCTCCAAGCGCTTCAAATGCTCTCCGCGGGGGGCTACGTCCCGCCGTCGAGGCGCACGGCACCGCTCGCTGTGCGCGTACGCGGCGAGCCGGTGAGGCTTCCCGGCGGGGACTTCCAGATGGGGGCCAGCGACCGGGGCTTCGGCTACGACTGCGAGAAGCCGAGGCACTCCCGGCGCGTTGCGGGTTTCCTGATCGGGCGTGCACTCGTCACAAACGGCGAGCACCTCGACTTCGTTGCCGATGGCGGCTACGCGCGCCCAGAGCTGTGGTCGCCAGAGGGCTGGCAGTGGCGCAACGAGACCGCCGTGCGCGCCCCGCTCTACTGGGAGGCCGACGGCGGCGGGGATTGGATCTCCCGCTCGTTCGAGCGCTGGTCGCGCGTCGATCCGGCGGCTCCCCTCTGTCACGTGTCCTGGTTCGAGGCCGACGCTCATGCTCGCTGGGCCGGAGCGAGGCTCCCAACGGAGGCCGAATGGGAGTACGCGGCCCGCGCTGGCGTTTCGCCCGAAGCGCCGTTTCCTTGGGGGTTTGGCGGCGCCGCCGGCCGCGCGAACCTCGGTGATGACTACTTCGCTCCCCTTGCCTCAGGCGCACTCCCGGATGGCGTTGCACCCTGCGGGGCCACGCAGATGATCGGCGATGTCTGGGAATGGACGTCGTCGGAGTTCACCGGGTACCCGGGCTTTCGCGCTCATCCCTACCGCGAGTACTCCGAGGTGTTCTACGACCGGGGCTACCGGGTTCTTCGCGGGGGGTCGTGGGCGACGCAGGACGTCGCCATGAGGGCCACGTTCCGGAACTGGGACCTCCCCCAGCGCCGACAGATCTTCGCGGGCCTGCGGCTCGCGTGGGACAACTCCGAGGAGATGTGATGACCCCCGTGCAGACCAGCCAGCCTCCCACCTATCGTCTGGATGTCCACACGAGCGCCACGCGCCGTGCCGACACTCTCGCCGAGGACGTGCGGGCCGGGCTGACCACCGAGCCGCGAACCCTTGCGCCGAAGTACTTCTACGACGAGCGCGGCTGCGAACTCTTCGAAGCGATTACCGCGCTTCCCGAGTACTACCAAACTCGGACCGAGCTGACCATCCTCGAGACCATCTCCGAGGACCTCGTACGTCGGCACCAACCGAGTGAGCTCGTGGAACTTGGATCGGGGAGTTCCCGAAAGACCGCCTCTCTCCTCGATCCGATGGCCGCCCAAGGACTCCTGCAGCGGTACGTGCCCTTTGACATCGCGCCGACCGCACTCCTCGGTGCGGCCTCGCGGGTGGCCGATCGCTACCCCGGCGTCGAGGTCCACGCTGTGGCCGGCGACTTCGCGGACCATCTCGACCGCATTCCACCCTCGGAGGGCGTCCGCCTCGTGGCCTTTCTCGGCGGGACGATCGGCAACCTCCATCCGCAGGAGCGGGCCGCATTCCTTGACGACGTCCTGCCGCTCCTCGGGCCGGATGACCTCCTGCTCGTCGGGACCGATCTCACCGGCGATGTCGCCCGAACGGAGGCCGCCTACGACGATTCAGCGGGGGTCACGGCCGCGTTCAATCAGAACGTCCTGCGGGTACTCAACCGTGAGCTTGACGCCAACTTCGAGGTTTCGGCGTTCGAGCACGTTGCCTTCTTCGACCACGACGAGCAGTGGATCGAAATGCGACTGCGCGCCAGGTCCGACCAGGTCGTCGACCTCGGCCGGGCCGATTTCACGCTCACCCTCGCGCGGGGGGAGGAGATCCGAACGGAGATCTCGTGCAAGTTCGACCGGGCACGGGTGGCGCAGATGTACGCCGACGCCGGGCTCGAGCTGCTCGAATGGCACACCGACTGCGACGAACGCTTCGCGGTGTCGGTCGCCCGGCGTCTAGTGTCATGCTGACGATCCGTCGCCCCGGTTGTCGAGATCGGTCGTCTTGAGGATGATCGTTCGGTAGCGGGCCTCGAGTACGCCTTGGTCGGTGAGGCTGCGAAGCGCGATCGTCACCGACTCCCGGGCGGCGCCGACCATCTCGCCGAGTTGCTGGTGGGTGAGCCGAAGATCGAGGCGGATTCCGTCCGGCGTGACCCTGCCAAAGCGCTCGGCGAGCTGTCGGATCTTCAGCAGCAAGCGGCGTTCGACGCGGGGCTCAAGGGCGATCGCGGCCGCTAGCTCGCGATCGGCCATCTGGATTGACAGGACGCGGACGAGGTTACCGGCCAGTCGAGGGATCGTCATCCACAGATCCTGGGTTTGCGCGTCAACCAGCATGACCGTGGATGCCTCGATTGCGCGACATCGCACGGGGGACGTCGAGGCCCACTCGGCGATCGGTCGCACGAGGACGTCGCCCTCCTCCACCAAGCAGATCGTCCGCATGCCCGAGGCGGACGTGTCGACGTCGAGGGCGAGCCGGCCGTGAACGAGCACCGCGCAAGGTGTGTCCCCGTCGGAGACAGACCACTCGGCACCTACTTCGAGGTCGACGCGATCGAGGAGACTCGTGAACTCCACCACCGATTGTCGATCGATTCCGGCGAAGAGGTCGAGGGTGCTGAGGTCGCCGTCGCCACTTGCCACAGGCGAATGCTCGTCAACTTCGGGCCCATCCGCAAGGGCCGGAGGTTGTGGTCCTATCCCCGCGCAGTCGCTCCGGTCACAAGCGCCGGGTAGAGCGGGAAGCGCTCGCCCAGGGCCCGACTGCGATCCCGCAGCGCGGACAGATCGCCCTCGGTCGCCTCAGGGCGAAGGGCGCCGACGATGATCTCGCCGATACGTCGCATCTCGTCGTCGCCGAAACCTCGGGTGGTGAGCGCCGGTGTGCCGATCCGAAGCCCGGAGGTCACCGTCGGCGGACGCTCGTCGAACGGAACGCCGTTCTTGTTGACGGTGATGCCCGCCGCGTCGAGGCGGTGCTCTCCGTCCTGGCCGGTCAACGGCGTCGCCGAGAGATCGACCAGCACGAGGTGATTGTCCGAGCCACCAGTGACGAGGGCGAGCCCACCGGCGACGAGCTCTTCGGCCAACGCCTGGCAGTTCGACACGGTCCGCTGCTGCCGCTCGCGGAACTCCGGGGTCAGGGCGTGGCCGAGGGCCACCGCCTTGGCCGCGATCACATGCATCAGTGGACCGCCCTGTAGGCCGGGGAAGATCGCCCGATCGACGCGCTGGCCGAGCGCCTCCGTGCTCATCACGATGCCGGCTCGGGGACCCCCAAGCGTCTTGTGGGTCGTCGTGGTGACGAGGTCGGCGATGCCGACCGGCGTCGGGTGGACCCCCGCGGCGACGAGGCCGGCGATGTGGGCCATGTCAACCATGAGCATGGCGTCGACCTCGTCGGCGATCGCCCGAAACGTCGCGAAGTCGAGTTCCCTCGGGTAGGCGGATCCCCCGGCGACGATCAGCGCTGGGCGATGCTCACGCGCGAGCTCGCGGACCTGATCGAAGTCGATCCGGCAGTTGTCGCGCCGCACGCCGTAGTGCTGGAACGCGTAGAGCTTTCCCGAGAAGTTCGCCTTGAGGCCGTGTGAGAGGTGTCCGCCGTGGGAGAGCGACATGGCGAGTACGCGATCACCCGGCTTGAGGACTGCCGCGTAGGCCGCCTCGTTCGCGGTCGAGCCGGAATGCGGTTGGACGTTGACGTGCTCGGCGCCAAAGACCTGTTTGGCCCGTGCGATCGCGAGCTCCTCGACCTCGTCGACGACCTCGCAACCACCGTAATAGCGCTTGCCGGGCAGCCCCTCCGCGTACTTGTTGGTGAGGACCGAGCCGACGGCTTGGAGCACGGCCTGGCTCGTGAAGTTCTCGCTGGCGATCATCTCGAGGGTTTCGGACTGGCGTTCGAGCTCGGCTCGGAGGAGGGCCGCTACCGCTGGGTCGGCGTCAGAGATGTCTTGAGACAGGTAGCTCTCGTCGTCGAAAAAACCCACGCGCACCCTCGTTTTCGGTCGTCAGCAGGGCCGTCGAGGCTAGCAGAACCCACAGCCGTGACCCACTCCGAAGGCGCGTTTGGCGGGAGGTGTCAAATCGTGAGATTCCAGCAAGTGCTTGGCGCCAAATCGCCCGTGATTATTACTTAAAACTCACGAATGGGAAGGGGGTCGGTCGCCCGGCGACGCTCGCGCGCGGTGACGGATGACCCCGGGACAGGACTCCGCTACGTTTGCCGGCGATGGCGTGGCGCGATGACCGATACGAGCTCGACGCAGTTCCGGACTCGGGGGGTGTCGCGGCGGCCGAGCCCACGCCGCCGCGCCTTCACGTCGACGTCCTCCACCCGGTCCTCTCGGATCAGCTCGTGGCCCTTGGCCTCGGCCCGGACGAACCGCCCGAGCCAGAGGTCTGGTTGCGGATGCTTGAGATGGTGAGCCTCGCCTACTGGGCCGCCGAGCACCGCAACGTCGAGGCCGGTCTCCCAGCCGAGGCCACCCTGATCGCGCTTGCGGGCATCCACGACGAACTGCGTACCCTGGCCGAGGCCGACGATCCCGTCGAGCGCTCTCAGCTCGAGCAGGCGGTGGCGAAGATGGACACCGGGGCGATGCTGATCGGCCCGGACGGACGGATCGCTGCCGTGAACGCCCCGGGTGGCCACCTGCTCGCCGCCGGCGACGACATCGTGGGACGCTTCGCCTGGGAAGTGCTGGCCATGGACTCCGGACCGGGCGGTGAGACACTCGGGCGAGCCGACGTTCTTCGCGTCGCACGCTCCGGCCGAGCGCTCTGCGCCGAGGACGGACGTATCGCCTGCGCGGGTGGCTCGCTCATCCAAGCGCCTTGGCGCCTTGGCGCCTTGACCGGTCCCGATGGGCGCGGCGGCGCCGTCTTACTCTTCCTGGACGTGTGCAGCCCGCTCGGGGCGGTCCGAGGGCTGCGCGACGCGCCGACCGGCCTTCCGAACCTGAGAGCCCTCCACGAGCGGCTCTTCGGCGAAGTTGAGCACGCCCGACAGGCGGGGCGCCCGCTATCGCTTGTGATGATCGACCTCGACGGCCTCGCGCTCGTGAACCAGCGCCACGGGCAGATGAGTGGCGACGAGGTCGTGCGGAGCGTCGGTGCGGGCCTCGCTGAGCAGACCGGTCCCGGCGAGTTGGTCGCCTCCGCAGGCGGCGGAACCTTCGCGTGGGTGATTCCTGGGGTGGACGCGGTGCGCGCCTACACGGCGGCCGAGCGGGCCAGATCCGTGGCGAGCGCCGCCGCACGTCACCTTGGCATCGGGACCGTGACGGTTTCGGCGGGTGTCTGTGATCTTCGCCACGCGGAGACGGCCACCGAGCTCTTTCGTCTCGCCGATACGTCGCTTTCTTGGGCGAAGGCCAGCGGGCGTGACTGCACGGTTCGCTACTCGGCCGACCTGGCACGCCTTGCCCCGATGCAGGACGGCAGCCACGACGAGCGTATGCGAACCCTCGGCACGATTCGGGCCCTCGCCCGCGCGGTGGACGCAAAAGACGCGACGACGTTCCGCCACTCCGAGCGTGTCGCTGCCCTGGCGGTGCGGCTTGCGGGCCAGGTCGGCTGGCCGGTCACGCGCATCGCGCTCCTCGGCGAAGCGGCGCTCGTCCACGACGTCGGCAAGATCGGGATTCCCGATGCGGTGCTCTTCAAAGCGGGACCGCTGACCGTGTCCGAGTACGAGGCGGTCAAGGAGCACTCGACGCTTGGCGCGCGAATCATCGAAGGCGTGCTGTCGGAGGAACAGGGACGGTGGGTACTTCACCACCACGAGCGCTTCGACGGCGCCGGCTACCCCGACGGTCTCGCGGCCGACCAAATCGAAGATGGGGCGCAGATCATCGCGCTTGCCGACGCGTGGGACGCGATGGTCTCGACGCGGCCGTACCGCCCGGCGCTCGGGGACGAGGAGGCCCTTGCCGAGTGCCGCGACCAATCCGGGCGCCAGTTCTCACCAGTCCTCGTCGATGCCCTCCTGCAACTCTCCGAAAGCGGCACGCTCGCCCGCCTCGGCTCGGGCGACTCAGCGCCCGCCGCCTGAGAGCCGGTCCACATCGACGCCGCACGCTCGAATGCGAGCGGCGAGCGCGTCAGGATCCGCTCCGGGTCTGATCAGTCGAGCCGGCGCCCCACCCTCAAGGCCGCGCAGGTCAACAACCGCGGAAGGTGTGGCGCTCAAGGTGCCGGCGTCGACGACGATCCCGCAGCCCCGACGCAGATCAGGTGAGACGGTCGAAAGCGATGCTGCGTCCGGCTCGCCTGGATGGTTCGCGCTCGTCGCGATCAGGGGCAGATCGAGCCGTGCAAGCACCCCGGTGACCACGGGCGCTCGGACGCCGACGCTGCCCGACTCCGCGCCAGCTGCCGCCGCGTAGCGACCAGTCGGGTCGGGCACGATCGTCGTGACCGGACCAGGCAGGAGCGCCGCCACGACCTCACAAATCGCCAAGGGGAGGGTCGCGAGGAGGTCATCGAGGCCCGCGCGCGAGTAGACGACGACCTGGCACGGCTGCTCACGGGAGCGACCTTTGAGCTCGTACAGCGCCGCGACCCCTTTGGGGACGTCAAGCGCTGCCATCAGCCCATAGACCGTGTCCGTCGGCAGAAGCGCCACCTGGCCGTCGAGCAGCGCGGCCCGGAGCCCGTCGAGCTCGGTCATGGCGCTTGGCCGGCGACGTTTCGTTCGACGCCGGCAAGGTCGCGGCGGGAGGAGACCTCGCGGTAGCCAGCGCGCCTCAGTCGCGCCACGACGGAGTCTGCCTGTGTGTCGCCCACTTCGACCACCAACCACCCGTCGGCCATCAAGTACCGGGGTGCCTCCGTAATGATCCCGTCGATCGCCTCATAGCCGGTCGGTCCCGAGGCGAGCGCTCCCGCTGGCTCGAAGGCCAGCTCAGCCTCGGGGGTCGCGGCAAGCTCTGCGTCGGTCAGATACGGCGGGTTCGCGACGATGATGTCGAAACGTCGACCCGCGACGCCCGAGAACCCATCTGACTCGAGGAACTCGACCCCCGCAGCTGTTCCGGGGGGTTTGGACGTACGGTGCAGGTCAAACGCAGGACCAGACCCCAGGCCATCGTTTGCCCGCGCGATCGCGAGGGCCGCTGCGCTGCGTTCGATCGCGGTCACCCGCATGTCCGGTCGCTCGTTGGCAAGGGCAAGCGCAACGGCGCCGCTCCCGGTTCCCCAGTCGAGCACCGAGGCACCCTGGGGTGCCAGCGCGATCGCCCACTCGACGAGGTGTTCGGTCTCGGGGCGCGGAATCAGGACATCCGGGGAGACTGCGAGCGTCAGACGTCGGAAGCTCCGCGTGCCGGTGATGTAGGCGATGGGCTCTCGGGCCGCCCGCCGCGCCACCAGGGCACGCGCAAGGTCGAGTTCAAGCGGAAGGAGCGGCCGGTCCCCGTCGGTGTAGAGGACGATCCGCTCGACGCTGAGCGCGTGAGCGAGAAGGATCTCCGCGTCGAGGCGCGGCGACCGCATGCCACGCTCGGTGAAGAACTTCGTCGTGCGGCTGAGCACTTCCTTGACCGTGAGCGCCAACGCGATTGGCTAGCCGGACCGTCGGGCTTGCGCGAGCACGAAGGATTTCAGTGGTCCTTGAAGGAAGTCGTGGAGCGAGTCGATCGCCTGGAGAATCCCCGCGAGGTCGGCAACCGGGTCGGGCTGCCCGTAGGCAAGTCGCAGATAGAGCTTCGACGGGTCAGAGTGCATCGGCTCCACCGAAACATCGATGCTCCCCTCCCCCATCGACCGCCACATGCGCAGGCCAACGGAGAGGTCGTCATCGCCGACGAGCGCCAGCCGGTCGTCGTCGATTCGGAGGATCTCCTCGGCCAGGATCTGGCGGCCAGCGTCATCGAGCTCGGAGTCCCACATCGCGACAAGGGTGACGTCCTCGATCCACATCGGTCCGATCATGAATCGCCGGATGGCTTCGCCGAGGAGCCCCGAGATGCGCTCACTCCCCTCACCGATACCGAGGCGGATGACCCCGCCTGAGGCAGCGCCCCCGGGACGAAGGGCGAACTCCGCGCCCTCCCCTCCCGAGAAAGCCGCGCCCCCCTCAGACAGGTACTCGAAGCGCGTCAGCCCGTAATGCCCGCACTCGTGGGCAAAGAAGAGTGCGAGGTCTTCCCGCGGGAGGTCGATCTCGTCGTACCGGACCGAAAGGCCCAGGAACTCCGTGCGCAGAAGCTCCGGATCAAGACGCGGTTCAGACACGTGTCGGCGCGCCCTTCACTCACCCGCCTCCGCCTCAAGACGCAGGCGTCGTTCGTCCGCTTGCAGCGCGTCGGTGAGGGTGCCGAGGCGCCCTTGGAGGGCCTCTTCGCGCAGGGCGATGTTCACGCCAATCCGGTGGTCGGTGACGCGATTTTGGGGGTAGTTGTAGGTACGGATCTTCTCGGAGCGGTCGCCCGAGCCAACGTGCGACCGACGCGCGACGCGGAGCGCGGCTTCCTGCTCAGCCCGCGCCCGTTCGAGGAGCCGGGCGCGCAGAACACGCATCGCCTTCTCACGGTTCTGGATCTGACTTTTTTCATCCTGCATGGCGACGACGATTCCCGAGGGCAGGTGCGTGATCCGAACTGCGGAGTCGGTGGTATTGACGCTCTGCCCACCCGGCCCGGTTGAGCGATAGACGTCAATCTTCAGGTCCTTCTGCTCGATCTGAACCTCGACCTCTTCAGCTTCAGGGAGCACCGCGACCGTTGCCGTGGAGGTGTGGATGCGCCCCTGGGTCTCGGTCGCGGGAACGCGCTGAACTCGATGCACGCCGCCCTCGTGCTTGAAGACCGAGTAGGCGCCGTTGCCCTTCACCGCAAACGACACCTCCTTGATCCCGCCTGCGTCGGCAGGGCTCGTGCCGAGGAGCTCGACCCGGAACTTCCGGCCCTCCGCATAGCGGGAGTAGACCTCAAGCAGGTCGCGCGCAAAGAGCGCCGCCTCCTCCCCTCCCGCCGCGGCGCGAATCTCGACGATCACGTCTTTCCCGTCGAGCGGATCCGGCTCGATCATGGCCTCACGAAGCGCCGGCACGATCACGTCGATGTCACTTTCGGCGTCGCGAAGCAGCTCGCGAACGTCTTCGTCATCACCCTCGGCGAGCAGCTCCTTGGCCTCGGCAATCCTCCCAGCGGCGTCCCGGTAGCGCACCGCAAGCGCAAAGGCCTCCGTCCGTGTTGAGAACCGTCGCATCACTTCGGCGTAACGTGCGCGGTCCCCGACGAGCGCCGGGTCGGCCATCTGGGCCGCCAAGTCCCGCTGGGTCTCCTCGATCTGGGTGACCAGACGCGTGATGACGTCCTCGGTCACGCCATCACTTCAACCTTGTCGGACCACTTCGGACCCTTCGCCTCGAGATCGAGCACGCGATTGAGTGACGCGCAGGCGACCTCGAGGTGTTCGATGTCACAGCGCCGCGTCGTGAGCCCCTGCAGCCAGAGGCCCGGGGTCATGATCCGCTGGACGTAGCCTTTGGCCTGGTTCTTGCCCGCCCAGCGAATGACCTCATAGGAGAGGCCCGCAACGATCGGGACGCCCAGGATACGAGAGAGGATGAGCCACTGCAGGGCCGGCTTTCCAACGGCGGCGAAGACAAAGATCGAGATGACCATCACGATCAGCAGGAACGCCGTGCCGCAGCGAACGTGGAGCCGCGAGAACTTGCTGGCCGAGTGCGCTTCGATCGGGTCTCCGGCTTCGTACGCATGGATTGCCATGTGCTCGGCGGCGTGAAACTGGAAGACGCGCTTGAGATCCGGGATGAATGCGATCCCGACGATGTAGGCCAGGAAGATGAGCGTACGGATGACGCCCTCGACCGCCCAGAACGCAAACCCGGACTCGAGGTTGAGCAGGGTCGTCAGAAAGATCGGGAGCACGAAGAACAGGCCGATCGAGATCACGAGGCTAAACGCGATGGTCAACCCGATGTGCGCCTTGTTCAGGACCTCGTCGCCGTCCTCGTCCTCGCCTGCCGCTTGGGAGGCGGAAATCGCGAGGGCTTTCATCCCAATGACGAGGCTCTCGCCGAGGGCGATCACGCCGCGGATCAGCGGCAAGCGCAGGAGCGGGCGAGGTCCCGCCCACGGCGTGATCTGATGATCGGTGACCGCAATCTCACCGTCGGGCGTGCGGACAGCGACGGCCCAGTGGCCGACCGTCCGCATCATGACGCCCTCGATCACCGCTTGGCCACCGACCATCATGGTCGGTGCCGAGAGCGCGGAGCGAATCAGCCGACCGGGCTGCCGAGTGGAGCCCATGCGCCGCCGCGGCTACGCGCGTGCGCGCTTGGCGAACTTGCGCTGGAAGCGCTCGACGCGGCCACCCGTGTCGATGAGCTTCTGCTTGCCCGTGTAGAACGGGTGGCAAGCGCTGCAGATCTCGACCTTGATCTCAGCCTTCGTGGACCGAGTCTCGAACTCATTGCCGCAGGTGCAGCGGACGTGCGAGTTGACGTAGTTGGGATGGATCTCGGTCTTCATCGGTCTGCCTTCTGGGAGAGGTATGAACTGCGGATCTACGCCAAGGATAGCGTGCCGGGGAAGCTCCCCGGCACGTCTGAGTCAGTCCTTCGCTACGTGTTGCGCGCTTTGACGAGTGCGGTGAGCGCCGGGATGATCTCGTTGAGATCGCCGACAACGCCGAAGTCGCAGAAGTCGAAGATCGGCGCGTTCGCGTCCTTGTTGATCGCGACGATCACCTGCGAGCTTTGCATCCCAACCTTGTGCTGGATCGCCCCGGAGACGCCCGCCCCGATGTAGAGCTTCGGTGAGACCGACTTTCCGGTCTGGCCAATTTGCGTCGCGTAGGGGTACCAGCCGGAGTCGACCACCGCGCGGGTCGAGGCAACGGCGCCGCCAAGTGCCGCGGCGAGTTCCTCAAGCTTCGAGAAGCCCTCGGGTGCGCCAAGTCCGCGGCCCCCGGTGACGAGGATGTCGGCTTCCTCGATGGCCGGCCCGATTTGGGCCTCCTGCAGGCGCTCGAGGTAGCTGGCTCTTGTCGAGAAGTCACGCACATCGGAGCTCACGCTCTCGGCCGCCCCCGCGCCGGGGCGCTCAGTCGCCTCGAACGAACCCGAACGCACGAGGCCGATCCGGGGTGTGCTCGTCCAACCGACGTCGACGAGAACGGTGTCGCCGAGGGCGGCACGCTTCCCGACGAGTGCCCCGCCGTCCACCACGAGGTCACCGAGGTCCCAGTTGAGTCCGGCGTCGAGGCGCGCGGAGAGACCCCCGGCGATGTCGGATGCGAGCACCGACGCGCCAAAGAGGACATTGTCGAAGCCATGGGCCTGGACCAGGCTGGCGATCACGTCAACGCGCGGCTGCGGCAGAGGAGCCCCGAGTGACGCGTCGTCGGCAATGAACACGCGAGCGGCGCCGTAGCGGCCGGCGTCGGCGGCGAGGCCGGACACTCCAGAACCGATGACGACCGCGGCGGTGTCGGGGTCGAGGGATGCGGCCTTCGAGAGCACGCCGAGCGAACCCTTCGTGAACGTACCCTCGTTGTGCTCAAGGAAGACGAGTGTGCTCATGCGAACTTCCTTTCCACCAGGAACTCGAGGATCTTTTGGGCGGCGGTGCCGTCGTCTTCGATCTTGATCGTGTCGCCGCGTGACGGGGGCGAGCCGACCGCGATCACGGTCGTCCTCGAGCCACCCTCACCGGCCCGGCCGGCCTCGATGCCGAGGTCTTCGAGTGCGAGGACGTCCTGGGGCTTCTTTTTCGCACCCATGATGCCCTTGAGCGACGGGTAGCGCGGTTCGTTCAGCGCGTCCGAGACGGCGAGCACGGCCGGAAGCGTCGCGCTGATGCGGTCATAGCCGAACTCGGTCTGGCGCTTCGCGGTGACCGAGCCGCCGTCCACGGAGAGCTCGGAGACCTGGGAGATCACCGGCATCCCGAGCCGGTCGGCGACTGCCGCCCACATGACGGCGCCATCAGAGTCCGAAGACTGCTGGCCGAAGATCACAAGCTGCGGGGCTTCCCTCTCAAGCGCCTTCGCGAGGATGTAGCTCGTCGCGACGAGGTCCGAACCAGCGGCACCCTCGTCAGACACAAGGACCGCCCGGTCAGCGCCCATCGCAAGGCCCTTGCGGATCGAGTCGAGGGCCTTCGCCGGCCCCATCGACACGAGGACGACCTCACCGTCGCCGACGGCCTCCTTGATGCGGAGGGCCTCCTCGACGGCGTTCAGGTCGTAGGCGTTTAGGGCGCGATCACCGGAGCGGTCAAGCCGCTTCGTCCCCGCATCCATTCTCCGGTTCGGACCCGCGTCCGGAACTTCTTTAACGCAGACAGCGATCTTCACGTCGCTTCGTCCTCCTCAGGCGCTCGTGGACGGATTTACCTAGCCCTCAAGGGCTGCCCCTCGAGGGGCGCACCGACGCGGCGTCCCGGTAAGGGCGTCCGCGAAACCGGGCCACGATACCACGCCCCACCGGGCGCTCGGACGCCCAGGGACGACCGGCGTTGCAGGCTGGGCCACATGGCCCAGGGGGCCACCCCGGACCACCACCCGACGTCAGCGTAACGCGCGAACTGAGACCTCCGGCGCCCGGAGAGTCACCGATCTGTGCCAACCCCGTGTCAGATTGGCCCCGCATTGACCCACGGTCGCTCAGCTGCCGGTGAACGTGGCCGGACGCTTCTCAACGAAGGCCGTCATGCCCTCGCGCTGGTCGGCCGTGTCGAACATGAGCGCGAAACGATCGAGTTCGTGCGCGAGGCCCGCCGCAAGCGGAACGCTCCCTGCGAGGTTGACGAGTTCCTTCGCCTCCCGAACCGCCAGTGGCGCGCGCTGGGCGATCTCACTGCCCAGGGCGACGGCCGCATCGAGCAACTCCGCAGCCGGCAGAACACGATTCACAAGCCCCGTCCGCGCGGCTTCGTCGGCCTTGATCCGCCGACCGCTCAGGATCATCTCCATGGCGTGCCCCAGCCCGACGATCCGCGGGAGCCGCTGCGTCCCACCCCACCCGGGGAAGATGCCGAGGGTCACTTCGGGAAGCCCGATCTGGGCGTTGTCACTTGCGAGGCGCATGTCGCAGGCGAGAGCCAACTCGCAGCCACCACCGAGGCAGTAGCCGTTGATGGCGGCGATAACCGGCCGACCGAGCGCCTCAAGGGACAGGAAGAGCCGGTGGCCGCGCCCGGCGAAGGCTCTCGCATCCGAGGGGCGCGCCGCGTGCATGTGTCCGATGTCGGCTCCGGCGCAGAACGCACGGTCGCCCGCGCCCGTGACGACAACCGCCCGAACCTCGGCGTCCAAGCCAATCGCTTCGACGTGACGTTCGAGGTCGTCGAACATGTCGGCCGAGATCGCGTTCAGCGCCTCGGGCCGGTTCAGCGTGAGGATCGCGACGTGGTCGCGTCGTTCGAGGTCAACTGGCATTTGCGGTCGCTCCCGACTCGTCTGTGGTCACCATGGCGCGAATATCGTCGACCATCGCCTGCACCGGGGCCCCTGGCGTGTAAACCGAACGCACCCCGAGGGCCTTCAGCTCCTTGACGTCATCGGCGGGAATCGTCCCACCAACGAGGACCGGCACGTCCCCGGCGTTCTCGGCCCGAAGGAGATCGAGCACGCGAGGCACGAGCGTCATGTGTGCGCCGGAAAGGATCGACAGTCCGAGCGCGTCGGCGTCCTCCTGCACGACCGTCGCGACGATCTGCTCCGGTGTCTGGTGCAGGCCGGTGTAGATGACTTCCATACCGGCATCGCGGAGCGATCGCGCGATGATCTTGGCTCCGCGGTCATGCCCGTCGAGCCCCGGCTTTGCGATGACCACCCGTATCGGACGCCCCATCGAAACCCTTTCGAATACCGACCCGACTACCGCCGGGTGCCACGAGCCGGCATGATCGCATACCGGCTTCATTCGACCCGACCGATTTCGTCAGCGAGGATCCGATGCGCACGACGCGTTCCACCGCGACTCCGACCACCGTCAAAGCCGACCTCTTGGTCGTCCCGATCGGCGAGCCGAAGAAGACGCTCAGCTCCCCTGCCGCAGCCGTCGACAAAGCCCTGAAGGGCATCGTGAAGGCTGCGGTTGCCGATGGCGAGATCACCGTCAAACCGGGATCGGTCACCGTCCTTCACACGGGCGGCAAGATCCCCGCCGCACGCGTTGCGGCCGTTGGCGTGGGCGACGGCTCGGTCGATTCGTGGCGTTCGGCGGGAGCGGCGATCGGTCGCCGCGCCCGGGACCTCGGAGCGCGCTCGGTCGCCCTGGCGCTTCCCGATGGCCTCGACGAGGCGAGCGCGACGGCCTTCATCGAGAGCGTCGGTGTGGGGAACTACCGCTTCGATCGCTACAAGACCTCCCCGAAGAAGGAGCGTAAAGCCGCGATCGACCGCCTGGTGGTCGTGAACAGTCCACTCTCGAAGGACGTTCTTACGGCGGCCGCGCGGACCTCGGCGGCGGTGAACGCGTCGCGGGATCTCTCGAACACCCCCGCAAACGACCTCACCCCGACCGCCCTGGCGGAGTACGCGCAAGGGCTCGCCCAGGCGCGCGAGAACCTCGAGTGCGAGATCCTCGACGAGGAGCAGCTTCTGGAGCTTGGGGCCGGCGCCCTTCTGGCCGTCTCGCGCGGTTCTGACCAGCCCGCGAAGATGATCGTGTTGCGCTACCAGCCAGCTGACGCGGTGCCCGGCGACGTGCTCGGGCTCGTCGGCAAAGCCGTGACCTTCGACACCGGCGGGATCTCCATCAAGCCCGCGGGCGGGATGGAGGACATGAAGATGGACATGTCCGGCGGCGCGGCAGTGCTCGAAGCCACGGCGCTTATCGCCGACCTCGGTCTCCCGATCGAAGTGCTCGCGGTGGTTCCGACGACCGAGAACATGCCAAACGGCAGCGCCGTTCGACCGGGCGATGTCGTCACGGCCATGAACGGCAAGACGATCGAGATCATCAACACCGATGCGGAGGGCCGGCTGATCCTGGCCGACGCACTCACGTGGTGCGCACGAAACGGCGCGACGCGGATGGTCGACTTCGCCACACTGACGGGCGCGATCGTGCTGGCGCTCGGCGAGGTCCACGCTGGCCTCTTCGGCTCGGACCGTGCGTTTACCGATCAGGTCAAAGCGGCAGGTGACGCGAGCGGTGACCTCGTCTGGGAGCTGCCACTGCATCCCCGCTATGACCCGCTCATTCGCAGCAAGGTGGCCGACCTCTCGAATGCATCGAACAAGCGTCAAGCGAGTTCGATCTACGCGGCGCAGTTCCTGCGGGAGTTCACCGAGGGCCTTCCGTGGTGCCACGTCGACATCGCCGGGACGGGGATGGTCGGGGGGGCCGGTACCGGAAGCGGCGTGCGCCTCATGTTGGCCGTCGCCCGTGCGCTTACGGCCCCGCCTGAGTCGTCAGCTTGACTCGCGGCGAAGCGGCCCCGTGAGTTGATCGGCGGCGGTCGCGGGATCGATCTCGCGCGCCATCACACGTTCGACGATTTGCGCGAGCGCCTCCGGCGGCACCTTCGCCTCGATCGCTCGGGCGACTCGGTCGAGCGCGACCTGCCGCAGTTGCCGGGCGAGGCCATCCCGACGACGGGCCTCGAGGCGACCGTCGGTGTCGAGAAACGCCCGGTGGGCCGTCACGGTCTCCCACAGCTCGCGGGTGCCGCGGCCCTCGATTGCCACCGTTTCGACGATGGGCGGCTTCCACGGACCGCCCGGCACGAGCGTGAGGGCCGACTCGATCTCTGCCCGAAGGAGATCTGCGCCGGGTCGGTCGGCCTTGTTGACGACGATCACGTCGGGGATCTCCATGAGCCCGGCCTTGATGGCCTGGATGGAGTCGCCGCTTCCCGGCATGAGTGCGAGAACGACCGTCTCGGTCAGCGCCTGAATCTCGATCTCGTTCTGGCCAGCGCCGACGGTCTCGACGAGGATGACGTCAAAGCCAGCGCTATCGAGGATGAGCACCGCGTCGGCTGTGGCCTCGGAAAGGCCGCCGAGGTGGCCCCGGGTTGCCATCGAACGAATGAAGACCCCAGGGTCCACGAAATGCTCGGCAAGTCGAATTCGGTCGCCGAGGACCGCGCCACGGGTGAACGGGCTGGATGGATCCACGCTCACGACCGCGACGGTCTGGCCGGCCGCCCGAAGGAGACCGACGAGCGCGGAGACGAGGCTGCTCTTGCCGACCCCGGGCGGGCCGGTCAGGCCGACTCGGAGCGCCCGTCCCGTCGCTGGATGGAGGGCCGCGAGGACCTGCCTCCCGTCGGCCGATCCCGATTCGGCAAGGCTGATCGCCCGGCCGATGTGCCGGCAGGTCCCGGCGCGAACGCCGTCGATGATTTCCTGTGCCGTCACACCGGCAAGGTTGGGAGAAGCTCGCCGAGCGCGTCGAGGAAGCGGCGATTCTCGTCCGGCCAGCCGATCGAGACGCGAATGCCGCCGGGCGCGCCGAACGGGCCCGTTGGACGAATGATGATCCCCCGCGAAAGGAGTGCGCTGTTAAGCGCCGCCGCCCGCTCAGGGCCCACCTCGACGAAGACGAAGTTCCCCGCCGAGCGACATGGCGCCAGGCCGAGGGCCGCGAGCCCTCGCGACATCGACTCGCGCTCGCTCGTGAGCACCTGGATTCGCTCAGGTAGGTGGGCTGGGGCGTCAGCCAGGCTCGCGATCGCGGCCGCTTGGGCGAGCGCGTTCACGTCGAAGATGTTGCGCACCCGGGAGAGCCCGACGATCAGCTCGGGGGGACCGACGACGTAGCCGACGCGCAGTCCGGCAAGCGAATACGCCTTGCTGAAGGTCCGCATCACCGCGACCGGGCGATCCAACCGCGCCGCGAGGGCGACGCCGTCGTGGGCATCGGGGCCGAGAAACTCGAAGTACGCCTCATCGAGGATCGGCAGGACGTGGTCGGGCACCTGGCGCAGGAAGCGCTCGAGCGCCGCCGCCGATACCTCTCCACCGGTGGGGTTATTCGGGCTCACGACGACCACGAGCTTGGTTCGCTCATCGACCGCCGTAAGCAGCGCATCGAGGTCGTACGCGCCGTCGGCGGCAAGCGGCACGAGCACCGGCTCGGCTCCTTGGACGAGCGTGCTCTGACGCCACGAGATAAACGACGGCCAACCCATCACGAGCCGGTCACCGACGTCGAGGCAGGCGTGACAGAAGAGGCGGATGAGACTGTCGACGCCGTTCCCGGCGAGGACCTGATCGGCGGAGATCCCGAGGTGCTCGCCGAGCGCCTCACGCAGCGCCCAATCGGCCTCGGGGTAGCGCTTCAGATCCGCGGCGCCCGCTCGAATCACGTCGAGCGCGGCTGGCATCGGGGGGAACGGCGACTCGTTCGAGGCAAGCTTGACGACGTCGGAGATCCCAAGCTCGCGCTGCACGTCGGCCACTGGCCGACCAGGAACGTACGGGGCGACCCCAGCGAGGGCCGGCCGGATGAGGTTCGCGGGGATCGCCATCGGCGCGCAGAATAGCTGCCTGGTCCACGCGACCTGGCAGGGTGTGCTGGCTATGCTCATCGGGTGGACGACCCACGCGATCTTGGACTCTTCCCGCTTGGGCTCGTGCTCCTGCCCGGCGAGCGCGCACCCCTGCACATCTTCGAGCAACGCTACCGCCAGCTCGTGGCCGATTGCGTCCTCGCCGAGGAGCCGTTCGTGGTCGCGATGGCCGACGACACCGGCGTGGCGCGGGTCGGTTGCACGGCGAGAGTTGAACGCTTGCTCCAGCGCTTCGAGGACGGTCGGATGAACATCCAAGTCGTCGGGGTCGACCCGGTAGCGATTGTCGAGGAGACGTCTGGGCGCCTGTACTTCTCGACGCTCGTGCGCGGACTCCTCGATGTCGACGAACCGCCGCCCACCGAGCTGGAGACGGAAGTCTTGAACCGCTTTCGCGCCCTGGCTGAACAGATCATCGGGGCCCCAACCGAGCCCACCGCGCCGGCCGGCACCCCGACCTCCTACGCGGTGGCTGGCGCGGTCGAGCTTCCTGACGACGCGAAGCAGGAACTCCTCGAAATGCGAAGCGAGGCGGAGCGCCTTGACCGCGTGAACGACCTGCTGGCCGATGCGCGTATCGCGATCGACCGCCAGAAGATTGCCGCCGAGCGCGCCCAGCGAAACGGGAAGGTGATCGCATCCTGACGGCCCGGGAGGCCGAGGAGCGGATCGCGAGCCGTCTCGGCATGGCCTTTCGGGCCGATATCGCTCTCGTTTGGGTCGAGGGTCCGGACGCCGCAAGGTTCCTCCAAGGCATGCTGACAAGCGAGGTGCAATCGCTTGCCATCGGTGCCGCACAGCCCTCGCTCCTTCTCTCGGCCAAGGGTCGGATCCAGGGTCAACTCTCGGTCCTGCGCGACGGGGAGGAGGCGTTTACCCTGGCGCTCCCCGCGCTCTTTGCCGAGCACATCGTCGCGGGCCTGGCTGAGCACCTCGTCTCCGAAGACGCGGAGATCATCGGCCCGGAGCCTGTCGGGGCGGTGCTCATCGCCGCAACAGATGCTCGCCCAGACGGCGTCGGGGACCTCGTAATCGAAAGTGATATCCCCGACGCGTGGCTCGTGATCGGAGCCGATACGGACGCGATGCTCGTGGCCTGTGGAGTCCCGGAGGGATCACCGGAAGCCCTCGATCTGATTCGCGTAATGGCCGGTGTGCCCCGCCTCGGCGTCGACTTCGCCGTCGATCAGACCCTCGTCCAGGAGGCGGGCCTCGCGCCCTTGGTGAGCTTCACCAAGGGCTGTTACCTCGGACAGGAGACCGTCGCGCGCCTCGAGCACCGGGGCCACGCGAACCGACAGCTGCGTGGACTGCGCCTTACCGGCGTCGCGGCGCCCGGAGCCGACATCACCCGCGGAGGCGCCGTCGTCGGTGCGCTGACCACCGTTGCGTCGAGCGATCAGTTCGGCCCGGTCGGGCTCGCCCTGATCCGCCACGAGGTCGAACCGGGCGCAACGGTTCACGTCGGCGGGAGCGCCGCCGAGGTGACGACGCTCCCGTTTGTTGCCGACCTGTTGTAGCTACTTGACTCGGATCGCGACGGGCGCTCCGATGATGGCTGCGAAGGGCCAGCCTCGCTCGCCTGGCACCACGAGCCGCATCGGGACGGAGTAGCCGCCGCCTCGGTGGAAGCGGTAGCGGACTTCGAAGTTCCCGGATGCATTGGCCGTGACGTTTGCCACCGGGCGCCACTGCCGCCCGTCGCGCCACTGGAGCTGAAGGAGCTTGTTGGCGGCGAGTGGCCCCGGAACGAGCCGCCCGCGGACGACGAGCCCCTCTCCCTGACGAAGCGTCCGCGACGCAAGGTTCGAGACGAGCTTGGCATGAACCTGGATCGTCAGCAGCTTCGAAAGGCCGGGTGATCCGACCGCCGAGATCGTCCACTTTCCACCCCGCCCGAGCATCGCGCTCAGCGAGAACGAACCGTCGTGAGCGGTTCGGCCACCAGCGCTCCACACACCGCCGGAGTCGCGAAGTACGATCGCGACGTCCGCGAGCGGACGACCGTCGAGTTGGAGGAGCCGGCCCGACACGCGAACGTACTCGCCGTGGTCGAAGCCCTCTCTCCCCGGAACCGTGCGCCGCTTTCCGGGTTCGCGCTGAACGACCACCGAGACAAGACGCGCGCCCTCGAGGTTGGGATCCTTGTTCTTCGACGACGCCCCGCTCCCCGCGCTTGGGCCCGTGGTCGCAGCGACGGAGTCGGCGACGATCGTGAAGCCCTTGGTGACGCTCGCGCTATTGCCAGCCGAGTCGCAGACCGTCACGCGAGCCTGGTAGGCGCCAGCGGCCATTCCCTTGAGGGGAAGCGTTGTGGTACCGCCCGCCCCGACGTCACGACCGGGAATCTCGAAAACCGGGCGCCACGCTGAGTGCGTGCCGACGCCCTGGATGGCGACGACCGTCGCGCAGGCGCCGAAGCCTCCGGAGTCGCGCTGAGTCCACCTGATCAGCCCCGTCCCGACGATGATCTCGTCGATCGTAACCGAAGGCGGCGTCCCGTCGGTGACGAGCGCCGGGCCAGAGACCTGCGTCACGTTGCCGGCCGCGTCGATGGCTTCGACAAGCGTCGCGTGGCGCCCCTCGGCCATCCCCGCCAGATCAATGGGAATGCTCAGCGCGGAAGCCCCGGGCGTGGCGGTCCCAACCTGACGAAAGCCGTTCGGCGGGGTCGCCCCACCGGTGTCGGAGTTGGCGAGCACGCGGACGGCTGCCACCCCGGAGGCCGCGTCATCGACGTCGGGCAGTAGGAGACTGAACTTCGACCCATTGGTGCCGCGGGACAGAACCCACCCCGTTGGATTTCCGAGCGTCGGGGACGTGTTGTCGATCCTGACCACCCCCTGCGCCGCTGAGGCGAGCTGGGTCGGGAAAGCCGGGTCACGGACAACCGTTGTCAGGCGGTGGATGCCGTCGGTCAGTCCTGAGGGAAGGGGCGGCGAGATCGCAAGCGGCCCGCGGGCCGGATTCTTGACGTCGGCGATCACCACCTCCTCGCCACTTCCGGTGCCGTCGCCCGCACGGTTGATCGACATCACGAGGGCGCCGATGCCGTCGGCGCGATTATCGCCAAGGTCGAGGCCCACTGGTAGAGGGCCACTCGTGTGCCAGTCGGCGCCGAGGTTCGAGTAGGCGACCGACGGAGCCGTCACATCAACCCGCAGCGGCGCGGACGAACCGTGCCCCTGGTTGCCCGCCACGTCGCGCGTTGTCAGCTCGACGATGACGTCACTTCCGTCGAAGCGCGACAGGTTGACATCAGCGAGTGGACCCGTGCCCGTCTGGGAGGATGCCAATTGGGCGCCGTCGCCAGTTTGCACGTTCCAGCTCGCGAGGCCAGATCCCGGCGCCGGGTCGCCCCCGTCGGTGTCGATTCGGAAATGACCGGGAGACAGTCGCGATGGCGCGAGAATCGCGTTGGGGGGTGTTCGATCGAGAAGGATCGTCCCCGATGCCGAACCACCTGCCGTTCCGTCGCCGTCAACGACAACGGCGACCGAATGCTGACCATCTGCAATACCCGCGAGGTCGATCGAGGCCCCGAGGTCCCCAAGCTGTCGAAAGGCGCCAACGAAGCGCTCGCCCCCGTCGATGAAGACGTGGTGGTTGCCGACGCCGCTTTGGTCGAAGTTGTCCCACGCACTCCATGCCACGTCGAGTGCGTTGACCGACCTCCACCCAGCGGGGAGCGGCCCCATCGCGACGCTCGGCGGTTGGACGTCGCGGACGATCGCCCGAGGGGATGTCACCCAGTAGCGCTTGGCTGGATCAGACGTGTTACCGGCGATGGCTTGATCGATGCGCAGCTGAGCGCGGCATCCGGACGTCGCGATCGCGAACGGTCGCCGCGTGGGGTAAATCGCGCCGGCGAGGCCATCTCGGAAGTTCTCGGACGTCGCAAACACCGTGCCGCCGGTGTCGGTGACGCGGAATGCGTGCAGCGGTGAGGTGGACGCGGCGGTGCGTGCCATCGCAAAGCGGACTTCGGCAATCGACGAGCCACCACGAGCGCAGTCGTCCCAGTTGATCCACCAGCGTGGGCCGATCGCAGCGGTTGCGCCGGTCCCCACTGAGATATCGAACTCGTCGCCGAAGCGACTCGTGTTGCCCGTCCAAACCCCTTCCAGGACGCCTGGCGTCCCGAGGTCATAGAAGGGTCCTGATGCCGCGCCGTCGGCCTTGGGGGGCGCCGCCGATGCGATTCCTACCGAGCAGAGGACCATTGAGGTCCCCACAAACAAGGTGATTCTCCGGGTCGAATACTTGGGCACGCGTGCCTGACCTCCTGTCGTGTGTGCTTACACACAGAGAAGCGTTGGCGCCGCGTTTCTCTCCCTCCCCGGGGGTACAGGTTAGGTCGAGTCAAGTCCCTCGCCGATGGTGCATGATCCGCGCAGTCAACCGCGAAGTGTGCTGGCCACGGGTACGGGAGTTCCGGAATGAATCCACCAGAACCGATGCGCTTTGGGGCCTTCATGGCCCCCTTCCATGCACCGGGTGACAACCCGTCGCTCGCGCTGCACCGGGACTTGGAACTCGTCCAGTGGCTCGACGCCCTCGGCTACGACGAGGCGTGGGTGGGTGAGCATCACACGACCGGCTGGGAGACGATCGCCGCTCCGGAGATCTTCCTGGCGGTCGCCGCGGAGCGGACGAAAAGCATCCGCCTCGGGACCGGCGCGATCAGCCTGCCCTACCACCATCCCCTGGTTGTCGCCGACCGGATCATCCTCCTTGACCACCTCACCCGTGGCCGCGTGAACTTCGGCGTTGGCCCCGGCGGCCACCTCTCCGATGCGTTGATGTTCGGGCTCGAACCGGGTCGCCTGCGGCCGATGATGGCCGAGTCGCTCGAGGTGATCATGCGGCTTTTCCGAGAGGTCGAGCCGTTCGATTACACGAGCGATTGGTTCGAACTCCACGACGCCGTGTTGCAGCTTCGCCCCTTTCAGCACCCCCATCCCCCACTTTCGGTCACGAGCCTCGAATCGCCAGCCGGGATGGAACTCGCCGGTCGCTACGGCGCCGGGGTGTTGCAGCTTGCCGTCGCGAAGGGACCCCGCGGCCCGATCGACCTCGCCGCGCATTGGGCGATCGCCGAGGAGTCAGCCGAGCGCCACGGGCAAGCCGTGTCGCGCGCGGACTGGCGGCTCGTCGTCCCGATCTACGTGGCAGAGACACGCGCGGCGGCGTTCGAGGAGGCCCGACACGGCGCCGGTCGGTTCTTGCTGGAGTATGTCGAACAGGTCACCGGTCGCCCCCGACCGGTTCCGGGCCCGGCCGATCTCGTGATCGAGCAGATGACGGAGGCCGGCGGCTGGATCGTCGGAACGCCCGACGACGCGATCGAGGCGATTCGGCGTCTTGAGGAGCGAAGCGGCGGCTTCGGAGGGCTCCTCAGCTGGGGTCACGAATGGGCATCTCGGGAGTGCATCCTCAGAAGCTACGAACTCTTCGCCCGCCACGTGACGCCCCACTTCCAGGGATCGCTGGCCGGCATCGAGGCATCGAACCGCGTCGCGACATCAAAGAGCGCGACGCTCAACAAGCAACGCACAAGCGCGGTCGAGGCCGCACAGCAGCGCTACGATGCCGGCCGCGAACTGCCGCCGCGGATTGGAGGATGAACTGGCCACGCGCAACCCAGCGGTGACGCTAACCGCCGCGCTCCTCCGTTCTGGGCCGACCCTCGCCAACTCCGCTCCCCCGAGGCTTGCGCCCGGCTGGCCTGTTCGGTCGGCGTCCGACTGCGTCCATGTCGGCCCGCGGGGCGGGCCGGTGGTGATCTCGGAGAGCGTCCCCGCCGGCCGTTCGACGGTCACCGCCTTCAATTCCGACGGCACGCTCAAGTGGCAAAACGCGCGCGCCTGTGGATGCGGGAACTGCGCCGACGGTTCCCAGCTCCCGGAACGTCAGCCCAATGGGAGCTATGGGCCCATCGGGCCAGAGGGCAACTCACCATGGTCCGTCCGCCTCTTCGACGGAACAACCGGCGACGCCTGCACCGGCGTTGTCCTGGGCGATGGCAACTGCGTGGCCCACGAGGCGAGGCCAGCACCGAACGGTGAGGGTACCGCCAGCCCTTGTCTCGCGGGGAACACATCCGTGGGAGTGCGTGCCGGGCGTCGGGCCGTGATCAACCCGCCAGCCGGGGTGAGCTACGTCCGCCTCATGGGAGGCGACCAGGCGCGGCCAGGTCGGGCAACCATCGATATCAGCGGAAGGGTCGGGAGGTTGCTGCTCAAGCAGCGCTTCCCCGTCGTGGTCACCGGGTGAGCGCCGACGTCGAGGTGGTCGAGCTGATGAGCGCGAAGCAAGGTGGCGCCCGCTGGGGCACACAGACCGAGGATCTCAACGCGACACTTCTCGTCTGGGCCCCAGGACAGGGGGTTGAGCGCCACGTCAACGAGGCGCGCGATGTCGTCAT
>JANMDN010000080.1:0-95031 GCA_031376285.1 Actinomycetes bacterium
TTTTTCTCGCGGGCCTTACCCCGGGGGCTGGGGTTGTTTGGTTTGCCCCCGCGCGGTGGGGCTTAAATCTTGTTTGTCCCCCCGGGGGCGGGCGGCCCCCGGCGCCCCCACAACGAATCCGTCTAGCCGACCTTACGCATCAGTCGACGGATCTCCTCGAAGTTCTTGTTCTCGTTACGCAGGCGCGTGTTCTCAGCTTCCGTGCTGCGGACCGCCGTACGGAGGTCATCAAACGCCGCGCTCAGGCGAGCGAGCGCCGCCGAAACGTCGCCGCCACCCGACGTGGCAGTGCCGGGACGACGCCCACGTGGGCGACCGGGGCCGCGGCGCACGCGCGGAGCGAGCGTTGCTCCGCTTTGGCGAGCGATCCGGTAGTAGTTCGCGGCAACGGTCCCTTCGCGGCGTCCGGTGCGATCCGAGATGCGCTTGAACGCCTCAGAACGAGTGATTTTCTCACTCGCGACCAGAACTTCGACTTCCTCGAAGATCTGGTTACCAATCTTGCCGCGTGTCGCGGCGCCTTCGTCACTCACATGTGCTCCAGTCCGACGTGTTGATGGAAAGTGAGCATCCGGCGTTGTTGGCCACCCATCCGCTCGGTGAGCAGTGTAGCGACGCGGCTATGTGAATTTCCCCCATCGCGGCGGTTACCGCGAGGTGCCTTCTTCGAATAGCAGCATGGTTGCGGTAAAGCCATGCAGGAAGTTGCCCTGACCGACCGGGCCGATCTCACCGTTGCAGAACATCCCGGCGACCGGAATGGGGCCAAGTATGCGCTGGGCAAGGGCGGCATCGTGATCTGGACCGCCGAAGAGCTGCTGGCCTCGACCGTTGCAGTTAAAGAGCAGGCCTCCGCTCATCGCCAGGCCGTCCTCATGACACGCCTCGAGCGCTTGGCGAAGGTCGTCGGCAGCGCTCGCGGCGTCGCGAACATGGAAACGCAGTGTCTGGCCGACCCTTGCGCGCTCACCGATCGAAACGTTTCTGGACTCCCGGTCGGCGCCCAGCACCGCGCGCATCAGGTAGTCACCCCGACCGTACTCGGGGCGGTTCTCGTTGATGACAAGGCCGGCCAAGAGGCCACCGGCAGCGAGCGCACGCTCCTCCGGGCCCAGGGCGGCGATGACCTCCTGCAGTCGATCGAACGCCGGTCGTCCGGCGAGTGAATGAACAACCTCCCGGGTTGCGTCGGTAATGACCATCTCGGGGCCAATTGGCGCGCATCCGTGCGACACGAGTGTCCGAGTCCGAATGCCGTCGATCGTGGCGATGACGGCGCCACCCGTGACCACTCGTTCGTCGACCAGGAGGCGATGCGCACCCGGCACGCGACCACCCGAGCAAAGCCCGCCGACGGTCACGTAGCCATCATCTCCGAGTTCACGAATAAGGCGTTCCGCATCCATCGAAAACGGATCGCTCATCACGATGGCCGGCGTGCGCGCTTGACCGGTCCGCGACGGGGGCTTCGCGCCGACGATCTCGAAGCCATCGCCAGACCGAGCGACGCGTAGGTGCCTGGTCGTCACGATCGCGCCAGGGAGGTGCGCGGCGAGGACCGCAACTCCAGGTCCCTGCTCCAGCTCACGCCCGCGCGCGATGACCGCCTCGGACATCGATCCGATGACGTGGTCGGCGTTCAACTCGGCGCAGATGAGCCTGGCGAGATCGTCGGAGTCGATCCAGTGACTCGGCGTCGCGAAGACGGCGGCGAGCGTCACCCGGTTTCCCTGGAGTGGCTCGAGCGCCTGCCGACACGCCTCCCGCACCGCTCGCGGTGTATCGGCATCAACCGAAAGGCCGTGTCCGACGAGTTGGCGCGTCATCGGCGTGAGGGTTTAGCCGCCCTCATCGTCTCCCTCAGTCTCCTGCGCGGGGATCGGGTCGACCAGCGCGTGGGCCTCGAGCGCGCGACTCGCTGGAACCATCACGACGTGCGGGCCCGCTGACATCATTTCCGGGACATCGCCTGATCCATGCCGCCGCGCGTACGCGGGGATGTCTGACTGACGGAGAATATTGACCAGCATGTCGGCTTCCGGCTGGTTGCGTGTCCACGCGACCGGAAGCCATTGCGTGGCGGGCTTGCGTGGTTCACGTTTGGGCCAGTGAAGCTTCACCGTCGTAGGTTCCGGTGTGACGCGAGTTCACCCGAGCGCTGGACCTCGTTAGGGCGCCCGAAAAGGAACACCTTGATGAACAGCGCACCGGCCACAAAGCCTCCGACGTGAGCCCAGTACGCGACGCTGTCACCGTCGGCACTCTGGCCAGCGAGATAGAGAAACTGCAGAGCGATGAAGCCTCCAATGACGGCCCAGGCCGGAATGCGAAGCGGGATCCAGCCCAGAAGGGTCAGGACTTTGGCCTTCGGAAAGAGAATCAGGTAGGCCCCGAGTACGGCGGAGATCGCACCAGATGCGCCGATCAGCGGGGAAAGACTGTTCGTATCCGTGAATCCCTGAGCGAGCGCAGCGCCAACACCCCCGACAAGGTAGAAGGGTAGGAAACGGATCCGGCCGAGTCGGTCCTCGACATTGTTACCGAAGATCCAAAGAAACAGCATGTTTCCGAGGAGATGAGCCCATCCGCCGTGAAGGAACTGACTCGTCAGAAGTGACGTAAACGCGGGTTCCTGGTTGTTTAGGAACTCACACGTCACGTCGCCCGTAGGGCGTATCGAACCAGCATTGTGGAAGATGACGCCAGGGATCGCCCCCCATTTGCAGACGATCGCGTCCTGACTGTCACTCTCGTTGCCATCGTTTGGGCGGCTCAGCTGATAGAGAAAGGCGGCGACGTTCAGCGCGATGAGTCCCACCGTCAGCACGGGGAACCGCCGCGTCGGATTCTCATCACGCAGCGGCAGCATCGCTAGTCAGCAGCCAGCGGCGGGAGGAGATGCACCAGTAGAGCCGCCTGGGCGTGCATGCGGTTCTCGGCCTCGTCCCAGAGGGCCGACTGGGCCCCATGCGCCACCTCGTGGGTGATCTCCATGCCGTAGTGGGCGGGTAAGGGGTGCAGCACGACCGCATCGTCGGCCGCATGGCGCAGCAGCTGGGCGTTCGCCTGATAGGAACCGAGCGCGGCGACGCGAGCCTCGTGCTCGGCCTCGTCTCCCATCGACACCCAGACATCGGTGTAGATGGCGCGCGCCCCGCGTGCCGCCTCGATCGGATCGCGCACGGCGCTCACACTGCCTCCCTTCGCTCGCGCCGTTTCGTCAGCCCAGGCGACGAGTTCGGGGTCCGGGGCGTATGCCTCCGGGGTCGCACACACGAGCGCCATCCCTGTATGGGCGGCAAGCACCGCCAGCGAATTGAAGCAGTTGTTACCGTCGCCGAGGTAGGTCACCGGAAGACCCCGAAGCGACCCGAATCGTTCAACGAGGGTCATGGTGTCGGCGAGGGCCTGGCAGGGATGGTGGAGTGGGGTGAGGCCGTTTACGACCGGGACGGTCGCGTGTCGCGCGAGTTCGTCGACCCGCTCGTGTGAGGCCGACCGAATCACGATCGCGTCCAGGAAGCGTGAAAGCACCTTGGCGGTGTCCTCGATCGTCTCGCCCCGACCAATCTGCATGTCGGCCGGCGACATCGTCATCGCGGTGCCGCCGAGCCGGGCCACGGCGACCTCGAAACTCACGCGGGTGCGGGTCGACGGCTTCTCGAAGATCATCCCGATCACCCGACCCGCAAGCCACTGGGGCCACGGCCGCGGGCTGGTCTTTAACGCGGCGGCGAGGTCAAGCACCGCGGCGATCGATTCCGCGCTGTGGTGGCGCAAGGTCAGGACCGAACGGTCAGCAAGCGATGGGTGAATGGGAGGACGGGCGAGGGTCATGACAGGTCGCTTTCGAAGGCACCGGACGCAAGACGGCCGAGGAGGGCTTCACGGGGAGCAAACCGGTCTCCGCTTCGCCGCGCAAGAACCTCGAGACGTTCTCGTAGGGGGTCGGGTCCCACCTCGTTGGCCCACGCGAGCGGACCCTCGCTCCATCCCGTGCCGAGCACCATCGAGACGTTGACATCGTCAGCAGCCGAGATCCCCTCTTCGAGGCAGCGGCAGGCCTCGTCGAAGGCCCCAAGGTAGTAATGCTCAGCCACGTCACGCGCCACGTCGTCGGGGGTGACCTCGGGTGGCGTTCCGACGAAAAAGCCTTCCCCGGATTTCGCCCCGAGGGTGCCCGCTTCGACCATTCGGGCCGCCAGACCGCTGTCGTCGAAGCGGTCACCGTAGGCGGCCCTGAGGTCGACGAGCACATGATGAAGTGTGTCGATACCGACGAGATCGCCGACGGCAAACGGGCCCATCGGCGCAGGGCCCGCGCCGACCACCGCGCCGTCGACCGCTGCCCGGTCGGCGCCGCCGCGCTCCGCCGCGCGATACGCCTCGGCGAGCCCGCGGCAGAGTATCCGGTTAACCAAAAATCCGGGACATTCCTTGACCACGACGGGGTGCTTGCCAAACGCCTTGGCCGCCTCGATGGCGGTCTGAAGCGTCTCGTCGGAGGTGTCCTCACCCCGGACTACCTCGACGAGCGCCATGACACTCGCGGGGTTGAAGAAGTGCATGCCGACGACGCGGTCGGGCCGCCCCGTCGCCCTCCCGATCTTGGTGATGGAGAGCCCCGAGGTGTTCGACGCAAAGATGGCACTGGGGCGCAGGATCTTGTCCACGGCGGCGGCAAGCGTCGTCTTGACCTCCATCACCTCCGTGACGGCTTCGATGACGAGGTCGCACTTGGCAAGGTCATCGTCGCAGAGCGCCGGATGCACGCGAGCCTGGATCTGTCCGGCCTCCTCAGCGCTCATCCGCCCCCTTGCGACGCGGCGCGCGCAGATCGCTGCCACGTGCGCACGCCCGTGCTCGACGCGTTCGACGTCAACGTCGCGGAGCCGCACCACGGCTCCCGCAGCGGCTGCAACCTGCGCGATCTCACTGCCCATCACACCGGCCCCGATGACGCCAACCTCGCGTGTCTTCACCCAAACCCCCTGCATCAGACGTGCTGGGCACGGAGCATAGACGCCCGCGCGTTTGCGGCCGCTCGGTGCGGTAACGGCCGTGGGTGCTTGTCATCCGGGAGCGCTGGTACCGTCGCCCACATGTCGCCGAGCCCATCTTCTCGGACCCCGCTGCCCGCGCTTGATCGGCTGGGCCATCGCCGCGGGGCTGCCGTACTCACCGCGATGGTCATCGTCATCGCCATCGTCTGCCTCGCGGGAGCCTGGCCGCTGTGGCCGCTCCTTGCCCTCCCGGCGCTCGTGGCCGTCCCGGTCGGGGGCCGCGAGGCGCTGATCGGTGTCAGCGCGGCGATCGCCATCGTGCTCACGCTGCTCGCGGGCCAACCAGGCCCCGATGGTCGCGAGCTCGCCACCGGCTTTGTCGTGCTTGTCGGGCTCGGCGTCGCGGGCGCGCTGATGTCGAAGGAGCGCACGCGCGAGGTCGAGCGCCCCGCGAGTCGCGGAATCACCGATCGCCTGACCGGCCTTGGGAGCTACGCGTATCTTCGTGAGATGCTCGACCTTGAGTGTCGTCGCGCCGACCGCCACGGGCGGCCGCTGGCCCTCGCCGTCCTCGACATCGACGGCATGCGCTCGGTAAACGAACGGGAAGGGCACGACACCGGTAATCGGCTCCTTGCCGCGATTGGCGATGAACTCTTCCGGGTGTCGAGGGGCACGGACATCCTCGGCCGCACCGGAAGCGACGAGCTGGCCCTGATCGTTCCCGGTCCTATGTCTGAGGCTGCCGAGGCCGCCGAGCGGCTGCGCGCCGCGATCAACGAGGTCGTCCTTGTCGGCGCCACCGGCAGAGAGGTTCGGGTTACCGCGTCAGCGGGTGTCGCCGCCCACTGGAAAGATGCCACGGCGAGCGACCTGATCGATCGCGCCCAAGAGGCGCTGCGCGCTGCGAAGCGGGCCGGGCGGGATCAGGTTCACTCGGCGCAGGAGCAGCCGTCCGGCGACGGAGCCGTGCAGGCCGCCTAGACAGGGAATGAGGTCGTCGTTCCGCCTGCAGAGAGGGGCCGCGCGTCGCTCTTACGGGAGCACCTGGCCCCGTGTCAGGCACCAGGTCAGCATCAGACGACAGCGCGCCGCGACGGTGGTGCCTGACACAACGTCAGATCGAACCGCCGTCGACTGGATCGGCCGTCGGCTGGGTTGGTGGGAGCACCGGCCACCGCGGCCAGAAGACGAGCAGCAGGGCGACAAGCGATACGCCCAAGTGGAAGTGGACGAGGGCTGGGTTTCTCCCGAAGACGTCCGCCATCGTGCCCTCGACGAAGTAGCCGACCACGGCCCACGGGAGTCCCATAGCTCCGACAAGGAGCAGGTAGCGTCGGGCGAGGTCCGCCCGCCCGGTCATCTCGATTCCGACGAGGCCGGTCACCAGGTGGATCACGTTGGTGTTGGGGTTGATCGTGAACATCAGGAACGGGATCCCGGTGACGTTCGAAAAGTAGTCGAAGCCGGTCATCAGGAGACCGACGAGGCCGAACGCGGCGAGGACATGCGCGACGAGCCGCGCAAAGCCCAGCACGAGCGTTCCTTGGATCTGTGCAAGCGGACTCCAGCGCATGTTTCGAGGCTATCAGCGCCTCTCCGCGCCGAGCATCCTGGTGGCGGCCCCGCAGACGACGCTTGCAAACAGCCCGAGCGCGACCCCTGCGCCGATATCGGCCGGGTCGTGGTCGCCAGCGACGATGCGGCCGAGAAGACCCGTCGCCGCCGCTATGCCGATGACGGGCACGCCGATGCCATGCGCACCGGTCGAGCCCGCAATCGCCGCTGCCGCGGCGGCGTGACGGCTCGGAAAGCCCCCGTCGTTGCGTGGTCCAGGGCGAGGTCGTCCGATCGCGTCGCGAAGCACCCTTGCGGCCCCCGCGGCCAGCAGGGATGCCGCGACTGCTTCGATGGCCGCCGGTCGTGTGCGGCGACGAGCGGCAAGGGCGACGAGCAGCCCGCGAAACGTTGGAGCAAGGGCGAGCCCCGCAACGCGAAGCGGCGCCGCAACGCCCCCACGGGTCGCGATGTCGCGCACCCGCTGCCCAAGGGCTCGGTCCATTCGTACCAGGGATCGGAGACTCATCGCTACGGGTGAGCGTACCGACCACCGCGTGCGAACTGACGCCTCATTGGGCGAGGCGCACCTGCGGCTCCCCACTGGTTCCATCGTTGAATCCGGGCTGGAGAGGACGGCAATCAACCGGGCAGAGCGCAGCGGTGCTCCCCACGTGTCCCTGCACGAGTCCCACTTGAGCAGTGTTCGTCAAACGGGCCGGTTGCGACTCGGGAGGGCGGCGTTCGCACGTCGAACGCGGTGCTCGCGCAGCACTCGACGAGCGCGCCGCCGCGGACGCGACAACCTTCAGGGAAGCGCCTCTGTCGTGGGTCGATGGGTGGGAGGGAGTCCCTCAGAGGTTCAGAAACGGGCAGCGTCGATGTGCTTCAGGTCGGGATGCGCTTGGTCTCGTACGCCCACATTGCGATCTCGACCCGATTGCGGGCCCCGAGCTTCAACATGAGGTTGGCGATGTGCGTCTTGACGGTGCTGATGCTGACGTGGAGCTCGGCGGCGATCTCGGCGTTGGTCCGCCCGCGAGCCACGGTCACGAGCACCTCCTCCTCGCGTTTTGTCAGTGCATCGACGGGCTGCATCGGGGGTGTGGCGCGATGGGCGTCGGTAAGGGCGCTCAGTAGCCGAGCGGTGATGTTCGGCGCGATGAGCGCGTCGCCGTTCGCGGCCGCGTGGACGGCTTGGCTGAGCAGCTCGGGGCCGGCATCCTTGAGGAGGAAGCCGCGGGCGCCGGCCTTGAGCGCGGCATAGACGTATTCGTCGAGATCGAACGTGGTGATCACCACCACCGCCAGCGGGTCGTCGATGTCGGGTCCGGCGAGCCGACGGGTGGCCTCGATGCCGTCGAGGCCAGGCATGCGGATGTCGAACAGGCAAACGTCCGGCCGGAGTCGGCGGGCGAGCTCGACGGCCCGCATGCCGTCCGCTGCGGTCCCGACGACCTCGATGCCCGGCTGGGCGTCGAGGATCATCGTGAGCCCGGTGCGCACGATCTCCTGGTCGTCGGCGATGATCACCCTGATGCTCATCCAGCCGACCCGTTCCGCGGGAGCACGGCGGTGACGGTCCAACCCCGGTCGGGGTCGGGGCCTGCGTGGCAGGTGCCACCGAGTAGTTCCGCTCGCTCGATCATGCCGACCAGACCGTAACCAGGTGAGGCGGCAGGACGGCCGTGACCGGCGTCGCCGTCGTCGCACACGCGCAGCCGAACTGAGGTCTCGTCGGCGATGACGCCGACCTCGATGCGGGTCGCCCGGTAGGCGTGCCGGCGGGCGTTGGTGACCGACTCCTGCGCAAGACGGTAGATCGCCGTCGACACCGACGACGGGATGCCGTCGAGGTCGCCGGAGATACTGACGTCGACGTGCGGACCGGCAGCCGTCGCCTGCGCGAGCTGCTCGATGTCCGCGATTTGCGGATTCGGCGCCAGGTCTGCGGCTTCGTCTCGGCGCAGGAACCGGACCATGGCCCGCATTTCCGCGAGCGCGCGCGACGCCTCGGCCTCGATCACGTGGAGCGCTTCCCTTGCGGCATCGGGGCGCGATGGCGACACGGCCAATCCCGCTTGGGCGCGGATCACCATCGCCGACACGTGGTGGGCGACGGTGTCGTGCAGGTCCCGCGCCAGGCGCTCGCGCTCGCGCTCCTTGACCTGCTCGAGCTCGCGAGTCCGTGCCCCGACCCGGTACCGGAATGCCGCGCCCAACGCGAACGCGGAGAACAAGACGGCAAGTCCACCAACCGCATCAGCGGCACCGGTGTAGTCGAAGACCACGGCGAGGCCCGCCGCGACGACGGTGAACGGCAGCCCGATCACCATCTCGCGTCCCGATCCCCAACGGAAGAGCGCGTAGGGGAGCAGCAGCAGGTAGGCCATGGTGTACAACCCCGGCAGCGGCTCGCTCCCCGCCACGAGCCGAGAGATGTCGAGCAGCGTGACGGCCCCGAACGCGATCGCGACCGCGGCCAGCGGATCGGTGCGTCGCCAGAGGAGCGTGGGCAGGAGCGCGACCCCGAGGATCAGCGAGACCCCCCGCCACGGCAGGTCGGGACGCAGGGCTCCCTCGATTACCGCGATCGGGAGCAGCACCGCGACCAGGACCCAGTCGCGCCACGTCCGCGGCGGCGGATCGGACACCCGGGGCTCGGCCCAGACGGAGCGGAGGAGGTCGCGCACCCACGTCATGGTACGGAACGTGTCGCACTGGCGGATCGGCTGAAAGGACGAGACGCAAGTCGGCGTTTCGGTCATCGCGATCGGTCCGATTTGCCGATGCCTCACCCCAGGTCGACGGTCACGATGGCAGTGCCTCGAACGACGACGAAAGGGCCCTCACGTGTCACGCACCCTCTACGGACTCGGCCGCTACGCCGCCCGCCGACCGTGGGTTACGATCGGGGCCTGGATCGTGATCGCGGTCTCGGTGATCGCAGTCTCGGGCACCCTCGGTCGCGGGTTCGAGGACAGCAATGCGGTGCCGGGCCTCGACTCGCAGCGCGCCGTCGACCTGTTGTCGGCCGCCGGAGCCGACGACGCCGGTCTCACCGCACAGGTGGTGCTCACCCCACTCGACGAGGACGTGACGTTCTTCAACTCCGCTAACGCCCGCGAGGAGCTCGTTGACATTCAGCGCAAGCTCGCGTCCCTCCCCAACGTGCTCGGCGTCACCGACCCGGCCGGGGCACTGGCCGGCGGGCCTGACGCCGCCGCCGCGAGCGGTACGGTCTCTTCAGACGGGCGGGTCGTGGTGGTGCGCCTCCAGTACCCGGTGCTCGAAGAGATCGACACAGGCGACCTCGATCGCCTGAAAACCGTCGTGGAGGGCAGGGCCGGTGTGTTGCAGGTCGAGGCGGGCGGCGACCTGTTCTTCGCGTTCGAGGAGCCCGGCACCGGCATCGGCGAGGTGATCGGCCTGCTCTCCGCGGTGGTGATCCTGCTCGTCGCATTCGGGTCGGTCGTCGCGATGGGTCTCCCGATTGTGATGGCGCTCGTCGGCCTGGGCCTCGGCGTCAGTTCGCTGGGGCTTGTCACCTACCTCGTCGACATCCCAAGCTTTGCTCCGGTCATGGCGTCGATGGTCGGGCTCGGGGTCGGCATCGACTACGCCCTCCTGATCGTCACCCGGCACCGCGAGCACCTCGCGCATGGGATGACCGTCGAGGAGTCGGTCGGCCGCGCCGTGGCCACCGCCGGGCGGGCGGTCGTCTTCGCCGGCGGCACGGTCGTCATCTCGATCCTCGGCCTCGCGGTCGCCGGCATCCCGTTCATCACCGCGGCCGGGATCGCGATCTCGCTCGTGGTGCTGATCATGGTCGCGGCATCCATCACGCTGCTCCCGGCGTTCCTCGGGCTCCTGGGCACTCGGATCAATCGCTTCGGGCTCCCATCGCCGCGTCGGTCGCACCGGGCCGAGCGCAGGGCGGCTCGCGGCACCGGCTGGCAGCGCTGGGGTGCGCACGTGACGAAGCACGCAGTCCCATATGCCCTCGGGGCGACAGCCATGCTGCTCGCGCTGGCCGCGCCCGTACTGGCGCTCGAGCTCGGAGTCCCCGATCAGGGGACCCTGCCCGAGTCGCGCACCGAGCGGCGCGCGTACGACCTCGTCGCTGACGGGTTCGGGCGCGGCACCAACGGCCCACTCGTGATCGCGGTCGACATCTCCCGCGACGGCACGGTCATCGACTCGCTTGTCGCCGCGGTGTCGGCCGACCCCGGCATCGCTGCGCTCGCGCCGCCCGACATCGACAGCGAGGCCGGCGTCGCCGCGCTCGTCGCGATCCCCACGAGCGCACCGCAGGACACCGCCACCCGCGAGACGGTCGACCGGCTGCGCTCCGAGGTATTCCCGGCCGCGCTCGACGGCAGCCCGGCGACCGCCCACGTTGGCGGCCAGACGGCCAACTTCGCCGACCTTAGCGAGCGGGTCCAAGACCGTCTCTTCCTGTTCATCGCGGCCGTGGTCGTGCTTTCGTTCGCTCTGCTGATGATCGTGTTCCGGTCGATCCTCGTTCCCGTCAAGGCGGCGCTGCTCAACCTTCTCAGCATCGGCGCCGCCTACGGCGTGCTCGTCATGGTGTTCCAGTGGGAATGGGGTGCCGGGTTGATCGGCCTGGAGTCGTCCGTCCCGATCGTGTCGTTCATCCCGATGCTGATGTTCGCGATCGTGTTCGGCCTGTCGATGGACTACGAGGTGTTCCTGCTCTCCCGGGTGCGCGAGCACTACCTGGCCACCGGCGACAGCGACAGTGCGGTCGTCCACGGCCTCGCCGCCACGGCCCGCGTGATCACGTCTGCGGCGCTCATCATGGTGGCGGTGTTCCTCGGCTTCGCGGCGGGCGACGACCCCACCGTGAAAATGCTCGGTCTCGGCCTTGCGACCGCGATCTTCGTGGACGCCACCGTCGTGCGGATGATCCTCGTCCCCGCGGCGATGAAGCTGATGGGAGACGCCAACTGGTGGTTCCCCGCCTGGCTCGACCGACTGCTCCCCGCGATCGACATCGACGGGCGCGCAGGTCGGGCGGGTGGCGCGGCGATCCTCGACGAGAACACGAGCGCGTGTCCCCAGACCCACGGCGCGCGCGCCGAGCAGATCGCGTGGGAGCCACGAGATGGTTGATTCCAAGTTCCGGAGTTGGGATCGTGTGAGCGAGACCGAGCGCTTCATTGTCCAACCGAAGTCGAGGCGGGGACTCGAACCCCGGAACCCATCGTTACGAGAACCGTAATGCTCCCTTGCTACGGTTGCCTCGTGAATCGGCTCTCCCGAACGCTCGGACTCGTCGTCGCGATGCTTGCCGTGGTCGCCTCAGGCTGTGAAGGAGGGCTCGGCGATCGCCCAAGCGCCGGTGCCCCGGAGGCGAAGCCCGCCCCCACGATTGACGTTCCGCGTCTTGACGGGTCGGGGCGCTACTCGAACGCGTCGCTTAAGGGCAAGGTAACGCTCGTCAACTTCTGGGCATCGTGGTGCCCGCCATGTCGCTCGGAAATGCCGGCGATCGCGGCGTTCGCCCGGGCACACCCGGAGATTCGTGTGCTCGGGCTCGCCGTCTCCGACAAGCCCTCGAACGCGATCGCCTTCGCCAAGAAGGTCAACGTCGGCTACGAACTCGGAGCCGACCGTGACGGGAGCCTCTCCGCCAAGTTTGGTGTGCCGGGTCTTCCCGCCACCTTCGTGCTCGACAGTCGCGGCGATGTCGCGCGCTCAGCGTTCGGCGAGGTCAACGCCGAGGAACTCGCCGGTCTTATCGAGGGTGTCACCTAGCGTCGTTTGATTCCAAATTGCTGGTGGCGACCCGCTGGCTGCGACTCGTCGCGAACTCGGCGTCCCTGGTCGCGCACATACACCCGATATGCGGTCTGACACATCGTCCTCGTTTGCCCCGGCTTTTCAGCCGGGGCGTCAGACGGTGTTCTCGCCTGGCGGCGAGTTCACCTGCGCTTGGTCTCGCTCAGCGGTCCAGGCCACCGCAATTCGCAGTCAACCATCGAGATCTTCCCGCGGTTCGGGTTTGGTCGAGCGGCGCGCGATACTGCCCACATGGTCGATGTCATCGCGTTGGAGCGAAGGGTCCTTGAAGCGCTCACCAAGCGCTGCGGAGCTGGACCCGACACGACGATCTTGGCGCTCGTCTCGGGTGGGGCCGATTCGGTCGCCCTGATGCACCTCCTCCATCGGGTGCATCCCGGCCCGCTCGTCGTCTGCAGCTTCGATCACGGCCTGCGCCGGGAATCGGTGGGGGAGGTCGACGCCGTGCGCGCCCAGGCCGCTGGCCTCAACCTTGGCTTCCGGACACGGCGCCTCTCGATCGAGGCGGGGACGGGCCTGCAAGAGCGTGCGCGCAACGCTCGCTACCTCGCGGCAGAGGATGTCGCGAGCGAGGTCGGCGCCGAGCTGATCGCGACCGGGCACACGGCGAGTGACCAGGCCGAAACGATCCTCTTTCGCCTCGCTCGAGGCACGGGACGCGCGGGCGCCCTCGGGATGGCGCCGCGGCGAGGGAGCCTCATCCGCCCGCTCCTCGGGCTCACACGCGGCGACACCTGCCGCTACTGCGCGGCCCTCGGCCTCACATGGTTCGACGATCCGTCGAACGCGGACGAACGCTTCACTCGGTCGCGCGTCCGTCACGGCGTGTTGGCCGATCTCGCTCGTGTCCACCCCGGCGCGGAGCGAAACCTCGCCGCGTTCGCTGATCGACTCCGCGACGAGGACACCCTCATCGTCGAGCTCGTCGCCCAGGCGGCGGAACGGTGCGGCGACGCAGGCGGCCTGCACGTCGCCGACCTCGCCCTCGAGCCGCCCGCGATTCGGCGCCTCCTGGTGCGAGGCCTCATCGAACGGGCGGGACTCGCGACAGCGAGCGCGAGCACCATCGACCGAGTGCTCGCGATCCTCCCTGGCGCCGCACCGATCCAAATCGAAGGTGGGCTTGCGGCGGTCGATCGTGACCGTCTCGTCATCGAGCCGTCGTCCGGTCTCCCGCCCAGTGAGAGCGTCCCGCTGTCGGTCCCAGGGTCGGCGACCTTTGGCGCGGTCCGACTCGATGCGCGGCGCGGCGCAGCGCGCGCGTCCACGCCAACCTCGGTCTCGATTGATCACCCCGGGCCGTTCCTGGTCCGGTCACCGCTGCCTGGTGACCGGCTCGAGATGGCCGACGGCTGGCACAAGCGAGTGGGCCATCTCCTGGCGGAGGCCGGCGTGCCCGCGCGAAACCGCTGCCAGGTTCCGGTCGTCGCCATCGAGGGCGTTGCGGTCTGGGTTGCCGGCCACCGAGCGGCGACCGCGATGCTGGCAACAGGTGGCCGGGCGGCGAGCAACGTCAACCTGCAATCGTTCGGCTGACATGGGAGACGCAGATCACGAAATCGGCGACGTGCTCGTCGACGAGGAAACGCTCCAGGCACGCGTCAGCGGACTTGCCGCTCAGATCTCGGTGGACTACGAGGGCCGCGAGCCGCTGATCGTCGGCGTCCTCAAGGGCGCGATCTTCTTCATCGCCGACCTCGTGCGGGAGATGTCGATCGACTGCGAGCTGGACTTCATGGCCGTGTCGTCGTATGGCACCGCGACGACATCATCGGGTGTCGTCCGGATTCTCAAAGACCTCGACACGCCGCTTGCCGGGCGCCATGTGCTCCTTGTCGAGGACATCATCGACTCGGGCCTCACGCTCTCCTACCTGCACCGAAACCTGATGTCGCGCGAGCCCGCGTCCCTCGAGATTTGCGCGCTGACGGCAAAACCCGCGGGCCTCGGGTTCAGGCCCGCACCGAAGTACATCGGCTTTCCGATCCCGGACGCGTTCGTTGTCGGCTACGGGCTCGACTATGCCCAGCGCCACCGCGGTCTCCCGCACATCGCGCTCCTGCGCCAGCCGTAACCAACAACGAACCGCGGGCGTTCCCGTAGCGGCCGTAGGCCTCGTCAGAGCCGCTCGCCCGGACGTTCAAAGCATGCTCCGGAGCCTCCCATGGAGGTACTCGTCGATCTCCCGTGCGAGGTCCTCCGGGTACGCGTAGATCGCGACGCAGTCACGCTTGGACGCCCCGGTCGCAGTCAGGATGGCTCGACACGACGCGCGACTGATGCCGTAGCGAGGGAGTTCGTCCGTGGTGAGGAATCCGTCACAGCCGAATCGCTGCCTGACCTCGTCGCAAAGCGCTCGTCCAAGCTCTTTTGATGGCCCGCGGTCCTTCCGGAAGAGCCCAGCGAGTCCCGTGTAGTTGCGGCACCAAATCACCGAACGGTTGTCCGCGACGATCCTCGACGGGCTCTCGAGGCACACGGCCAGGAGGGCGCCGCCCGTGAGATCCCGCGCGCCGTTTCGCCAGAGTGTGGCCCGCACGAGCGAGGGAATGGGGCGGGCCCCTCCTCGTGAGGGTCTCGGATGAAGGAACCGCGAGATAGTGAGGGGGCAACTCATCCTTGGAGAGTAGCCGGGTACGCGCCCTGCAGAGGCTGCGGAGCGGGGAAGACCCTAACCGTCGCTTAACTTGATTCGAAGTGACTCAAGTTTCATACTGCGTCAACAAGCAATGTCTCTGGACCGGGCGCCTCGGGGCCCAGGAAGGCACCAACCACATGGGCAAGACGATCGGCATTGACCTCGGCACCACAAACTCGTGCGTGGCCGTCCTGACGGGCGGCGAGCCAGAGGTGCTGCCAAACGCCGAGGGTGGGCGAACGACGCCGTCGGTCGTTGGGTTCACCAAGGGCGGTGAGCGCCTCGTGGGCGCCGTCGCGCGCCGCCAGGCCGTGACGAATCCGGAGAACACCGTCTTCAGCGTGAAGCGCTTCATGGGACGCAAGTTCGCCGAGGTCGACGAAGAGATGACCATCGTTCCCTACGCGGTTGTCCGCGGTACGAACGGTGACGCGCGGATCAAGGCGGGCGACAAGGAATACAGCCCGCCGGAGGTCAGCGCGATGATCCTCCAGAAGCTGAAGGCCGATGCCGAGGCGTTCCTCGGCGAGACGGTCGACTCGGCGGTCATCACCGTCCCGGCCTACTTCAACGACGCCCAGCGTCAGGCGACCAAGGATGCCGGGAAGATCGCCGGCCTGGACGTCAAGCGCATCATCAACGAGCCCACGGCGGCGGCGCTCGCATACGGCCTCGACAAGAACGCCGAGGAGACCATTCTCGTGTTCGACCTCGGCGGCGGAACGTTCGACGTCTCGGTGCTCGAGATCGGTGATGGCGTCTTCGAGGTCAAGTCGACCGCCGGCGACAACCACCTCGGCGGCGACAACTTCGACAAGGCGGTCGTCGACTGGATGGCCGCGGAGTTCAAGCGCGAGCAGGGCATCGACCTGTCTCAGGACAAGATGGCGCTCCAGCGTCTCTACGAGGCTGCGGAGAAGGCCAAGATCGAACTCTCGAGCACGACGTCGACGCAGATCAACCTCCCGTTTGTCACCGCCGACGCCAGTGGCCCGAAACACCTCGACCTCTCGCTCACCCGGGCGAAGTTCGAGGATCTCGTGCGTCCGCTGCTTGACCGTCTGGTTGGCCCGACAAAGCAAGCGCTCACCGACTCCGGCGTGGCCGGCAAGATCGACCACGTCGTGATGGTCGGAGGTATGACCCGTATGCCGGCCGTCCAGGAGCGCGTGCGTGAGGTCACCGGAAAGGATCCGCATAAGGGCGTCAACCCGGACGAGGTCGTCGCGATCGGCGCCGCGATCCAGGGTGGCGTGCTCGCTGGCGAGGTCAAGGACGTCCTGCTTCTCGACGTCACCCCGCTGTCCCTCGGGATCGAGACCAAGGGCGGCGTCTTCACCAAGCTGATCGAGCGCAACACCACGATCCCGACCCGCAAGAGCGAGGTCTTCTCGACCGCCGAGGACAATCAGAACCAGGTCGAGATTCACGTGCTGCAGGGCGAGCGCGAGATGGCCGCCAGCAACCGCACGCTTGGCAAGTTCAACCTCATCGGCCTGCCACCGGCGCCCCGCGGGATGCCGCAGGTCGAGGTGACCTTCGATATCGACGCGAACGGCATCGTCCACGTCGCCGCGAAGGACCTCGGTACCGGCAACGAGCAGAAGATCGTCATCCAGGCGTCAAGTGGGCTGTCCGACGATGAGATCCGCAAGATGGTGACCGACGCCGAGTCGCACGCCGACGAGGATCGTCGTCTGCGCCGCCTGGCCGACGCACGCAACCAGGCCGAGGCACGCACCCACGAGGCCGAACGCCTCATGAGCGAGAACGGCGACAAGGTCGACGACGAGCTAAAGCGTGACATCGAAGGTGCGATCGCGGCGGCAAAGAGCGCCGCCGCGGGCGACGACGCCGACGACATCGAGGCCAAGAGCGAGTCGCTCACGGCCGTCTTGCATCGATTCTCCGAGCAGGTCTACCAACAGGCCGCAGCGCAGCAGGCGGCTGGCGACGCTGACACGAGCGCAGGCGCGGACAACGTCGAGGACGCCGAGTACGAGGTCATCGACGAGGACGCCCAGGCCAAGGCCTAAGACCCCCATCACGAAGGAGTACGAACGAAATGACCCACGTCGGAACCATTCGCTGGGCGGCGCCTTTCCGCGAACTCGACCTGGTGCGCGACATGACGCGCGCGGCGACCCGTCTCTGCGGGGAGGGCGCCTCGGCGCCAACCTGGACGCCACCGGTCGACCTCTTTGAACGCCCGGAGGCCGTCGTCGTAGATCTCGAGATCCCTGGAATCTCACCGGACGCGATCGACATCCAGCTTGAGGAGAACATCCTCGTCGTGCGCGGAGAACGCGTCTTCGAAGGGCCGGGAGAGGACGCGACCACCCGCAGGATCGAGCGCGCGTACGGGCATTTCGCTCGGACGATCAAGCTGCCAGCGGGCGTGAAGGTGGATGACATCACAGCCACCTTCACAAACGGCGTGCTTCGGATCACCGCCCCAAAAGCGCCAGAGCCCCGTCCGCGCAAGATCGCGGTGACCACGGCTCCGGTCGAGGCCACGACCACCGCCCAGTGAGCACGCACCCGCACGAGGACGAGCAGACTCCGGACCATTTGGGGTGGGCATCCACTCCGCCTGGCGCAGAGCCGGACGCCGGCTCTGCGCCGGAGACCGTCGTCGAGGTCGACCCCATGGCCCAGCTCGCGGCGGAGCGCGACGAGTACCTCGACTCCCTCCAGCGCATGAAGGCCGAGTTCGAGAACTACCGGCGGCGCTCAGAGCGCGATCGTGCCGCGCTTCTGCGCGCTGGCGTTCGTGATCTCGTCTCCGACCTCCTGCCGGTCATGGACAACCTTGAACGGGCACTCCTCGCGATGGAGGGCCATGACTCCCAGGTCGTTTCGGGCGTGGAGATGGTCCGCGCACATCTGTCCTCGCTCCTGGAGGGCCGTGGCGTTTCGGAGATCGAAACCGAGGCGCTCCCGTTTGACCCCTCCATTCACGAAGCCGTCGCGCAGGTGCCCTCCCCGGACCATCCGGAGGGCACGGTCGTCGCGGTCATCGAGAAGGGCTACCGCCTCGACGACGTGATCTGTCGTCCAGCAAAGGTCGTCGTCGCCGCCCCCCGCGCGGACGGATAGGACGCGGCAGCGTGGCCGACCTGTACGAAACCCTTGGTGTCGCCAAGGGCGCGACCGAGGACGAGATCCGCAAGGCATACCGCAAGCTCGCCCGGAAGTTCCACCCGGATGCGAACCAGGGCGACCCTGCGGCCGAGGAGCGCTTCAAGCAGGTCTCCCACGCCCACGATGTGCTCTCCGACGCTGACAAGCGGCGCCAATACGACGCCGAGCAGACCATGTTCCGGTCCGGTCGTCCGAGTGGGCGGCCCGGCTCCGCAGGCGACGGCGCGGCCGGCGGCTTCGGCGACTTCGCCGACATCATCGGGACGATGTTCGGTGGCGGTGCCCGAGCCCGCGGGCGCGGCCAGTCTCGGTCGCCGGCGAGCGGGGATGATGCCGAGGTCACGGTGACCATCTCCTTTGACCAAGCCATGCACGGCGCCCAGGTTCCGGTGGCCGTTGACGCGGCCGTGCCCTGCGAGGTGTGCAAGGGCTCCGGGAGCAAATCCGGCGCGAGTCCGACGCTGTGCCCGGATTGCAACGGACGCGGGGTGCGCGGCCGCAACCTCGGTGGGTTTGACCTGACCGAGCCGTGTCGGCGTTGCGCCGGGGCTGGCACCGTGATCGCCGATCCGTGCATGACGTGCTCCGGGGCCGGACAGGTCGCCGCGAGGCGGCGATATCAAGTGAAGATCCCGGCAGGCGCAAAGGACGGAACGCGGATCCGCATGAAGGGCCGCGGCATGCCGGGCCCGAGGGGCGCGCCCGCCGGAGATCTCTACGTGGTCACACGCGTCTCGCCGAGCCGAGTCTACACGCGAGACGGCGACAACCTCACGGTCGACCTCCCGGTGACCTTTCCCGAACTCGCCCTCGGGGCAAAGGTCGAGCTTCCGACGATCGACGGGCCGATTTCGCTCCAGATCCCAGCGGGGAGCGAGAACGGCAAGGTCCTGCGCCTCCGGGGGAAGGGTGCGCCGAAGCTCTCAAGCGACGGTCGTGGAGATCTCCTCGCGCGCCTCCGTGTCGTGGTGCCCACCAAACTGACCCAGTCACAAAAGAAGGCCCTTCAGGCCTACGCTGACATGGATGGCGGGGATCCGCGGGCAGGGGTCTTCGACGCATGAGCCCGGATGAGACACGGCCGCTTTTTGTGATCAGCATCGCCGCGGAGCTTGCCGGGATGCACCCGCAGACACTCCGCGTGTACGAGCGGCGCGGGCTCGTGCGGCCGGGCCGGACAGCCGGGAACGCTCGGCGCTATTCGCAGGCCGACGTTGCGCTCCTCCAGCGCATCCAGATGCTCACCGAGGAGGGGCTCAACCTCGCGGGAATCGAGCGCGTGCTGGAGCTGGAACTCCGCCTGGTCGCGTTGGAGCGGCGTGCCGCCGCCCTCGAACGAGAACTCATCGAGCAGTCGGCGGCGGCGGCCGTCGAGCAAGAAGCGGTTCGTCGTTCACTACGTGCGGAAATCGTTCTGGTTCGCGGCGGCCCGCCAGCGGTTCGCATCAAGCCTGTCGTGTCGCGGCCCGTCTGACAAGGAGACGCCGATGTCGGTCAACCGCCCAACAATCCGCGCACAGGAGGCGCTCGCCGCCGCCGTGTCGCTTGCCGCCGAGCGTGGTCACCCGCAATCCGAGCCCGAGCATCTGCTTACGGCGCTCGTCGACCAGACCGGTGGCCTTGTCTCTCCGCTCCTTGGCAAAGCCGGGGTTGAGGTGGCCGCCGTCAGGTCCCAGCTCGACGCTGCGCTGGCGCGACGCCCGGTGCTGAGTGGCGGTGGGAACCCTCCGCCCTCTCCCGCCTTCCAAGGCGTGATCCGTGTCGCCGGAAACGAGGCGGCAAAACTCAGCGATGAGTTCATCTCGACCGAGCATCTGCTGCTCGGCCTGCTGAGCGAGCCGTCCGCGGCTCGCGAGGCCCTCGTCTCGGCAGGGCTGACCGCCGAGCGCCTCCTCACCGCCCTCAAAGAGGTCCGCGGCAACGCCCGGGTGACCGATGAGAACCCCGAGGACAAGTACCAGGCGCTCGAGCGCTACGGTCGCGATCTGACTGAGCTCGCCGCGGCGGGCAAGCTCGACCCGGTCATTGGTCGCGACGCCGAAGTTCGCCGCGTCATCCAGGTCCTCTCTCGACGCACCAAGAACAATCCGGTGCTGATCGGTGAGCCGGGTGTGGGGAAGACCGCGATCGTCGAGGGCCTTGCCCAACGGATCGTGAGCGGCGACATTCCCGAGTCCCTCCGCGATCGACAGGTGATCGCCCTGGACATCGGCGCGCTCATCGCTGGGGCCAAGTACCGCGGTGAGTTCGAGGATCGCCTCAAGGCGGTTCTCGCCGATATCGAGGACGCCCAAGGCCGGATCATCCTGTTCATCGACGAGCTGCACACGATCGTCGGGGCCGGCGCCGGGGAGGGCGCCGTCGACGCGGCGAACCTCCTCAAGCCCATGTTGGCCCGTGGCCAGTTGCGGGCGGTGGGCGCGACGACGCTCGACGAGTACCGCAAGCACATCGAAAAGGACGCGGCGCTCGAACGACGCTTCCAACCGGTGATGGTGGGTGAGCCGACGGTGCCCGACACGATTGCCATCCTGCGCGGCCTGAAAGAGCGCTACGAAGTTCACCACGGCGTGCGCATCCAGGACGCCGCGCTCGTGGCCGCCGCGCGCCTCTCGGATCGCTACATCACGGCCCGCTTCCTTCCGGACAAGGCCATCGACCTGATCGACGAAGCGGCGAGCCGCTTACGGATCGAGATCGACTCGGTCCCGGCGGAGCTCGATGTCGTCCAGCGCCGGATCATCCAGCTCGAGATCGAGGAGCAGGCGCTCAAGGCCGAGACCGACGCGACGTCTGCGGCTCGGCGCGACGCGATCGGCGAGGAGTTGGCGTCGCTGCGTGAAGACGCATCCGGGATGCGTGCCCATTGGGAGCAGGAGAAGGCCGCGATCGCGCGGATCCGCGAAGCCAAGGAGCAGATCGAGACGGCGCGGGCGGAGCTCGAACGGGCGGAACGCGAGGCCGACCTCGAGGGCGCCGCCCGACTGAAGTTCGGAACGATCCCTGAACTCGTTCGCGGTCTTCTGGCCGCAAACGAGGACCTCGGCACGCTTCAAGCCGAGCGACAGATGCTCAAGGAGGAAGTCGACGAGCAGGACGTCGCCGAGGTCGTCGGCGCCTGGACGGGCATTCCGGTGAGCCGGCTCCTCGAAGGCGAGGTCGAGAAGCTCATCCACATGGAGGAGCGGCTCCACGAGCGCGTGATCGGGCAGGACGACGCGGTCAGCGCGGTGGCGAATGCCCTACGGCGCGCACGAGCAGGGCTCTCAGATCCGTCTCGGCCGATCGGCTCGTTCATCTTCCTCGGCCCGACGGGTGTGGGGAAAACCGAACTTGCACGGGCGCTCGCCGAGTTCATGTTCGACGACGAGCGGGCGATGATCCGTATCGACATGAGCGAGTACATGGAGAAGCACTCGGTTGCGCGGCTGATCGGCGCGCCGCCCGGATACGTCGGTTTCGAGGAGGGTGGCCAGCTCACTGAGGCCGTGCGTCGCAGGCCCTACGCGGTGCTCCTCCTCGACGAGGTCGAAAAGGCGCACCCGGACGTCTTCAACGTGCTCCTCCAGCTGCTCGATGACGGCCGTCTGACCGATGGTCAGGGCCGCGTGGTCGACTTCACCAATACCGTCGTCATCATGACCTCGAACATCGGCAGCCAGTTCCTCGCCGAGGGCATCGACACCGCGATCTCGCAGGAGCGCGTGTTGGGCGCGCTGCGGGAGCATTTCCGGCCGGAGTTCTTGAACCGGGTCGACGAGATCGTGGTCTTTGACCGACTGCGCCGCGAGCAGCTCGACGCCATCGTCGTGATCCAGCTCGAAGGGCTCCGCGGGCGGTTGCGCGAGCGCGGCATCGCCCTCGAGATAACCGATGCGGCCCTCGGTGCGCTCGCAAGCGAGGGCTACGACCCGGCCTACGGCGCTCGTCCTCTGAAGCGCGTCATTCAGCGTCGCGTGCAGGATCCGCTCGCGATGCGGCTACTGACCGGAGAGTTCGTCGAGGGCGACACGGTGCGTGTCGACGCGACGCCCGTCGGTGACCTCCTCATCGTTCGAGGTGATCCCGCCGGACCTGCCTGAGTCGGCGCGGGTAGCATCTGCGCATAGTCACCGAGGTCGCCGATTTCAGCGTGATCGCCGGGCAGGAAGCCGAGTTCGAAGCGGCCTACCGTCGCGGCCGAGAACACCTGCTGGCAAGCCCCGGCTGCCGCAGCGTGACCATGACGCGCAGCATCGAATCGCCGTCACGGTTCGTGCTGCTCGTGGAGTGGGAGCGGATCGAGGACCACACCGAGACATTTCGGCAAGGCGACGGCTTTGCTCGGTGGCGAGCGGAGGTCGGACCGTTCTTCGCGTCGCCACCGCACGTCGAGCACGTCGAGCACGTCGAGCACGTCGACCCCTGACAGTTACCTTCGCAGAATGTGCCGAATCGATGACACGACGGCGACGATTGAGCCGGCTGCCGAGAGATAGAGGCCGTAGCGCCGCGAGTTCAGCTCAGGCGGGGCCGCGATGAGCCGGTAGCAGACAATTGCTGCGACGAGCGCGGCGCCGACGACACAGATCCCGCCCAGCGCGGAGGTCAGACCTCGGTCGAGCGGTATAAGACCGCGTGTATCGGCGACGAGGGCCCCCCCACAGAGCGCGACGAGGATCGCGAGCGCAAAGGCCACCTTCGGCGCGGCGCCGGAGCTGATGCCACTCGCACTCTGGGCTTGGAAGACCTCACGCAGGTTCGCGATGTACCAGGGCAGTAGCGCCCCGACTGCCGCCACAAGGCTGCCTCCGGCGATTCCGAGGGCTGGGCTATCCGCTCTGCCCAGGCGACGAGCCGGGCGTTCGCGTACCAGCCGCCGGCCACGCTCGATCGGCCCGATTCTCATCGCGGGTCGTTGGGATCGCTCATCATCATGAACCGGAATCGTAGTGGTTCGCCGGCGCGATCGGCCCCGACGGGCGTAGGCGAGGGTTCGAAGATCACCGGCAGCGATCAGCTCGTGCGCAACGAGTTCCGACGCCGCGCCGCGGTTTGCGCGTGCTAGCCTCTGCACACCTTAACGAGCGACCGGCGAGGGGTTCGGTGCCGACCTACATCCTGCTCAGCACGCTCAGTCCGCATGGCGCTGCCACGCTCAAGATGAACCCCTCTCGACTCAAAGAAGTCAACGCCGAGATCGAGCAGATGGGCGCGAAAGTCGTTCAGCAATGGGCGGTCCTCGGGCCCTACGATTTCGTCAACATCGTCGAAGCGCCGGACGAGCGCGTGATCGCCCGAGTGTCAGTCGAGCTCGCCGCTCGCGGAACGGCGCATTTCCAGACGCTCACCGCGATCCCCGTTGACGAGTTCCTCTCGCTGCTGAAGTAGCGGCGTCGTGGCCCGCCCCTCCCGCCGACGCGGCCGCTGGATCCTTGCGGGCGGACTTGTCGGCATCCTCATGTCCCGCCCGGCGACCCGCATGTCAGATGGCGTACGGTCGCAGGTTCGTCGACTCCTTTCGATCGCCGACCCCGTCGCCCCATTTCGCCAAGCCCCTTGCGAGCGTCGACACGCCGCGAACGGCGGGAGCACCATCAGCGTCGAAGAAGCTCCAGAAAGCTGATACGGCGCTCGCCGCCGTCCTGATGTTCGATTAAGCTCCGGGACGGGCCTTGAGAATCGACTCGACGGCTCGTCCTCATCGACTCGGAGCGTTCCGTGAACAGCCTCACAAAGCAGCAGAAGCTCTTCGGGGTGGCTGGAGGCTTTGGCCTCTTCATCATCAGCCTCTTCTTCAACTACGTCGATCCCCTCAACGGGTTCGACGTCCTGCCCTCCGGGTGGCTCTGGCTCGTACTTGCGGCGATCGCTGGCGGCACGTGCATCGCCAATGCGCTCAACATCGAGCTTCCCGACTTCGTCGACAATACCCTCGCCCTGATCATCGGCGCAGGCATCCTCTTCATCATGGTCGCGATCCTCCTTGACGGCGACTACAGCAAGAGCTTCGGATTCTTCCTGGGTCTCCTCGGCGCGATCGTCGGCTTCGGTGGGCTTCTCCTGACGCGAGCCGACCGAACCTGATCAGGCGTAGCATGCGAAGCGTCCGACTCCACGAAGGGAGACGATCATGGGAATTCTCGACAAGGCCCGCGACGTCGCCAAGCAGGCCGGCGACATGGCTTCGAAGGCCGTCGACGAGGTCAAGGAAAAGGGCCAGGGCTTCCAACTCCAGCGCAAGGTGAACAGCCTGGCCGAGGAACTCGGCCACGTCGCCTATCGCCAGAAGACCGGGGAACATGGCCTCGATGCGGAGGTCGACCGCCTCGTCGCCGAGATCACGCAGGCCAAGGTCGAGCTCGAGGCTGTCGAGCAGGAGTAGCGCGAACGCAACATCGGCACACCTCTGACGGCCCGCGGAGAACGCGGGTCGTTGTGTGTCGGGGGTCTGACGGCTAGCCTCCCGCCTCGTGCCCGACATCACCGCGCCACTCGTCGACTTCGTCACGAACCTCATCGGGGACTATGGGGTTCCGATGGTGTTCCTCCTCATGACGCTGGAAAGCATGTGCATCCCCGTGCCGAGTGAGGCGATTCAGCTCTTCGGCGGTTTCCTCGTCGGCCAAGGCAGGGCAAACCTCTACTGGATGATCGCCGCGGGAGTGCTCGGAAACGTCCTTGGTTCTTGGATCGCCTACGGGGTGGGGCGTTGGAAGGGTCGGGATTGGCTGCTGCGGATGCGATGGCTGCACATCACACCCGAGCGGCTCGACTCGGCCGACCGCTGGTTCGAAAAGCGCGGTGACATGGCCGTCCTCGTGGCGCGCTGCCTCCCGATCATTCGTACGTTCATCTCGCTGCCTGCCGGCATCGCGCGCATGCCCTTCGCGCGCTTCACGGTGCTGACCCTGATCGGCTGCATCCCCTGGGTGGCCGCGCTCACGATCCTCGGAAAGGTCGTCGGCGACAACTGGGAGAGCGTGCAAAAGAACCTGCACTACTTCGACTACACGGTGGCGGCGGCGATCCTCATCGGGATCGCGGTCCTCGTCGTTCGCCACCGTCGGAGCTCACAAACCGCCACCTGACCGGCCTACGGGGTGGCCTCGGGAATCGCTCGAAGCGCCACCGGGGCATTGAGGCCCGTCGTGCCGAGGAATGTCTTCGCCTCGACCCGGATGAGAAACGAACCGGCAGCCGGCGTCCGTCGGACGGTCGCGTCCCAGCTCAGGTGATGGCGACCGCGTTTCAACGCGCGGTTTGCGACCGGGACGCGCAGCACGCGCCCGTCGGAGCGCGCGACGACCATGGTCACCCGGGCTGGGCGGGAAAGCGTAAACGCCACATCGACGGCCCGGGCCTTGCCGGGCGCTCGAAACGGACGCAGCGCGAGCGATCCGAGGGTGCGGTCGACAATGAACGGCCGGCGTTGACTACTCGCAGGCGATCCGTCCGCAGGCGTCAGGTCGGCTGAGACCACGTAGGGGCCGTCGGCAATGCCGAGCGCGACCGGGTCGACGCGCACCGGAGCACTCGGCGAGGTCACCGGACCTTCCAGAAGCACCTGCTCCTGAACGGTTCCGCGCCGCCTGACGACGACCCGAAGGGTGCCCTGGGTTGGCGTCCGGACGAATGTATCGAGCGCGTCGTCGACACCGTCCCGGTTGGGCGAGAGGCGACTGATCGGCAGCGTGCCGATGCGCACGCCGAGATAGGAAACAACCAACGCGTCGGTGATCGGACGCTCACTGGCCCAGGGGATCGCGAGGCGGTCGTCGATCGACATCAGGGCGCTGCCACCGGCGTCCATGCCGACCGCGGCGACCGCGCCGAACGAGGCCATCAGCTGCCCTTGCTCGGCCATGCTGAAGCCGACGCGACCCTGCTGCGGGCCTTCGGTCGTGACGAGGAGGAACGTGCCGTCAGCGCGCTGGCCGACGGCGGTCCGCGCGGTGCGCCCGTCGATCTGGCCACGGGTGAAGCCCTCGCCGGCCTCGGCGATCGGCACGCCCGCTTGGACGAGCATCGGCCCTCCGCCGAGGGCCTGGCCCTGCGGTGGGATACCCGCGATCGCCGCCTCGATGGAGACCCTGCGCCCGGGGGCGAGATCAGTTGTCAAGTTCGCGGCCGCGGAGCCGTTGCCGGCAATCACGATCTGGCCGACACCGATTGGCGTTCCGCCCGTGCCTTGGACGACCGACACGACGGTCCCCTGAAGCGGTTGGTTTGCGACAAGCGGCGCGCCGCCGTCGAGCGCGATCAGCGCCTCTGTTCTCGCAGCGCCCACAAGCGTGGTCGGGCCGTAGCGGGGTGTGAAGACCACGGTCTCGCCGGTCCGCTCGAATGGCCGGTTCATTCCGCCGAAGGTACGTATCGGCGGAGGTGGAATCACCGCTGGGTCGAGCCATTGGTACCGGCCCGCGAGCTGGAGTCGGAGCACTTGCAGTGCGCCGTCGAGGCCAAGCACCATCGCGGAGCGCGTGGGCTCTGGTTCGCTGACGAGCTCAGTCGGGAGCGACAGGACGCCACTCGGGTAGGCGTCTGTGAGGTTGAAGTAGTCGCCGTTGACCCCAGCGACCGCGCCGGCGCCTTGGAGGCTTTGCATGAGGCTCGTGAGCGTGCCGCGCTTTGCGGGCGAGCCGGCGGTCAGCGCGGGGCCGAGGCGAACGAGCGGGCCAGGGCGAACCGCAAGGACATGCACCACTTGGGGCCCGGGCTGCTCGATCCGGTCGTAGCTGATCCCGGGAGCCAGCTCGACGGCCAGCGCGGCCGCGGGTGCGGCGGCGACCGCGACGGCGGAGCAAATGACGACCAAGTGGCCGTGACGCGTCGGCGAAGTCACAGCCGGTAGGGAAGCAGACCCGGCAGACGGCGGTCAGCCGCAGAGCGTCCAGACCGCGCGGCCAGGACGGCTGCCAATCGCGAGGCTACGCGGCGGGGGGGCTGGTGAGGGTGCTGCCGAGTCGGTTCATGCGACAGATGATCACGCACGATGTCGTCGTCACGGTAAGCGAATTTGGTTGAATTCGTAAAAGGCGAACCTCGGCTCGAAGGAGGGCGCGAACGTATCCGGAACGCTCACGCTTCCGGGTGGGGCTCGGCCGCCCGCCCTCGCCGGGCGTCGATCCGGCGTGCAGAGGCTGACCGGGTGGGGTAGAACCCAGGTTGTGAGCCCCGTCCTCATCATCCTCCTCACGTCCGCCGCGCTTTTCGTCGGTGCGCTCGCCGGTCGTTCGTTCGTGGATCGCCCGGCCCGAACCGGGGCGCCGACTGAAGCCGATCGCGACGGCGCGAGCGCGTCGACACCCGGCGACGAGCGATTCGCGGCCGTTCCGGCGATTGCGCTCGTCGTCGATGCGGAAGGGCGCGTCGCTGCCGCAACGGCACAGGCGCTCGAACGCTTCCCGTTCCTGCATGAAGGAATGAGCCTGCTCGAAGCGTTCAGCCAGCACCTGCTGACCGGGCCGGTCCGGAGCGCGATCGACGAGATGCGCCCGGATGTGTTTCAGGTGCGGCTCTTTGCCGATGGCGCCCGACGCTTCCGGGCAAGTGTGGTCCCGTACAAAACCGGCGCGGGTGGCCGGGAAGCGGTGCTGATGCTCGACGACCAGACGGAGGAGTCCTCCTACCAGGAACTTCGCTCGCAGTTCGTCGCCAACGTGTCACACGAGCTTCGAACGCCTCTCGCCGGCCTCTCGGCGACGCTCGAAGCGCTCGCCGACACGGACCTTGATCCCGAGACGCGGAGCCGGTTCGTGGCCCGCGCCCGGCGAGAGACGGCGCGCCTGTCCGCCTTGATCCGCGACACACTGTTCCTCAGCGAGCTGGAGGCGCAAGGGACCGACGTCGAGGACGAGCGTTGCGACCTCTGCGCGGTTGTGAGCGACGCCGTCGACGAGCTCGCCGAGCGCGCCGCCGAAGCTGGAGTCAGCGTTGACCCGCCCGAGGCGAACGAATGCTGGGTGGCAGTCGGTGGCGGCCTCGCGCACACGGTCGCCACGAACCTCATCGAGAACGCGATCCGCTACTCGGGTCACGGGAGTCGCGTCGCCGCCCGCGTGGAGCGGACTGACGCCTGGGTGACGTTTTCGGTTGTCGACGACGGCGTCGGGATCGAGCAACGCCACCTTCCGCACATCTTCGAGCGCTTCTACCGCGTCGATGCCTCGCGCTCGAAGGAGTTGGGCGGCACGGGGCTCGGCCTCTCGATCGTTAAACACATCGCCGAGCGCTCAGGCGGGCGGGTCGAGGCCGAGTCGAGGGTAGGCAGGGGGACGACGATTCGGATCATCCTCCCCGCAAGTCACGCTGCGCTGTCGTCCGACGCGCCTGAGTAGACTGCCGGCCGGCGCTCAGCGGCGTCGCTCCGATTGATGAGTATTCCACTCATGGACATACAGGCGCAGTACGCCCCACTCCGCGGCGAGCTGGATGTCGCACTGCGCGATGTCCTCGACTCGGGCCGCTTCATCCTGGGGCCGAACGTCGCCGCGCTCGAGGCCACGCTCGGCGAACGGCTTGGGCGGCCCTGCGTGGGTGTGGCCAACGGCACCGACGCGCTCGTGATCGCGCTTCAGGCGCTCGACGTCGGCCCCGGTGACGAGGTCATCACGACGCCGTACACGTTCTACGCAACCGCCGAGGCGATCGCCCGCATCGGCGCGATCCCCGTATTCGTCGATATCGAGCCGCTGCGCTACTGCATCGACCCTGAGGCGATTGAGGCGCGGATCACGCCACGCACCAAAGCCATCATCCCAGTCCACATCTTCGGCCACATCGCCAACATGCCACAGGTCATGGCCATCGCGACGAAACACGGCCTCGCGGTCATCGAGGACAGCGCCCAAGGTTTCGGCGCCGGCTCGGTCGACGGTGAGGTGGGGACGTTCGGCGACATCGCGACCTTCAGCTTCTTCCCGACAAAGAACTTTCCGGGAATCGGCGATGGGGGTCTTGTCGCCTGTCGCGATGAGACGCTCGCCAAGCGGGTTCGGCGCCTTCGCTTCCACGGCTCCGACGACAAGGTCGTCTTTCACGAAATTGGCTACAACTCGCGACTCGACGACCTTCAGGCCGCCGCGATCCGTGTCTTCTACCCGCGGGTGGACACGTGGAACGAGCAGCGCCGTGCGGTCGCGGATTGGTATCGCGAGGCCGGTTTGGGCGAGCTCATGGAGATCCCCCACGAGTCGGCCCCGGGCGCGCACATCTACCATCTCTACGTCGCGCGCCACCCGGACAGAGAGCGGATTCAGGCAGCGCTGAATGCCGAGAAGATCGGCGCGATGGTCTACTACGGCATCCCGATGCACCTCCAGCCGGTCTTTGCTGGCCTCGGCTACGGTGAGGGCGACCTGCCCGTGGCAGAACTCTGCGCGTCCACCGGGCTCGCGCTGCCCATGCACCCAAACCTGACGCGCGAGCAGGTCGATGCCGTGGTCGCCGCGGTCCGCGCAGCGCTCTAGTCAGACCGGGAGGGCGTTTGCGGGTCTGGATCGATCTCACGAACTCACCGCATGTGGTGATCTTTCGGCCACTGATCGAGCGCATGCGCGCCCGCGGCCACGAGGTCACCCTCACCTCCCGTGACTTTGCGCAGACCCTCGGCCTCTTGGAGCGGTTCGAGATGCCGCACTTGGTCGTTGGGTCGCACGGTGGGGGAAGCCTGCGCGGCAAGGCGCGGGAGGCGGTCAGTCGGACGGCCGCGCTCACACGGTTTGCCCGGAGGGAGCGGTTCGATCTCGCCGTGGCACACGGAAGCACCGATCAACCGCCTGCGGCCCGGGCGGCCGGCACGCCGCAGGTCACGATGTTCGACTACGAGTACGCGAGCGCGATGCACCACGCAAACGGCCGGTTGGCCACTCGCGTACTCGTTCCATCCGCAATTCCTGAGAGCGCCCTTTCACGGTTTGGCATGCGCCCACCCAAGCTCGTCCGCTATCCAGGAATCAAGGAGGAGTACTACCTCGCAGACCACCGGCCAGCCCCGGGAGTCGCGCAGGAGCTGGGCCTCGACGCCGAGCGGGTCATTGCGGTGCTCCGTCCGCCGCCTGAGGTCACGCTCTATCACCGCGGACGCCCGACTGAGCGCTTCGCGGCGATGCTCGACCGGTTATCTCAGTCTCAACATGAGGTTCAGACTGTGGTACTTCCGCGCACCGCGGAACAGCGAAAAGCCCTGGAAGGAAGCACATTCATCGTCCCCAACCGTCCCGTTGACGGTCCCACGCTCGTCGCGCTCGCGGACCTGGTCGTCAGCGCGGGCGGAACGATGAACCGCGAGGCCGCGGCGCTCGGAGTACCCGCCTATAGCCCCTTCGCGGGACGGCTTGGCGCCGTTGATCGGGCCCTCATCAGCGATGGTCGACTCACCCGACTTGATCGGCCCGAAGATGTTCCCCTCGTCAGGCGCGAGCGGGGCGAGCTGCCCCCAACACGGGATCCGGAGTTCCTCGTCGATCTGATCCTTGCCGCGGCCGGTGAGTCGGCCCCTAGACTCAGGCCCTGATGCAGGTGAAGCTCCCGAGCACGCTCCGCACGGCTGTCCATCGGGCAGGCCAGCTGGCCGTCGACGCGGCACTTGTGGCGCTCGCCTACTGGCTTGCGTTCATCTTCCGGTTTGACGGGAACATTCCGAAGGCGTTTGAGCGGCTGCTCATCGCGAGCCTCGTGCCTGTCGTCATCGTCAAGCTCGCCGTGTTTGCGTTCGCTCGCCTCTACCAGCGGTGGTGGCGCTTTACGAGCATCCGTGATCTCCAGGTGATTCTCACCGCCGTGCTCGTCGCGACCCTCGTGGTGACCGTCCTGCTGACGCAGTTCAAGTTCGGGACGGCCAGGCGCGCACCGATTGGTGTTCTCGGCTTCGACGCAATCGCGACACTGTTTCTCGTCGGCGGGGCGAGGATCGCGACGCGCAGCATCTTCGAGCGCCCGGGCTTGGTGCCGCGCGGGCGGGAAGTGCTCATCTGCGGGGCGGGCAGCGCCGCCAACCTGCTGCTGCGAGAGATGACCACCAACCGCTCCCTCGGTTACTCGCCGGTGGGCCTGATCGATGACGATGAGCGTAAGCGTCGAGTACGCGTCCAGGGCATCAGAGTTGTCGGGGCGCGCGCCGACCTGCGCCGGATTCTGAACGAGACCCAGGTCGATGAGGTGATCATCGCGATGCCGTCGGCGCCCGGGCGTGTGCGGCAGGAGATCGTCGATATCTGCCGCAAGGCCGGTGTTCCCGTCAAGACCCTGCCGAGCCTCGCGGAGATGATCTCGGAGCAGGTTGCGGTTCGCCAGCTGCGTGAGGTCCGCGTCGAGGACGTGCTTGGCCGCGAGCCGGTGCGAGTCGACATGGCCAAGGTCGCGCGGTACCTCAACGGAAAGTCGGTGCTCGTGACCGGGGCCGGCGGTTCGATCGGGCGCGAGCTTTGTCGGCAGCTCGTGGCCGTCGGGCCACGCCGCCTCGTGATGGTCGACCACGCCGAGAACAACCTCTTCGAGATCGACCTCGAACTCCGAGATCGCGGCCAGTCAAACCTTGTGCCGGTCATCGCTGACTGCCGCGACGAGGTCGTGATGCGCCGCGTCTTCACCGAGCACCGGCCCGAGATCGTCTTCCACGCGGCGGCCTACAAGCATGTGCCGATGATGGAGCTGAACCCGATGCAGGCGGTCGCGAACAACGCCCTTGCGACGGCGCTCCTCGCGCGGCTGGCCGAACAGTTCCGCGTCGACCGTTTCTGCCTGATCTCGACCGACAAGGCCGTCGAGCCGAAAACGATCATGGGCGCGTCCAAGGCGATCGCCGAGCGAGTCATCGAATCGCGCTCAGGCCACTCCCGAACACGCTTCGCCGCAGTCAGGTTCGGCAATGTGCTCGGAAGCTCGGGCTCCGTGCTCCCAATCTTCCAGCGCCAGATCGCCGCCGGTGGGCCGGTCACCGTCACCCACGCGGAGATGACGCGCTACTTCATGACGATCCCAGAAGCGGTGCAGCTCGTCATCGAGGCGACCGGAATCGCCGAAGGGGGCGACATCTTCGTCCTCGATATGGGCGAGGCTGTTCGGATCATCGACCTTGCCCAGAACATGATTCGCCTCTCCGGTCGCGAGCCTGGGCGCGATATCCGAATCGAGGTGGTCGGGATCCGACCCGGCGAGAAGCTCCACGAGGAGCTCTTCAATGTCGATGAGCAGCTAACGCCGACCCGCTTCGGGAAGGTCATGCGCGCGACGCGGCCGCACCTGCCGGCCGATGCCTTTGCGCGGGGACTCGAGGAACTCGGCAAGGCGGTCGAGGCCGGCGACGCGGATCGCGTCGATCATGCGCTCTGGGCCACGCTTCGAACCGGCGACATGCCCGTGGACACGGCCGCACACACGCCGTAGCGGGGCCTCTTCCGGGGCGGCGCTTGCCGCTTGACGGGGCGCGGGATGTCGACGCGCACGGGGAGCGCCGAGGAACGGGCCTTCGAGCCGCCGAACGTGGCTCGCCCAAGGGACCGCGACACACCGGGTGTGCTCAAGCATCCCTGCATATCCGCCGATAACCAACCGGGAACGTAGAACTTCGTTCGGAGCCCCGACCCGAATGTGTCCACTCGAGAGAACCCCCAGGAGTACGCAGATGCAGTCAAACCGCCGTCCAATGGCGCGTCTTGCGGTGGTTCTCGCCGCGCCGCTCGCGATGCTGACGGGCGCCGGTGCGGCGTCGGCGATGAGCAGCGCCCCCGTAAGCTCGACATGGTCGGTGAACGGGTCGGTTCTCTCCTCTGCCGCTGGGCCCGGAGAGTCGGTCTACGTCGGCGGCACGTTTGACATGGTCGGAGCTCCGAGCGGCGGCGCGGTTCCAACTGTTGCCGCCACAGGAGCGCTCGCGCCAGCCTTTGCGCAGGTCGCGGGGCGCGTCAACGCGGTGGTCGCGGACGGATCCGGTGGGTGGTACCTGGGCGGGCTTTTCTCCGCAATCGGCGGACAACCGGTGCGAAACCTCGCCCACGTCCGATCGGACCTGACCCTCGACGCGGCATGGGCACCGAACCCAAACAACGCGGTCAACGCGCTCGCCGTTTCCGGTGCCACGGTGTACGTCGGGGGCTCCTTCGGCCAAATCGGGGGTCAGACGCGAGGCAACCTCGCCGCCGTCGGCGCGTCCGGAACGGCCACGCCTTGGAATCCCAATGCCAACGGGACGGTCTTCGCGCTCGCGAGCGCGGGCGGCACGGTCTACGTCGGGGGAACCTTCACCGCGATTGGTGGCCAGGCCCGCAATCGCATCGCCGGGCTTGACTCGACTGTGAACACGAACAACGCCACGGGGTGGAACCCGAACGCCAACGCCGCCGTCAACGCCCTGGCCGTCGTCGGCACGACCGTCTACGCGGGCGGAAGCTTCACCACCGTCGGAGGACAGGCTCGAAACCGGATCGCCGCGATCGATAGCACGGTCAACACGAACAACGCCACCCTCTGGAACCCGAACGCCAACAACACCGTCTTCGCGCTCGCGGTCTCGGCGACGACGGTGTATGCCGGTGGGTCGTTCACCACAATCGGCGGGCAGACACGCAACCGGATCGCCGCGCTGAACGCGGCGGTGAACACGAACAACGCCACGCTGTGGAACCCTGCGTCAAACGGCACCGTCACGGCCGTTGCCCTCTCGGGCGGCACGGTCTATGCCGGGGGTACCTTTACGACCATCGGTGGGCAAGGGCGTTTGAACGCGGCCTCGCTCGACAGCGCGGTCAACACGAACAACGCGACCGCATGGAATCCTCGCGTGGGCCGCAGCGTCAACGCCATCGCGGCAAACGCGGGGACGGTCTATGTCGGCGGCACCTTCAGCGTCGTGAACGGTCAGCTGCGTAACAACATCGCCCACATCGACTTGGCGACCGGACAAGCCACGGCGTGGGATCCGAACGCCAGCGGAGCGGTGAACACCCTCGCCCGGTCTGGCGGAACCGTCTACGCGGGTGGAGCGTTCACCACGATCGGCGGGCAGGCGCGCAACCGGATCGCCGCCCTCGACATCGCGACCAATATCAACAACGCGACGCCCTGGAATCCCAACGCCAACGGAACCGTGTCGACGATCCTCGCCCCGGGCACGATCGTCTACGTCGGTGGAGCCTTCACCACGGTCGGCGGCCAGACGCGCAATCGCATCGCGGCCCTGGACCCCTCGGTCAACACGAACAACGCGACAACCTGGAACCCGAATGCCAACGGCACGGTGAGCGCGCTGGCCATCGACGCCGGTGGATCGACCATTTACGCGGGCGGAAGTTTCACCTCCGTCGGAGGCCAGACCCGCAACCGGATCGCAGCCCTCGTCGCGACGCTTGCCACCAACAACGCCACGCCGTGGGACCCAAGCGCAAACGGCGCGGTCAACGCGGTGGCACTCGATGGCTCGACGGTCTACGTCGGTGGGGCGTTCACGTCGGTCGGTGGCCAGACCCGCTCCAACATCGCCGCGCTCGACGCCAACGCCGACGCGAACAACGCGACCGATTGGGACCCCGCCGCTAACGGGAACGTCAACGCGCTCGCGGTGATCGGCAGCACCGTCCATGCCGGTGGTGCCTTCACGTCCATCGGCGGCGCGACCCGAAACCGCGTTGCCGCCCTCGACGCGACCGTCGACATCGGGAACGCCACCCCGTGGAACCCGAACCTCAACGGGACCGTCTGGTCACTCCTTGCAAAGGCGAACAACCTTGTGGTCGGGGGGGCTTTTACCGCCCGCGGGTCCGAGGCGCGGGGCGCGCTCGCCTACTTCGTCGAAGCCCCGGTGAACACGACCCTGCCAGCTGTCTCGGGCACCTTCCTTGTGGGTCAGACGCTCTCGTGTTCAAACGGCGCTTGGATTGGATCACCGAGCGGCTACACCTTCCAGTGGCGCCGTGACGGAACGCCGATTGCGGGAGCGACCGCCTCGACCTACGTCGTGGTCGCCGCCGACGCCGATCGCGACCTCGTGTGCCGTGTCACGGCGACGAACGTCGGCGGGTCCACGAGCGCCGACTCGGCCGCCGTCCACATTCAGGGCGCGCCGGTGAACACCGCTATTCCGACCATCTCTGGGACGTTTGCGCTCGGCCAGGTGCTGACCTGCTCGAATGGAACCTGGACCAACGCGCCGGTCTTCACGCGCGAGTGGCTTCGCGGCGGATCACCAATCGCAGGTGAGACCGCGTCGACCTACACCGTGGTCGCAGACGATGTCGACCAGGCGCTTCGCTGTCGGGTCACCGCGATGAACCCGGCAGGCTCGGCAACCGCCGACTCGGCCGACGTCACGCCGTACGGGGTTCCTGCCAACACGGCGCTCCCGACCGTTACGGGCACCATCGGGCTCGGCGAGGTGCTGACCTGCCAGCCCGGGACGTGGACCGGCCCGGTCTCGAGCCGTAGCTACGCCTGGCTTCGCGACGGCGCCCCGATCGTTGGCGAGACGACGACGACGTACACGATCACCGCACAAGACCCGGGCTCTGAGCTCCGTTGTCGTGAAACGGCGACGAACATCGCCGGCTCGGCCGCGGCCTCGTCAGATCCCTTGAGCGTTCCGTCGCCTCCGGTGAACGCGACGCTCCCCACGATCTCCGGGACGCCCGCGGTCGGCGCAACCCTCACCTGCCAACCGGGCACATGGACGAACCCCGTTGCGTCCTACGACTATGCATGGCTCCTTGACGGCACGCCGATCGCCGGCGAGACCACGACGACCTACACCGTCCTCGCGGGTGACGCGGATCTCGCGATTGCGTGCCGCGAGACGGCGACGAGCCCGACAGGTTCGGCGAGTGCCTCGTCAGCGCCGGTCAACGCGTACGCGGCGCCGGTGCTGATCGTCGCCCCGCAGGTCTCGGGAGCCCCGGCGGTCGGCCAGACGCTGACCTGCGACCCCGGCACCTGGCAGTACCCGGTGGCCAGTCGTGCCTACGAATGGCTGAACAACGGCACGCCGATCGCGGGCGCCACGAGCACGACCTACACCGTCCTCGGGAGCGACGCTGGCGACAGTCTGCGCTGTCGTGAGCAAGCGACCAATGCCGCCGGAACGAGCACGGCAACCTCCGCCCCGGTGGGCGCGTACGACGCCCCGGCGAACCTCACGGCCCCCGTGCTGAGCGGTGAGCCCGGAGTCGGCCTCGTACTGACATGCGTGCCGGGTACCTGGCAGTACCCGGTCGGCTCGCTCTCCTACGCCTGGCTTCGTGACGGGGCGCCGATCGGCGGCGAAACGAGTACGACGTACGCGGTTGTCCCTGCCGACGCGTCCCATGACATCGCATGCCGCGAGACTGCGACCAACCCGGCCGGCTCAGGCAGCGCAACGTCGTCGGCGGTCACGGCCTACGGTCCCGCGGTCAATCAGACGCTCCCGCTGGTCAGCGGCGACCCGGCGGTCGGTCAGGTCATCACGTGCGACCCCGGCACGTGGACCGGACGTGTCGATTCGCGTGGCTACAGCTGGCTCCGCGATGGCGCCGCCATTGCGGGCGCGACATCGGCGACCTACACCGTCACGCCCGCCGACGCGGGGCGCGACCTCAACTGTCGCGAGTTTGCCGGAAACCCCTCCGGTAACGCGTTCGCCGACTCGGCCTCGGTTGTCGCCTACGACGTGCCCGTCAACCTCACGCTTCCCTCGGTGAGCGGAGAGCCCGCCGTCGGTCAGGTACTGACTTGCGTTCCCGGAATATGGGCCGGCAACGTCACGAGCCGCTCGTACGCCTGGCTTCGCGACGGATCGCCGATCTCCGGCGAGACGTCGGCCACCCACACGCTCGTCGCCGGCGACGCCGGGCGCGTGATCACGTGTCGCGAAACCGCGACGAACACCGCTGGGTCAGCCTCAGCAGACGCGACCGGGGTGAATGCCTACGGTGTCGCCGTGAACCTCACCGCCCCGTCGGTGACCGGCGAACCCGGTGTCGGCCTCGACCTCACCTGCGACCCCGGCACCTGGTCTGGCCGCGTCGACTCCCGCACCTACGCATGGCTGCGCGACGGATCACCGCTCGCGTCACAAACGGCGCTCACCTACACCGTCGTCGGGGCCGACGATGGCCACGCGATCGCCTGTCGCGAGACGACGACCAACCCCGCCGGCGACGCAACCCAGGACTCCAGCGCCGTCAATGCCTACGGCCCGGCCACCGTCGGGACCCTTCCACAGGTCACCGGCAGCCCGGCCGTCGGGGCGACGCTGACGTGCGTCGCCGGAACGTGGAACGGGCGGGTCGACACCACCGTCGTCGCGTGGCTGCGCGACGGATCAGAGGTCGCCGGCGAGACCGCCTCGACCTACAGCGTGGTTGGCGGCGACGCTGGCCACGACCTGCGCTGTCGGATCTCAGCCACGAACCCGTCCGGGACGACCCAGGCCACCTCGGCGACGGTCTCGGCATACGACGCTCCCGAGTCGCTCGCGCTTCCCGCGATCTCCGGGACGCCCTTCGCTGGCCAGGTGCTGACGTGCGATCCGGGGACCTGGCGCTACCCGGTTGTCACGAGCGCCTACCTCTGGACAAAGGACGGCTCCCCGATCGCTGGCGCGACGAGCGCGACCTACACCGTGCTCGCAGGCGACCTCGACGGCGTTCTGCGGTGCCGCGAAACGGTCACGAACGCCGCCGGCTCGACAGCCGCGACATCGTCACCCGTGACCGTCTTCACCTCACCGCAGCTCGTCACGCCCCCTGGCATTTCCGGCACCCCCGGCGTCGGCCAGACGCTTAGCTGTCTTCCGGGCGTTTGGCAGTACCCGGTGCCCGTGAGGAGCTACCAGTGGCTTCGCGACGGGAACCCGATCGGCGGCGCGACGAGCGGCGTCTACGTCGTCGCTGTCGCGGACGCCGGGCACATTGTGAGCTGCGAAGAGACCGCGACGAACCCAGCCGGAAGCGCGAGCAGCACATCCGGTCAGCTCAGTGCGTTCGACGCGCCGGTGCTCGCAACAGGCCCCGTCCTGAGCGGCGATCCCGCCGTCGGAGCTTCGCTCTCGTGCACCACCGCGACGTGGGCGGGGACCTACCCGATCGACACGATCACCCGCTCATGGCTTCGCGACGGAACCCCGATCGCGGGTGAGACCGGGCTGACCCACACCGTGGTCGCCGCCGACGCGGGGCACCTGATCGCCTGTCGCGACACCGCAACGAACGGCGCCGGCCCGACGAACGCCACGTCCGGGACCCTCTCGGCCTACGACGCGCCCCTGAGCATCGTCGCGCCGTTCCTCGTCGGCGAGCCGGTCGCGGGACAGCTTGTGACCTGCAACACGGGAACGTTCCAGTACCCGACCCCAACGCGCTTCATCGAATGGCTGCGCGACGGGAGCCTTGTCTCCGGCGCAACCGGCCCAACGTTCGTGATCTCGACGCTCGACGCAGGGCACGGCATCCGCTGCCGCGTCACCGCGATCAACAACGCCGGCACCACGCAGGTCCGCTCGGCCCAAGTCACCGCCTACGACAAGCCCGTCAACCAGGTCGCCCCGTCAGTGACGGGAACCCCGGCTGTCGGACAGATTCTGACCTGCGTCGGCGGTTCCTGGCAGTACCCCGTGGTGACCACGAGCACCCAGTGGCTGCGCGACGGCGCCCCGATCCCCGGCGCGAGCGCGTCGACTTACACCCTCCAGGCCGTGGACGCGCCCCACCAGATCTCCTGTCGTGAGACCGCGACGAACGCGGGCGGATCCGTCGCGGAAGAGTCCGACCAGATCGCGGCCTACGACAAGCCCGCAAGCCGCAATCCCCCCCGCGTGGCCGGCCCAACCAGCGTCGGTCAGACGCTGACCTGCGAATCCGGAACGTGGACGAACCCGGTGCTCACGCGAAGCTACGAATGGCTTCGTGACGGCAGCCTGACGTCGATGGCAAGCGGCCGGACCTACGTCGTCACCGCCGACGACGCTGGCCACTACATCCGCTGCCGGGAGCGGGCGTCAAACGACGCGGGCGCCGCGACCGCAACCTCGGCGGCTGTGGTGATCGACATCGTGGGAACGCCCTCGACACCCGACGGCGTCGCTCCGGTCGGGGCGCCGGTGGCGAGCGTGAAACCGAGCATCCAGGGCGAGCGGCGGGTCGGCGCGATCGTGAGCTGCAACGGTGGGCAATGGACGAGCGACGCCGCGCTCAGCTACCGCTGGCTGCGCGGGAGCACCGCGATCGCCGGCGCCACCGCCTCGACCTACACCCTCACCGCGGCAGACGCCCCGAGCGGCGTGCGCTGCGAGGTCACCGCGACAAGCACCGGCGGCCGGACGACGTTGACGGTGGCGACGGGAACGATTGCTGGGCAGGCACAGGCCGCGGTCCGTACCGACGACATCCCGAATGCGATGGTCCTCACCATCGGCGGCGTGCGCGTCGTGCTCCCTCGCTCCCTGAGCCGCGGTTCGCTCACCAAGACCAAGCTCATCCGGTTCCGGGTCTTCTCGAGCGGCCCGGCAACCGTGTCGGTCCGTATCGGGGGTCGCACGGTCGTCTCGAAGCTTCTCAAGGGCGGGACGACACCGCGCCAGACGATCAAGGTTGCCTCCCGCATCACGCCGAAGCTGAAGAGGCTGAGCTTCCGGGTGGAGGTCACAACGAGTGGCCCGAAGTCCCGGCGCGTCGGGCTCATTCCGATCAAGGGACGCGCGACGGCGAAGTAGCCCCGCCCTGGTTCAGATCAAACGGCCGCCCGCGACGGCTCAGGGGGGCCGCATGATTGTCTACCGGTAATGGACCTTCGCCACCTCACGACCTTTCGCGCCGTCGTGCGGCGTGGCTCGTTCTCCGGAGCGGCCGCCGAGGTCGGTATCTCACAGCCCGCGGTATCGGCACAGATCCGTGTGCTGGAGGACAGGTTCGGGCACCGCCTGCTCGATCGAAGCGGTCGTCAGGTCACCCTCACCGACGCCGGTCGTGTGCTCGACGGCTTCGCCCAGCAGCTGATCGATCTCGACGGGGATCTCGAACGAGCCATGGGCGCAGTCGGCGAGCACGTCGCCGGCCCCCTTGCGCTTGGCTCCTCGACCGGACCCGGCGAGGTCCTGCTGCCGCGCCTCCTCGGCGCCTTCCAGGCCCAACACCCGGCCGTGGTCGTGCGCCTCGTCGTGCACGACACCCAGAGGATCTGCGAAATGGTGCTCGCAAGCGAGATCGAGCTGGGCGTCGTCGGGGCCGAGCGCGCGAGAAGCGGCCTGGTGTTCGAGCCGCTCCTTCGCGACGAGCTGGTCGTGATCGCGCCGCCGGATCACGCCCTCGCGTCCCGGTCGTCAATGTCACTTGCTGAACTCCTGACCCATCCGATGATCGTCCAGCAGGAGGGCTCCGGTGTGCGCTCCGTGGTTGAGGTCGCCGCCCGGGCGGCTGGCATCCGCCCACGCGACATTCCATGCTCGATGGAACTCGGTCTCCAGCAGTCGGTCAAGGCCGCGGTCCTCGACGGCCTCGGTATCACGGTGGTGTCGCGCCTCGCCGTCGAGCGGGAGCTGGCCGACCGGCGTCTCGTCGCGATCGAGGTCGAGGGCGAGGCGCTCGTGCGGGACTTCGTGCTCGTTCGACATGCCGGGAAGACCCCGTCCACGGTGTCGGAGGCGTTCGTCGCCTACGCTCGGGCGGAGATCGCGGCCAGCTGAGCGCAGGCGACTGATATTCGAATCACGAATAGCAGTCATCAGGACTTCCTTGGTAACGTATGACCGTGACGCCTGCCGCTGACGCTCGCTACGACGTTCTCGTCGTCGGATCCGGCGGGGCAGGGATGTCCGCGGCGCTCGCAGCCCGAGCGCAGGGCGCCTCGGTGATGCTCGTGACGAAATCCGCCCTGGGCGCGTCGAACACGGGCCGGGCCCAAGGGGGCATCCAAGCGGCGGTCGGCGACGGCGACAGCGTGCAGTCGCACTTCGAGGACACGTTCGCGGCCGGGCATCACGACGGCACGCCGGACCTTGTCCGAGTGCTGACCGAGAGCGGCCCCGAGGCGATTGCTTGGCTCGACGCGATCGGTGTCGAGTTCAGTCGCGAGGGAGCGGACCTGCGGGTCATCCGCTGCGGCGGGGCCAGCCGTCCGCGCCTGTTGCAGGCCGGTGAACGGACGGGCGCCGACATGGTCAAGGCACTTCGCGAGGCCGTACGACAGAGCGCGGCGACGGTTCTCGAGTCCGCCGCGCTTGATCGACTCGAGCCGAACGGCAGCGGTTGGGGAGCGGCGATTCGCTATGGACGCGACGGGTCGACCATGCGGATCCACGCGCGCGCCATCGTGCTGGCCGCTGGCGGTGGCCTCGGCGGTGAGGCCGCGCGTCTGGGTATCGGCAGCACCAACCATCCGGATGCAACCCCTGAGGTGCTCGAGCTGGCGATCGCGCTTGGCGCCGAGACGGTGCATCTCGACAGCTGGCAGCAGCACCCGACCGGGTCGGTCTGGCCCGAACCGCTCGCCGGATACGCGCTTCCCGAGACGACGCGCTCCTACGGCGCGACCCTGCACGGAGGCGACGGTGCGCGGTTTGTCGACGAGCTTGCCCCACGCGATGTGGTCGCCGCAGGCATCATTTCGGCCGTCGACACCGGGAACGGCGTGACGGCCCCGAATGGTCGGGAGGCGGTCTGGCTCGACACGACCGCGATCGATCGTGAGAACGGCGCCGGCTTCACCATCGCCCGTCTGCGCTACGTGCACAACCGCTATCTCAAGGCCGGCATCGACATCACCAAGGAGCGCGTCCTCGTGTACCCCGTCCTGCATTACCGAAACGGCGGCCTGTGGATCGACCGCGATGGCGCGACCACCCTGCCGGGTGTCTATGGGGCCGGCGAGATCACCGGAGGCGTCCATGGAACGAATCGGCTGATGGGGAACTCCCTGCTTGACACGGTCGTCTACGGACGGCGAGCAGGGGCGGCCGCGGCCCGGTGGGCGAAATGACGGCGCCCTCCTTTCTCGACCTGCCCGAGCGCCCCGCGCGACCGCGCGAGACGGGGATCACGCATGTGATGGACAAGGGGCTTTCGATCCCTCAGATCGAGGGACTCTTCGCAACGGCCGGCGACTACGTCGACATCGTGAAACTCGGCTGGGGGACGTCGTATGTCACCGCGAACCTTCGCGAGAAGCTCGACTGCTACCGCGACAAAGGGGTTGTGGTCGTCCTCGGCGGGACGTTCTTCGAGGTCTGCCTCAGTCAGGGCAAGCTCGACGAGTGGCTCCGCTTCGTCGATGAACTTGGCCTGACCCACGTCGAGGTCTCGGACGGGACGATTCAGATCCCCCACGACGAGAAGCTGGAGCACATCAGCCGCCTCGCGGCGGACTACATCGTCCTCTCGGAGGTCGGCTCGAAGGACGACCAGGTCGTCGTCGCGCCGTATCGCTGGGTCCACATGATCGAATCCGAGATCGCTGCCGGCGCGTGGAAGGTCATCACCGAGGCCCGCGAGACCGGCACCGCGGGCATCTTCCGCGCCGACGGAGAGGTCCGGATGGGTCTCATCGAGGAGATCGCGAACCGAATCGCCGTCGAACAGCTGCTCTTCGAGGCCCCACAGAAGGCGCAGCAGGTGTGGTTTGTTCGCGAGTTCGGCCCGAACGTCAACCTCGGAAACATCCCGCCTGACGATGTCATCTCCCTCGAAACGATCCGCCTCGGTCTGCGCTCCGACACACTGGCCGGCGCCTGAGTTCAGGGCTGGATCGAGACCGCCCGCGAGAACTGGAGTGTGCGGGACCGTCCCGGGGACCTGACCTCAAGGCGGTAACGGCCGGGTCGCGGCCGGAAGGTGAGGGCGAACTCACCGGAGATCTCGACGACGCGTGACTGAGCTGCCTTCCCCGTTTGCGTGTTGGTCAGCGTCACCCGGAGGCGAGCGGGCTTCGTGGCAAGGCCAGAGAGGATGGTTCTCGTGCGTCCACTGGTCACTCGCAGGCGACGGAGCCCGGCCTTCGACGACGAGCTTGAGCCGTTTGCCAAACGAGGGAGATCTGCCGGACCAAGGGCGTTCGTGCTGCTCCTGACAACCTCGACGACGTCGCTCGCGGGGGCGGGCACCGGCCGGCCCGCGGCCATCGCGACCGCCGCAAGTGCGTCGAGGGCGCCTGCGCCGCTTGCGAGCTCCTGTCCGGGGGCTCCCACGTCACGCGCCGTGGAGCGCAGGATCCGCGAGATCTCGTCAGTCGTGATCGTCGGGTTTGCTTGGCGCATCATCGCGGCCGTCGCGGCGACGGCCGGAGCGGCCATGCTCGTCCCGGTGAAGGTCATCCAACCGCGACCGTAACCGCTCATGATTCCCACTCCGGGCGCGACCAAATCGGGCTTGCGCACGAGCGTTCCCGCGGCCGGCCCGGTGCCGTCGGTGGCCTTCCAGATGAACTCGCTGCGCCCCGAGAATGAGGGGATCTCGTGCGACTGATCGTAGGCGCCGACCGTGATCACCTCAGGGTAGCCGGCGGGGCTTCCCACCGAACCGTTGTTGCCTGAGGCAAAGACCGGGGTGATACCGAGCCCGAGCCACGACTGCAGGAGCGGTCGAAACCACGGGTCGTTCGGGTCCGGGGCGCTCCACGAGTTGTTGACGACGGATGGAGCATCGGCGGTCTGTGGGTTTCCGTCTGGGTCGGCCATCCACTGGGCAGCCGCAAGAAGCGCGGACCCTGAGCCGATACCAGAGCTGTCCATGGCCTTCGCGACGAGGACCCGAGCTCCAGGCGCGACGCCGATCTGGGCGCCTCCAAACGGCGCTCCGACCATCGTCGACGCGGTGTGTGTGCCGTGGCCGTTGTCGTCGTAGGCTGAGCTGTGGCCGCCGACGAAGTCCTTGAAGCCGGCGATCCGGCCGGCAAGGGCCGGGTTTGCCGGGTCCGCACCGGTGTCGATGCTGCCGATCGTCGTTCCCCGACCGTCGTATCCGAGCTGATTCCAGACCCGAGGGGCTTGGACGTCAGTGGCGCCCCAGTTGCCGGTTCCGGGATCGCTGAGGGGCGTCGTTTGGAGGCCAGCGATTCGGGCCACCGGCGCGTCGAGCTGAACCGACTTGACATCAGGTCGTACCGCGAGTTCGGCCACTTCGATCGCGTTTGCCCGGCCTGCGACCGCGTTCACCAGCCAGAGCTGGGAAACAGCACCCCCCGAGGACAGCACGCGCGCCACGCCCCCCTGGCTTTCGCGCGCTGTCCGCCGAAGGGCTCGCTCGAACCGGGCGTGATCATCACCGAATCTCGCTGGACTCACCCGCCGCTTCAACACGACGACGACCGGCACCCGATCGCCCTGCTGGCGAGCGGCAAGTGCACGAGCGACCCGTACGTCGACCGTCGCGCCGACGGCGCTGGCGCCCCCGACCGACAGGGACGCAAGCGCCGTGATTGATGCCAGCATCCGGCGTCCATGCCGATTTGCTGGGCGATCCTTGCCCATTGCTGCCATGCACTAGGTATCGGCCTTACGGGACCGCAAGTGATCCCCCGTGACGCGGGATGTTTCGTTCACCACGCGTGAGAGCTCGCGCAGATCGCGTGAGCGGGTCGCCCACCGCGGGCGCTACCATCTGAAGGTGCCGGTTTTCATTTGCCCAGGTTGCGGCGCCCGTGAGGCGGCGGCCGAACGGACCATGGGTCATCAGCCTCGGGGCTGCTCGCGCTGCGGCTTTGGCTTCCAGTTCGAGCTGATGGACGACTACTACCCCGGGCCGCGAACGGCGCTCCTTGTCTGTGACCGCGAACGCCGCGTGATCGCCGCGGGCCTATCGACGGTCGCCATCACCGGGTACCGGGAGCGGGAACTCCTGGGGCGCGGCATCGTCGATCGCCTAGGAATCGCCGATTTCCCGGGCGACGACCCCACAGTTACCGCGATTGAGTGGGGAGTTCGGGCGCTCGGTGTGACATGCTCATTTCGACCGAACGGGGTCAATGCGTCGCGGCCAGCGACGCTCGATTGCTTCCCGGCATACGACGACGACGGAGGGCTCCTCGTGGCTCTTACCGCGCGATGAGCATGGAGCTGCGGCGCCTCGGCACCACTGAGCTCGAGCTGACGACCATCGGCCTCGGAACGTGGGTCTTCGGTGGACGGTGGGGAGGAGCGGATGACGACGACTCCGTCGCCGCCTGCCACGCGGCACTCGACGCCGGGATCAACTGGATCGACACGGCCGACATCTACGGCCAAGGGCGGGCGGAACAGATTGTTGGTCGGGTCGTGCGGGAGCGCCGTGACGACGTGATCGTCGCGACGAAAGGCGGCGTCGCGTGGGACCTCTCCTCAGGCAGCCTGCAAATCTGGCGCGAAGCCTCAGCCGACTACCTGCGGATGTCGCTCGAGCGCAGCCTCAAGGCACTCGGACTTGACCACGTCGACCTCTTCCAGGTGCACTGGCCGGTGCGGGGCGTTCCCGCCGAGGAGACGATCGGCGCCCTCGTCGATCTCCGCGCCGAGGGGAAGATCCGGGCGATCGGCGTGTCGAACTACGACCGCGGGTTCCTCGAGCGCGCCCATGCGGCGTCGCCGATCGACAGCTTCCAAGTCGGCTACCACGTCTTTCGCGACGAAATCGAGGCCGAGGAACTCCCGTGGTGCGCCGAGAACAACGTGGGCGTGCTGGCGTACGGGCCGCTCGCGCATGGGCTCCTCACCGGGAAGATGCAAGCGGACGCGACCTTCCCGGCAAACGATTGGCGAGCATCGAGCGAACTCTTCGCGGACGACGCATTCCCGGAACGGGTGACGGCTGTCGACGCACTCGCAGCAATCGCGGACGAGGCGGGCCGGCCAGGGGGCGTCGCCGAGCTGGCGGTGGCGTGGGTGCTCCGTCGCCCAGAGGTCACCTCGGCAATCATCGGCGCCCGGAATGCCGATCAGGCGCGGGCGAATGCCGCGCTTGCGGGCCGTCCGCTCACCGACGACGAGGCGGCCGCCATCGACGCGGTGATCGCGCGCTATCCGCTGACGCGCAGGCACTACGGTCACGGCGAACCCCCCGACCGCAGCCCCGCGGGGCCTGTGCGGTGACGCCGAACGGGGCTCTTGGACGGCGCGCCCGTGACACGCGCGGGAGCCAGCCAGCGTTCCTCCCCTCGGCACCGAGTGAAGCGCTTCCAGCACCCCATGCGTTCGCGTTCGAGCAGGCGCTCACGATCGCCCTCGAACGGGCTCAGCGTTCGCGCCGGGCCCTCAGCATTGTGCTCGTGGAGATCAACCCGCCGGAGGACGCGGTCGTGGCGCAGATCCTTTCCGTCGTCCGGGAGACGATTCGTGACTCGGATGGCGTTTGGCGCACCGAGCCGGACCACCTCTGGATCATGCTGGCCGACGCCGGGGGCCCCTCGGCCGAACCTGCGCTCACTCGCCTTCGGGACGCGATTCGAGCCCGAGACGCGGCACACGTCCGCATCGGCCGCGCCGCGGCGATGCCCGGCACCGACGCGCAACAGATGCAGGTGGTGGCGGCGTTCGACCTGAGAGTGATCTCGGGAGGTCCCGAGTAGTCGCAGGTCCGATGGGTAGCTTGGTGGGGTTTTGGAAGAGATCGCCCCCAAAACCAAGTCAGTGCGCCTCGACCGGCCCCCTGGAGTCGGTACGGCTGCCACTGTCGGTTGACAACGTGATCGAGCAGAGTTCCGCTACAATCGCGTCGATCGGGGAAGAAGTGAAGATCGCAGTCGTCGGTGGGTCTGGCCTGATTGGTCGTCATCTCACGGTCCTTCTGAGCGGCCGCGGTGACGAGGTGGTTGTGGTGTCCCGCCGCGCGACGCCCGTGCCGGGGGCGCACACCGTTCTGCGCTGGGACCCGGTTGCCGACGCCGTGCCCGTAGCCCTCGGCGACGTTGACGCGGTCGTCAACCTTGCTGGTGAGTCGATCGTCGGCCGCTGGAGCGATTCGAAGAAGCGGGCGATCCGAGAGAGCCGAGTTGTGACCACCACAAAGCTCGCGGAGGTCGTCGGCTCAGGCGGCCCGAGTGTGCTCGTAAACGCCAGTGCCGTCGGCTTCTACGGCGATCGCGGCGATGCTGAACTGACCGAGCAGAGCGCGCCAGGGACCGGGTTCCTCGCCGATGTCTGCAAGGAGTGGGAGGCGGCAGCGCTCACGGCCCGCCCGCGTGGCGCACGGGTCGTTGTCGCTCGGACTGGGCTTGTTCTCGCTCGCGAGGGCGGTGCCCTCCCCCCGATGGCCCGCGCGACAAGGTTCGGTATGGGCGGCCCCCTTGGCGGCGGTCGGCAGTTCTACCCATGGGTGCACATCTCGGACGTGGTCGGCGCAATCGCGTGGGCGCTCGACAACGACTCGATCACCGGCCCGATGAACATCACGGCGCCGATCCCGGTCCCGCAGCGCGAGATTGCGACGGCCCTTGGCCAGGAGCTTCACCGACCGGCCATCATCCCGGCCCTTCGGCCGGCGATCCGACTACTCCTGGGTGAGGCGGCCGATCTCGTCTTGATGAGCCAGCGTGTCGTTCCGAGGGCGCTGACGCAGTCCCACTACCGCTTCAACGCCCCGAACCTCGCCGACGCCCTGCACCGGGAACTCGGACCGAGGCCGTAGGGGTCAGAACCGGCCGAGAGGTTCGAGGCCAGTCGTTCCGCCGGCTTCGTCGGCAGCGTCACGCTCAGAGTCCTTCGGGAAGCACCGCCTCATCTCACCGTCGACAACGAGCCACTGTTGGCGGATGTGCTCGCTCATGACCCGGTACTTCGCGCCGGGGAGGTTGCGCAGGAAGTTCAGTGCCTCGGCGTCGATGCGCCCCCGACTACGCGCACGGTCGACGGTGTCTTGGTACTCCTCAACCATTCGGGACAGATCCTGGTGGATGTACTGGACCTCCCCGAGGATCTTGTCGAGCAATGGGAAGATTTCGTCTTCGTCGGCCATAGCCCCTCCAGAGCGATTGAAACCGGCTGCGATGCTACCCTTTACCCGCACCGAGGGGGATTAGCTCAGCTGGGAGAGCGCCGCCTTTGCAAGGCGGAGGTCGTCGGTTCGATCCCGTCATCCTCCACTCGTCGAGAACCCCGGGATGGCCGACAGGAAGCGGGATCGGGGCGCGGTTAGCGCCGCGACCCCGAGGTGCCAGGAAGCGCCTCGAAACGCCACGATTGGTCACGCCGCGGGCACTCCGAACCGACGTGGCCGCTGGCGTCATCCGTGACTGGTCGCTCCCCGATCCCGAGGCACGTGGCTACGGCCGGGGCGCCGTGCGCGTCGTCGAGCTCGCCTTCGTACGCACCCGCGGTCACGCAGAAGGTGGTGGCCATCAAGGAGGAGCGGGCGAGCCGCGCCGAGCGCCGACGTGCCGAGCGGGCGCGCGCGAAGGCGCACCAACTCCGGCGAACGGCGGGTCAACCGGAAGCGCCATAAGGGGCAGCACTCGCGATGAGGGCAAGGAGCGCGTCGAGGGCCCGCTCCTGGCCCTCATCGAGCGCCAGGTCGAGCTCGGCGCTGGCGCTGGAGCGGCGGAGGGCGCGCAGATTCGGCCTCAGCAGCGACCGGATACTCGGCCGCGGGCCGCCATGCCGTCCGGCTCGAGGCAGCAGGCGGCGATCACGGGTAGGGCGAGAGTCGTCATGCGACCACTCCAGAGTCGGACCCCGGTACGGGGGTCAAGGGCCTCCGGGCTCACCCCCGGGTGGTTCAATGAACGAATGAACCTACGTTCATGCTACCTTGACTGCGATGAGCCATTCGGCCCACCGCGCCCCGAAACCCCTCAGCCGCGAGCTCGCGGGCGAGGTGGCCGATGTGATGCAGGCGCTCGCCACCCCGAGCCGCCTGCTCATCCTTGACCGCCTTCGCGCCGGACCCTGCTCGGTGGGCGAGCTCACGGTGGCGATCGGTATGGAGCAGTCGGCGATCTCGCACCAGCTCCGCCTGCTGCGCCACCTCGGCCTGCTGGTGGGCCAGCGACAGGGGCGCCGGGTCATCTATGCCCTGCACGACAGCCACGTGGGTGACCTCCTCGAGGAGGCGATCGGTCACACCGAGCACGTGCGCCTCCGCGATCGATCCGCGTCGAGAGCCAACGCGTCATGAGCGAGCCAGGCGCGCACGATCACCCTCACGGCCACGGCCCGGGAGGTCACAGCCACGGGGGAGTGAGCGCCTCGATCCGAGGCAGTCAGGAGGCGATGCGGACCCTCAAGCTGTCGCTGCTGATCCTCGGGGCCACGGCGATCTTCCAAGTCATTGTGGTGGTGCTCTCGGGATCAGTGGCCCTTCTCGCCGACACGGTGCACAACGCCGGCGACGCCCTCACCGCGATTCCCCTGGCGGCCGCCTTCATACTGGGCCGGCGACCGGCGACCGGTCGCCTGACCTACGGGTACGGGCGCGCCGAGGATCTGGCCGGCCTCGCGGTCCTCGCGGTCATCCTCTTCTCGGCCATCTACGCCGGCTACGAGGCCGTTCAGCGGCTGATCCATCCGAGCACACCGGGCTACCTGGCGGCGGTGGCGATCGCGGGCCTCGTCGGCTTCGCCGGCAACGAGTGGGTGGCGATCTACCGGATCCGCTCTGGGCGGCGAATCGGCTCGGCGGCGCTGGTCGCCGACGGCTACCACGCCCGGGTCGACGGCTTCACCAGCCTGGCGGTCGTGGCCGGTGCGGGCGGGGTGGCGCTCGGCTATCCGCTCACCGACCCGATCGTCGGCCTGCTCATCTCGGTCGCCATCCTGCGGATCGTCTGGACCTCCGCCAAAGAGATCGGCCTGCGCATGATGGACGGCATCGAGCCCGAGCGGGTCGCGGCGATCCGTCGCGAGGCCGGCCACGTCCCCGGGGTGATCGGGGTGGGCGAGGTGCGGGCGCGCTGGCTCGGGCACCAAGTGCGCGCGGAGGTCAACGTGGTCGTGGCGGCCGAGTCAAGCGTCGAGGACGGGCACGCGATCGCGGTTGCGGTGCGGACCCGATTGGTGGAGCGGGTCCAGCATCTCGAGGAGGCGATCATCCACGTCGACCCTCCCAGCGCCCCCGGCGAGGACCACCACCACGATGCGCGCGGGCGAGGCGGTGGCGATGTGGTCGGAATCGCTGGGGAAGCGCCATGACCGAGGGTCGCCGGTATGAGGTGTAGCCGATCGGGTGGGTCGAGTCTTCGCTGGCGGACCGCGAGTCGGCCCAAAGCAAGGCGACGAGGGATCGCCTGAGGCCTGGCTCGTGTTCGAGGAGGCCGTGAGCGAGGGTCTGCGTGATCTTCGGGGCGGCACCGAGGTCATCGGACGTCCGCATGCCCGACCTCGACGGATCGAGGCGACCCGCGAGGTGACCGGTGCGGCCCCGAACACAAGGGTCCTGGTCGTGACGACCTTCGAGCAGGACGACTACGTGTTCGGAGCGCCCCGCGCCGGGCCTCGGGCTTCCTGGTCAAGCGGACGCGTCCCGAAGAGCTGATCGCGGCCGTTCATACGATCGCCACCGGCGACTCCCTGCTCTCGCCCTCCGTCACCCGTCGAGTCATCGATCGCATGGCCCAGCAGCCGACCCCCGACCTCGCCGATCAGGCCGGGCTCGACGAGCTCACCTCGCGCGAGCGCGAGGTCCTCGAGCTGGTCGCCCGCGGGCTCTCGAACCGCGAGATCGCCACGGCGCTCGTCGTGGAGGGTCGACGATCAGGACCCACACCAAGCGTGTGCTGATAAGCTCGTGCTCCGCGATCGCGTCCAGATCGTGATCCTCGCCTACGAGACCGGGCTGAGCCGGCCTGCCGACGATGCCCCTCAAGCGCCCCGCTGATGTCGAGCGGAAGCTCCTTGCGCAGGCGCGGGCCGATCGCCGCTCAACGCTGGCCGGGCTACTCCGCTGTCGGGCTCGCGCATCCCCTTGCCGTCTCGAGACGACTTCTCCGCCTACGGCGCCCTGCCCCGGTCGGCGCCTTCGGGTCCGGCAGGTCACCCACATGACCGCCGGGCTCTCGGGGCGGTGATTCGCCGAACGTGATCCTGGCGGTCGAGGTGGGAGCCCACCCCGCCACGTAGGGAACCGCCTGTGCGGGTGCCGAGGCGCGCGGCCGCGCGATGTGGGCCGCAGTCTCGGCGACGACCGCGGGCCCGGTCCGGCTGAAGCCCTGGTCCCGGGCGCCATGGACGTGGGCCAGCTCGTGGACGAGGACGGCCACCCGGCCGTTGGCCTCCAGGGCCGACCAGAGCGCGATGAGGCGGCGCTCGAGCTCGACGAGCCCCGACCGAGGTGAGCGCGTTCATCACAGATCGCCGCACAGATCTCGGGGTCGAGCCCATCTGCAGGTGCGTCGACTGCGCGGACCCCGGGCAGCCGCATCGGCCTTACGCCATCTTCAGGCTCGACCCAGCCGAAGTCGGGGGACTCGCAGCCCCCCGGTGGTCAAGGCCACCAGCCCGATGACCGCGAACGCGATGGCGGTCAGGTGCGTGTTCAGGCCGAAGGACCAGTACATCGTCACGCCCACCGCAGTGAGAGCCGCCGCGAGGAAGGCGATTGCAGGCCACCAGGAGTGCCGCAGGGCCGCTACGAGGATGGTGGCGGAGATCGCGTAGGCGAGCTGACTTGAGAGCCCGAGGTCGCCGATCGGACCGACGAAGCCGCCGAGCCCGGGCACGGCCTCGGTCTGGCTAGGGAAGAACATGGCGGTGCAGTGGAAGACGAGCGCGAGCACCGAGCCCGCTGCGAAGATCGCCTCGCGCCGCCCCGGCCGGTAGGAGATCGCGGGAAGGGGCAGCGCGTCCACGGCAAGGCGGGCGATCAGGGCCGCCGCTGCGAGGGCGATGAGGAAGTACCAATACGAGGAGGACACCGTCACTCAGCGATCCAGTGCGCGGAGCCAGCGCCGGACGCCGATCCAGCCGAGAGCGACGACGACCCCCCTTAGGCCCCACGCGATGACCATGTCGGCGAGGTCCGTACCGTTCATCGGCATCGGCGCAATCGCATCAGAACTCGTGCCGGGACTCACGACGACGACCACGACCAGTAGCGCCGCGAGCATCAACCCGACGGCCGACCGTCGGACCACCGAGGGCTCGACGACCAGGCAAGGCGGGCTCGCGCCAGGAACGAGGGCGTCGATACGAGCGCCCAACGCGGTCCCACCGCCTGCGATCGCCGGAGCGCCCGCCGACTCAGACGCCGAGTGGAAGGCAAGCAGCGCCTCCGCCAGGGCGCGACGGCCGACCCAGGCACTTGCGCACTTGTCAGCGGCGAGCTCGTAGCGAAGGCGCTGATGCTCAGCGGTCCGGCGGGCTGCGGGCACGATCCATAGTCCGCGCCCCACCGCGTGAGCCACGACCTGACGGAGAGGGTCGCGGTTTCGGGCGTGGGCCGCTTCATGGGCCAGCACCGCCTCCAGCGGAGCGGGGTCGAGGGAGTCAACCAGGGCGCTGCTCACCACCACCGTCGGTCGCAGGAGCCCTGCGGAGAAAGCCAGGCTCTTGGGGAGGTCGGTGACGATGAGACGCCGGATGCCCAGGTCATGCGCGGCCCTGCCGACGACACGCGGCGGGACCAGGGCGTGCCGGCGTGCAAGCCGAATCGTTCGGCGACCGACGAGCGCCTGTCTGCACAGGTGCCAGAGCATCAGCCCCCAGATCGAGGCCGCGAGCGCGATGGCCAGCACCGTCGGGACGGAGGCCGCGGTGGCGATCGCCCGTGCGCACGCGTGCAGGACGATCCAGGCGGATGTGCCGCCCGCGCTCCAGCCGATCGCCTCGAGGATTCCGATTGGAGCCATGACGGCCACGGCCGCCCAGGCCGGAACTGACGGCCAACGCCTCACAGGTCCTCGCGATTCAGGAGCTCGCGTAGTCGGGTCAGATCTGCCGGATCACCATCGCGCATCCTGGCGGCGAAGGCGGCGAGCGCCTCGTCGCCGTGGGCCTCGATCAGCCGGTCGACCGCCTCCCGCGAGAGGGCAGCCGAGAGGCCGGCCGGGTCAACCGCTGCCTGGTACATGTCGCGCCGGCCTTCGCGCCGGCGTATTAGCAACCCGCGGGCGTGGAGACGAATCATGACCGTGAGGACGGTGGTGTAGGCCAGCGTGTTCGCCCGGGCCTCGAGCAAGGCGACGACCTCGCGAACCGACGACTCCCCCGCCGTCCACAGCTCCTCCAGGATGGCTCGCTGGAGGCTTCCGAGCGGAGCGGACGCGCTCGCGTCGGACTCGCGGGACTGGGCTGGCGACCCGTCCTGTGGCTGCTCTCGCATCGGTTTGAGGGTACTCCGAGCCTGCTGACTGGACAACGACACCCGGCATAGTACCCTGATGACTACGCTTCACGTAGTTGAAAGCTAGCGGGAGGTCGAATGATGGAGCAGATACTGCTGAGCCTGGCAGTGCTGGCGTGCCCCCTCGGGATGGTGCTGATGATGGTGTTGATGGGCCGGGGGATGCTTGGTGGCAAGAAGAGCGCGGACGCCGGAGAGCGCCCAGGAGACGACCTCGGCACCCTGAGGGCCGAGTCCGCCCGTCTCGACGCGCGGATCGCCGAGCTCGAGTCACGCGGCGTGCCCGCGACGGCTGAGCGCTGATGGGGACCGGCCTACTCGTCGCCGCGATCCTCATAGGCGCCGCGGCGTGTCCTCTGATCGCCGTGATCCAGCGCCGCCGCGGGCGGGCCGGCTGCTGCCCGCCGAGTCGCCCGGGGGCTCCCGGGGCCGGCAAGAGCTTGGCGGAGCTCAAGGCCGATCGTGAGCGAGTGGAGGAGCGGATCGGCGCGCTCGAGCGGGAGGCCTCGACTGGAGGCCGCGCGCCGCGTTGATGGCTTCCACTCGACGCCCGTGACGACCGCTTCCGACCAGCTCCGCCTCGACCGCCTCCTCGCGCGGGCCGCGCCCGCCTACGACCTCCAGCTCCTGCTCGAGCGACGGGCTCTATGGACCGCGGTCCGTCTCGCCGGGCCACTCGGCGGACTGCGGGTTCTCGATCTCGCGACCGGCACCGGCGCCCTCGCCTCGGCCATGCTGGACCGGGGCGATCAACCGGTCGGGCTCGTGGCCGTCGACCGCTCTCCGGCGATGCTCGCCGGGCGCGGAGGCGGCTCGCGCCTTTCGAGGACCGCTCTCGGGTCAGGGTGGCCCTCGCCGACGCCCGCCGGCTGCCGTATCCCGGGGGGCACTTCGATCTCGTGACGAGCGGTACTTCCTCCACCTCCTCGAGCGCGAGGACGCCGCGGCGGCCCTGGCGGAGGTCCAACGGGTGCTACGCCCCTGCGGCCGCCTCGTGGTGGTCGTCCACAGGGCGCCGGCGACCCGGCTCGGCGGGCTCTACCGGCAGGGGTGGCGGGCTCTCGGACGGGTCCTCCCGCTGGCCGGGGCGGGTCCCCTGGAGGGTGCTCGGCCACGTCTCCTGAGCGCCGCGTTCCCGATCCATGGCGAACGCCGCACCGGCCTGGGGTACTGGAGCCAGGTGGTCCTCGGCGAGAGGTCCCGAGGGGCGATGCTCATCGGGCGGAGCACTCATCGTCACACCCGTCACCGGCGGGCGCGCCGGGGCTGACGCGATCTCCCACGCAGCACCCCTCGCCGCGCCAGGCCTCGCGACCCTCCTTGATCGCGATGGTGGCGATCAGGAGACCGACCACCGGATCGAGCCACCAGGCCCCCAGGAGGGCGTTGCCCAGGAGGCCGACGAGGAGCGCACCGGCCAGATAGGCGCAGAGCATGTTTTGACGCCCCTCGCCTTTGGTCGCCGCTGAGCCCAGCCGGTCGGCAAGGCGCGCCTTGGCGGTCCCCAGATACGGCATGACCACGACGCTCGATGCCGCAAGGCCGATCCCGAGCCAGCTCGCGTCAGGACGCTCACCGGTGACGAGCGCCCTCACCGATTCGAAGCCGACGTAGGGCGCGAGGACGAAGAACTGGATCGCGACGAGCCTCTGGGCTCGGGTCTCCGCCGCCTCCGAGAAGATGCGATCGCCGGTGAAGCGCCACACGATGATCGCCGAGGCGAAGCCCTCGATCGCCGAGTCGAGTCCGAAGCCGATGAGGGCGACCGACCCGGCCATGACACCGGCAAGGATCGCGATGCCGCCCTCCAGCGACATGTAGGCGAGGCTCGCCCACGACAGCAGCCGTACCCGGCCCGCCAGGCGCACGCGCTCCGCGTCGGGAAGGCTCCCAAGGGTAGGTGCGAGGGTGCTCACGCGCGCACCCGAGCGGGCAGGAGCGCCTCAAGGAGCTCGCTCCCGGTGCTGGTGAGGGCGTACATGACCATCTTCCCCTCGCGTCGCGAGCGCACCAGACCGGCGCCGCGAAGGGCGCGTGCGTGGTGTGAGACGAGCTTGTCGGAGCGCTCGCAGATCCACGCCAAATCGCAGACGCAGAGTTCGCCTGCCTCCCGCAGGACGAGGGCTACCTGCAGGCGCGTCGGATCACCCAGGGCCTTCGCACGCTCGGCGGCCGCAAGCAGTGTCTCGGCGTCGAGTCGGGAGGCCCGCGCCTGCTCGGCCCGCGGAAGGTCGAGGCAGAGGAGCTCGCAGACATCGGGCCTCGACATCCATACATCCTAACGGACGTACGAAAAACACGTCTCGTCAGGTCCGCTCGCGGGCGGCGTCAGAGAAGACATCCGCAGAGAAGCATCGCCCCTGGACGACGATTCCGAGGCGGGCGCTCCGGGGAGCTCGCGCTCACTTACCTCCAGCCACTTCTCGTGATGGCGCCGGGCCCATCGCGGTCGACGTCGCCCACGACCATCCTGCGGAGCGCGTGGAGCGGTGGACGAGCGCCAGGTAGGAGGTGCGCGACGACGCGGGCGACGAGGAGACAGGTCGCCCAGTCGTGGACGATCACCGTCCCGGCGAAGCGGTAGCGGATGTCGCGCTTGCCGAGCCAGAACAACACGCCGGTCACGAACATCACCACCATCAGCGCGCCGACGAGGGCCGAATTCAGCTTCTGGCCGGCGTTGAAGCGACCTTGAGGCGGAGCCGGCTCACGTCGGCGAAAGCGCGACCATCCGAACAGCCAGCGGGCGTCGCCGCTGTCGAAGGGGCCCATCTCGCGCATGGTCGCCCGCAGGCGCGACCAGTGGGCGGCGAAAGGGGGCGAGCACCCCGGCGGCCAGGACCACGGCCGAGTTGATGTGCCATGCCTTCGCCGTCGGGCGGGCGACGAACGTGGCGAGGTCGGGGACGAACAGCGCGAGGCCGCTCCCGAGCATCGGGAAGAACGTCATCGCGAGCAGCCAGTGGAGGGTGCGCTCTGCGCCGGAGAAGCGCGCGATCCGACGGCTACGCGTCAATGCCGTTCGAGCGTCCCACCACCCGTTGACGTCGTAGCTGCGCTGCTCTCAGAAGCCGAGGCCCGGCTCAGGCGCAGCCGATCGGTAGATCGGACCGAGGGATCTCAAGGGGAGTCTCGCGGCCGGCGGCCTGATCAGCGTCCATCCGCATCTGCTTCTCGCGGCGCTCGGTGGTGGACCCCCACGAACAATCCATGAACTCTCTGGGGACCTCGACCCCAGTGACGCCCGTCCACGTCCCTCCGGCAAGACGTACTATAGGCTACGTAGTAGATGCGAGGACGCCGGCCAAGAATGCGACCCCTGTTGATCGCGGCACTCGCCGCCCTGATGCTCGGCCTCGCCGGCGTGGCGGCGGGCGCGGTGCTGGGCGGTGGTGGGGACGCAGATCGAGGCGCTGATGCGGACGTCGCGGCGGAGCGGTTTCGCGGCAACGAGCCCCCGGCGGTCTTCGACGCTGCGGACTTCGCGCTGCGAGAGGCTCTCAGCGGCGGGCTCGTGCGGATGGTCGATCAACGTGGGCGCGTCGTCGTGCTGACTTTCCTCGAGAGCCGGTGCACCACGGCGTGCCCCGTGATCGCCTCCCAGGTCGCTGAGGCTCTACGCAGGCTGCCCTCTGAGGACCGATCGAACGTGGTTTGGTTGCTCTGGCTATCAGTGCAAACCCCCGCGACGAGACGTGCAGGAGCGTGAGGGCATTCGTCACTCGCCACCGCGCCGGAGGCGAGATCCGCTATCTCAATGCCCTGAGGCCGAGCTACGACGGTCTGGAAGGAGTATCAGGTGCTCTCCGCCCTCGAGAGCGGCGATGCGGACACCCACTCGGCGCCCGTGCGGATCTACAGCCGCAGCGGTCGCTGGCTGGCGATGCAGCATGCCGGAGTGGACCTCAGCGCGGCCAACCTCGTCCACGACATCTCGTTGGCGCCGGCTCGATGAGCGGTAGGCGGCGTCTGCGGTGCCGACTGGTCGTCCGAACAGGGAGGCTCGATGTGCGCGTGATTGGGAGATCCCGCTCGAAGGGGATTGGTCGGATCGTCGTTTCAGGCGCGCTCGCGCTCATGGGGGCCATCGGCCTCGTCGCGTGCGGCAGCTCGGATTCGGCCGGAGGCGCCGGGGCATCGGCCGGCGGCTCGCTGGCCTCGATCCTCGGAGATAGCCACGTCCACAGCCTCATCGTCGATCGAGAGGATCCGGCCCGCCTTCTGCTCGGACTCCATGGGGGCCTCTACGTGTCCGCCGACGCCGGACGCAGCTGGGACCTCGCCGACCTCGAGGGCGACGACGCGATGAACCTCGCCAGCGCCGCCGAGGGCGCCCCCCTCTGGGTCGCCGGCCACGAGGTGCTCAAGCGATCCGACGACGACGGTGCGTCCTGGGAGGCCGTCCGCCCCGAGGGCCTTCCGGGACTTGATCTGCACGGCTTCGCGGTGAGGCCCGATCGGCCGAGGGAGATCGTGGCCGCCGTCGCCGGCCAGGGCCTCTATCGATCCAAGGATGGCGGCGCCTCCTTTGCGCTCCTCTCGACACAGGTCGGGCCGAGCGTCTTCGGGATGGCGCTCACCGCCGACGGCACCCTCTTCGCCGCGGATCCCAGCCAGGGGCTGCTCGCGAGCTCCGATGGCGGGCGCACGTTCCGCGTCGCCATCCAGGGTCAGGGGCTCGTGTCGGTGGCCGCGGTGCCTCGTCTCCCGCGTCTCGTGCTGGCGGGCGGTCAGCCGGGAGTCATCGTCTCCCGGGACGGTGGCGACCTCTGGGAGCCGGCGTTCAAGGATGCCGGCGTGGCCGCCGTGGCGATCGACCCCAGCGATCCACGCCGTGCCTATGCCGTGGGTGATGACGAGCGGCTCTACACGACTGGCGACGCAGCCCGCACTTGGTCGACCGTCGAGGAGGGTGCGTAGTCCGGGGCGCGCGTTTTAGCCGAACTGGTTAAAGCGCGAGAGCTCGCGCGTGATCACCGCGAGCTGCCCGGAGGCCACGAGCAGACCCATCGCGACGAGCCCAGCTCCCGAGATAAGGGAGAGCGCTGCACCGGCTCGGCGAACGCGTCCGAACATGCCCACCGCCCGATCGAACGCGAGGCTGGTCGCGAGAAAGGGCACCCCGAGCCCGGCCGAGTATGCGAGCAGTAGCGCCGCGCCACCGCTCGGGCTCTGATCGGTCGCGGCGAAGGTGAGGATCCCCCCGAGGATCGGTCCGATGCAGGGGGTCCAGCCGATCGCGAAGACGACCCCGGTCAGAAGGCCTCCACTCATGCGCCCGCCCCGCCCGCCCGCCCACGCCAGCGGCCGCCACTCGCGCTGACCGACGCCCAGGCGTGGCCCGAGGACCACGATCAGCCCCAGGACGATGAGGAGCAACCCTCCGGCCAGCTCGAGCCCGCGTCGTTGGCCCTTCAGGATCGCGCTCGTGCCCCCGATGCCCGCGCCGAGGAGGGCAAACACAAGGGCGAAGCCCCCGATGAACGCGAGGGTCGGGGCGACGACGGCTCGGCGCTGGTGAGCGATCCTCTCCACCGAGACCCCGGAGATGAAGGCGAGATACCCGGGCACCAGGGCGAGGACGCAGGGCGAGAGGAACGAGACGACCCCACCGGTGAAGGCGACGGCGAACGCGGTCGCTCCGAGCTCGCTCACGGCCCGGACCCGCCGAGGATCAACTCCATGCCCTCGGCGATCTGCCCCGCGTTGATCTCACCCACCCAGTGGACGCGGACGCGGCCGGCGCGGTTGATGAAAAAGGTCTCCGGCACTCCGGTGAGCCCGTAGTCGCGATAGCTCTTCTCGCTCTTGTCGCGGACGTGGGGGTAGGTCTGGCGGTACTGAGCGATGAAGTCCAGCGCGTCGCCCCTCAGGTCCTGGATGTCGATTCCGAGGACGACCGCGCCCTGGGCTTGGCCCGCCCTCCAGGCGCCTTCGAGGATCGGTGCCTCGCGTTTGCAAGGGTCGCACCAGGAGGCCCAGAAGTTGAGCACGACCGGGCGACCGCGAAGCTCCGAGAGCGAGAGAGGCTCGCCGGTGCGCTTACCGAGCGTGTCGCCGTTGGCGAGTACCGGGAGGGTGAATTCGTGCGCTTCCTTGGGCTCGCCCCGGGCGATCGCGTTGTCGATGCTGGTATCCACCTTGCCGGCCGTGAGGCCGACGACGAGGAGGGTGACGAAGCCACCCACAAGAAGCGCTGCCAGGACGGCGAAGAGAATGCGGCGGGCGGGTCGCGCCTCCTCGGCGGGCTCGGGCTCGCCGGATGAAGTATCAGCGGGCATCGCGACCAACCCTATTACGTCGCGCGTAGTAGTAGGCACCCTCACCGGGCCGACCGTCCGCCTCTCATGGGTGCAACGTCGTCTTCTTCGGTCTGCCACACAGTCAGGAAGACCTTAAATGGATCGTCCCCGTTCGGACGCCTCGTGGGCAGCGACCGCGACACCGCGACCGCGGTGGCTGCGCTCACCGTCGAGGGCCTCGAGAAGGTCTACGACGGCACTGTGGCGTTACGGGGGCTTGACCTTCGCGTCCCAGCCGGAGCCTTCTACGGTCTTCTCGGTCCCAACGGCTCCGGTAAGACGACGCTGATAGGGATGATCACCGGCCTCGTGCGGGCGCCCCGCGGACACATCCGCATCTTCGGCCACGATGCGGTGGCCGATCAGCGCAGCGCCAAGCTGCGGGTGGGGCTCGCCCCGCAGGAGGTCCACCCCGACCGCTTCCTCTCGGTGCGCCAGGTGCGCTCCTACCACAGGCGCTACTTCGGGATGGCACCGCCGAAGCAGAGGAGCGCCGAGCAGTTGCTCGGAGCCTTCGACCTGGCCTCGAAGGCGGGCTCGCGGCCCAATCGCCCTCTCGGGCGGCACGCGCTAACGCCTTCTGATCGCGCGCGCCCTCGTCCGTCGTCCACGTCTGGTGATCAGATCCTCGATGAGCCCACCGTCGGCGTCGATCTCGCTCTGCGCCACGAGCTCAGGAGTGTGTCGCGGCGCGGCACCCTTGCCCTCGCCGGACGCGAGGTGCGTCGGGTGCTCCGGCTTTGCCCAGACGATCCTGCCCGCGGTGGCGACGACGGTCTCTTCCTGGCGATCTTTGGCGGCGCGCTCGGCGATCGTCTCCAGCAGGTTGAGGGCGTTTCGTACCTGTCGTTCATCCTGCCGGGCCTCTCGTGATGACCGTCGCCGGCCAGGCGTTTGCGAACGCCTCGAGCAGCCGCTTCCAGGCCAAGAACGAGGGCTACATCGAGGAGGTGTTGACGAGCCCGCTGCGATCCCCCGAGATCGTCGCGAGCTACCTGGCCGGCGGCTTCGCGCGGGGCTCGCTCGCGGCCGCCGCCATCGCCCTTCCCTTCTCGATGGCTGCACCGGCCGGCCGTCGCCGTGATCGCACTGGCGCTCACCGGAGTCGTATTCAGCGCTCTCGGGGTGTCACCGGCCTCTACGCCGACAGCTTCGACGAGCACGCCTTCGTCGCCAACCTCGTCATCTCACCGCTCGCGCTCGTGGGAAGGGTCTTCTACTCGGTCGATTGGCTCTCCGAGCCGTGGGCGACGCTGACGCGCGTTGGTCCCATCGACTACCTCGCGGATGCGTCTCGCTCAGGGCTTACCGGCGTCCAGGAGAACAGCCTCACGGCCTCGCTCCCCGTCGCCGCAGGCGTCGCGATCGGCGCTGCGGCGGTGGCGCTTCTCGGGCGCGGGTGGCGATTAAGGCGTGATGGCGGCGAGTGCCTCTCCGTCGGACTCAGCCCCACACCGAGCTACGCGCGCCGGCCCAAGTCCGTACGGCCCGAGTGCAGAGGGAGTTACTTCGCGCGTGCCGCGGGTGTTTCGGGCGACTTCGTCCCCCGAAACACCCGGTTGCTCAAGTCGTGCCTCAGGCGGCGGCTGCCCCCTTGCCTGCCAGTGGCCCGCGCCGCACGCGCGTCATCGACGAGTGGCAGTCCTCGTGCTCAAAGCTGATGTCGCCGCTCACCCTCAGGCGCTTCGCTAGGGCGGTCTCGGCGCTGTCGTTCTCGCCGGTGTACTCGAAGCCGCCCGGGATCGTCACGATGATCCGGTGGTCCGGAGGTGGGTCTCCGAAGCCCTTGAGCGACTCGACCTCGGTCTCCAGGACGTCGCCGGCGCGCATCCGACCGCGCCGCGTCGCCAGGTCGAACTCCCACTCGAACGGCACGAACAGGGGAGGGTGGACCGTCGGGCAGACCGCCGCAACGATCTCGAAGAGCGTGTCCCCGTGCGCTCCGGACATGATCTCGAGCAGGGCCTGCCGCTGACGCTCATCCGCGCGCTCGTCGATGAGCGGTTGCACCGCGCCGTTGCCCTCATCCATGCGCCCAGGCCACCACACTGTGCCCGCGAAGAACAGTCCGTCGAGGTTCACGTCGCCGAAGTGCCCCCGGTCGATCCGCATCGCCACCATCCCCTCGCAGTTGGGGTGGGTTGGCGCTTGGTTGAAGTCGCAGGGACATCCTGGGTCGCAGTTGCAGTTCTTGAACCACTCACCCTCGAGATTCCAGTCCTCGGCCATCGTCGTCACCTCCTCGGGCCCCTTAGGAGCCCATCGTTATCTGTCCGCCTATGTCGCCCATCCCACCGAGCCCCGGCAGCAATGACGGCTCGACGAGCGCTACGAGCCCGAGCACCGCGAGCGCCACCGCGAGCAACACTCCGCCGCCGACCAGACGAGGCGGGAGCAGCTTCTCGCCGGCGATCGCCGCGGCCACCAGAGCCATCCACGTGACGCTCGCCGCCCCGAAGGCGACCAGCACGGCCATCAGCATCACGCAGCAGCCGACGCAGTAGGCGCCGTGCTCGATCCCCATTCGCAGGGCGCCGGCCCGCCCCTCACGCCATCGCGACAGCAGAAAATCGAACGGGCTGCGGCAGCGGCGCAGGCAGGTTCGCTTGAGCGGCGTCGCTTGGTAGATCGCCGCCGCGAGCGCCGTCGGGGCGATGACCCGGCGCGCCAAGTCGGCGTCGGAGAGGTCGCCGAGCCCAGCCGACAGCAGTCGCAACGCGGCGAAGGCCACCACTCCGACCGCCGTCCAGGCCGCCAGGTAGCCGGTCACGAACGCGGCGCTCCATCCGGTGGTGTTCGCCCCGCCCAGCGCGCGCCGACGCATGACCCGCCGGTGGACGCCGACCGCCGGCGCGACCGAGGGCAGCATCATGGCGCCCATCATCACCACCCACATCACCAAGAACGGTGCGAGGGCGCCCGCGTCGAAGCGGCCCTGCATGTCCATCGCGTGCATCCACCAGACGCTCACCGCCCAAAGCGGCACCGCGCCGAGCACGAGGAGAAGCTCCGTCCCTCCGAGCCGCGGTTGCGCCGCCTCCGAGGTCCACGAAGCTGTGGAGGAGCCGTGAGCTGCTCCCACACCGTGTCCTGCGATGGTCGCGGCTCCTCCTCTCGGCCGATCAGCCTCGCCTCGCGAGCGTACATCGGGCACGCAGGAGCCGTCAAGCGGCCCGCCAGCCTCGGAGCGTGGCGAGGCGATGGGGGGCCTCGTCGGTCCCCTACCGCGTCCTGGCCGGTGGCAACCCCACACCCGGTGGGTTGCGCACACGAGGGTCCGGCTCTCGCACCACGATTCGCCCAACGCGATCCTCACGCTCGATGTCCGAGCCCCCCGGCCGTCAGAGACTGCTCCAGACCATGGCCGCGACCGAGGCCGCGCTCCAAGTTCGCGGCGATCCGATTGAACGGCCTCCGCGTACCCAGCCAGCTCTCTCGGCGCCGCATCTGCCCACCCCCCGATACGTAGGGCGCCGCTTGGCCCGCCGTGTCGAGGCTCGCACCCGATAGGGCGACGAAGGCGGCCGGTAGGCCTGGGGGGCTAGTGGCGCGACAAGGAAATAGTGATGGGGTTCCGTCGGCTGCGGTACTTCGGCATGCGGCGTCCTTGATCCCTCACAGATCTCGTCGGTGAGGGCCCGTGGTGGTCGGGTCGGGATGTCGTTGCCTTGGAGGCGGTAGCTGTCGCCTTTAAGGGAGAGGATCTCGGCGTGGTGCACGAGGCGGTCGATCATCGCGGCTGCGACGACTTCGTCGCCGAAGATCTCGCCTCACCCGGAGAACGGCTTGTTGCTGGTCACGATGACTGAGGCGCGTTCGTAGCGGGCTGAGACGAGCTGGAAGATGAGGTTTGCGGCGGCCGGATCAACGGGGATGTCGCCGACCTCCTCGATGAGATCCGGAACCTGACCACACCTCGGACCGACCGCACGGGGGTGCCAGTCGGTCCGAGGCGTCGTCAGTCGCTCGCCGCGCTACGAAGCGTTCGCGGCCGCGGCGATTGCGTCGGCGAGTTCAGCCGGACGTGACAGCAGCGGGATGTGACCGGCGTCGACCTCGACCACGTTGGTCGCGCTGGCGGCCATACGACGCTGGAGCTCAGTCGAGAACACCCGGTCGTTTGTCGTGAGGATGTAGGTCGAGGGGTGCTCTTTCCAACCGAGCGCGCTCGGGCTCTCACCGAACACCGAGAGGCGGTGCGTCCCGAGGGCGGCAATGATCGGGTCGGCCTGCTCCTGAGTGACGTCGTTGAAGAGATCAGCCTTGGCGCCCGCGGGGTCGAGGGTGCTGAGGCCGTCGTCGGTCGCGCGGATCGCGTTGCCCAGGGTGCTCGGGGTCGGGTCCTCGCCCATCAGGGAGAACGCCGACTCACCCTCCTGAGGAAGGATTGCGCAGGTGTAGACGAGGTGCGCGACCTTGTCGTTTCCGGCCGATGCCTCAGTGATGACCCCTCCGGAGTAGGAGTGGCCGACGACGACAGCTGGGGCGTCGAGTCCGTCCAGGGCCTTGCGGACCGCTGCGGCGTCGTCTGAAAGGGTCGCCGGACCCGACCCGCTTGAAGGAAGGTCGATCGCCACGCTCGTGATGCCGCGCTTCTCGAGCTCGGCCTGCACGTAGCCCCACGCCCAGGCGCCGCCCCATGCGCCGTGAACAAGCAGTACTGGTGATGCGCTCATTGGAACCTCCGGTTGACGGTGTGCCCGCACCGCCAGCCTTGGGTCAGCGCGGAACAAGAGTCGCTCAATGTTGAGCGACTTTCAGGATCGTACACTCCCCTGGTGACCGGTGAACCCGCCTTTGCACACGAGGACGAATGCACTTCACGCGAGACCTCCTCGCCGCTGGTGGCATCGCTTTGCCAGCAGCTCGTTGTCGTCGGCGACGACCTCGCCGAGGTGTTCGAGCGCGTCACACGGCGAAGCGGACTCACGCTTGTCCAGTACAACGCCCTGCACCTGCTCGCACGGGTCGCGCCCGAGGCGCAGGAGCCGTGGCAGCTCGCCCAGGTCCTCGGAATCGGGTCGAATCACATCACGGTCGTCCTCGACCGATTGGAGCAGCAGGCATTTGTCACGCGAGGACCCCACCCGAACGACGGGCGCCGGAGGCTCGTGCGGCTCACCCCGGCGGGGCAAGAGTGCACCGACCGAACATCGGCGAGCCTGCGAGAGTTGGAACGTCAGCTCGTCGACTCGGCCCTGGAGCCAGCCGAGCAGCGGGAGCTTCAGCGGCTCTCGGCGCAGCTTCGCCATGCGATTCGTGAGCTCGTGATCCCGGTCCGCGGCGTGCGCCCAGGTCCGTAGGTCGCGCTGGGCCGGCCCTCCTGAGGGCGTTCAGGAACTGACCAGAAGCCCCGTGGTCGGGAACGAGCGGACGAGCGCCTCAAGCAGTGGTCGCTCGAAGGCACGGTCCACGCCGTCCCACATGATGCCGAGCGCTCGATCGAGCGGCATTCCGGCACGGTAGGGGCGGTCGCTCGTGAGCGCGTCGAAGACGTCGGCCACCGCGAGGATCCGAGCGATCAGCGGGATCTCGCGACCCGCCAAGCCGTTGTGGTACCCAGCGCCGTCGAGACGCTCGTGGTGTGCCGCCGCGCCCACCGCAAGCCGCTCGAGCACCGGTACTCGAGCGAGGATCTCCTGGGTGTAGCTGGCGTGCAGTTGGATCGCACGGCGCTCGTCGGCGGTCAACGCGCCTGGCTTGTCGAGGATCGCGCTCGAAACTCCCAGCTTGCCGATGTCGTGCAGCAGGCCTGAGCGGCGCAGGTCCGATCGGAGCACCCGGTCGAGCCCGATCTCGTCGCTGATCGCGACCGCGTAGCTCGTGACTCGTGTCGAGTGCCCCGCGGTGTAGGGCGATTTTGCGTCGATCACGAGCGCGAAGGCCTCGCAGAGTTGGTCAACGGTTTCAGGGGTGGCCGGGGCAGCGATGGCCGCGGGTTCGAGCCTCGCAAGCGTTCGTGGGAGGTCGTCGCCGGCGAGGTCGGCCCACAGGGCGTCGCCGTCGCCGATTGACAGGAATGCGTCGGCCAGCGCGGGATCAAACCAGCGTCCACGGCGGCGTCGCACCATTCGACGAGCCGCGGCGAGGCCGAACGTTCGGTGGAAGACCTCAACCGACTGGGCAAGGCACAGCAGGCGACCGGCAGGCGGAATCTCATTGCCGCGCGCGCCGAGGGGACGCCCACTGCCGTCCCAGTACTCCTCGAGGGCGCCAACCGCTGCAGCTGCCTCAGCCGGAAAGTTGAGCCGGCCGAGGATCTGCGCACCACGCTCGCACCGGGTCTCGACGATCTCCTGTGCCTCACGTTTGAGGCTCCTGATGGTGCGAAGCGCCGCGGGCATTCGCCGCGCGGGGCTCACGCCGGGCGAGCCCTGGCGAAGGATGTAGCCAAGGACTTCCGGGGTGCGGGTCCAGTCGACGAGCTTGGCGGCGCGGCGAAGCGCGATGTCGTCGGCGTCGAACACCCGGGCAGTCTGTGACGCGCTGCTCGAGCAGCCCACGTCCTTGAGCAGGAGCGCGTAGAAGAGGCTTCCCCGGTCCGTCTCGGGGAGACCCGCACGATCGGCGATGCTCATGCCGACCAGGCACGTGCGTTGGGCGTGTCCGGGTGCCTGACCCTCGGTGAGGTCGAGCGCGTAGGTGAGCGCCGCGACAAGGTCGCTCAGATGGACACTGTCGTGCGTCTGCGCCGGGGCCCCCGCGGCCCTGAGTGCGGTTTCAACGATGGGTGCCAACGATTGCTCCGATCTGCGCTTGCATCTCTTTCCATCGGAGGATCACGCCGAGGCCTTAACCCGGCTCGGCCGAACGACCACGTCCACATCGTGGGTGGACGGGCGGTTCCCCTCGCGGGCACGTCTGACTGGCGTTTGTTGTGTCCGGCACCACCGTAAGGGTGCGCAAACGTCTCGCGTAGAGCAGGTGCCTGACACGGGCCACTTCTGCGCGGTGAGCACTCCAATCGGATGCACCTGTTGTTCGTGTCGGCCGCTTGCCGATCTCCCCCTACAACGAATGGGCGGCGGACCGGATTCGACCTGCTCACACGACACGCCGTGACGGCGCCCGAGGATGCGTTGCGCCGACGCTCACGTCAAGATAGACAGGTGCCATGCTCGCAGTCGACGCAGAAGAGTCGTCGGTGACCGTCACCGATATCGCCCGCCTGCGCCGCATGAACCAACTCATTCAGGCGGCCAATGGCGTGTCGCCAGGGGACGTCGCCTCGAGACTCGGGGCCCTTCAGGGGCAGGACACGCTCGGGTCACTCTGGGCGATCGGCCTGAGGATGAGCGAGGCGACCGAGGCGTCGGTCGAGCGAGAAGTTGCTTGCGGCGGGCTGATCCGGACGTGGCCGATGCGCGGAACGCTGCACCTCGTCCCGGCGCGCGACGCCGACTGGATGCTGTCGCTCCTGGGTCCGCGGGCCATCTCACAGGCCGCGGGACGCAGCCGGGCCCTGGGGTTCGACGACGCCGCCTTCGCTCGTGCTCGCACGCTCGTTTTTGACGCGCTGGCCGGGGGTCAATTCCGTTCACGTCAGGAGCTATACGACCTCCTCGACGCGGGCGGCGTCAGCTCAGAAGGGCAGCGCGGCCAGCACGTCATTCGTCGCCTCGCTCAGGAAGGGCTCATCTGCCACGGCCCTCGCGACGGTAAGCAACCGGCGCTTGGTCTGCTCGCGGAGCGCGTTCCCGACGCCGTCCAGATGCCTCGCGTGGTCGCCCTTGCCGAGTTCGCTCGCCGCTACTTCACAAGCCACGGACCGGCCACCGTCCAGGACTTTATGTGGTGGTCGGGCCTCACCGCGGTTGACGCGCGGGCGGGGCTTGCCTCGGCGGCGGACAATCTCGTCGAGCACACGGTTGGACGCACGTCGTACTGGACGTCGCCGGCAGCCCCCGACGCGCCCACGTCGTCGAGTGTCGATCTCCTTCCCGCCTTCGACGAGTACCTCCTTGGCTACCGCGACCGCGACGCCGTCCTCGATCCCGCGCTTGCGCAGCACATCTGCCCCGGAAGCAACGGCATGTTCATGCCGATGATCGTCATCGACGGACGCGTGGAAGGGATCTGGAAGCGGACCCTACGAGCGCGATCGGTGGTCGTCACGCCGAGCCCGTTTCGCCGCCTCCTTGCCCGCGAGAAGCGGGGCCTCGAACAGACGGCAGAGCGCTACGGGCGATTCCTCGGCCTCCCTGCAACCGTCGACTGGACCTGACAGACGCCGCTCGGGGCCATACCAACGCCGCCAAATGGCGGGCCCGGAACGACCGTTGCCATAGACTCTCGCACTCGATGGGCACGCGCCGGCATCAGGTCTCATGAAGGATCGAGGCGCGCTCGTCTCGCAGTTTGCGCGAGCGCTCGCGGCCGGGCGGCTCGACGAGGCATCCGCGATCGCCGTGAAGTTTGGACGCGACGTTGGTGATCCCGCCGCAGGCGCGACCGCGGCGCGGATGGCAGGCAAAGTGGCTGTGGCCCGAGGCGACAACGCGCTCGCGCTCACCGAGTTCACGCGGGCAGTCGACGGTGCTCGGGCGGCCGGCCGCCTCGACCTCTTGGCCGACGGCTGGTTGACCGACCTGGGGTCGGCGCTCCTTGCGTCCGGCGCGAGCGACGACGCGGTGCGAACGCTCACCGAAGCGGCCGAGGCGGCGCGCGACGCGCACGGCCACGCGTGGCCGACGGTTCGCGCCCTTCGGCTCCTGGCCGCGGCGGCGACGAGCGCCGGCACCCCGGTCAAGGCGGTCACGGCGCTCGAAGAGGCCGTCAAGGCGGCATCCGAGGCGCGCCCCGCTGACCTCGGAATCCTCGCCGCGGTTCGGAACGAGCTCGCCGCGGCCGAACGACTCGCCGGTCGCGGAGGTCCTCCCGCGGCCAGGCGCCACGTCGAGGCCGAGGCCGACCCCGACGAGCGAGCCAGGGACCTCGATGAAGCCCGGGCCGAGCTCTCGTCCCTTGTCGGCCTTGCCGAGGTCAAGGCCGAGGTCGAGCGCCTCGCCGATCTCCTGGTCGTGCAGGCCCGTCGACGTGAGGCCGGCAAGCGGGTGCCGGAGCGCTCACTCCACATGATCTTCACCGGCCCGCCAGGAACCGGCAAGACCACCGTCGCCCGACTGATCGGACGGATCTTCCACGGACTCGGCGTGCTCCAGTCCGGTCACCTCGTCGAGGTTGACCGGTCGGGGCTCGTTGCCGGATATGTGGGTCAGACGGCGGCAAAGGTCAACGGCGCCGTCGACGAGGCCCTCGACGGTGTCCTCTTCATCGACGAGGCGTACGCGCTCGCAAACGGTGGCGCGAGCGACTTTGGAAGCGAGGCGCTCGCGACCCTCCTCAAACGGATGGAGGACGAGCGCGAACGCCTCGCGGTGGTGCTGGCCGGCTACGACGAGCCGATGGCCCGGCTCCTGGAATCGAACCCCGGCCTTCGTAGCCGCTTCCCGACGCATCTGACGTTCCCGTCGTACTCGGCGCCGGAGCTCGCGGAGATCTTCGTGCGGATGGCCGCGGCCTACGACTACCGCCTCTCGCCCGCAGCGCAAACGCGCCTTGCCGAGGTTTGTCAGGCGATGCGTCGCGCCGGGGGCCCCGACTTCGGCAACGCGCGAGAGGTGCGCAACCTGTTCGAAGACTCCATCGCCGCGCACGCGCAGCGCTCGGTCGATCACCCCGACGTCGACCTTTCGCTCCTCGAAGCCGGGGACCTCGACTGGAAGCCGCCTCAGCCACCCACCTAGACAGGATGGTTGATTCCGAATTGGGTTTCTGGTCGCGATCAGTTGTGTCAGGCACCACCGTCGCGGCGCGCGGTCGTCTGCTGCTGAGCTGGTGCCTGACACGGGGGGGCCGGAATTCGGAATCAAGCATCTAGTAGCCGGGTAGGGTGGCCCATGGTGCCCGACCAAACCTTGCGCGCCGTCGTCGACGACGGGCGTCAGGTCGCGGTGCCGCTCCGTCGCGCCAACCTCCGCACGATTCGGATCGTCGCCCTGTGCGTTTGGGTCGTCGCGCTGACATTCAAGAGTTGGCGGACCGGTATTCCTTTCGACCGGCCTCAGCAAACGCTCTGGATTTTGGGCGGAATTGTCGCGGCGACGGCGGGGTCGAACTGGCGGCGAGTCTCGAGGATCTTCGTTGACTGGGTTCCGTGGATCGGTCTGCTCCTTGTCTACGACGTCACCCGCGGCTTCGCGGACCAGCTCGGGATTCCCGTTCACGTCGCCCGACCCCTTGCGATCGATCGGGCGCTCGGCGGAGGACAAATACCCACGGTCTGGCTCCAAGACCACCTCTACGATCCAAGCCGCCTTCACTGGTGGGATGTTGCGGCGTCGCTTGTCTACGTATCGCATTTCGTCGCGGCGTGGGCCATCGCGGCCGTCCTCTACGTGCGAAACCGCGACCGGTGGGCTGCCTTCGCACGTCGGCTGCTCCTGCTTTCCTACGCCGGACTTACGACCTACATCCTCTATCCGGCCGCGCCTCCCTGGTATGCGGCCAAGGAGGGGCTCGTCGCCCCCGTCGACCGCTTCTCGGCCCAAGGATTCCGGGCGATCGGGCTCGACAACGCGGAGCCGTTCATCAAGCAAGGGCAGGCGGCGGTGAACTCGGTTGCCGCCGTGCCATCACTTCACGCGGCGTTCGCGTTCCTCATCTGCCTGTTTTTCTGGCAATCCTCGCCGGTACCGGTTCGCGTCGTGCTCGCGGCCTATCCACTCGCGATGGGGTTCTCCCTCGTCTACACGGGCGAGCACTATGTGATCGACGTGATCCTCGGTGCCCTCTACGCCATCCTGGCGCTTGTGGCCGTGCACCGAGCCGAGCGCTGGTTTCGGGGACGGGCCGAGGTCAAGATTGATCGCTGGCCCTACCGAAGCACACGTCGGAGGTAGCCTCCGCAGATATCCGCGACGGCGGTCAGGGCGACCATGGCAAGGAGCGTCGCGCCGACCGCCTGTGTATCGAACGAGGCGAGCTGCTGTCCAAGCCCGGCCCCGAGCCCGCCTGCTGCGACCAAGCCGACGACCACGGTCTCACGAATGGTCACCTCCCAGCGGTAGACGCTGAGGGCGGCAAACCCCGGGCCGAGTCGGGGGAGTCGGTCGTACCAGACGATCTGCATCGGTTTCGCGCCGGCCGCGCGCAGGGTCCTCGCGGGGAGTGGGTCGGCATTCTCCGACAACTCCGCCATCAGACGCCCGAGAACGCCGAGGTTGTAGACGCCGAGCGCAAGCGCCCCGGGCACGACACCGGGGTAGAAGGCAAAGAGGAACACAAATGCCCAGACCGGCGCCGGGATCGCCCTCAGTACGAGAAGCGCGCCGCGCGCCGCGCGCGCCCGTAGGCGGACCGCAAATGATGCTGACCCAGTGGGGCGCGCGGCAATGAGCGCGAGGGCGAAACCACCAACGACCGCGATCACGATCGCGACGATGGACATCGCAAGGGTCGCAAGCGTCTGATCGATCAGCGCGCCCATGCCGCCCGCCGGGTCCGGTGGGATCAAATGACTGACGAGCCGGCTGACGTTCTCGAGCGCCCGGGTCGCCCAAAGGCTGGACGGGTCGACACGCAGGTAGAGCCACGCGGCCGGGACAGCAAGCGCGACCGCCGCGGCCTGGGCGTAGGTCGCGCGACGACGCCAGCCCGCCGCCGATGGATCGGTGCCGTCTCGCCACGCTCGACGCAGCTGGGCACTCCACCAGTCGGCAGCCGCACAGAGTGCGATCACGACGTAGAGCAACGTCCACATCTCTCCGTATTCCAGGCTTTGGAACGAGAGCTTGATCTGGAAGCCCAGGCCGCCGGCCCCGATCACCCCGAGCACCGCGGCTGCGCGAATCGCACACTCACCGCGGTAGCACCCATACGCCACGAGGTCCGGGCCGACATCCGGAAGGAGGCCGTAGAGCACGGCCTGTCGCCGCCCGGCGCCCGCCCGACGAAGGGCCCGGAAGGCGCCATCGTCGATGTCGTCGAACATCTGCGCGAAAACCTTGGCGGTCACCGCCCCAAATGGGATGCCGATCGAGAGTACGGCCACCATCGGGTCGATCCCGAGCACCTGCACGAGGAGGACCGCGTAGATCGCCTCGTGGACGGCGCGAAGCGGCACGAGCACGCTCCGAACGAACAGGCGCAGGCCTGCCGTGACGGGTCCGAGCGTTCGGTCGCGAGTCCAGGACTCCGAGATGAAGAGCCCAAGGACGAGCCCGGTGATGACCGCAAGGGCGGTGCCGAGCGCCGCGTATCCGAGCGTGACGAGGGTCGCGTCCCACACCACCGCGAGGAACGCGCCGCCGAGTTCCGGCCGGAGCGCCGCGGCAAAGAACTCTCGTACCTGCGCGAAGCCTCCCGGATTGACGATCTCCTCCCGACCGATTCCGGCCATCCATGCGGCGAAGACCACCGCCGCGATGATCGGTACGAGTACGTGTCGACGGCGGCGGGCGACGCGACGAGGCTCGGCGGTTCGCGCGGCGCGCGACAGGTCGGGCGCGTCGGGGTCAACACGAAGCCGGCAAAGCGGCTGCGGCGCCTCGAGCGTCAGACCCCGACCCCATCGATGCGATAGAGGTCCGCGAGCAACTCGTCGGTGACCTCGGAAGCGGGGAGATCAAACAGCAGCGTACCCCGGTGGATGCCCACCACGTGGTCGCAATGCGCCCGCGCAAGGGCCGGTTCGTGCACGCTCACCAGCACGCCTGCGCCAGCGTTCGCGATCGTTCGAAACCGGGCGAAGACCTCATCGCTCCACGCGGGATCGATGGCCGAGACGGGTTCGTCGGCCAGCACGAGCAGCGGCTGCTGAACCACGAGACGAGCGAGTGCGACTCGTTGGCGTTGGCCGCCCGAGAGGGTGTCCGTTCGTGCGTCGATCAGGTCGCCGATGCCGAACTTCGCCAGCGCGGAGGCGACCTCGTCTCGCCCGGAAGGGAAGAGCAGCGACCGGATCGCCTTTGTCGTCGACCAGCGACCGAGCCGTCCCGCGTTGACGTTGTGGCGCACACGAAGCGCGCCGGGGAGCGCGATCGTCTGCGGGACGACGCCGATATCCGCGCGGACGCGTTGGCGCTCGCGCTCGTTGAGGTCGGCGAGTGTCGCGCCGAGCGTCCGGACCGTGCCTCGGGTCGGAACAAGCGACCCGTCGGCGAGCCCGAGCAGCGTCGACTTTCCGGCACCGGAGGATCCGACGACCGCGACGACCTCGCCAGCGCCGACGGTGAGGTCGACCCCTGTGAGAACGGCGCCCTGACCGTAGTCGAAGTCGACGCCGTCGAACACGAGCGCAGCTGACCCGCCATCCGGGTGGCGATCAGACATGGACGCTAAGTAATCAGGCCGAGCTTGCGTCCGATCGACTCGATGCGCCCGTAACGTTCCGCCTCGGTCGGCACGAACCGCTTCGCCCCGAAGAGTTCGAGTACAGCCGCCTGATCGGGGTTCTTCGCGTCGAGCGCGAGGATCGACTCGCGCAGCGCGCTCGTGAATCCCGCGCCGAACTTCGCGTCCAGGTTCGGGCGAGCGAGCCAATGGTAGTCCGCAAAGGGCGGTGTCTCGAAGATCAACGCGACCTTGCTCAGATCGACACTTCCGTCGGCGACGGACGTGTCCCAGACCTGCTTGTTGAGGGCGCCGACCTCATAGGTCCCTGACTCGACGAGCTTGATGGTCGCGTCGTGCGCGCCTGAAAAACCTGGGTTGCCCTTGAGATCCGCTTCCGACACTCCCGCCTGGTCGAGGAAGAACTGCGGCATCAGTCGCCCCGACGTCGACGACTCCGAGCCGAAGGTGAGGGAGTGGCCCTTGATCGCGCCGAGTCCCGCGACGGACGTGATCGCCGCCAGTCCGGACGCGCGACTTGCGATGAACACCGACCGGAACTGGGCGTCGATGTCGCGTTGTGCGAGCGGCGTGGCGCCCGGCGTCTGGAGCCGCGCTTGCACCCCGGTGAGGCCACCGAACCAGACGGCGTCGAGATCGCCGATCCGGAAGGACGACACCGACGCGGTGTAGTCGGTCACCGGGACGTAGTCGACCTTCACGCCGAGGGTCGTCATGAGGTACGTGGACAGCGCCCCGTAGAGGCGGTTCAACTTCTCTGGATCCTGGTCCGGGATCGCGCTGATGCGAAGCGTCTCGGCCTTGAATGTTCCACGGGTTGCGCCCGAGCTCGTGGTCGCGGGTGGTCCGGCCGATTTGTCGCCGGACGAGCCACAGCCCGCGGCGACCAGCGTTCCCAGGATGATCAGCGTGAGGCCTCCCAGACCCAGCTTTGATCCTCGCTGCAACGCGTCCCTTGTCAACGGCACCGCTCCCCCTCGTCGTGTCGATCGCAGCCTATGGCGCTGGCGCGACCCGTCGGAGGGTGTCGAGGCGGATTTCCGATTCTGGTAAGAACTTCGTCGAAGGTGCCTGGGCTGCCGTTTCTTCGGTCTCGGATCGGCTACCCATGGGCGAAACCATTCAGCTCGAGAGGTGCCTGAGCCGATCGGATCCGATGGATTTCCGCCTTACGACTTTCGGAAATCTGCGCCTGGGGCTTGCGCTCGACGGCGGCGCCCCGTGGAATGCAAGTGTGACGAAGCCCGGGCGTTTCACCTTGAGCGATCTCCTCGCGGAGGCCCGGTCGAATCTCATACGAATGACGCCCCAGCAAGCTCAGGCTGAGGCCGTGGCGGGCGCCCTCATTCTCGACACGAGGCAGGACACGGATCGCTGGGCAGACGGCGCGATCGCCGGCTCGATTCACACTCCGCGGACCGTTCTCGAATGGGTGGTTGACCCCATCTCGGGTTTCCAGAATCCCTTCATCGATGGTTTCGATCAGGTCCTCATTGTGATGTGCAACGAGGGGTATTCGTCGAGCCTGACCGCATACAATCTCCAGCGGCTCGGGTTTCGGAGCGCGACCGACATGGTCGGCGGCTTTGTCGCTTGGCGAGCGGCCGACCTCCCTGTCCAGCCGGCCGAGCCACACGACCTCGACATCCTCGACGGCAGGTGGCCGCCAGAGCCCGCAGCCGAACTCCTCCAGAAAGGCCGTACATGAATCCAGCCGATGCCCAAACCCGGCGCGAGCTTCTCGGTCGGAGCGCCCTCGCCGCGGCCGGCCTCGTCACCGGCGCGGCCTTTCTCGCAGCCTGCGGAAGCAGCACGAGCACCAGCGCCGCACTCGACCCAGAGAAGCTCACCGGGACATTGAACTTCGTCAACTTCGAGGGCTGGCTCGGTAAGGGTGAAGCGGCAGCCTTCGCCGCCAAGTATCCGGGCGCGTCGCTGAAGCAAATTCCGATCGCCGGAACGCAGGACAACTGGCTACCAAAGGTCAAGAACCGCCGCGGCGACTACGACCTCGCGCTCGTTGACGGCGCGACGATTCCGAAGCTCATTGCTCTCGACGCCATCGCCTCATTTACGCCAGAGGAAGTCCCCAACCAGGCAAACGTCGACCCCTCGTTTCGCAGCCAGGCGTGGGACCCCGACAACACGTACTTCGTCGCCACCGACTACGGGCGGATCGGATTCGGCTACCGCAAGGATCTTGTGAGTGAGCCGATCACGAGCTACGCCGACGTCTTCAAACTCCTTCCGAAGTACTCCGGCAAGGTCGCGGTGCTCTCGCGCATGGGATCCACGCTCGGGATGGCGATGAAACGGCTCGGGTATTCCATCAACTCGAATGACCCGACCGAGGTCGAGGAGGCCATGAAGCTTCTTATCTCGTCCAAGAAGCACTTCCTCGCGCTTGCCGACAGTGCGGGCGCGAACCTCTTGAGCGGCGACGCGGTCATCGCCCTCGGAGATGACTACGACATCTTCACGGCCTCCATGAAGAATCCGAACATCGTTTGGGTTGACCCGACCGAAGGCATGAGCGCCTACCTCGAAGGGTTCGTCGCGCTCAAGGGGCCGCGCGAGGATCTCGCCAAGGCATTCATCAACTTCCACGCCGATCCCGCCCAGAACGCAGACTTCGTGAACACGCTGAACATCGCGTCCGTGGTTCCGAAAGCCGCGACCCTCATCAAGCCCGAGATCACGAAGAGCACGATCCTCTTCCCGTCAGATGACGTGAAGAAGCGCATCGAGTTCTTTGTCGCGCGGCCGCAGGAGGGCGAAAAGGTGTGGATGAAGGCGTGGGACGAGTTTCGCGCCGCCTGACGGACCGGCGAGCGGGTCGCCAGCGCGGCGGCCCGCTTACGGCGCTCGCCGCGATGCCCGACCTCGTGGTCGCCGCGCTCTTCTTCGTGGTGCCACTCGGCGTTCTGATCGCCTTTTCGTTTGGCGAGGAGAACAGCTACACCTTCGACGTTACGCTGACCGGCACATTCGATCGGTACGGCGAGGCGCTCGGTCGGCCGTACCTTCAGACGCTCGGACGGTCGCTTGTCCTCGGCGCGGTTACGGCGGTGGTGTGCTTGGTGATCGCGTTTCCGACCGCGCTCGCGCTCACCCGCATCCGAGGACGGGCCCGCCTCCTCCTCCTGTTTGCGGTGATGTTTCCGTTCGTCGTCAGCTTCACGGTGCGGACCTACGCGTGGCTCGGCATTCTCCGCTCCGGAGGCCCAGTCGCCGAGATCACGAACCGCATCTTCGGGGAGCCGCTCGTCTTGGCCTATCGCCCCGCGGCGATCGCGATCGGCATGATCCATGGCTACCTTGCCCTCGCGATCCTCCCGTTGTACGCGGCGCTTGACCGGATACCCGACTCCGTGCTCGACGCCGCCGACGATCTCGGCGCCCGCCCGCTGCGCCGGCTGCGAACGGTGATCGTCCCCATGGCCCTCCCTGGGATCGTGGCCGCGCTTGCGCTCGTGGGGATCCTGGCGATCGGTGAGTTCACGGTGCCCGCGATCCTCGGTGGCGGGAAGACCCTCCTCATCGGAAACGTTCTCGCCGAGCAGGCCGGCGGTGCGAACCGACCCCTCGGGGCGGCGATCGCCGTCGTGCTCGTTGTCCTCCTCGGCGTCTTGGCGCTGCTCGCGCGCCTTGCGCAGCGTCGTCTTGCACGCACGCGCGCCACATGAGCCGTCGACGCGTCCGCTGGGCGCCGATTTGGCTCGGCCTGATCCTGCTCTTTCTCTACGCCCCGCTCGCGCGCGTCGGAGTCAACTCCGTGAACACGAACGAGGTGGGGACGTCGTTTGACGGGTTCACACTCGACTGGTACCAGGCCGCTTGGAACGACGTCACCGTGCGCGATTCCCTACAGGTCAGCATCCTTCTGGCGGTGATCGCGGCGGCGTTCTCGACCTCGATTGCCCTCGGCGTCGTGATCGGCACGCAGGCGGGGCCTCCACGTTTACGCTCGATCGCGCGAGCGCTCACGGCGGGGCGGGTCCTGCTCCCGGAGGTGGTCATCGCGGCGGGCATCGCCATCATGCTTCCCCTCTTCGGCATTCGGCTCGGTCTCCTCGCGCTCGTCATCGGGCACGTGGTCTTTCAGACGGCATTCGCGATCGTGCTCATCCAGTCGCGGGCGGCCGGGAGGGATCCTCGGCTCGAAGACGCCGCCGCCGACCTCGGCGCGTCACGCCTTCGAGTGCTTCGCACCGTCGTGATTCCCGATCTCGCTCCCGGAATCTGGGCGGCGGCCCTCCTGACGTTTCTCTTCTCCTTCGACGACGTCGTGCTTTCGCGCCTACTCTCGTCGCCTGACACGCCGACGCTGCCCGTCACCGTGCTCTCGCTCATCAACCGGCGCATCTCACCCGAGATCGACGCGATCGGCACCGTCGTCATGGGCGTTGGGCTCGTCGCCTTCGTCTGCGCGGCGCTGATCGGACGAGGGAGCCTCGCCATCGCCCTCAGTGGCGCTCGACGGGACGTCCGATGACGCAAACGCCAGCGGAGTTTGTCGTCGAACTGCGAAGTGTGGGCCGCGTGTTTGGCTCGACGGTCGCCGTCCGCGATGTCTCGCTCGGTCTGCGCCGCGGCGAGATCTTTGGCCTCCTTGGGCCGTCTGGTTGTGGGAAGACCACGCTCCTTCGCCTGATCGCCGGCCTTGACCGGCCAGACGACGGCAGCGTGCTCCTCGACGGGATCGACGTCACCGGTCATCCGGCGCACCGACGGGCGGTCCACACCGTGTTCCAGTCCTATGCGCTCTTTCCCCGGATGAGCGTCGCGAGGAACGTCGGCTATGGACTGCGCGCCGCCGGGGTGTCGGGCGCTGCGCTGCACGCTCGCGTCAACGACGCGCTGGCGCTTGTCGGGCTGGCCGGGAAGGAGGGGCGCCGTCCACATCAGCTCTCCGGAGGCGAGCAGCAGCGGGTCGCCCTGGCCCGTGCCCTCATCAACCACCCACCCGTCCTGCTGCTCGATGAGCCCCTCGCTGCACTCGACGCCCACCTTCGGCGCGAGATGCAGGGCGAGCTGCGGCGTCTCCAACGGGAAACTGGCTGCACGTTTCTCCTCGTGACCCACGACCAGGATGAGGCGTTTTCGCTCTGCGATCGCGTGGCGGTGATGTTCGACGGTCGGGTCGCGCAGCTCGGCACGCCGGACGAGCTCTACCGCCGGCCGGCGACGGCCCGGGTGGCGGCCTTCGTCGGGCGGTCGAGCGTCTTGCCCGCAGTGTGGTCGGGTGGTCGAGCCGTGGTTTCGGGGATCTGGCACGTTGTCGCGGAGCCCGTGTCGCCACTCACCGAGGGAGCGGCGTGCAGTGTGATGTTTCGGCCGCGTCAGCTCCACCTGAACGGCGCTGATGGCATTCCCGGCTTGGTCGAGCACGTCGCATTTTCCGGTGACCGCCACGAGATGACGATCCAGACTGACGCCGGTGTGGTGCGTCTTGAGACCGACGAGCCTCACGCGAGGGCCGGCGACGCGGTAGTGGTCAGCGCCGACGGGAGCCCGGCGTGGGCACTTCCCCCCGTCGCGTCGACGCCGTGACCTTCCCGATCGGTCGGCGGCTCGCTGGTGCGACGTTCGGCCTTGCGCTCGCGTTTGTTTGGGGATGCGGTGGGGGAGGTGAGGTGTCTCCCTTGCGCCCGGGGTCGACCCTCAGAGACACGATCGTCGACACCGACGGCGATGGTGCATTGGAGCCAGGTCCGGGTCAGGCCATCCGGGCGCGAACTGATCTGGCACCGGCCGGGAGCGTCGCGCGGACGCTTGTGACGCTCGTGCAGATCTCAGATCCTCACGTCGTCGACGAGGAGTCGCCCTTGCGGGTCGAGGTGATCGACCGGGCCGGGGGTGCGGTGACCTCAGCATTTCGTCCGCAGGAGGCGCTCTCGACGCAGGTCCTCGACGCGGCGGTTCAGAGCGTCAACCGTCTTGCGCCTGACGCTGTGCTCGTGACCGGAGACATCGCCGACAACAACCAGGGAAACGAGCTGGAGTGGGCCCTCACGGTGCTGCGCGGCGGCGACGTTCGTCCCGATTCTGGCGCGCCTGGCTACGAGGGGGTTCAGGAGGCAGACCGGGGCGATCCCTTCTTCTACCGCCCGGACCTGGACGCCCCGCGTCATCCCGAGCTCCTCTCGGAGGCCCAGGCGCCGTTCCTCGCGGCCGGTCTCGTCGCGCCGTGGCTGCCGGCGGTGTCCAACCACGACGTTCTGATCGAAGGCGTCGTCCCGGCCGACGATCTGCTCCGCCGCGAAGCGGTCGGTGGCCGCAAGTTGGAGACTCCGTCGGCCGAGGCGCGCGCGGCGGCCTCGAGCGGGATCCCCGACCGCGCGCGTCTCGAGGAGCTCTTGACTCAAGGGGACCTCGGTCGCTTTCGGTCGGTCAGCGCCGACGGCGCGCGCCGCCCGCTCGGACCCGAGGCTGCGGTGCAGAAGGTCGCGCAGGCGGCCGGGGTGCCGACCCGTCGTGGGTATCTGGTCTACGAGCGCCAGCTCGCGCCGGGTATTCGGCTGATGGTTCTCGACACCGCAAACCGCGAAGGCGGGAGCGATGGCGACCTTCCAGCTTGGCAGGCGCAGTGGCTCGCCGCGACGCTTGAACGCCACTCCGGTGAACGCTTTCTCGTCGTGTCTCCGACCCCGCTCGAGCTGACCCGAGGTGGCGAGCGCGCCCTGACGCTCCTCGACGCGACGCCCGGTGTTGTTGCGGTGCTCTCGGGCGACACGCATCGCAATCTCATCAGCGCTCGCCCCGGTGAGTCAGGGGGCTACTGGCTCGTCCGCGCGCCGTCGCTCATGGACTTTCCTCAGCAGGTCCGCGCGCTCCGCCTCGTGGAACTCACCGACGGCCGCGTCGCGCTCGAGACCTGGCTCGTGGATCACGCGGGGCTTCCGCAGTCCCCCGGAGCGCTTGGCCTTGCGGGCATCTCCCGTGAGCTCGCATTCCTCGACACCCAAGGAGGGCGCCCACGGGGTTGGAGCGGGACGCCTGATGACCAGAACGCGGTGCTCTACCTCGGCCGCTGAGGAGGTCTACTCCGGACGCAACAGTCGAACGACGGGTCGGCGCACGTAGCGCCGGGCGATCAGGGCCGCGGTCGCCGCCGCGATGGCAAGGGCCGCGACCGCCACGGCCAGCACCTCGACCGGCGTCGGTGCGAGGGCGAGCACGCCGTAGCGATCCACCATCCCTGAGAGGGTCGGCGCAAACACGAGGCGTTCGAGGACGTACGCCACGGCAAGGGCCACCGCCGTCAAGGCGGCACCCGCCCCGAATAGGAGCGCCCACACGTCGCGCCGCGTCCCGCCGCTTGTTCGCAGGACGCCGATGGTCTCGCTTCGCTCTCGCGCCAACACCATGAGGGCGAGCAGCACGAGGGCCGCGCAGACCAGGCCGTTCAGGACCGCCACGACGCGCAGCAGCGCCACGATGGTCGTCAAGAACGGAGCCCCGCTCGGGGCGATCCCGGTGTTGCTCTCGGCATCGAGCCCCTGACTCCTGAGCTCGTCGCGCACGGTCGATGCTGAGACACCTGGCTTGGTCTGCACGGCGACGGCGGCGGGAAGGTCGGGCCGAGCCGTGAGGAGCGAGGCGAGATCGGTGTAGGCCACCCGGCCGTCTTGGGACAGCTCCTGCACGATGCCGGCCACTCTCAGGCGAAGTTCCCCGCCTCCCTGCACCTGGGCAATCAGCCGACCACCGAGGCCGAGCCCGAGGCTTTGCGCGAGGCCCGCTCCGACCTCGGTCTCTCCGGATGCTCGCGCGCGGCGACCCGAGAGGAGCGGCCGGCCGGCGAATACCATCTCCTTGCCTGGACCAAAGGCGACAATCCGGATCGGCTCCTGAAGCTCGAACACGTCGAGGGCTCTGGCCTCGTAGCGCGTCACCGCCGCGGCAACGCCGGGGCTCGAACGCACGACGGCCGCGGTTTCCTCACCTCCCTCGACGAGGAGGGAGTACCGCTCACCGAGCGCGGCCGGCTCACGCTGCGCCGTCACAAGGAACCGCCCGAGGGCGAGCAGCAGCAGGATCGTCGCAAGCGCGGCCGCGACGGCGAGCACGCTCACGAGGAAGCGTCCCGGCCGGCGGAGCGCAAGGCGCGCGCCAAGGGCGATCGGCCGTGCCGCAACCATCGTTCGGCGCGGCCGGCTCCGTGTGGCTCCGGCAAGGCTCGTTGCGACCGGCTGCCGGGTCGCGGCGAGCGCGGGCCAGCCGGCAGCGACCGCGGCGAGTGCCACGACAAGCGCGAACGCGGCGAGATGGGGGAGGCCAATCGGTGACGCGGGTGCGAGCTCGTTCAGCGCACGCAGGAGGTCGTCGGTCGGTCCGGCGACAAGCAGCGCTCCCGCGACGAGGCCGAGCGCAACCGCGGGGATCGCCGCGAGCACCGCTTCGAGCGCGTACGAGCCGGCGAGCCCGAGTGGAGTAAAGCCCACCGTGCGAAGGGCGCCGATCGTCGGGAGGTCGCGCGTCACGCGGGCGTGACCGGTCGAGGCGAGCATCGTCGCCGACGCGATCAACGCGATGACCGCGAATGCGCCAAGGAGCGCGACGACGAGACCGCCCGCCTCGTTGACGATCGCACGGGTTCCGGAGCGGGTCGAAAACGTCGTGCCCGTCAGGCCGTAGCTCGCCGTGCGTGCCTGCACGAGCGTCTCGGCAAGCCGGGAAGGGTTCACCAACCGCAGGTAGGCGGCGTTCACCGGTTGGCGCTCCCCGGACTCGAGGAGCTGCGAGACGACCTCGTCGTAGGAGATGTAGACACGCGGCTCCGACGCAAGCGGGAAGGCGACGATGTCCGGCTCGACCGAGACGCCCACAACCGTCCCGGACCATCGACCCCGGTCGGTGCCCAGGCCGATCTGAGTTCCGGGCCCGATCCCCCATTCGTCGGCCAACCCACGCTCGATGACCGCCTCGCCGGGCCTCCCCGAGAGTGCGCGTCCGCTCATAATCGCGAGCCCATCAGTCGCGTGACCGGCCTCGAGTCCGTTCACCTCGGCCCGTTTGAACCGCGGCTCGCCGCCGACGTCTCGGAATGCGGCCATCCCGACGCGCCGAATCACCAGGCGAAACGAACGCGACTCAACGTTTGCAAGGCCCGACAGTCGCGCCACGGCGTCGGGGCGCTCGATGAGGTCGAAGCGTGCCGTGACCTCAGGGGCGTTTGCGGCTCGCTGCGCCCGGTCAAAGCCGGTCGAGAGGGCCGAGCCGAGGGTCACCGCGGCGCCGACCATCAGACCCACGAGGAGCAGTCCGGTCGCCGCGACGAGCGCGGCCGAGGGACGCGCCCTCAGGCTGTTGAACGCACGCGTGACGCCAGGGCCCGGAATCACTCGTCGATACGGCCGTCACGAATATGGATCGTTCGGTCGGCGGCCGCGGCCTGGTGCGCGTCGTGAGTCACCATGACGACTGAGCGCATGGGATTGACGGCGTCGCGAAGGAGCGAGATCACCTCGGCTCCCGAGCGCTCGTCGAGGTTGCCGGTGGGCTCGTCGGCGAACACGACCCGGGGCTCCATCACGAGCGCACGCGCGATCGCCACCCGCTGCTGCTCGCCCCCGGAGAGGTCACCGGGGAGCTGATCGCCGACCGCCGCCACCCCGAGGCGCTCCATGATCGTCTTGGCCCGGTTTCGGCCGGCGGCGAGGTCTCGGGCCAAGCGAACGGGCATCAGGACGTTCTCCCAGGCGGTCAGCTCCGGGACGAGTCGAAATGACTGAAACACGAAACCGACGAACTCCCTGCGAAGGCGCGCGAGCTCGGCCTCGGACATCCGGTCAAGGCGGGAACCAGCCAGGACGACGCTCCCAGCAGTGGGATGATCAAGACCGGCGAGAAGGTGCAAGAGCGTGCTCTTGCCGGAGCCGGACGGACCGACGATCGCGACCATCTCACCCGCAACGATCTCAAGATCGACGCCATCGACGACCGCACGCCGAGCAACGCCACGACCGTGCTCGCGGACGAGCCCCTCAGCCCGAACAAGTGGTTCCGCGGTTACGGTGTCGGCCATCACGCGGCCGTCGCGCGCAAGCACCACCCGTGCATCGGCAGCCGAACTCGGCCCTGACCGATCGAAAACTGCTCCGCCGCCTGTCGCAGCGCCGCGCGGAGTCGCTGTCTGGTCTTTCCCTCAATGGTGGCAACCTCCGCGGTGCCGCGGTAGCGGACCGACATCGCTCCTGACAGCCACTCCCAGAGTTCGTCAAGGTCGACCTCGTGCGCTGAGCTGATCCGACTGCACTCCACCTCCCCCCAACCCGTGCTCCGGATCGCGTGGATGAGCGTCGCCGGATCGCCGAAGCGAAAATGCGGGTACTCATCTGGTTCGGCAAAGCCGTGGTCGAGGCGCCTTGCCGCCGACCAGAAGAGGTCGAAGGCAGCCACGTCGCCGCGTCCGCCGAGGACGCTCATGGCGAGTCGTGCGCCGGCCGAGACGTGCCCGCGGAGCAGAAGCAGATCGGTCTCGGGGTCCGCGACGAACATGAACGCGAGCTGACTCACGACGGCGTCGAAACCGTCAGTCGTCACGAGATCCGCGGCAGTGCCCGTCCGAATGTCGACTCTGCCGCGGTCTCGCTCGGCGATTTGGCCTCGGAGTCGACTCAGCATGGTTTGGCTTGGGTCGAGTGCGGTCACGTACGCGCCAGGAAACGTCGACAGGATCCGCCGCGTGAGCGTTCCGGTCCCCGCTCCATGGTCGAGCACACGTCGAAGGTGAGCGCCACCGAGCGCGGGCATGAGGGCCTCGGTGTAGGGCACCGTGAACGGCACGACGTAGCGGTCGTAGTGGGCGGCGCTATCGATCTCTTCGGCTCGCTCACGGCGAGCCCCCGAGGCTATGCTCACCTGAAGCGGCTTGCCTCCGCGACCGGCGCTGCGTCGAGGACCTCCAAGAATCCCCGGACGCCGGCATCGAGCGGCAAGGTTTGACGCGAAACCAGCAGGTCGGTGTCGAGCCGGCCCGCGTGCACGGTCGGCGCGAATGGGCTCCAGAAGAGTCCGTCGGCGGTCACCGTCGCCTCTGCCGGAAGGTCGGTGTGGCCGACGCGCTCGCCCATTCCTCCGTCGATCGCCCGACCGCGGGCGATGGTGGGGCGCACCACGTGATCGTCGGCCGGAACGCCGAGCGACGCGACGAGTTCCGCGACGCGGGCAACTTCGTGGTCGGACTGGCCGTACACCGTGGTTGCCACCCGCACGCGAATGCCGCGGCCGATGATCCGCGGGATCGCGTCGATGACCCGTTCGAAGTTCCGCGGGGCGCGCATCTCGTCGTTGTGGTCTGGATCGGCCCAGTCGAGTGAGATCTGGAGTGTCACGTCACGGTCGACGATTGGATCGAGCCGGCTGATGTTCGGGCCCGCAAAGCGCGTTCCGTTGGTGAGCACGAGCACCGGCAGCGTCTTCGAGAACTCGCCCGCAAGGGAGGCGAGATCGTCGCGCAGGAACGGCTCGCCTCCGGTGATCCCGATCGACTGGAAGCCGAGATCCGCGGCCTCCTGCACAACCTGGCGCATGGTCTCAGGGGCGAGCGCGCGCGCCTCGGAGGTCGGCGACGACTCCGTGAGGCAGTACCCGCAAGCGAGGTTGCAGTTGTAGTTGGAGTAGAGCCAGAGCCGCGGGCCGAGCTGGCCGGCGCCAATCGCGTCGCGAACCGCATCGGCAAGGCTCACGCCGTCGCCGCCAAGGTCTTCGCGTCAAGAGGCACATCGAATGCCGACGCGACGTAGTTCAGCAGGGTGATGGCTCCAGCAAGGACGGTCAACTCCACGATCTCGTGCTCCTCGAAGTGGGTGCGCAGGCGATCCATCAGCTCGTCGGGCATGCCACCGGCGTCGGCGACCAACTGGTCGCAGAGATCGACGACGGCCTGAGAACGATCGTCGAACAGGCCGCTACCTGAGTCACCCGAGGCCAGACACGCGACCTGATCGTCCTCGATCCCCATCCTGCGCGCGACGACCTCGTGGGTCGGGACGCAGTACGAGCAGTGGTTCATCGCCGAGACCCGCAGGACGACCAGCTCCTTGATCTCCGCGTCGATCGTCGTCGGGTTCATCACCTGCCCGAGGAGCGGCGCAAGCTTCGCCAGGGTATCCGGAGAGTTCGCAAGCGTCTTGGTGATGTTCGACGCGGATCCGTCGTCACCGTAGACGCCCCGGATCAAGAGCCCCGCCTGGTCACGCTCGACGAGTGGCACGCGTGTCGCTTCGCTCAACGGATTGCTCCTCCCTCGACCTCGGCATTGTAGGTCGCGTGGTTGTTGGTGTGGTCTTCGAGGTACGGGGCGGCGAGCAGGATCGCGAGCGCCGTCTGCCCCTCGACGAAGAGGCCGGCCCGTGCCCGCCGGATGGCCTCGCGGACCGGAACCAGCACCGGCCGGACGTCCTCGTCGTCATCCGGGTTCGGCTCCCCGAGCTCGACCCCGGTGACAAGGAACGCGTCGGAGCGCAGGCTCATGTGCGCGCTCGACGAGAAGAAGGTCGAGAGGTGTCGCCACTGGCCGCCGCGTCCCCCGGCTTCCTCCAGAAGTTCCCGCTCGGCCGCATCCCGCGGAGGCTCACCGTCTTCCACGGCTCCGGCGGGGACCTCGAGCGTCACATCGCGCACGGGATGGCGGTACTGGCGTACGAACACCATCTGCTCGTCGGTTGTGACCGCGACACAGAAGACCGCCCGCGGGACCGCGAGGTAGGTGTACTCGGCGGGTCGGCCGTCGCGTCGTTCGAGGTGATCGTGGATGACCGAGCGCCACGGGCTGCCCTGAAGGAGGGTGCTGCTCGTGAGCGCGAACGGCGGCGATTGAAGTTCGACGATGGCATCGCCAAGACCCGCGAGCGCGTCTCGGGTGCGCGGGGCGCCGTCGCCGACGCCATCCTCAGCGAGCCCCGCGAGATCCGCGAGGGTGTCGATGTCGCGCCACGCCGCGACCTCGGCAAGGACGAGCCCCGCCGCCTCGGCTCGTTCTCGGGTCACCGCGAGGCAGGCCGGGCTCGACCATGGAATGTCGCGGAAGGGTTCCTGGTGGGGTTCCTTCATCGCGATGAGCCAATAGCCACCATCGAGGGCAGGTCCGAGGACCAGATCCGCGCCGCCTTCGAGCAGCGAAAATGCCTGGGCGACGGCGCCCTCGGGCACGCCGGCAATGTCTGACGAAACGAGGGCCACGGGCCCCTGAGCGCCGTACCGCGCGATGGCTGAGCGCAGCGCGTCCGCGAGACCGAGCCCCTCCTGGGCGACGGCGGGCACGCCCGGCGCGAGGGCTTCAAGGGCCTCCCGGTCGGCGTCGGGCGCGAGCATCATCACGCAGTCACACTCTCGGTTGCAGCCGTCCAACGTGTCGAGCAGCATCGCCGTCTGTAGCGCCACGGCCTGCTCGGGCGAGAGCGGCGGCACAAGACGCGTCTTCGAGTGCCCGGGCCGGGGCGCCTTCGCGACCACGAGGACGCGGCTCATGCGTGGCGCAGGGTCACGGCGAGCATGAAGGCACCAGCGCGCACTGACGGGCCGAACTGTCCCGCGACCTTCGAAACGCCACCGCGCCGCGCGCGGTAGGACGTCGGGACCTCCACGATGGCAAGGCCTGCCCGCGCGGCCTTGACGACCATCTCGGTCGGCCAGCCATAGGTCATCTCGCCCATCCCGAGGGCCTCCAATGCGTCGCGGCGAACGACGCGAAGTGACGGAATGTCGTGGACTCGGAGCCCGTAGAGTCGACGGACAAGGGTCACGACGATCCGGTTGCCGACGCGCTGATGTAGCGCGATAGCCCCTGGCTCGGCCGTCCGGCGCGCGCCGAGCGCAAGGGACGCCGTTCCGCTCCGTACCGGCTCGAGTACCGACGCAATGGCGGCCGGGTCGTCGCTGCCGTCGCCGTCGAGGAACACCAGGATGTCGGCGCTCGTCGCTGCCGCTCCCGCTGCGCAGGCTCGCCCGTAGCCGGGGCGGGTTTCGATGATGACGCGCGCGCCGAACCGCTCCGCGACCTCGACGGTGTCATCGCGAGAACCGCCGTCGACGACGATCACCTCGTCCACGACCCCGCTCGGCCACTCCGCGAGAAGTCCCCGAAGGGCGACACCTTCGTTGAGCGCAGGGATCACGGCGGCGACCCTCGGACGCTGCGGAAGGGGTGGGACAGAACGCCGCCGAACACGCCCCACGCCAAGTGCACGGACAAAGGCCCAAACGAAGAGCGGACCGTAGATGGTGTAAGAGATCCAATGCGGTAGAGGGTGATAGTAGATGTCGAGGTAGGCGAGGGGGATGACACCGCTCACCCAGAGCCAACCAGGCGCCACCGTGAAGACCATGAACGGAATCAGCCAAATCGCGTACCAGGGCTGTACGTAGTCTGAGATCAGAATGGCGGTGCCGAGCACGAGTAGCCCACTGCGGGCGAGCTGCTCGATCTCCAGATGGTCACGCAGCGTCACGACGACAAGGACGACAAGCAGGAGCCCGCCGAGCGCGATGTTCAGCGCACGGTCGTCGATCCCAAAGCGCATCAGCTCGGCGAGGCTTCCATTGAAGCGCTCTCGTTTTGCCCAGTAGGCCAGCGCGTCCCAAAGGTTCGCGAGGGCCGAGAGATACGGCACCACAAAGGCCGCGGTGACAATGCCGATCGCGGCGGCCATCCGCCACCGCCCCCGGCGAAGCAGCGCGGGAATCAGGAGCATCGGGCCGAGCTTTGCGAGGGTCGCGAAGGCGATCGCGCAGCCCGCAAGGGCGTAACGACGGTAGGTCCACGCGGCGATCAGCGCTGCCAAGCCGAGAACGGCAAGGGCCTCGTTGTGGCCGTTTGCGGCAATTTCGCTGACCGTGAGCGGATGCCATGCGTAAATCGCGACGCGCTCGGGCGGTGCGCGAAGCCGAATGAGCGCGAGCACCATGAGTCCGATGGCGCCGGCCTCGGCAATCAGCATCAGCCAGGTGCTTGCCCGCAAACCTGTGCCAAAGACCGCTCGCGACAGTAGGAAGCTCGCCTCGCTCGCCGGCGGATAGACCGTCAGCCAGCTCTGCCGATCGATACCGGGCCAGATCGCCTCGGTGCGCAACCGCAGGAGCGCTGAATCGTCCGGCGCGTAGCGGTATGGGTTGATGCCCTCCGCCTGCACGGCGGCGTCCCAGGCGTAGCGGTGGATGTCGCGCGAGATCGGCGGTGTGACTCCCGACGGGTCAAACGCAGCGGCTCGTAGCCCAACGGCGACGACAAGGATCACGATCAGTCCGACACGTCCCCTCCCGAGGCCACGCCAGACGAGGACCGCGACGGCAACAAAGAGCGCAAACGCAAGCAGCTGCCCGATGACCTGCGCGCGGATATTCCGATCGCCGCGAAGGTTGAGTTGGAGCGCGATTCCCGCGATCCCCAAGGCCACCGTTGCCGCAAGCCGAGCCCAGGATCTGCGGTTTAGAGACTCCACTGGCTCCCGCAAGGAGCGCAGGGCACGGGAGGATCTGAGGTCTGGTGACGGGTTCGAAACCGTCGCATCGCCGATCCATTCCACACCTTGCCGACGCCACCCGCGACGTTCCCGAGCGAGATGGCCGCCATGTCCGTGGTCGCAAAGGGAGCGATGCAGCAGGGCATCACCGTCCCCTGGGCGGTCACATAGAGCACCTTCCAGGGCCTTCGGCAGCCCTGCCAGGCCAGCTCGTCCTGAGCCCCACCGCCGAAGGCGCCATCGCCGTCGGTTCCGCCACTTCCGCCGAGGTCGACGCCGACCTCGGTCGCGACCGTTCGGCAGGTCGCGAGGATCTGCTCTTGACGCTCGCTGAGATCGCGAAAGACGGACTGTTCGGCGACGGCAAGGCCGGAGCCATTGAAGACAAGTCGCTGCAAATGGACCCGGAACACGCCGAGTTCAGCCGCGAGGCGCACGAGATCCGGCAGCTCGTGCAGGTTCTCCTGAAGGGTCGTCGCCCAGATCGAGACGACGGGGCCACCTGCTCCCAGCTCGGCGCGACGCTTGGTGAATGCCGCGACGTTTCGGAGAATCTTCGGGAGCACGTCCGCTCCACGAACCACCTTGAACGTCTCTGGGGTCGCCGCGTCGAACGAGACCCGAAGCTCCGAGAGGCCGGCCGCCGTCACAGCGTCACCGCGGCGCTCGTCGAGCAGAATCCCGTTGGTGTTGAAGACCACGTGAGCACCACGCCCCGCGAAGTAGGCGACCATCTGAGGCAGCTCTGGATTGAGGAGCGGCTCGCCGATGCCGTGCAGGAGGGCCCGCTCGATGACGGGCAGTTCGTCCGCGATCTCGACCATTCGCGCGTAGTCGAGGTCAGCGGGCGCTTCAAGTTCTGTGTGTGTCCGCGGACATGTCTCGCAGAGCAGGTTGCAGCGGTTGGTCACCTCGAAGTAGACCTCACGGGGAAGCGCCGCAACCGGCCCACGGAGGCTCGGCATCTGAAGGGTACTCATGGCTGTTTTCCCGGAGAGTCGTCGACGGCGCCCTCGAGAATCCAGCGCCGGATCGTCTCTCGCTCCGCGTCGGTGACGAGCTCGCGCAACAGAGGGTCAGGCGGATGCGTCAGGAGGTAGCTCAGCTCGGGCCGGCCGGGAAGGACACGCTGAAACGCGAGGTTCGTCGCGGCCGGCACCCGGACGAGTTCGGTGTATGCGCGCCCCGGCCGCAGGTCGAGCTGGGGATAGCTCGAGGGGTGGCAGGTCGTGCACTTGGTGTTGAAGATGGGTTGCACCTCATTTGCAAACGACACGGACGAGCGCCCACCGCACCCCACCGCGGCGATCAACCCGAAGGCACTGACGGCGATCACGACGACCGCCGCTATTTGACGACGAGAAATTCGCTGACGTTGCACGTCTCGTCGACGGCGAGAAAGATCCAAGGGCCCTTGAACTTGCCCTTGAGGCCGCGCTTCCAAACACCTGCGCGGGTCTCACCGGCGGCGTTCTTAAGCGCGCGCAACTCGAACACGCGGCCCGCCTTCGGGTTGACGACGACGGTGTAGTTGCGGTCGAGCGAGAAGCCGTCCACGCGGAGGCCGAGCAGAACACCCTTTGCGGTTTTACCGACCCTCGGGCGTGAGATCTTGGGATTTGGGATCTTCCGGTTCGGTAGCCCGAAGTCCGCCTGCGTGGTTGCGCCACTTGCGACCTCGATCACGCGCGACACATAGATCGCGTTCGGCGCGTAGGCCTTCAGCTCGATGCGGCCGATCGGAGCATTCCCCAGGCGGTAACGCCCCTGCGCGTTGGTGATGGCCGCCCGGACATGCTCTTCGCCGTCCGGGAGGGTCTCGCCCTTGAGGAGCAGCGTCACGATTGCCCCGCGCAGCGGCCTGCGCTTCTCGTCCAAGACGCGTCCCGCGATCACCCCGTCGCCAGTCTCAATGGTCGCCCGCGCGGCTCCGGTGAACGTCGCCGACGCACCAGCCACCGGGACTGCGGTCGACGAGACCGTTTCGCCTGCGTCGTTCTTCGCGCCTTGGGCGATCCATCGGCCCACGGTCTCAAGTTCCTCACGCGGGAGGGCCGGCGCCATCGGGGGCATCCGCGTTCCGACCGACGGTACGTCACCGAGGGCGGGATTGCCGGCGATCTTTTCGTAGAGGAAGCTCGCCTCCGGGTCGCCGGCGATCACTCGCACTCGACCGGGAGCCTCGATCGCCCCGACACCGACGATGCTCGCGTATGACTTCCCGGGGCGCAGGTCGATGGCACCATTGACGGATGGATGGCAGCCCACGCAGTTCTTCGTAAAGACCTGCTGGACCTGGCCAAAGGACACCGGATCGCCTGAATCCAAAGCCTTACTCGTCTTGGCGTCTCCGCCGGCCATCACCGCGACCGCGACCGTCGCTGAGACCGCGAGAACTCCGACTCCGGTTGCCACTCGCTTTTTCATTGCGCGAGCCTATCGCGCCGCACTGGCCCTCAGGCCGGCAGAAGGCAGGAAAGCCCTTACACGGTCCTTAAATCACCTCGCTGCAGTTTCCGCTCGTTCGGAAGGGGCTCGGCGTCAACCTCGACGTTTGGGTGTTGACGGTCCTGGACCTTCGGGGTTAACGTCACGCCACTTACATAGATTCCGGTGTTTCAGGAGGAACGAATGGATTCGTCTTCACAGACGCTCAACGCAGCAGGGCGTCCACGCCTGACCCGAGGTGGTCTGCTGGGCGCGGCTGCAGGTGGCATGGCCCTCGCCGGCTTCAGGTGGAAGCTCGACGCAGCGGAGAGCCCCTCGCGCAAGAGCGACCGGGCGATCCTTACCTACGCGCTCAGTCTAGAGCTGCTGCAAGAGCGCTTCTACTCCGCGGCAATTGACGCCAAGTCACTCTCGCCCGAACTCCTGAAGTTCGCACAGGTCGCTGCCGGTCACGAAGTTGAGCATGTACGGGCGCTGCGCTCGGCGCTCGGTTCGTCAGCGGGGACACCTCCGGAGTTCCGTTTCGGGACGGCGGTGACCGAGGACGATGCCTTCGCAGATGCGGCGATCAAGCTTGAGGATCTCGCGGTCTCCGCCTACAACGGCGTTGCGGTGCTCCTCACAAAACCAGCGCTCCGAGCCGCCGCGGAGATCATCTCCGTCGACGCGCGACACGCGGCGTGGATCCGTGCACTGCGCGGGCTTCGCCCATCCTCCCAGGCAACCGACCCGGCGCTCAGCCAGGCAGAGGTAACGGCGGCGGTCGCGGCGCTTGGGTTCACACGATGACCGGGCAAGGATGCAATGACATGGAGACCCTCCACGCGGCCGTTCGACCGTTTGATCCCTCGGGCGCGGTCGACGAGGCACTCGCCGGCACGGTCGTATCGCGACGGGACGTGCTGACGCGGGCGCTCGCGGCGGGAGTAGGTGCGATCGGCTTCCTTGCCGCAGCGAAGAGCGCATACGGCGCCAAGATGCCGAGCGGCGACGTTGGCATCCTCAACTACGCGCTGACGCTCGAGTACCTACAGAGCGCGTTCTACACCGAGGCCGAGCGCCTCGGCGCCCTCACCGGGCCCGCCAAGGTGATCACGCGTGAGGTTGGGGCGGTTGAACGCGCCCACGTTGTCGCCTTCCAGCGTGCGCTCGGCCGCGACGCGGTGAAGCGCCCGGCCTTCAACTTCCGAGAGGTCACAAGCGACACGGATTCGTTCCTCAAGACCGCCGTGGCATTCGAGGATCTCGCCGTGGCGGCATACAAGGGGCAGGCCGCGGCGATCGATTCGCCCGAGGTACTCTCGACCGCGCTCGCGATTCACTCGGTCGAGGCGCGTCACGCCGCGTGGGCTCGCTACCTGCTCGGTCTGCAGCCCGCGATCGCGGCCTTCGACAAACCTCGCAGTCGAGACGAGATCAACCGCGTGGTCGCATCGACGGGTTTCATCGTCGTGCGCCCGTCGTCCCGTGGCTCCGGAGCGCCGAAGTTCACCGGATGACCCCTCCGCCGAAAACACCGTCTGGCGCGGGCGCCCTTGGTCTGGCGGGGATCCTGCTCGGGCTCCCGCTGGTCCTCGTTCCCGTCGCCGCCCTCGCGCTGGCGTCTCGCGGGAACGACGCCGTGCTCGATCCCTCGCGGCCAGCTTCGGAGGTCGCGGCCCTGGAAGCCTCTGGACGGCAGGCCCCAGCCCTCGAGGTCCCCGAACCGAGCGCCCGCTCCGGCTCCCTCTGGGCGCGCGTCGTCTCACCCGCGATGGCGCGAACTGAGCCCAGTCTTGACGCCGAACCCGTCGCCCGCCTTTCGGTGCGGACCCCTGAGGGCTCAGCGGGCATCGTCTCGGTGATCGCCACCGCGCTCGATCCCATCTCGGGCTACCCGTGGGTGCGGATCGTCGTCCCCGGACTCCCGAACGGTCGCACGGGATGGGTCGCGCGGACCGCCCTGGGCGGGTCCGAGGTCAGCACCGGTCGCCTCGTCGTCGACACTCAAACGTTGACCGCTTCGCTCGAGCGCGCCGGCCGGGTGGTGCTGCGAGTGCCGGTTGGGGTCGGCGCCTCGAACTGGCCGACTCCGCTTGGCGAGTTCGTCGTGCGCAGTCGCCTCACCCGATACAAAAGCGCTCGCTACGGACCGGTCGCGTTCGGCACGACGGCTCGATCGGCCGTCCTGACCGACTGGCCCGGCGGAGGGGTTGTCGGCATTCACGGAACCGATCGTCCGGACCTGCTGCCAGGCCGTGTCTCGCACGGATGCATCCGCATGCGCAACGAAGACATCCTTCGTTTGACGCGGCTCATGCCCATCGGTACGCCCCTCCTGGTCGTCTGATGAGCGCGACGCGATCACCGGTGATCCTGCTGGCCGTCTTGGCTCTTGCGACGAGCTCGATCGGGGCGACGGCGCTGGCGGCGCGCCCGAGCGGTGAGCCGACTGAGCTCTGGAATCAGTTCCCGCTCGATCCCGCGGCCGGTCCCGCGTCGAGCACTGACCTCGCGACGACTCCGACTCCGATCGCACCGGCTCCCGTCGCACCGGCTCCCGTCGGACCGGCTTCTGTCGCGAAACCGGCGGGCGACGCTGGTGGCCGGATCTCGCCCCAAGCGGTGGTCCTCACCTTGCTCGGCGCGCTCGCCGGCCTGATCGGCGTGATCTTCGCCGCACGGTCTGTTCGGGGCCGTCGCGGGAGCGGCGCGATCGAAGCAGCGCCTGCCGTCGACCTGCCCACCGCCGACGTGGAGTTCGCATCCGTCCAGCCCGAGCCGGCTGATCCGGAAGATGGCGCCCTCGTCGCCCACGACCCGGTCACGACGCCTCAGGCACCGCTGCCCCGTGTCGAGCGCGGTGATCTCGCCGCGAACGTCGTCGAGGTGCTTCGTGAGGGCCTCGACGCGGGGCGACTCACGCTGCTTGGCGAGGCGTGGGCGTTCCGCTACGGCGCGAGCACTGGGGCCGACACATGGAATGGCACGATCGATCGCCGTCTGAACGCGTCGTCGCGGGAGCAGCTCCTCGCGGCGGGCTGTCAGCCCGGCGATCCGGTGTTGCTCCTTCCCCCGGGCGACGAGAGCCGCGCTCCGTGGCGCGATCACCCCGAGGTCCTCGTGTCGACCGCATTGCCCGACGGCATTCTTTTCGGCTACGTCGACCCGCAACGCCTCGCGAGCATCGTGGCTCCCCACCCGGAGAACGTACCGGCGCCCGTGCTCGCATACCTCGAACGCTGGCGTCCGCTCCTTGAGCGCCGAACTGACCGAAGCCGAGGGACGCAGGCGCCGTGGTGGGAGCCGAGCCGTCGCCCCACGGCCGCGATTCTCTCGACCCCGAAGCTCATCATCGCTCGGCGGGCGCGGAAAGGTCGCGTCGCAATCGACCACGACGGGGCAATCTACGGCGATAGCCGCTCCGTGCTCGGCATGCCACGAAGCGGTTCGACTCGGCTCGACTGGGGCTGCGCCTTACTCGCGAGCGAGACGGTCGCGCTCTGGCTCCAAGGCACAGAAGCCGTAGGCAAGCCCGGCGAGATGCGTCTGCGCGATGTCGGGCGCTTGGCGGCGATTCCGCAACCCGAGACCATCAGGGCAAACATCAGCGACCTCGTGGCCGAGCTCAGCGCGAATCGCCGCGCACTCTCACTTTTTGTCGACACCGCACCGGGGCTACGCGATATTCTCGCCGATCCCTGGGTCACCTCCGTGCCCCCGACTGATGCGCGGCGGGTCATCGAGACCTTGTCGGCGGCCGAGCGGATCTCCCTGCGGGAGAGTCCAGCGATCACGATTCTCGGTGACCCCGACTTCGATCGCGAGCTCTTCGCGTTGCAACAGACCGACGGGTCGCTTGGGCTTCGCGATGGCCGACGGATTGTCGGCGGCATCAACGGCGACGGCCAGGTAACACGACTCCTTTCCGTTCTCCTGACGCGACCCCGGCGACTGACCGAGGTGCGTGTCCCACGCGATATGGACGCGTTCTTCGACCGCATCGGCCGGCGCGAAGCGATGATGCGAAATCTGCTCGCCACGGGCCTCGAACTTGCGGAGGCGATTGAGCGCGAGGTCGCGCATGCCCTCGGCCTCTCCGAGGAACTGACCGAGCAGATCGTCGAGCAAGCCCGC
>JANMDN010000058.1:0-67982 GCA_031376285.1 Actinomycetes bacterium
CGTGGCGGTGAGCGGCACGCCGCGCTCAGCGGGCACCGCTACCCGCATCCGGACAGCCCGCGCGATGCCCGGGTTTTGGAACCGGTAGATCAGCCCGAACCGCCCCGCAGTGCTCGTACGCCCGAACGCAACAGGGCGCCAATGACCGTCAGAGGGGCTTCGCCATTCGAGCACAACTTGTTTGCCAGACATCGCCGGGAGAAGGCTCCCATCGATTCGAAGAACCCTGCCACGCAGCGAACGACGCCAGGTGATCGTTGGGGCGAGCACGACGGTGATTCGCCCAACCCGCTGCCGATTGACCAAGAGCGTCCACGCCCCTGGCCGAGCGAGCTTGATCCGCGTCAGGCGCCACGCTCCGCTTGCTGCCGGTGTCGCGGTCGCGGCGAGGGCCCCGGAGGGGTCCCGCAGCTCAACCGGACCCGCAGGGGAAGTGAGGCGACCTGTGATCGCGCGCAGGCGCTGCCCGACGCGGCCCATCACGAGCGTGCTGTTCCCCGTGACGCGGGAGCGGGCGCCGACGACGCGAAGGGTCGAGCGCACCCGCGACTTCGCAACCGCCCCCGGCGCCAGACCGGGTGTGCCACTGGCCTGGGCCTGGTTCTCTGAGGCTGCCCCCGGCCGTGCCGCTGCGGTGTCGATCACGGGTGGCGCGCCGACGCTGATGATCGCCGTGTCGTTTGTTGTGCAAAGCCCCGGGACGACGGGATCGCAGGCGATCAAGCGGACCCGGTGGCGTCCCTCGCTCGTTCCGGCCGGGACTACGAGGCGGACCTCGTTCGTACCGTGGCTCACCACGTAGCTTCCGGCGGCGACGGGTTGCCCGCCCGTGGTCTGGTCGGCGAACACGAAGGCTTGGAGGCGTCCGATGCCATCGGCGCCCCGGTTGTCGAGCACCGACACCTGGAGCGCGGTCTCACCCTTCCACCGCGCAACGGCGGTCGGCACGGATGCGACCGCGACCGACGGCGGCTGGGAATCCGGTGTGAGCACCGGGGTTTGGGTGGTGGTTTCGTTTCCGGCGACGTCACGAACGGTGAGCCGGAGGCGCCCGGTTGTGCCGTTCATCCCGGAAAGATCGAGCGCCGCGAGGCGCGCGGTCCAGTCCGACTGGTTGCTGTCGGTGAGATCGACCGCTGCTCCGACGGCCGGGATCCAAGCGAGGCGTCGGGTGGCGACGCCACTGGTGGCGTCGGTCGCTGTGGCGGTGATCTTGAAGATCCCGGGACCGGTTTGGGACGCCCCGACCGAAGCTGAGGGTGCGGCTCGGTCAACCGCGAACGCGACTTGCCCACCGTCGACTGCGGCCTGGCCGGGTGCGTCAGCCGCGAGGCCCAAGGTGTGACGGCCATCCGGCGTACCAGTGATGTCGATCCAGACGGCGTGGCCGTCCCCGACACCGGGAGTCCCGGCCCACGTCGTTTGGCTGTCGAGGGTGACGCGCTGCTCACCGATCCCTTCTGACCCGAAGTTGTCCGCGGCTGACCAGGCGGCGAGGACGGCGTTTGATCCGTTGCGGATCCATCCGTTGTCGCCCGCGGGGCCGTTCGGCCCACCGGTCCCACCGCGCCAGCCAATCGTCGGGGCCTGGATGTCGCGGACGATCATCGCGGGGGATCCGACGAGGTAGGTGTGCAGGTTCGTCTGATCACGATTATTCGCCGCAGCGAGCGCCTGCTTGAGGCGCAGTTCCGCGAAGCACCCCGCAGCCGGGGCGGAGACGTGGCCTTGACCGAGGTCCCGGAGGTTCGAGGTGAAGCCCTGGTCGGCGCCGGAGTGGTTGATCGTGAATGCGTAGTACGGGCTGACCGAGGAGCTGGCGCGGAAGTAGTCCCACTCGATTGACTCAAGCCGCGACCCTGGCACGGAGCAGGTGTCGAATCCGAGGGACCACCGGTAGCCGCCTGCGGCGGTCCAGCTGTCCCAGTCGATTTTGATCGTCTGGGCGTCGTAGAAGCTCGCCGCGACACTCGGGCCGGTCCATCCCGGCGACCCGCTGGGACCACCACGCCAAAGCCCGGGGCCGACCGGGGTAAGGCCGGGCGGAGCACCGGTCGCTGCTGCGGTGATGGCGAGGGTGGCGGTGAGGGTCGCCAGGGCGAGAGTTCGAGCAGCAGGCATGGCGGGGTGCTTTCGACGTCCGTGTCCAGGAAGAGCACCCGCGCTGCGCCCGCCGGGGCGGATGTCGCATGGGTGCTTGCTATTGAGGTACCACGGTCTCAGGGGCCAGTTGGCTCCCCATGGGTCGAGTGTCGAGCTGTGTCGCGGTGTTTCTGTCCTTGAAGGCAGGTTCCGCACCCCACCAGAGGGTGCGGAACCTCCCCGAATTACCGGGCTACTCAGCCTTCGCGGGTGGCTTGTCGAGGAACCGGATTTCGTCTGCGACGACGAGGACTCGGTGGCGTTTGCCGGTGTCGGTGGTCCATTCCTCGTGGCGCAGGCGGCCGTCGCAGGCGATCAGGCGACCTTTGGTGAGGTGCTTGCCGCAGGTCTCTGCGAGTTTGCCCCAGGTGTGGACGTCGATGAAGTCCGCGCCCTTGCCCCTGGGGCGGTCGATCGCGATGCGCATCTCGCAAACGGTGCGGTCGCCTGCGGGCTTGAGGTTGGGGTCGGTGGTGAGACGGCCGATGATTTGGACGGTGTTCATGATGTGGATCCTCCTTTGGATCTCGAAGTTCCCCGGCCCTCGTTGGGGCGTTTGCGGGGGTGGTTGGGCTTGCGAAGACCCAAAGAGCCCGGTGCCCGGCGGGTGTCAAGGCGGGCCCCGAAGCCACCCAACGGGTGGCGGTCAGCCGGAACGGGTGATCGGGTGCCTTGACACGCGGTGGAGGGCGTCGGGCAGGGTCCCGAAGCAATGCAACAACCAACCCCCAACGACCCCTCGACATGCCGGGCACCGAGACCCAAGGGTGAACCTCGATGCACGCCGGACCAGCTCGCCGCGCGCTACCCGGCGGTGTCCTCATCTGCGATGACCCATTGCCAGACCTCGCCCGCCTGCTCAATCCGTCCGGCGCGGCGCTGATCATTCAAGGCACTCGACAGCTGGCGGCCGTTGAGGTCGGGAAGATCCGCCCGAAGCTGGGCCGTGGTCGCCGGCATCAGCGCCAGGACACGAACCGCGATCGGCAGACTCTTCTCAGCGGCGACTGCCGGGCCGATCGGGTACCAGACCCGCGACCCCCGACCGGTCAGGGGTACCGCCCAGTTCCCAGCGGTCAGATCATCGAGGCCGGCCGCTGCCACATCGTCCTCCAAACCGAGGACATCCGCGACCCGCTGAGGCGTTGCAGGCAGTTCTCGGAGGAAAGCCGTCGCCCATCTCGGAAGGTCGAGTGCTTTGGTCACGCCGTGATTCTAGTTCGGCCGGTCCCCTGCGCCTATTCCGGGCGGGTCGCGCTCCGTGGGTATCACCTATACGGTAGTCGGGAGATGGCGAAGCGCAAACCCAGCGAAACGAAACCGCCAGAGACGGGGACGCCGCCGCCCCGAACTGACGAGTTCGTCGTCGGGAAATCCGAGTTCCGGGTCGGAAGGCCGGAGTTCAGGATCGGCGACCCAAGTCCGGAGTCACCTACGGAGTTTCGGGTCGGTACCCCGGTGCCGCCGACCGAGGCGCCGAAGGCGCGACCGGAGCTGCCAAAGGGCTGGGCGCACGTCCCGACCCAACCACCCTGGCGCCTCCTCGACCCGCCCGCGGAGGGACCGAGCGACGACCTGCGGCGCATCGAGAACCCGAAGAAACGCTACCGGGGCCTCGCGGCCCTCAAGGCCTACCTCGACCCCGACCACGTCGAAGAGATCATCGACCTCCTCGTCTACCGGGCCGACAAGGGGGAACCCGGCCCGGGGAGCATCAGCGGCTTTATCAAACGCGCGGTCCAAACCGAACTCCCACGACGCCGTCAAGCCGACAACGTAGGAGACCGCTACCCCGACCACACCCGCCAGGGCCTACGACCAAAACGCGGAGCGCGCCCCGGGCAAGCGACGCGCGCGCCGAGTCCACAGTCTGGGTCGCGGCCCGTTGTAGCGCGCCTCCCTGAGGCGTTGGTGGAGGAGGTACGTGATTGCGTGATCCACCAGAACGGCGGTGACCGCGACGGACCGCACACCGTCAGCCGATTCGTCGGCGACTCGGTTCAGCGTCAGCTCCAGGATGAGCGGGTGAGCGACGGCATCAAGGGCCGCTATCCGTCTACGACGGTCTCGGCCCGGGCGAAGCATCTCGACCCGAGAACGACGAGACCCAACCGCTAACCGAACGCCGATGGTCGTGAGCGTGCAGCGGATGGCTGGTCCATCCCGACGCGCGAGTACGCTTTCGGTCGTGCAGCTGCATTTCACGGACTACTTCGGTGTCGATCCGGGCACCCTGGACGACTACGGTGCGTTCGACATCAGCGTCGTCTCCGACCTACCGCTCTTTGTTGACCCGTTTCTCTTGTTCAACAGCGACGAGCCTGAGTTCCACCGCCTTCACGACGAGATTCTCAGATATCTGTGCTTCCTGCGAGACCGGTCCGGCGGCGAGCTGGATGAGGGAACGATGCGCTCGCTGTATTGCTTCGGCGAGGTTAAGCAGAACTGGCTGGGCTACACGCAGCTTGGCAATAGCGGTAGGGGTCTCGGCCCGGACTTCGCGCGCGGGCTGCATATGGCCCTTGGCGGGATTCTTCACGACTTCGGCCTCGAAACCGTCACGCAAGGCAGCCACCTAGAGAAGGTCACTCTCGTCGGCTCGGGCGTCGGCCAAGACAACATCAGCGACTTCACGACCAACCTCATCAAGGGCTGGCTGTGCCGGTACACGGAGACCTTCGCTCGGCTGCACATTGACCCATCCCGTCTCGACGAGTTCCCGATCACGCGGGCAGAGTTCGACTACGCGACTGAGACGTGGGCTACACGCAGTTACGAGCTACCCGTCAAGGACCACGACTACGTTCTGCTGACTCCGTCAGCGATCCTCACCCGTCACGAAACGTGGATCAACCACAGCGACATGGTCCGCAAGATCACCCGACTGCCCGCGGCGGTGTCCGACGCCGAGCAGCGCGCGAAGATCGATGCCTACTTACAGCGCAAGCTCGGTGACGAGCCGACCGCCCAGCAACGCGCCAGGGCCGCTCAGGAGACAATCAACGCGTTCCCGGAACTCATCGACTTGTACATCCGTCTTCAGGAGGAGGACGGCGACAGTGCCAATGCCGTCAGCGTTGAGGAGGTCGCCGAGACGCGACAGCGGTTCGTCGATGCGGTCCGCGCAGCTGTCGCTGGCCTCTCTCGACAGACGACGTTCTTCGCTGCATTGTGGCGCAGTTACGAGGAGTGCCTGGCCCGCGTGCAGATCTTCAAGGACTGGGTCGAGCACGAGGACGGCTATCAGCTCTTCAACCCACGAGGCAGCCGCCCGCCGTCGAGGGAGAGCGACGTGCAGCTGGCATTCAAGCTCGTCTGGGCAGGCTCCGAGCTTGACGTCAACCGCGAGGTCAACAATGGGCGCGGGCCAGCGGATTTCAAGGCCAGTATGGGATCAGGCGACAAGTCACTCATCGAGTTCAAGCTCGCCAGCAACGCATCGTTGAAGCGCAACCTGCGGAACCAGGTTGACATCTACGAAAGGGCCAACGGCACCCGGTCGTCCGTCAAGGTCATCGTCTGCTACACCGAAGCGCACCAGAGACGAGTCAGTTTGATCCTGGAAGAGTTGGGCATCGGCGCCGAGGAGTCTGTCGTCGTCATCAACGCCCGCAACGACGATAAGCCCTCCGCTTCCAACGCCTAAGACGTTGGGGGCCGTCACAGCCGCGCGGCTTCTGCCGACACCGACCCGGCTTCGATCCGGACGCTTGACGGGGTTGCGTTTGCCTACGTAACGGACCCGAGTTCGCCTCAAGGGGGGTCCCTCCAGATTTACTACGTGACTCCAGCCGCTTGGCCGATCAGTGTGCCGACAACGTTGCCGAGGCCGCCGGTCGTCACTTGCCCAAGGGCACCAAGGAGTGCTCGAAGTGGCTCCTTGCGTTCCTGGCTGTCTTCGTTCTGGACCGCGGACTCAAGGAGTTCGGCAAGGCGCGGAAGAACACTCTCTGGGGACGGCCAGTCGCCGATGCGACGACGCCCCTCGGCCGTGAGTCCCTCGGCGAATCCAGAAACGTTTCCAGAGCCGGTCGTGGTGAGCTTGGCGTTGATGAGCCCATCGTCCTTCATCGCGACGATGAGTCTCTGAGCGCGTACTGAGTCTGACCCTCCGAGGGCAGTCCAGAATTCTCCCGATACCGACATCCCGTCTTTGTCTGCCCGCTCAGCGTCGAGGAGGACGCGAAGTGCGGGGAGAACGTGAAGCGACCAGGAATCCTGGTCGACGATCGTTTCAGTGCTGGCCAACTTCGCTCCCTTGTTCTTGTGATGCGAGGCTGAAGGCGTCGGCGATGCTCGTAGCGACTCGGTAGTCGACGCCGATGGCTTTGAAGTGGTGGCCGGCGCACTCGATCTTGACGTTCTCGTCGTGACGGCGCTTGTCTGCTTCGAGCGTGCTCTTCGTCTCGCGCACGAGGTAGACCCGTTCTGCGTCGTCGCCGAAGACGATTGCCCAGTCGGGGTTGTACGGCCCGACGGGGGTGTCGACGGTGAACCATGACGGGAGCTTGAGGAAGTACTTGACGTTGATGTTCGAGTCGAGGTCTCGGGCGAATTGGCGCTCGACCTCAGAGTCGATCTCGACGTGATCGAACGGCGTCTTCGCCTCGTTCTGGACCTTGTAGAGCCGCGTGGCGTAGCGCTCAAGTTCCTTCTCGGCGCCCTCTTCGATGCGGCGCATCTCCCAGTGCGCCCCGGCGATCTGCTCGTAGCGAATTCCGGTGAGCATGAGGCTGCGCAGCGCGCCGTTGATCTTGGCCCCGGCCATCGTGATGAATTCCTGGGGGTTCTTCGCGAAGTCGTCCAGCCGACCCGACTCAGTGAGCACGCGGACGAGGGTGCGGCGAGTGAGGTCTGTTTCGTTCTGGAGGTCGGCCAGGATGTCAGGGAGCATCGCCGGGCGTTCGGTGTCGTAGTCCCTTGCGTCAACGAGCCCATCGGCACGAAGCCCGGATCGTTCGGGGGCCAGGGCTACGGTGCGGACGCGGATCTTGACTGGCCCGATAGGTGGGGCTTCCTTGATCGCTTTCACGGCCGCTGTGACGAGGTCCTCTGTGGAGAGCGATACGCGGTAGCGCGTCCGTTGGCTGATGCGGTTCCACAGTTCCTTGAAGCCGGGATCGAGGGTCACCTGCTTCTTGAAGGTGACTCGTTCGCGCTTGCGCGCGTTGCCAATCCGCGATCCGAATTGCTGCTGGGCGATGACCTCGATGATCTGGGAGCGGATCTCCTCGAATCCGGGGGGCACCGACAGCACGAAATGCTCGTCGGACGGACGGAAGGCGTCGAGGATCTGGCCCTCTTTGTCGATGTAGCCCTCTCTCCCGAAGTGCTCCCAGGCCTTGCTTGAGAGGGCTTGGCCGAGATCTTGGTTGCCGTCGCCTCCCACGGCCGCAGGTCGAAGCAGCTTCGCGAAGGCGATCGGTTCGACGATCCCGAACCGTCGCCCGGTGTCCTCTTCGTACTCCTGCTGCAGGGAGCGGGCAAAGTCGTCGTAGGCCTCGTTGGCGATGATCGTGAGGCGGTTCACGTGCTGGTCATGAACCCGGTCGCCGTGCTGGTCGACGGGGAGCCGGAGCCCGCGTCCAATCTCCTGTCGCTTGCGGTCCGTGGACTTGGAGTCGTTGAGGGTGCAGATCTGGAAGACGTTGGGGTTGTCCCAGCCTTCGCGAAGCGCGGAGTGGCTGAAGATGAAGCGGAGCGGTTCGTCGAGCGAGAGGAGGCGTTCCTTGTCGCGCATGATGAGGTCGTAGGTGTCGCTGTCGCCCTCGCCGGTGCCTCGGGTGTCCTTCCATCCGCTCTTCTTGTCGCCGCTGAAGTAGCCACCATGGACGTCAGCGACGGGCGGAAGCTTCAGGGCGGCGTAGCGGGGTTCTGCGGAGAGGCGGGAGTAGGCCTGCTCGAACCATTCCCCGATCGGGCCGAGCCTCCTCTCCTCGGCTGGGCCGGGGAGGCGGTAGTTGGCGACTCTATCGAGGAAGAACAGTGAGAGCACTTTGACGCCTTGCCCTTGGAGGGCGCGCTCCTTGTCGAGATGCTGGCGGATTGTTTCCTCGACCTGGACCCGGCGGGTGTCCTCGTCGAAGCCCTCCGAGGAACTGCCGAGCGGGACGGTTCGGCCGTTCGCGAAGTCCAGTGCCTCGGCTCCAGCGCGAAACGAGATGTCGTCAACGATGAACCCGTTCGCGTACTCCTGCCGCTCGTCTGACGTCACGGAGAGGTCGTCGCCCTTCTTGACCCAGATGTTTTTCTGCTTGGTGGCGGGACCAGAGCCGTGGTTGACGCGAATCTGGGCCTGCATCTTTTTCGGGTCGACCCTGACGAGGCGAACGAACGCCGCGTTCAGGTTGTCGTCAGCGACAACGCTGGCGACTTCGATGCGCTTGACGAGGCGTCGGTCATAGGCTTCGATCGGGCCGAGTCGGTAGAGGAGGTTGTAGGTCCGCTTGTGGGTCGCCGAGTATCTGAGGGTGCAGAAGGGGTTGAGTCGCTCAATGGCCGCCGAGGCCTTGTCGGATTCCATGTTCTGGGGTTCGTCCACGATGACCACCGGGCGGGTGGCCTGAATGAATTCAATCGGCCGACGGCCGGACATTCGGTCCTGGGCTCGGTTGATTACGTTCGCGGTGCCTCCTGCGCACTCGTCGTCCTCCTCCAGGTCCTTCTGGAAAGCCTGGATGTTCATGACAAGGATCTGGATTGTGTTCGCCGTGGCGAATTGGCGGACTCGTCGGAGCTGTCGGGAGTCGTAGACAGCAGCGTCGAAGGGCTGGAGGTAGAGGCCCCGGAGATGGTCGCCCATTGAGCGGATGGTCGCGAGGACTCCCTCGCGGATTGCGACGCTTGGAACGACGATCACGAACTTCGTGAAGCCGTACGCCCGGTTCAGCTCGAATGCGGTGCGGAGGTAGGCGTAGGTCTTTCCGGTCCCCGTCTCCATCTCCACGGAGAAGTGCATCCCGTCGAGCACTTCGCTTGCACGGATGTCGTTTCGTTCCTGGACGCGTTGGAGGTTTGCCAGCACTTCGCGCCGAAAAGTGGCCTCGTCCATGGGCGTTGGGTTCGGAACACCCAGCTCGGTAATCAGGAGCTGGCCCTCAGCGAGCGATGACAGAGAGAAGGGCGAGTTTGCGAGCGGCATCCCCAGAAAGAGGTCAACCGCAGCCGAAATCGCCTCCTGCTGATGCCTCAGGCCGGGATCAAACCGAAGCTTCAAGGTTGGCGCACCATCAAAGTCAAACGACTCGAAGCGACATGTCGCTGCCTGTGGCCCGATTGTGAGCACGAACGGTTTGGAGCGCGTTAACTTTCAGCTCGTCGCTGCCAAACCCGGCGTCGAGAACGACTATTAGGGAAGGGCCTAGGGCGACCATCTGCTCGAACAGTTCAACCGACAATTCCCGCCCAAGACAGACCAAGAGTTCACCGCCTGCTACCGAGTGAACTGGAACACCGGCAACGTTGAGCCGGTCCACCGGTACAGTCAGCTCGAAGCCCGCCTTTAGAAGCAGCTCCGCGAGCATCGATGCTTCAGTCGACTCAGGCGCTAGGTGCTCCGCAGCCAGCGATAGCTGCGCCTCGCCGTCAGCGCCGGAGGACTCCGAGTTCCAGACGGAGAAGTTGGATGTTGAAAGCCGCATCGCTCGAAAGCCGGTGTCAGTCTCGCCTGCCCCAAGTCGTTGCGGGGCAGCCTCGATTCGCTGACCGGCCCAGCGAATCCTCCCGCGGGTGACATCCGCAATCGACTCTGTTGACGAGGCCTCCGTCTTTTCTGGAAGCTGGACCAGGATAAACCGGCGTGCGCCTCCGTCAAGCGCGTTCTCCTCCAATACCGCCTGTCCCAGTGTTCCCGAACCCGAGAAGAAGTCGAGCACGAGGTCCGACGGCCCGCAGGCGATCTCCAGGACACGCTTCATGAGCCGCGTTGGCTTCGGCGTATCGAACGCCGTTTGCGTCCCGAAAATCTGCTGGACTTCCTTACGCGCTTCGTCCGTGTGACCGACTTCGTCGGACGGCCACCATGTCCACGGAACGAGGCCTTCCATCTCGCTTAGGTATCGGATGACATTCGGTTGAGAGGATCCGTCCTTACCAAAGTAGATGCGCCCTTCACCCCTTAGCCGAAGATACTCCGACTCGACCATGGACCAACACCTACCCTCGGGGGGCAGGTGCGTTGTTCCGGCGGGAGTGACGACCTCGTACATCTGTCTGGCTCGATACCCCTGCGCCGTCATTGGAACAGGTCGCCAGCGGCCCTTAGGGTCGTTGTTTGGGTTACGGTAGACTGCGGTTTGCTTGTCCGTAGGCGCAATGAGCCCACGTGATTCCTGAAACATTGCGCTGTCTCTCCCGTATACCAGGAGGTACTCGTGTGCGTCGCCAATGGACCCGCGATTCTCCCGTGAGTAGCGCTTCTGCCAAACGCAACAGGCGATGAAGGACTCTTCCCCGAAGATCTCGTTCATGACGGCCCGAAGGTTGTGGACCTCATGGTCATCGATTGAGGCAAAAATGACGCCGTCGTCGCGAAGAAGATTCCGCGCAAGGAAGAGACGTGGAAACATCATCGAAAGCCATCGAGAGTGGTAGCGGCCATTCGTGTCGCTGTTGGCGGACTGGAGGATCCCGTCGCCGTCAACCTGTCCGGAATAGCGCAAGTAGTCGGCGAGCCCTTCGCGGAAGTTGTCGGGGTAAATGAACTCCTTTCCCGTGTTGTATGGCGGGTCGATATAGATGAGTTTGACTTTGCCGTAGTACGCCTTTTGGAGAAGCTTTAAGACCTCGAGGTTCTCGCCCTCGATGACGACGTTCTGGGTGGCGTCCCAGTCGACCGACTCTTCGGGCATGGGCACCAGCGTGCCGATGGAGGGCTCCCGGATGACGCGCATGCAGTCGGCCTTACCGGGCCACGTCAACCCAAACCGCTCTGAACCAGGATCGACCCAGTCCCCGAGAGACCGACGGAGGGCATCGACGTCGATCCTGCCATCGCCAAATGCTTCAGGGACGACCGAGCGGAGACCATCGATACGTTCGGCTTCGGGGGTCTGCGATTCGAGGTTGAAGCGCTCGATCAGCGTGTCGGCGGGTGTTGCGTCCAGGGACATCGTGGGGCTCCGTCAGGTCAAGTGCCAGCGCAGGGTGAAGAGCTGGCGCTCCTCGGTTTGCTGTGAGAGTCGCTCAGCGACGTCGTCGAGGAGGGCGTCTTTCTGGCGCAAGAGTTCATCTGAGGCGTGATCGTAGTCGCGGCGGGCCTGTTCGCGCTTGGCTTCGAGGTCGCGGACGGCGCGCTGGCGTTCGAGCTTGTCGGGAAGGGTACCGGCGGTTCGTGCTGCTCGTTTTGCGTCGCGTAGGGCGTCTTCTATCTCGTCGCGCTCGACTTGCAAGGAGACTCGGCGATCTTGGGCCCAACGCTCTAACTTGTCGTCTTCGGTGTCGAACCAGTTGCTGTCGCGGTTCATCGCGACTTCGAGGTGAGCCTCGCGCTGGCGTCCAAGCGCGTCCCTGAGGGCGGCGGCCATCGTCTCGGGCGGTGCCGCACAGGCTCCGTGGTGGGCGACGAGGTCGAAGAGGCGTCGGGCTTGGTGTTCATCGACTGGTTCGCCGTCGTCGGTCACCCCGGCGATGGTCAAGGAGTCCTCGGTCTCAAGGGCGCTCACCGTGAGACGGGAGCATGTGAGCCAGCCGCTTTGCCCGCGGAAGCCTTCGAGGATCGTGATGTTCTTGCCGCTGGCGGCGTAGTCGAAGGTGACCTCAGCGGGTCCGGGGGTGAGGGCCGTGGCGTGCTCGATGACCTGTCGCGCGAGCGGGTGACCGGCCCGGTATGTGTTGGCGTCTTCCACGCTTTTTTCCATGCGGTAGGGCCCTGGGTGGATGGTCTCAGCCGGGAAAGGGTTGGTGTGCAGGGTGAAAGCGAAGCCAGTGTCAGTGAAGTCAGCGTGGGGAGCGAGGACGTGGCGGGTGAGCTGCCAGAGCTGACGGTTGAAGCGGTCGAGGACGTCCTTGCTCTGGATGCGAACGCGTTCGACGACCTCCTGGTCGAAGTTGTCGAGGAGCTTCTCGCGCGCGTCGCGCTGTCCAGCGTTGATCTCGACTTCGAGGTCGAGCTGGAGCTGGTCGAACTCCCGCTTGATCTGACCATGGGAACGGCATTGCTGGTAGATCGCGGCGATCCGCTTTTCGAAGTCGACGCCCGATTCGACGGCACCGAGGACCTCGTCGCTGGCACCGAAGACTCCATCAAAGAGCTGGAACTTCTCGGCGAGCAGTTCATAGACCCGTACATCAGCGGCGTTCTTCTTGTTGACGAAGTTCACGACGACGACGTCGAAGCGCTGGCCGTAGCGGTGGCAACGCCCAATGCGCTGCTCGACGCGCTGCGGATTCCACGGCAGGTCGTAGTTCACAACCAGGTTGCAGAACTGGAGGTTGATGCCCTCTGCGGCAGCCTCGGTCGCGATGAGGATCGAGGCATCGTCGCGGAAGTGCTCGACGAGGGCGGCGCGCATGTCGGCGCTCGCCGACCCGGTGATGCGGTCGGTGCCAGCGTGCCGGGCGAGCCACGCCTTGTAGATCGCCTTGGACTGAGGGTCGCTGTTGGTGCCGTTGAAGCACATTACTTTCCCGGCGAATTCGGCCTCCAGGATCCCAAAGAGGTAGTCCTGGGTTCGACGGGACTCCGTGAAGATGACCGCTTTGCGCTGGAGCTTGGCGGTGTCCGTGCCTTTGCGGGCCTTTGCCGCCGCCTCGAACCCTCGCCGAAGGGCGGTGATGAGGACCTCGCCCTTCGAGTTCTTCCCGATGGACTTGGCGAGGGCGTGGAACTCGCGAAGCTCTGCGATCTCGGCGCGAAGCTCCGCCAACTCCTCCGCCCCGAGCGCTGGTCCCTCCTGGACCTCGGCGTCGTTGTCGTCATCGCCCCACTCATCCGCCAGCTCGTCGAGTTCCTCCCAGTCGAGCGCCTCCGCGTCGGGGGCGTCCTTCACGATGGTCGCGGCGGCGGCCGCGTCCTCTAGTCGACGCGCGAGGCCGTCAAGCGTGGTGGAGATCGCAAACGTTGACGACGCGAGGAGCTTTCGAAGGATCAGCGTCACGAGCTGCCGTTGGCTCGCCGGTAGGGCGTGGAGCTTCGGGCGTTGCAGATATTCGGAGACGAGGTCGTAGAGGCGTTGCTCTTCGTCGGTTGGGACGAACTCTTGGACGAGGGCGTGGCGGTTGGTGTAGCTGACGTACTCAAGGACCTGGCGGCGGAGTGTCCGCTTGCAGATCGGCGCGAGACGCTCCTTGAGGGCTGCGAAGTCCGTTTCATCCGTCGGTCGGCCGAACCGTGCGCGGTAGCTGCGAAGGTCCCCGAAGGCGTGGTCGTCGATGATGCTCACGAGGCCGTAAAGCTCAAGGAGCGTGTTCTGGAGCGGCGTCGCCGTGAGGAGAACCTTCGGGAACGGCTCGACGGCGTCTTTGATCGCGAGGGCGATCTTGCTGGAGGTCTTGTAGACGTTTCGTAGGCGGTGCGCCTCGTCGATCACGACAAGGTCCCACTGGGTCTGGCGGACGTAGGGGGCCTTGCTCTTGGCGAACTGGTATGAGCAAAGGACGATGGCGTCCTGCTCGAACGGGTTCAGGTTCCCGCCTCGGACGGCTTCGCTGAAGCTCTTCGCCTCAAGGATCACGGACGGCAGGAAGAACTTGTCGACCAGTTCCTGACTCCACTGCTTGCGTAGGTTCGCCGGGACGATAATCAGCAGGCGCCGCTTGCGCTCCGCCCACTTCTGAGCGAGGAGAAGCCCGGCCTCGATGGTCTTCCCGAGACCGACCTCGTCGGCGAGGATCGCGCCCTTGGAAAACGGGCTCCGGAAAGCGAAGAGGGCCGCCTCGACCTGATGCGGGTTCAGGTCGACCTGGGCGTCGGAGAGGACGGCCGCGAGCTTCTCGACGCTGTCGGACGCGGAGCGCTTGGTCAGCTCGTGCGCAAAGAAGACGGCGTGGAAGTCCGTCGTGCCGTCGCGCAGGGTTCCGCCATTCGTCGTCGCGGGCGTCAGCATCGCGCCGATGCTATGGCAGCGCGAGTGGCGGTGAAACTTCGGCGGGTACGTTGAGGAGCCCCTGACGGTCCGCGCTGCTGCCATTTCGGCGAATCCGACCAGTGATGGTCGCGTCCAGTCCGCCTGCGCCGGGCGCTGCCGGCACCAAACGAATGAGCGGGGAGGACGTCGATGCCTCGGGGTCCGCGGGGGACGTTACCCTCAGCCCAAGATGCGCGACTGGTTCTACCTTCAGGTCCTTCGGCTTCGCCCGGGTTCCCTCCGTCGCCTGGCCCGCCGCAAGAAGCGAATTGCCCGACGCTCTGCTGGACATCGTGTAGCGCTTCGGGGCACTCCGGCGCGTTTGCTTGTGGGCGATCTCAGCTTTGCCTGGATCGTTCCGCTCAGCGTTGCGATTGCCTTCCTCCCAATCCAGACGGGCTTTCCCGTGTTCGGCAGTGCCGACAACGCAAGGCAGTTCTTGTCGACAATGTGGCAGGTCGAGGCGGCGACCTTCGGACTCTCGATCGCGGTTGTCCTGTTTGTCTTTCAGGCGATCTACGCGTCGGCTGGTTTGCGAGGCTCGCTGCGTTCTTTCGCCCAGGCGACGTATCTCTTTCCGATCTTCTACGTGGGCCTCGCCGGACTGGCGCTCACGGGCGTGGTACTTGTAGGTGGTGGCTCTGGCGCACCTGGAGGGTGGGCGGCGACGTGGGCAACAGTGTGGGCTGGGGGCGGCGCGGCGGCCCTGGTGTTTCTCTACGTTCGAACAACCGAGGCGATCGATCCCAGCTCACTCCACGCGTATCGCCTGAAGCACGCGCGAGCGGTCATCCGGGACTCCGTTGACAGTGAAATCGCGGACCGCCTGTCATGGGGTCTGCTGGTCGATCACTGTAAGCAGGCCGGGATCACGATCGATCCGTTGGGTTTCTCCGAGCCGCCAGACTTCGTTCCGATCCGGCCCGCGAAATCGGGGCGGGTAGTCGACATCCGTCTTAGGGCGCTTCGTGTCCTCGGTCGAGACGTCCAGTCCCAGGGTCTTGTTCAGCCGGTGATCCGGACGCTCCTTCGCACCCAAGTCGGTGAGCGGGATGCCGTCCTTCTCGTTCCGCGCACATCGTCTCCAAGGGCGCTGCGGGCAGCACGCCGGGTGGTCGTCGTAGGCCCGTCTGGCCGTGGGGCAGCCGAGCGCGACCTCCTGGCGCAGATTCACGCGGAGGCGGTTCAAGCGATTGCGGCGCCGAATCCTGCGCTCTATCAAGACGCGCAGGCCGTGTATGCGGATCTGCTCTTGGCCGTCCCTGACGCCTGGTCGCGCTACCTCCCGCTGCAGTCAATCCTGGACGCGCAGGGAGTCGGGGCACCATTTCCCGAACCGGTGGCCCACCATTTGCTCGACGAGATTCAGCTTGCCGTCCGCGGCGACAGCCAGGAAATCGCGTTGAGCAGCCTCGAGCTTCCGATCTCGGTTGCGATTCAGGCGTTTCCCCTCGGGGCGACCAGTCTCGCCCGTCGCATGCTTTCGCTCTTTGCCCATGGTGTCGCAGTCGTCACGAGTAGCCCGACCCGCGAACACGCCCAAAGCGTGCTTGGGTGGTCACGCCTTCGTCTTTCCGAGTGCGGGCAGCACGCCGAAGCACTCCTGCGCCGAACGGACGACCCGGAGCTTCGCCTTCGCGGACACGAAGGTGTCCTCGCGGTATTTCGAACCTTCACCGACATCGCAAAGGCGTCAGTGGATGTTCGCCCCGAAGACACGGAGAGTCTGCGCGATCTCTACGGCCGCTGGGACAGCGTCCTTGAGAATTGGCGGCCGGCGCAAACGGGGCCTGAAACGTGGGACGTCGAACGCGCTGAGCAGCAGTTTGGCAGTGACAGCCCGGAAGCGGAGCGGATTCGGTATCTCGCGGACCGGCGGCGCGCTGATATCGAGTTACGCGATGAGATCATCGATGCGCGAACGCGCGATCGTTTCTACCTTGCCTGCTGGGTCCTGCGACGAGCCAAACGAGCCGATGTCGGCGAGGATTACCTCGACGCGTGGCGCCAAGCGTCAGGTCATTTCATGAGCCTTGAGCTGGCCGCCCGGGGAACCGATCTCGCACTGAACGGCCGGCGTCAGTCGATGGATCGGCTGACGTCCTGGGTTCTCTCAGATCTCCCGACGGGCATCCACTCTCCCGCGATTGACATCGAGATTATCGATGCCTTCGTCGTTCTGGCCCTGAACGCCCTGTCCCCAGGGCAGCCTCCGCCCCCGCCTCGGGTCTACGAGGCGCTTTCCCGAGAAACGGGCCACGTTGAAGCACGCATCGCGGCTCTGCGCTCACTCCCCGGCCTGGCGGCGTTCCTTCCATCGGAAGGGCTGGACCAGCGTGGAGCCCAGCTCGTCACTGTCCTCCAGGCGATGGATAATCGGCGTCGAGAAGATGCCGACGATCGACTCCGGCTGACAACCGTCGACGTCGGACTCGTCACCAGCTTCGAGGCGCGAATACGTAGCGCGTGGCAAGGTAGTCGTCCGCTCGTCTCGCTTCTGAAGGACTCCGGCCGATACACCGTGCTTGCCGAGGCGCCGCCAGGAGGGCCCAACGTGATCGGACAGTCACTCTGGCTTCCTAAGGACCTATTCGTCGGGCAAGAACTCACCTTGGTTGGAGACGAAGGCAACGAGTTCGGTCGAAGTCTCGCCCGCGGCGAGGAGGCCCAACTAATCGACACCGTACTAAAAAACGCAGCGCAGCACGTGTCTGACCCGTCAAGCCCCGCAGCGACAATTGTGGGCCTCATCAGCGCCCTGCGTGATCGCGGGCGACCTCCGACAGTTGTTCTCGTCCCAGTCGACTTTCAGTTCCGCCACAGCCTCGACCTCCCATGGTCGGCCGACCCCGATGAGATCGCTCGACACACATTGTTGGATGCCGACAGCAGCGATCGGTTGTGGGGCTTCATCGATGGGGTACCTCTGTTCATGGTCTGGGACCTCGACAAGCGGGTCATCGCAGCAGACACTCACCACCTTTGGTATTGGCGCCAGATTGCAAACGAAGGCTCCCCCGATGGGCTCGCGATCGAAGTCCAGTCGTTCGACCCGGCAGGGGCCCTGAGCCTCGCTCAAGCCGAGCCGCAGGCTCTTCAGAACTCGGGTGACACTCTCACTGACCAGCAGCGGGCCGACCTGATTGCGCTGCGCGCTCACCTGACGATTCGGGATCGGTTCCAGCTCGAAGTGTCCGACGCATCAGCTGCCAGCTGGGCTTGGATACCCGCACCCTTCCTGGGTGCCTCAGACTGACGCCAGCCGAAACCGGACAGCACGGAATGCACGAAGACGGGTGAGGATCGTTGTCGGAATTGACTTTCGGCGCTACGGCCCGACCTCGGCAGACCCACTTCTCAGGGATCTCCCCCAAGATTCCCCCAAGATCCTTGACGTCCCCCCAAGTATTCCGAGGTGCGGAAACGCCTAATTCGCTATTTCGGCCGATCACGGTCGAGGCCGGATACTGGCATATTTCCAGGTGTTTTCTAGTCGGGACGGCCGGATTCGAACCGGCGACCCCCTGCTCCCAAAGCATCGGTGACCTCGCGTCGTTTGAGCCGATTTGCACGGCTTCTTCGGGACTGAAGCATTCCCCCAAGATCTCCCCCAAGAATGGCTCTCCACTCACGAGTCGAGGGACGCTGCGGCGTTCGGGTTGACTCGAAGGCCTGGGACGTGGAGGCAGCCTCTCGGGGCGACTCGTCGGCGGTGGAGCCTTCGCCACAGGGATTGCGCCGACGGCGAACGTCAATCAGGTTGATCGACGTTCTCGACGGTGCCCACCCCAATCACGAGCGCGCCGGCGGAGAGGCCCACGGCGAGAGCACCTGCCGCTCGTCCGACAGCCGAGGCAGGGTGCCGCACCGGGATCGCGACGCTCTCGCCGGTATCCGGATCCCAAATCCGCACCGTCCGATCCTCGCCGGCAGAGGCCAGATGCGGCCGGCCATCGCGGGTGATCTCACACACCGACATGACCCCGCCGGTGTGGCCCTCCACGGACGGAGCGGAGGAAGCGCCGCCAACCTCAAGTTCCACGGACTACGGGGACAACCTCACGAGATCGCACGGAGGAGGGCTGTTCTCATCAACCGGCATTGGCCTCCGGCGGGCTTGTGGTGCGGCCGTGTTTCAAGGACGGACGACTAGGAGATCTCGTCGGAGACCCGGGCTCCTGGAGTCGGCCGACTGGGGATGTTTGGAGTCGAGCCCATCTGAGGCCGCCACAGGGAAGCGGGTGTGCCGAGACGCGCGCTGCGCTTGGCCGTTGCGGGGGAGAGTCCGCCGACCGGCGAGTCAGCCCATCAAGGGTGACGCTTCCGCGTGGTCCGCACGGCCGTTCTCCGACGCACTCCGAAAGCGGCGCTCCCGGAGCTTCGCGTAGAGGTCCTCCTGCAGCTTCGATTGCTCGGCCTCGCGCGCGACAATCCCGTCCTGATACGCATGGTCCAGGTCCGCAAGCGCCTTCCTTGTATCCCTGTCAACGCGGTGTTGCAGTATCTGGAGTTTGGCTCGATCTTCGATCCTCTCCCCGACAAGAAGGTCTGTGTACTTGTCTTCGTCGGCCTTCATGCGGGCGAGGAGAAGGCGATCGTAGGTCGAGGTACCGCCCAGAATCTTCACGACGACCGGCAAGCAGTCGATCGCGATGAAGAAGAAGCGAACCAGCCAGACCGCGATCAGGAGCGCGAAGTGGTTCGCCGTAAGCGTCCGTAGGGCTTCGATGCGCTCCAGAAGACCGATGCTGCCTTGCGCGTGGCGCCTGTCTTCGACCCTCCGGCGAATCTCGGCGGCCCGCTCACTCACGAACGCACCTTGGTCGGCGGCAATGGACGTCTGGATTCCGGCCAGGTCTGCTGAACGCTTGTCAAGGTTCTTCTGCCGTTCGGCCGGCGCGCACGGCTCGTCGGTCGTCCCCAGCGTCCCTCGACGATCCGGTGAGCAGGATCCGCCCGGTCAGGTTTTGCGACGACGGTCACCCGGTCACGGTATCGAAGAAGTTGGGCGTGTTGTCGCCCCCACGATTCCTGACCTCCACTCTCGGAGTGGGGTTCGGCTAGCGGCGCGATTGGAGTTGTTGGGGCACGAAGCGCCGAACGGCGGCGTCGGCGACGCTGTCAGCGGAGACGACCCAAACGGCGTTGGCTCCGGCAGGAGCGTCGCGAAACGCCTGTGAGGCTGGAGCCACGAGCCAACCGGCGGGCGCGGGACCGAACCGCGCGGGCCACTCGGCGATGTAGCCGAGGAGCTGGCTGAGACCGCTGCCGAGGTAGCCGGCGTGACGGGTTGCCTTCAGTTCGAGGACGACAGCGTCCGGGTGGGGGCCACGTCGTGTGATTACGAGGTCGGGACGGCTCGCACCAGCGGCGACGCCGTGCGTTTCGCGCGCGGCCCCGTGCTCAGACCGTCCGCCACCGGGCGGCCATGCCTGGTACCAGAGCGACACGACGTCGCCGTCCGCGAGGCGGTAGGACGCGAACGCCCGCCGAGAGGACACCGACCCGACCAGAAGTCCAGTCGGATCCGGCGACCCCACGCCGACAAAGGCCCGAGCGAGCCTCAGGGCGACGACGATCTCGAACAGCTGCCAGTCGCGCTCCGGCTCGAAGAAGCGCTGCGTCAAGAGTTCAACCAGGTCCTCTTCGCGAGGATCCACGTACCGCTCAAGCACCGCCCAGGTCGCTCGCAGGTCCTCCCGGTAGAACGACCTGCGGGACGCTGCTAGCCGACGCAGGGTGCGCCGCGTCGGCCGAGCCGGCTCGACCGCGCGTAGCCAACCGAACCTGCGCGTCGCGTCGAGTTTCGCCCGCGTTTCCGCGATCCGGCCGAGAGCGCCGCCGCGGTTGGAAGTGTCGCTCGTACCGACGGCGCGGAGGGACATCGCGTCAAGCTCCCGTAGCACCCAAGCCAGTGCCTGGTTCTCCGGTGTCTCGAACTTACGTTCAGCTGATCGGACCACGTAGACGCCCTGGTCCCAGCCGCGCTGGGCCCGCGCGCGCGTCGTGGCGCCCCAGTCGATTCCCCCGCGAACGGCCTGCGTCGCCACCGGTGGTCGCTCGGTTGTCGTAGCGGGCCGGCGCAGACCATGCGGCAGCGCGTCGACGAAGCGCTGCACCGGTTCCGAGAGGAGCACGTGGACGGCGGTGACGCGCTGCAGGTCGCTGGGTTGCAGTCCGAGGAGATCATCGATCACGTCGATCGGCGCGCGCCCGAGCCGCGCGGCACTACCGAGGAACCCGGGTAGGTACGCACGCACTTCGTTCAACAGGCGCGCTCGCTCGTCAGCGGCGAAGTGGGTATCGGGCGTCTCGCTCAACTCGGCGTCAGTTCAACGCGACGCTCTTGAACGCCGCCTCGAGACCCTTCAACGCGCTGCCCAGCTCGGCGGGAGTCGCCTGTGTGACCACGTCCATGGCCGACTTGCACTCCTTGGCGGTCGCGCCCTCGTACTGCGGAACCGCAAACAGCCGGACCGCGGTCACGTACGCCTCCCACGGGCTCGAGTAGGCGGTCTCGCCCGTTGCCGCTTCCGTCAGGCCGGTGGTGATGAATGCGGCCATGTCCGACAGGATCGCCGGGCCGAGTTCTCGGCCCGTGACCTGGGCAAGGCCGATCGCAGACGACACGATCGCGTCCCGCTGTGCCTGGCCGACGTTGTGCAGCAGCGGACGCAGCCACGCGGCGTATCGGTCGCCGGTCGGGATTGGCACGTCGATGATCGCGAAGCGACGGAGGAAAGCAAACGAGAGCTGAAAGAGGCTCGCCTTGTCGGAGACGTTGAGCGTCCCGATGAGCCGCCAGGTCGGGGTGACGAAGTACCCCTCGTCCGCCTCTTCGATCGTGGATTGCCAGCTGATCTCGACAGGTCGGCCCGACTCCTGAAACGGCAGTACCACTCGACGCCCCGGTCGGTCAGCGTGGGTGCCGGCCAGCAGCGTGAAGAGCGGGCCAAACGCCTTGTCGATGTCTGCTCGGTTCAGTTCATCGATCACGAGCCAGCGCCCCGCCCGCAGGCTCCGCAGCACGACACCCGGCTCGAACGAAAGGCCACGCTCGTTCGGCAGGTACCCGCCGATCGTGTCGAACGTGGTCCAGTCCGCGGTGGCGGTCGCGACGTCATGTGCCTCCCCGACGACCGCCCGGCAGATCGCCTCCGCGAGTGTGGACTTCCCGGTCCCGGGCGGCCCCGACAACAGCAGATGCTTACCGGCACGAAGCGCGGTGACCGCCTCCGCGATCACCGAGTCGGGGAGTTCGATGCCCTCCAACTCCGCCCGGACCGCGCGAACCGTCAGCCCGTGGAGAAGGACGGCCTCGTCCTCAGCAGTTGCCTCCGAGCTGTCCGTGACGGGCTCCGGAGAAGACGGCCCCGGCCCGGTCGGTCGCTGGGCGATCGCGATCGCGGCGGTGATCCGGGAGCTGAAGAGCACGAAGCGGTCGTGGAAGTGGTTGACCGGTACCCCGGACTCAACGTCGGGGCCCCGCTCCAGCATGGCAGCGAGCTGCTCGTAGGCCCGCAACCCGGGACCCGCCGTGAAGCCGTCCTGCTTGATGCGTTTCGCATGCGCGTCCTGCAGCAGCGTCCGCAGTTCGGCCAGGCCGACCGTGAGCGGTTGGTCACGCGCGATCAGCCGACCCGCGTCGTCCGCGTCATGAATGCCCAAGACTCGATCGGGCTCGAAGATGAACACGCGGTCACCAGGCCTCGGACCGCGAGCTGCCCGCACCAGGGCCTGCACGGCGCTGTCGACATCGGTCGCCCGTACAAGTGATAGCTGCCTCATCTCGCCGCTTCGGTCCTCGAGTCTCCCTGCACGGGCCACCCCGTCCACCATGTCCGGGCTGACCCGCTGCACGTGCCGACCGCGAGAGACCATCCCCTTGAACTGCGCGGCGATCTCCCAGGGAACTGCCCGCAGTCGCAGGAAGTCCGACGTCGAGAGCGGATGCTCGAGCGGCTCGCGCCGTACCGGGATCTGCACCCACGTCTGCCCGGCCACCGAAACGTCCCTTGGATGACCCACGACCTGCAGCACCCACGGCACTGCTGCCTCGCCTCCGCGGACGGTCTCCTCGTAGTCTGCGCACATCTCGTCGTAGTCCAGACCCACTGCCCGGCAGTACGCCGATTGGACCCCCACTCGGCCGCCGCCGGCGGTCTCGAACGTCGGGCTCTGCGCCAGCTTCACCACAAGCCGATCACCCGGCTGCATCGACCGAATCTCATCGGCCTCACGCGAGCCCGTCGGCCAACCGAACAGGTCGCGCTTGGCGATCTGCACAAAGCCGAACAAGTCGACCGCGAGGACGAAGTTAGCCATGGCAGACGCAGGTACGGGTCACCCAGAGCATCCTAGTGGTCTCCGATCGGGACGGCCGGATTCGAACCGGCGACCCCCCGCTCCCAAAGCAGGAGAACTCGCGACCACAACGGCCCGATTGGGCAGCGCGTTCGAAGCGGGGATTAGGTGCGGGAGAAAGTGATGCCGAGCGGAGGCGAACTGGATACCCTTACCGCATGCCGTCCCCGGTCCATGTCGTCTACTGGCTCTCCCTCACCAAGGGCGCCGGGATTGCCTTGAGCGACTCCCACGAGGAGATGTTCGAGGTCCCCGCGGTAGGTGCCAGATACTGGAAGATGACACCGCGAAACGGGCCGTGGATGGTTATCGACGTGGACTTGACGAAGGAACCCGCTGAAGTGCATCTTGGATTCGACGAGGAGCACTCCGCCACGATTCAGGCGAGATTGCCCGAGGGCCATGCCATCGAGTGTTGGCGAAGTTCAACCTCTCCGATGTGGGAGGCGCGCGTTCTGGGTCCGACGGGCGCCCTGCTCAACTCGCGATCCCTCGCCGCCACGGGCGACGAGGCCGTAGATCAGGCGTTGCGGACGTTGGAGCTCTGAGCTTGCGGGCGAGGACCCGACCTTGGCTTCGACCCGACCCGTTCTAGCCGGTCAAGCAAAGCTGGCGTCTCGGGTCTGAACTGCATCGAATCGCCATTGGGCTCGAACCGGCTCGGGTTCCCGCTCGCGGTCCGACCGACGAGGTGGAACGTCCCTTCGATCACGGAACGACAACGCTTCCTCCCGCGCTCTTGACGTCTCGGGTGAGACCTACCCACCGAGTCGCCCGTTACAACCCGCAATCGCAATCGAGGCCACCGGGTGCGATCCCGGCCGCCCAGTGGGCCAGAAAATGGGCCAGTCGGAGCCCGCTTCCACCCCATTCCAGCGGACTTGAGCGGACAACCGCCCCGCTCATCGTCGCCAAGAATTCCCTGCTCACGGCTGGAATTTGGCTTGCTGAGAGGGAAGGCGACGGTGGGATTTGAACCCACGAATAACGGTTTTGCAGACCGCTGCGTTACCACTTCGCCACGTCGCCGGGCTCTGCCGCGGGCGACTCCGGAGGTGGCGTTCACCTTCGGGGACGCCGACGGCCCGATGAGGCCGCCACAGAGAGCGGATGAAGGGATTCGAACCCTCGACCTTCGCCTTGGCAAGGCGACGCTCTAGCCAACTGAGCTACATCCGCGCGGTCTCGGCATAGTAGCGGACCCGGCGGGGCCGTCTCAAACCCCCCGCAACGCTTGGCGTCAGTTCCGCCACGGGTCCGTGTCGACGTCCGCCACCCGCACCTCCACCCCATCGAGCAGCAACCGCGTCCCAAGCTCCCGTTCCGCCCATCGCCGAAGCAGCTGGCCCTCAACCACGCCGTGTGGCAGATCCACGAGCGCGAGCCCCGGCGCGCGGTCCGCGTCGTGGTACTTCAGATCACTCGTCACGAAGCACTGCGCCCCCGCCGCGGCCGCCGCCTCGATGAGCGACCCGCCCGAGCCCGTGCAGCACGCGACCCTCGAGACCATCTGGTCGAGGTCCCCCACGCGGCGGACCTGCGCACCCGGAAACGCGCTGCGCCCGATCTCGACAAGCCCTCGCAGGCTCGTCTCGGCGATCTCCCCCACCCTGCCAAGCCCAATTCCCGGGTCGTCGGCGCTCGGCTCCAGCGCCACATGTCCCGACATTCCGAGCAGCTCGGCCATCATGTCGTTCAAGCCGCCGCGGGCCGCGTCGAGGTTCGTGTGCGCCGCGATCACCGCGATCTGCAACTCAGCCGCGCGCAGGATCAGCCCCTCCGCCCCTGGCCGATCGGTCACGCTCTCGAGGCCCCCGAATATCGGTGGGTGATGGACGAGGACCACCTCGCATCCCGCCGCCGCGGCCTCGTCGAGCACCTCGGCGCGCAGGTCAAGCGCCGCCATCAAACCGCGTGCCGGCTGACGGCGGTTGCCGACCAGAAGCCCGACGTTATCCCAATCGGAGGCGAGGCCGCGGGGTGCAAGCTCCTCGATGATCTCGACCAGCTCTTCGACGCTACGTCCGTTCAGGCTGCTCGCTCCTTGCTCGCGCCGGCCCCCTCCACGGCCTTCTGGGCGACATGGGCGGGAACCTCCTCGTAACGCAGGAAGTCCATCGTGTAGTCGCCTCGGCCGCCGGTCATGGCCCGCAGATCATTTGCGTAGGCGAGCATCTCAGCCATCGGTACCTCAGCGCGAACAACCTCGGTGTGTCCGAACGCCTCCATCCCCTGCGGACGCCCGCGCCGGCCAGAGAGATCGCCAATCACGTCGCCAACGCACTCCTCGGGCACCGTGACCCGGGCCAACATGATCGGCTCGAGGAGCACCGGCCGAGCCTTCTCGAGGGCCGCCTTCATCCCGAGCGATCCGGCAATCTTGAACGCCATCTCCGAGGAGTCGACGGCGTGGTGCTTCCCGTCGTAGACCGTCACGCGCACGTCCACCACAGGGTAGCCGGCGATTACCCCAGACCGGGCCGCCTCGATGACACCTTTCTCGACCGCGGGGATGAACGACCGCGGGATCGCACCACCGACGACCTTGTCGACGAACTGGATCCCGGCACCCGACTCCAGCGGCTCGACCCGCAGCCAACAGTCGCCGAACTGCCCCCGGCCCCCGCTCTGTTTGCGGTGCTTGCCCTCGGCGTGCGCCTCGGCGGTGATCGTCTCGCGATACGGTACCCGCGGTGGGTGCAGCTCGGCCTCGACCCCGAAACGGCGTCGCATGCGCTCCATCACGGTCTCGACGTGCAGCTGCGACACACCACCCAAGATCAGCTCCGCGGTCTCCTCGTCGCGGTGGATGTCGAGGGTTGGGTCCTCCTCCGCGAGGCGGCGAAGGGACTGGCCGACCTTGTCTTCGTCGCCCTTGGTCTTCGGGGTGATCGCAAAACTCATGATCGCGGCCGGGTACGGAACCTTCGCGACGCGGATGTCGGTCGGGCCCGCCGAGAGGATGTCTCCCGTGACGACGTCTTTGAGCTTCGCAACGGCACCGATGTCGCCGGGGCCGAGCTCTGCGACGGCCACATGCTCCTTGCCCTGCATCTGCATGAGCTGGCCGATGCGCTCCTTGTTGGCGCTTCGCGAATCGGAGACATGGGTGTCGCTCGGAAGTGTCCCGCTCACGACCCGCAGCAGGTTGATCTTCCCGCTGAACTGGTCAGCGAAGGTCTTGAAGCAGTGGGCGACCGGTGGCCCGTCAGCGCGTAGCGCGACCGCGACGCGCTCGCCGCGCTCGTCGACCGCCCCGGTCACACCAACCTCGAGCGGTGACGGAAGCAGGGTGACGACGGCGTTCACGACCCGGTCGGCGCCGATCCCCGCCGTCGGGGCGGCACACATCACGGGGTAGATCTTCCCGAGGCGCACGACCCGGTGAAGACTGTCGATGAGCTCTTGGGTTGTGATCTCGTCGCCGGCGAAGTACTTCTCGATCAGCTCGTCATCAGATTCCGCGACAGCCTCGACGAGGGCCACGCGAGCCGTCTCCGCGGCCGCCAGGAACGCCGCTGGGACGGCGCCGCGCGCGCCGGTCGGGGCGCCGGGTTCGTAGGTCGTCGCGGTCATCGAGACGAGGTTCACGACGCCCGCAAGCGCGGCCTCCTCGCCCATCGGCATCTGCACCGCGACGCATTTCGCGTCGAGCTCGCGCAGCGCCTCCATCGTCTGCTCGTAGTTCGAGCGCTCACGGTCAAGCATGGTCACGACGACGATCCTCGGGAGCTCGGCCTCGTCGAGGCGCTGCCAGAGGCGCTCGGTCTGCACCTCCACCCCGGCCGTACCGTTCACCACCATCACCGCGCCGTCGACCGCCCCGAGCGCCGAGAAGGTGTCGGCATGAAACGAGGGCTCGCCGGGAGTGTCGATGACGTTCACCTTCACCCCGTCCCATGTGAGGTTGCACAGCGACGCCGAGATGCTCATCTGGCGCCTGCGCTCCTCCTCGTCCCAGTCGCAGACCGTCGACGCGTCCATGACCGAGCCCATCCGCTTAATCGCTCCGGCGCTGAAGAGCATGGCCTCGACCAGACTGGTCTTCCCGCATCCGCGATGGCCTACGACGGCAACGTTGCGAAGCTTGGCAGGGTCCTGGGCGGCCATGTTTGTGCCTTTCGTCACATCATCGGTAGCGTGATCCTAACCAGGCACCGGGGGGGCCTGTCAACGCTGATGTGAAACGGCAGGCGGCCCGTCGGCCGCAGGAGCACCCGCTACGTGGAGTTCGGGACGCTCACGGTGTCGTTCAGGCGGCCCTTCAGACGCAGGATTGCCTTGGTGTGGAGCTGGCTCACGCGGCTCTCGGTGACGCTCAACACCTCGCCGATCTCGCGGAGCGTCAGGCCGTCGTAGTAGTAGAGGGCGATGACGATTTTCTCCCGCTCAGGCAGGCGGGCGATCGCGTCGGCGAGCGTGTCGCGCATCTCGGTGAGGTCGAGCTGCGAGGCGGGGTCGGCGAGCTTGTCGTCGCCGATCGTGTCGATCAGCGCGAGCGGCTCGCCGCCCGAGTTGACGTTCCACATCTCGTCGAGCGCCACGATCGACGCGTTCGAAATCTGGCTCAGCGCGTGGTGGAACTCGGCGAGGCCCATGTTGAGCGCCCCCGCCAGTTCCTCATCGGTCGGCGCCCGCTGGAGTCGGTTCTCAAGCTCAGCGGACTTGCGTTCGATCTCCCTGGCCCGCGAGCGAACAGAGCGCGGTACCCAATCGAGCGAGCGCAGCTCGTCGATGATGGCGCCCTTGATTCGGGTCACCGCGTAGGTCTCGAACTTGACTCTGCGGGCCGGGTCGAACCGCTCGACCGCCGAGATCAGCCCGAGGAGGCCATAGGAGATGAGATCGGTCTCCTCGACGTGCGAAGGAAGCGCGCTCGACATGCGGCCCGCGACGTACTTCACAAGCGGGGCGTACATGAGGATGAGGCGGTCGCGGGCGGTCTGGTCGCCGTGCTCCTTCAGGCGACGCCAGAGCATGCGCAGTTCCTCACCGCTTGGCGGTGCCGCCTTGGTCTGTGTGGGCAGGGCCATTGCGAGTGAGTGTAGACACGCTTTTTGGGCCCACCCCGATAACCCTCCTCAGGCGGTTACCGTGGAACGTCGCGTGCGCGAATGTGCATCATGGCGTCGACCACGGCGATGACCGTGAGGGGGAGCGTGATCAGCAGGAGCCGGGGGTCGCCGACCTTGACGCCGCGGCTCACCGCGATCGAGGCGATGACGATCGACCCGGCGATCCAGACCGCTCCGCGAAGGATCTGGCCGACGAGAACGTGGCCGAGACCTGGCATCAGGATCGTCAAGACGATGACAAAGAACTTCGTCCTCCCGGGACTGCGCTGCGCACTCACTCGCCGAACCCGCCCCAAATCAAGTCGCTCACGTAAACACTCCTCGGTCGCCGGCCCGCCGGGAAGCATAGGTCTCGGAGGCGCGCGCGTTGATACCGCGCCTCCGAAACCGTCCGCGACCTACTCGTATTGCAGTGCGCGGAGCACGTCGATCCGGGCCGCTCGACGTCCCGGCGCCGTGGCCGCCAGGATCCCCGCAAGGATCGAGACCACCGCGAACACGACGAGCGCGACGACGGGAACCGAGAACGCGACATCGTAGGAACTGAGGGCTCGCGTGATCAGTGCCGCAAGACCCACCCCAAGCGGCAAACCCATCGCCGCTCCGATCAGCGCCGTGATGATCCCCTCGTGGCGGATCATCCCCCGGGCCTGGCGTCGGCTCATCCCGACGGCCCGCATCATCCCGAGTTCCCGCGTGCGTTCGATCACCGAGAGCGCAAGCGTGTTGACCATCCCAAACAGGCTGACGATCACCGAGAGCGCGAGCAGGACATACAGCAGGTTGAGGAGCGTGTTGACGCTCTCCGCCCGCTTCTTGATGAAGGCGCCGGCCGTGCGCACCGTCGACTCCGGGTAGTCCCTGAGCGCGACGTCAAGCGCGGCCGTGGGCGCCGCCGGGTCGCCGAGGCGCAGGAGTGTCAGGGCGTCCGATGGCTGAGCGAAGAGTCCGTCGAACGCCGTCGTGGAGACCACGACATCCCCGACGAGCGAGTCGAACTTCGACGGGCGGAAGGTTCCGGCGACACGAACCCGCGCCTTCTCTCCAGACCCGCTGACGATTGGAAACTTGCCCCCCACCGAGAGGCCGTGCTTCTTTGCGAACCCTGTGCTGACGAGGGCGTCCGTCGCGGCGAGGCCCTCAAGGGTCGCGTTCGACCCCTGGTCCCACCGGAAGTTGTAGACGGAACCGAAGGTCTCGGGATCGACGCCATTTGCGATGACGTCCTGCGCGGCAGCCCTCGCGCTATCGCTTCGGATACCGGAGGCCACCTCGACGCCTGACGCCTTGGCGGCGGCCTCAGACGTTCCCGCGGTGAGGTTCTCAAATCCGTCACCTCGGGAGATCACATGAGTCGCCGTGATCTGCTGCTCGAGCGCGTTCGTGCTCGACTGGCGAAGTCCGTTGCCGAGCACGGCGACGAAGGTCATCAGCGCGAGACCGATCATCAGCGCGGCGGCGGTCGATGCCGTGCGACCGGGGTTTCGAATGGCGTTCTCGAGACCGAGGCGGCCGCTCACACCGCCAAGGCGCGCTGACGGCGCACCGACGATCCTGGCAAGGGGGCCGACAAGCCGAGGGAGGACAAGCGCAACGGCCAGGAAGAGCACCACCAAACCGAACGCGAGGAGCAGCAGCCGTGGGGTCGTCTGAAGGCTCCCAAACACGGAATAGCCGAGGAGGCCGACCGCGGCGAGGCCCGTAACGGCGCCGATAGATGGCGCGCGGCGCGCCAGTCGTGTCGGTGCAAGGGTCGCCCCCTCGCGAACTGCGGAGATCGGCGCGACGCGCGTCGCCCTGCGCGCTGGCACGAGACTCGCGACGACGGTCACGATCGTGCCGACGAGCAGCGAGACGACGATCGTGCGTGTACCGAGCACCGCGCCGGTTTGGGGCAGGTCGATGCCGAGCGCCACGAAGAGCGCGTTCAGCCCCTTCGCGATTCCGAGACCGGCGAAGAGCCCGATGATCGAGCTGACAAGGCCGACGACGAGCGCCTCGACCAGCACGCTCCCCATCACTTGACGCCGTGAGGCCCCAAGTGTCCTGAGCGTCGCGAACTCACGCGTTCGCTGCGCCACCGTGATCGACAGCGTGTTGAAGATGACAAACGCGCCAACGAAGAGGGCAATGCCTGCGAACGCGAGCAGGAAGTTCGTGATGAACCCGAGCCCCTGCGCGATGTCCTTTTTCTGCTCCTTCGCCTCCGCGGTGCCCGAGCGCACCTGGGCAGTGTCCGGCAGGACCGTGGCGATTTCCTTGGTGAGCTCGTCCGCGCTCACGCCGGGACTGGCCGCGACCGAGATCTGATCGAGCTTGCCGACCTTCGCCACGAGCGTCTGGGCCGTCTCGATGTCGAAGGCGGCGATGGTCGCGCTGCCAAGGCTCGACGCGCCGCCGAACGTGGCAAGGCCGGTGATCTTGAACGGCTGTGCCGGGCCGCGACCCGAGATCCGGATCGTGTCGCCCACCTTGAACTGGTGGTCGGCCGCCGTCTTCGGGTCGATGACGACCTCGCCCGTCCCGGCCGCGAATCGGCCGGTCGTGAGTTGGAGCGCGTTGAAGCGCTGCTTGGTCGGGTCGATCCCGTAGGCGAAGGCCGGCGCGCCCTTCGTGTCGATCAGCTTGCCCTGCTTGTCGATCAGCCGTGCGCCGGTCTCATCAGACACGCTCCCGGTGGCGTCGGCGACATCGGGAAGGCGGCGCACGCGGTCAAGCAGCGCTGCGTCCAAGGTCGGCGGGCCGCTGTTTGCGAAGTCGACCACCGTCTTTCCACTCACGACGGCATCCGTACCCTTGAAGCTCGTATCGAAGATCCCATTGAAGGCCTTCGAGATGGTGTCGGTCAGGACGTAGGTGCCCGAGATCATGGCGACCCCGATGATCACCGCAAGACCGGTGAGGAGCGCGCGGATCTTTCTCCCCGCGAGCCCTTTGAGTGCGACCGAGAGCATTAGGCCGTCACCTGCGCGAGCGCCTCGAGCACCTGCTCGTGGCTCGACCGGCCAAGCGTCTCCACCAGGCGACCGTCGGCGAGGAAGATGATCCGGTCGGCGATGGTCGCCGCGCGCGCGTCATGGGTCACCATCACCACGGTCTGGCGGTAGTCGTCGACCGCTCCGCGAAGGAGCTGCAGCACCTCTGCGCCGGTGCGCGTGTCCAGGTTGCCGGTCGGCTCGTCGGCAAAGAGCACCGTGGGTCGTCCAACGAGGGCGCGGGCGACCGCGACGCGCTGCTGCTGCCCGCCCGAGAGTTCCGATGGGCGGTGGCCCAGCCGGTCACCGAGACCGACCCGGCGAACGACCTCGTCGAGCCACTCCGGGTCCGGGCGCTCACCGGCGATCCGAAGCGGCAAGACGACGTTCTCCTGCGCCGTCAGCATCGGGAGGAGGTTGAAGAACTGGAAGATGAAGCCGATGTGTTGGCGTCGAAGTTTGGTGAGGTCGCGGTCGGCCAGGCGACTGATCTCCGTGTCCGCGATCCAAACCTCGCCGCTTGTCGGGCGGTCGAGCCCCGCGAGGATGTGCATGAGCGTCGACTTTCCGGACCCGGATGGGCCCATGACCGCGACCAGCTCACCACGGGTCACCGAGAGCGACACGTCCGCGAGCGCATCGACGGTCGCATCGCCAGTGCCGTAGCGGCGACAGAGGTCTCTTCCAGTGACGACGACGGCCGATCCAGTGGCATGTGAGTCGATGGTCCCCGTTGGCGTTTCCCGCATGGTCTTCCCCAGTGCTCGTTTGTCGAAGCGGATGACCTCCACGCTAGGAGGAGCCGCCCCGAGCCGCGTCGGCCGCGGGGTTCGATCCGATGTCATCCCTTTTGATGACGCCGGGCAACCGAGAGATCCTCCGCCAGGACCTACGAGCGCACCGACGACGACGGTAATCTCATCCCATGAGACGTCGCATGCTCCCGTTCGCGGCCACGTGGTGGTCAGTCGGCCTGGGCGTTCTCACCTTTGTCCTGTGGCAGCTTGAGATTTGGCTCGGGGCGCCTGAAGACGGCAACCGGGCGAGTCAAATCACGCTTTCGGTCATCGGTTCGCTGGCGATCGCCGGGGTGCGGTGGTTCCCCCTGCAAATGTCGATTTTTGGTGCGGCAACGGTTCTCGCGGGCGGTTGGTTCGATCCGGCGGGAACGTTCGGGGTGGAGTCAAGTTCGTTTCCCGTCATCGTGGCAGTCGCCACCTTCGGCACGCTCTACTCGCTCCGCGAGCGGCTCGTCGGGCTCGGAGCGATCCTTGCCGGTGCGGTTGCGATCATCCTCCACCTGCCGGAATCGGAAATCGATCCGAGGGCAAGCCGGACGGCGCTACTGATCAGCAACCTGATCATCTTCACGGTCATCTGGGCCATCGCGTGGTTGATCGCCAGCCGGTGGCGCGCAAATCGCGAACTGCGACTTCGCGCGGCAGCCTTCGAGGCCGAAAGCAACGCGCGGGCCGCCGCGGCGGTTGCGGATGAGCGGGGCCGGATCGCGCGGGAGCTGCACGATGTCGTCGCCCACAACGTGAGCGTCATGGTGGTTCAGGCCGGTGGGGTGCGGCGCCTGCTCGGCCCGGATCTCGGCCGGGAGCGCGAAGCCCTTGCGACAATCGAGGAAACCGGCAGGCGAGCCCTCGCCGAGATGCGCAGGATGGTCGGTGTGATGCGCGGAAGCGAGTCCACCGCGCCCGACCTTGAGCCTCAACCGGGCCTCGCTCGCTTGGATCAACTGGTGATCGAGATGCGTGAGGCCGGTCTACCGGTCGAGCTGCACGTCGAGGGAACCCCGACAGCGCTCTCGGCCGGAATTGACCTTTCCGCCTACCGCATCGTCCAGGAAGCACTCACCAACGCGCTCAAGCACGCAGGGCCCGCCAGCGCTGTCGTGACGGTCCGCTACCTGATCGGTGAGATTGAGCTCGTCGTGGATGACGACGGTCGGGGCAGGACTCCCTCGACCGGGAGGACGGGGCACGGGCTTGTCGGCATGCGCGAACGGGTCGCTGTCTACGGCGGCCGCCTCGATGCGGGACCAAGGCCGGGCGGCGGCTTCCGACTCCAGGCCACCCTCCCGATTGACGCGTCCGTGGCGATGAGCGTGTAGACCGTGGCGATTGACGTCCTTATTGTCGACGACCAAGCGCTCGTGCGCGCCGGGTTTCGCATGATCCTCGATGCGGAGACCGAGCTGCGCGTGGTCGGCGAGGCGGTCGACGGCGAGGACGCACTGATCGCAGCGCGGCGGTTGTCGCCACACGTGATCCTCATGGACGTCCGGATGCCCGGCATGGACGGGATCGAGGCGACGCGGCGGATCGTCGAAAGCGGCTCGACCAGCCGCGTGCTGGTGCTCACCACCTTCGATCAAGATGAGTACGTGTTCGATGCGCTTCGCGCAGGGGCGAGCGGCTTTCTGCTCAAGGACACACCGCCTGAGGATCTCGTCGTCGCGATCCGACTCATCGCCTCGGGAGAGGCGCTCCTTGGGCCATCGGTCACGCGACGGGTGATCGAGGAATTCGCGCGCCAGCCCGCTCGGGCGGTCGCGCCGCCCAAAGGGTTCGACGAGCTGACCGGACGCGAGCGGGAGGTGCTCGATCTCATCGCTCGCGGGCACTCAAACGCCGAGATCGCGCGGCAGCTTGTCGTCAGCGAAACGACGGTGAAGACCCACGTCGCGCATGTCCTCGGCAAGCTCCGCCTGCGCGACCGCGTACAGGCGGTTGTCCTCGCCTACGAATCAGGCCTCGTCCAACCCGGTCGATAGGGTCGCTAGGCGGCCGAGGAGTGCCTCCGGCACGACTCCGATGCCGTCGGTGCGGCGATATGCGCCTGGCCCGGTCGTGATCACGATCGCGTCAAGCAGATCTGGCTCGATCTTGTCGCGGAGCCACACCGGATTGCGGACGTGCTCGTCGTCGACCGTCCTTGAGAGCTTGACCTCGATGGCGACCACGCGCCCGTCGCCCTTCTCACTGATCAGGTCGACTTCCCGGTGCCCGCTCCACGTCCTCAGGTGACCCGCTCGGGCCTCGCAGTGGTGTGCAAACACGCGGACGCCGAGCGTCACGGGGACTCGAAGAGGGTCCCGAGGGGCGTTCCATCGCGCGGGACTCGTGGCCCGGCGCTTGCGCCGCGCAGGAGCGTGTCCGCATCGACGCCGACAGCCGTGCGGCCAGAGCCGGGTCGGACGCTACCGTTACGCGGGTTTGAACGCGACCGATTCGCGCGTAGGGAACTTCATGAGGGAGGTCGCCAAGTCACCGCCGCAGCCTCGTAGAATGGGTGAGTGATGAAGCCATGATCATCCGCGGAGGCACGTTCGGGCCGGTCGCGACCAACACGTACGTCGTTGCCGATCGCCAGGGCGGCGAGGCGCTCATCGTCGACCCTGCGATGGGCGGAACGGCCTGGGTCCGCGAGACGCTCGCGAGGCTCGACGCCACCCCCGTCGCGGTTTGGGACACCCACGGACATTGGGACCACGTCGTCGAGAACCACATCTGGGCCGACGCGGGACTGCCAATCTGGTGCGGGGCCGGCGACGAAGCCTGGCTCGCCGCGCCAGCCCCGTTCAACCCCGGACTCTTCGGTAACCCTCCGCCAACGCCCGGCGTGACCCCGGCACGTGTCCTCACTGACGGCGAGAGCTTTGCGGTTGGCAACCTCACCTTCGGGGTGATGCACACGCCCGGGCATTCGCCCGGCTGCTACGTCGCCCTCGAGGCCAGCCACGGGCAGGCGCTCGTCGGTGACTTGGTCTTTGCCCAAGGCATCGGCCGGACGGACTTCCCCGGCTCTGACCACCACGCCATGGTTCGTTCGCTTGAGCGGGTCTTCACGGAGCTGCCCGGCGAGACCGTCATCTACCCGGGCCACGGCGAGTGGGGCGGCACGCTCGCTGACGCCGAGCGCTACGCGAGGATGTTCCTCTGAGCGCCCCCGTTTCGCGCGAGCAGATCATCGACGTCCTGGCGGCGGTTCAGGATCCCGAGCTTCGGCGCAGCATCGTGGCGCTTGGCATGGTCGGGGCCGTCGATGTCGATGGAGCGAACGTACGGATCACGATCAAGCTCACCATCGCGGGCTGCCCCCTGAAAGCCGAGATCCAGAAGCGGGTGAGCGAGGCGGTCAGCGCGGTTCCGGGTATCGAGACCGTCCACGTCGCGCTCGACACGATGACCGACGACGAGCGCGGCGCGGTTCGGCGCGGCCTCAGCGCGGGCCCAGACCGGCCGAGCCCCTTCGGTGAGGGCAGCCCAACGCGCGTAATCCTCGTCGCATCTGGGAAAGGGGGCGTCGGTAAGTCAAGTATCGCCGCAAACCTCGCGATCGCGCTGACCGAGCTTGGCCACTCCGTTGGGCTGCTGGACGCCGACGTCTACGGCTACTCGATCCCCCGCATGATGGGGGCCGACCGGGCGCCTGCCGTCGTCGAGGACCTGATGATGCCGGTCGAGGCGCATGGCGTGCGGCTCATGTCGATCGGGTTTCTCACGAGCGGCGACCAGCCGGTGATCTGGCGCGGGCCGATGCTCCACAAGGCCCTGACGAGCTTCATCACCGAGGTCTTCTGGGACGATCCCGACTACCTGCTTGTCGACCTTCCCCCGGGGACCGGCGACGTCTCGCTCAGCCTCGCGACGCTCCTCCCCACCTCCTCGGTGCTCGTGGTGACGACCCCCCAACTGACCGCGCAGCGCGTCGCCAAGCGCGCCGCGGCGATGGCGGCTCGCGTGAACCTTCCGGTGCTCGGCGTCATCGAGAACATGAGCTGGTTCGTGGCGCCGGACACGGGCGCGCGCTACGAGGTCTTCTCGGGGGGCGGGGGGGCCCTCCTCGCCGACGAGCTCGGGGTGCCGCTCCTCGGCCAGATTCCCCTCGAATCGTCGGTGGCAGAGGCCGGTGACGAGGGCCTTCCGGTGGTCGCCGCGCGCCCCAACGCACCCGCGGCAGTCGCCCTGCGAGCCATCGCCGCGGAGGTCGCCTTGCGGGTGAAGTCCCCTGATACAGTCGCAGCAGTCTGACATCGCCTGACCTGAGGGAGTAGCAGCAATGACCTATGTGATCGTCGAGCCATGCATCGGCACCAAGGACACTTCTTGCGCCGACGTCTGCCCGGTCGACTGCATTCACCCCTCGCCCGGCGAGGAGCACGCCGACCAGGCCACGATGCTCTACATCGATCCAGCCGAGTGCATCGACTGCGACGCATGTGTTGAGGCCTGCCCCGTCGACGCGACCCTCTCCGAGGATGACGTGCCGGGCCAGTGGGAGGTCTTCAAAGAGATCAACCGCGCCTACTTCGAGCAGGGCCACGAGGCTGGCGAGAAGCTGGTCCGCGAGTTCCTCGAGGCCCGCGCCTCTTAGCGCAGGCGGCGTGAGTCGGCGTCAACGTTCGGCGGGCCCCCGTGTCAGGCACCTGGCCGACAGGAGACGACAGCGCGCCGCGACGGTGGTGCCTGACACAACTTGATCCCGACCCGAGACGCAACTCGGAATCAATCGTCACGTGGGTATGACTCATCGCGTTGGCGAGAAGGGGCAAGTCGTGATCCCGAAGGATCTGCGTGATCGGCTCGGCATCGGCTGCGATGTGCTCTTCTCCTCTGATGAGGACTCTGCGCGGGTGATCCCTCTGCGTCCCGAATCGACGCTGCGTGGCCGCTTCCAGGGCAGTGGTATGACCGGCAGGCTCGAGACCGACCGACGTCACGAGCCTCGCTGAACGCCTGACTGGACTCCTGGGCGATCCTCGCCTGGCTCGACGGACAAGAGCCGGCCGCCACACGTGTCGAGGGCTTCATCAACGAGCGCCCAGGTCCGAGCGATTCGTTTGAACACGAATCGTCCGCACGGACGATTCGAAGCGCTCCTTCGGGATGACGCGTCGCGTCGCGGGTACCGTCAAACTCATCCCATGACACCGACCTCGAAGTTCACTTCCAGCCGCCTGCTTTGTCTCGCGGGACTCGCGACCGCCTCGCTTGCCTGCGCTGGGGTTCTCGCCGCGGCGGCCGGCTCAGACGGCCAGCTCATCGCGGGCTACCCGGTCGTCGGCACCGAGGACGCGAAAACGACGCTGTCCTCGAAGAAGATGGCCAACGGCCGGACCAGAGTTCATGCGCGCTACGGCCCGATCCACGTGAGCCCAGGTCAGAACGTCAACGCGCTGGCCGTCGGCCTTCCGGGGCCGGGCATCTCGGGTCGCATCACGCGCTTTGCCTACAACCTGGAGTACCCGGACGGGAAAATCCCCGGTGTCGACGTCCTCCATCTGCACCACGCGGTCTGGTTCGTCGACGACCTCCAGTTCCCGGGCGGTGAGGAGAAGACGGTGTTCTCCGTTCCCGATGGCTACGGCTGGAAGGTGGACGCGAAGCGGCCGTGGGTGCTGAACCACATGATCCACAACCTCTTCCCCACCAAGGCCGACGTGTTCCTGACCTGGGACATGGACATCATTCCCGACGGTTCACCCAACGCCAAAGCCACCCGCCCGGTGACGAGCCTGTTCATGGACGTCCGAGACGAGGAGGCCTACCCCGTCTTCGACGTGATTCGCGGTTCCGGAACGAAGGGTGCGTTCGCCTACCCGAAGCAGGCGAAGAACCCGTACCCGGACGGAAACGTGCGCAACCGGTTGGTGATCCCCGTCGACGGTGTCGTCGTTGCCGCCGCCGGCCACATCCATCCGGGAGGCCTCTTCGCAGATCTCGACGTGACCCGCGGCGGCCGAACCGTGAACATCTTCCGCTCGGTCGCCAAGTACACCGAGCCCGCCGGACCCGTCTCGTGGGACATGGCCACCACGCACACCGGGAAGGACTGGAAGATCGCCCTCAAGAAGGGCGACGCCCTGACCGTCTCGGCTACGTACGAGACCAAGCGAGCGTCGTGGTACGAGTCGATGGGAATCATCACGGTCGCCGCTGATCCCGGAGGCCGAGGCGGGATCGATCCGTTCACGGGTCGTTTTGATCGAATCGGTAGGACCACCCACGGAGCGCTTGCCGAGAACCAGAACCATGGCGGGAAACGGGTGACGTTCAAGGATCCCCGCAAGCTTCCCGATGGCCCCACGCTCAAACGCGACGATCTCGTGACGATCAAGTCGTTCCTCTCGTCGCAGGGCGACCTCTCCCAGAGCGGCACTGCCGCGCGACCTCCCGTGGTCTTGAAAGGCTCGAGCCTCACGTTCGTGAACGCGGACGCAAAGGACGACATCTTCCACTCGATTACGTCCTGCAAAGCGCCGTGTAATCGCGACACCGGGGTCGCCTATCCCCTCGCCGACGGCCCCTATGCCTTCGACTCGGGCGAGCTGGGCTTCGGGCCCGAGGAGACCACAGCGGCCGCAAACGTCGACCGCTGGAGCACCCCGAAATCTCTTCCAGTCGGCACCTACACCTACTTCTGCCGGATCCACCCGTTCATGCGGGGTGCGTTCCGAGTGAAGTAGGCCTAGCGTCCTGATTCATTAATTCGTGGTCGGTTTTGGCGGCTGCGACCCGTCGCAATGCGGCGTCCTTGGTCCCCACATATTCCCGATATGCAGGGAACACTGCGTCCTGGCCTTGCTCGGTCTCGCTCGCCAAAACTGACCACGAATTTTCGACTCACGACGCTAGTCGGCCTCACCCTCGCTGTCAGATGGCTGCATGATCGGCGAGGCGTGGTGGAGGACGAGCTTCCAGCCTTCTGACGACAGCACGAAAATGTTGGTGGCGCAGACGTCAAGCGTGGCACGGCCGCTTCCGGCCGTGCTGCTGACGCGCTCGACGCACGTCACCATGGCGACGGGGTCTTCGACGCTCACATTCAGGTCGAGGACCTCGAACTCGATGTAGTCGATGTTCGAGAGCATCCCCTCAAGTGACGCCTGAACCGCCGTCCAGCCCGTAACCCAGCGGCTCCCGGGATGCACGCACGCCGCTCGGGAGCTTTTCTCCCAGCAGTCCTCGACCGCGTCGATGTCGAGTGCCTCGAAGGCGGCATAGAAGCGTGAGTTCGCATCGAGAACCTGGGCTGCGATCGCGTCAGACAATGTCGTGCTCCCGTTCGCAGCTCATCGAAGAAGTGCCGCCTGGGACTCTTGGATCGCCAGGCGGCAGAGCGCTTGCGCGAGCTTACGGGCAGCGAAGGCGGTTGGGTCGGATCCACTCACGTCGACGGCGCGCGCGACGCTCGCCGCTGCCTGGAGCGCCGCCCCACCTGGGAGCCCGTCGGCGGCTCGAGCGGCCTGGGAAAGGAAGGAATCCGCGATGGGGTCGCGCCGGTTGAGGGCCATCTCGGCGACCGAGGCGGCGGCCAGGATCCTGGCCGCTTCAAGACGCGTCACGGCGCGACCCAGCTGAGCAGGTTGCGCCCCATCACGGCGCCAAACTGTTCGGCGCTCCAGCCGGCGATCGCGCTCGCAAGGCCCACCAGGTGAAGCGCCGACGCGTGGTCACCGTACGGGCGGTCCGAGCCGAATAGCAACTGCTCAGGCGGTATCGCGACGAGGTCGCCAAGCGTTGCAAGCGACGTGTCGAACCGGACAGCGGCGTGACCGGCGAACGCCGCCGCGAGCGCGCGGGCGTCGCCGCGCCCGCCGTGGGCGAGGATCATGCGGGCCTCTGGCACTCCCTCGACCAGGGCGCTGAGAGCTCCCGCGAGCGGTCGGGCCCCATATCCGGCGTGGATGAGCACGGGCATCCCCCGCCTGGTTGCGTGCGCGACGAGACGGACGCAGTTCTCGGACTCCGGTCGAAAGCCCTGGGCGACCGGGTGGAGCTTGACGCCGCGGGCCCCGGCCGCAAACCAGTGCTCAAGCGACGCCTCGAAGTCGCCGTTCGGGTCGAGGCGACAAAAGGGAATGAGTCGTTCGGGCTGGCGGGTTGCGGCTGCGGTCACCTGCCGGTTGGCCGCGGCGAACTGACCGTCCGGGCCCGGGTCATTGGCCGGGAAGATCACCGCGCCAGCGAGCCCCCAAGCGTCGAGGTCGGCGACAAGCGACGTGACATCGAGCTCGTGTCCGTCGGCGTCGCGGCCGACGTGCACGTGGGTATCCCACCAGGTTCCAGATCCCGGGATGGTGAGGGCTTCGCGAAGTTGGACCTCGATCGCCGCGGCCTGCGCCGTCGGCACACCTGCCGTCTCGAGTGTTGCGATATCGACGCCGAAGAGCCGTGTCACTCCATACCCTCGAACGCCGCGATGCGGCTTCGCATCCCCTGGGGCATCAGCGTGGCGCTCGTCTTCGGGCCGAATCCGTCGACGCCGACGACAACGAGGCGGGCCTCGACGAGGCACTCGCCCGATTCCCGGTGAGCGATGTGCGCCTCGAACGTGTGGCTCGTCCGCCCAAGTGTGGCGCACCGCACGAAGATCTCGACCTCGTCGCCGACTCGACCGGAGCGGTGGTAGTCGACGGCGTATGCGCGAATCATGAACCAGTGACCCGAGACGCCGGCGGGGTCGTCACCGAGCCCGATTCGATACTCGGAGACGGTGCGTTCGATGAACCTGGCCCACCTGCCGAAGTAGACGACGCCCATCGCGTCTGTGGCGTGGAGATCGACGACGGTGCGCATACTGAACCTGAACGGAGGCTTCGCGTCGGTCGGTCCGCAGTCGCTGAGCGAGACGCGCCCACCCCCGCGGGGGGCCGGCGGCCTGTCGGGTTCGGTCATAGGCCCTCCATTTTGCCCTTTCCGAGCCCTTCCCTGCCTCGCATCTGTGCACGAAGGGGTCTTGGGAGGCGCGCCGCGCCGCGCTGATAGGATTTCCGGATGCCGCCATCGAGGACATCCAAGAAGAACGATAAGAACGCCGGCCGGCGACGGAACTACGAGCGCAAGATCGTCGAAACCGGCCTCCAGACGTTCATTCCAAGGGGATGGGCGAACTGGGTTGGCACGGTGATGTTCGGCCTGATCACCCTCACGGTGTTCATCGAGGCCATCGTCGCCGTAAGCGAAGGGCGTCGAGGCGACCCGGTGGCAGCCGCGGCGACGGCCATTCTCCTCGGCTGGATGACGGTCCTCTTTGCGAGAAACCGGCTGAAGGAGTAGCTCGGCCGACCGCGGCGTCGCGCGGGTCTTCGCCTACCGGCCGATCGCCACGACGTTGAGCGTGCCGTCCATGCCGGCCTCACGATGACCGGGGACCGTGCAAATGTAGCGGTAGGTGCCGGCAGCCAGCCGGACCGTGACACTCGCCGTCGCCTCTGCCACCGTCGTGCTCGGCCCCACGATCATCCGACCGTCCGATCCCTCGATGGCGATGTTGTGCGGCACGGTGCTGTCGTTTCGCAGCGCGAGGAGCACGTCGCCTGCCGGAATGTCGTCAATCCGGGACTGGCGCCACGCGAGCCGGCCTTCCGGGTCGGCGTCGACTTCGGCCGCAAAGGACGGTTCCCCGACTCGGCCGGGGCGGCCGGACGAGTTCGGCGTCGATTGGCTCCCGTCCTTCGAAGCGCCGTCACTCCCAGCCGATGAGGAGGTCGAGTCGTTCCCAACGAGCTGGCCGCCAAAAATGATCACGCCCGCGAGAAGTGCCGCGGCGGTGACCACGACCATGCGCCGCGTGTCGTTCAAGAGCACACTCCTGATCGACATTCGGAGATCATCAATTGCGTACAGCCCAGGAACATCGCAAACGAAGACTACGTGCGGAGCGGGTCGCCCGCAGGACATCGAACCGATCCTGGGGTAGCGGACCGATCGGCCCGCTACCCCAGGATGGCTACCCGAAGTTCAGGAACCCCTTGCGAGCAAGCGTCGTCAGGTCACTCGCGCCGAGTCCGCGCTCGGAGAGGGTGTAGACCGTGTTGCCGACGACGACCGATCGGGTGATCGGATCGGCACCCTGGTTTGTCGTGGGGTGCACAACCTCGCCTGCGGCGGTGATACCGGTGCGTGAAACGGTGAGCCCAACCGCCTTGGCGTTCCAACTGTAGGTCCCCTTCGCGGGGTCCGACTCCTCGCTGATGAGCGGAAGCATCGTAAGGCCGGTCTTTGGCCAGTAAAGGAAGGCGTGGTGGTCCCATTCCGTGTCCGACCAACTCTTCCCGAGGAGCTTCTGCGCGACGCGCTTCGGGTTCGCCGGGTCAGAGACGTCGAAGAGCGACACCTGTGAGCCCGAGCGGCGTCCTTCGGGAGTCGCTTCCTGCCCGACGCCCAGGAGCAGTCCGTCGCCGACCGGGTGCAGGTAGGCGGAGTAGCCGGTGATCTTCAGCTCCCCCGCAACACGCGGCGCGTCGGGGTTTCTGACGTCGACCGTGTAGAGGGGATCGACCTGGCGGAAGGTCACGACGTATCCGGTATCACCGACAAACCGGACCGCGTAGATCCGCTCACCCTTGCCAAGACCCGCGACCTGGCCAGCCTTCACCAACGCGCCGGAGGTCTCGCGCAGGGTGGTGACGTAGCTCTGCGTCTCTTCCCGCTGGCCGTCACCCCACCACGGCGGCGCGCTTGTCGACGCCACGCGCAGGATGCCGTTTTGCTCGGACATCGCAAACTGCGAGAGCAGGTATCCAGGGACCTGACCCGCCGCGCGGTAGGTGGTTGTGCGTCCCTCGATCTCGAAGCGGTGGAGTGCCGTGGTCACGCCTTTGGGAGCGATGTTGGCCTTCTGGTCATCGTCGTCGTACCAGCGCGGTGTCGCGACGTAGAGGCTTTTGCTCGAGGCGTAGATGAGCTGACCGTCGGTCACCGCGACATCCCGGTCGATGGGTGTCACGCTCGTTGCCGGGTCGATCGTGAGCACAGAGAGCATCGACTCGCCCGAATAGCGTTTCGGGAAACTGACGTCGTCGCACGCGAAGAGCTGGTCGCGCTTCGGGTCGCCGTTTGTGCCCTGCTGGACGGCCATCCTGGGAAGCCAGTCCGCGGCTGTCGAGCCCGCGATGATTGCCTTGTTGCGCACGGTCGCCGCCTCGATGGCGGCCTGGCTGACGTTGCCTTGCGTGTCAGCGAGCGGCGTCACGAACTGGGGGCCAAATGGTTGGGAGCTCATCACGACGCGAACGGTTCCGTCCGACAGGCGCGCTCCGATCCAGGAGCCCTCGGCCGTCATGGTCTCGACGACCTTGAGCGCGGACGGGTTGCTGGCGTCGACGAGTGTGAGGCGCGTCGTCGGCCGATAGAAGCCGTACGGGATCGACGACCGCGTCGCGACGCCACCGGGGGATGGTGCCGCTGGCGCCGGCTGAGTGCGGATGATGTCCGAGGCGCCGTAGCCGATCACGAGGATCCGTGAGCCCGACTTGAGGATCTGCGATCCGTAGCCGTTGTCTCCGAGGCTGAGCTCGTCAAGCGATCTTGCGCCGCCGCCGGAAACGTCGATGGTCCGGAGCTTGCCGTTTGCGATTGCGAACATCGTCTTGCCGTCGGTCTTGATCGTGTCGGCCTCGTCGACGTCGGCCTCTTGGTTGTTCGTGGTCGAGTAGTCGGTACCGGCGACGGGAGCCGTCTTTGCGTCGGTGGCCGGGGCCGCGCTCGCCGCTGGGGCGCCTGCGCGCAAGACGTCACCTTCGAGGAATGGTCCACCGTAGAGACCCCAGGGGCCGACCTGATCTGCGGTGTGGGCGCGCATGTAGGTAGCGAACGCGTCGCAGCTCGAGAACTCCTTGAGTCGGAGTTCCTTGGCCTGCTTGACCCGCTTTGCGAGCGCCGCCCGCTTGGCCTTCTTGGCGATGGCCGCCTTGGTCGGCTTCGCGGGCTTCGCCGCCTCGGCCGCGACGACGCCCGAGGTCGCGATGGCGACGGCAAGAACAACGGCTGCGCTGCGTTTCATGGTCCGGTCTCCAGGTGCTTCTCGGTGGTCAGTACCGGGTATACGCCGCCATTGCGGGTTCCGTCACGCACACAGGTTCCAAACCAACGTGCAGGTGAGAAACCTTCACAGATTCCTCACTCGGCTGGCGTATCACTTCGACGCAGCAGGACTGAGGACCGAGTCGTGCAGCTCTGTGGTGAGCCGCTCGATCCGTTCGGTGAGGAGGGTGTTCTGGCGCAGCAGGGCAGCGTGGGCGGTAGCGATGTCCTCACGGTGACGTGCCTCGGCAATGATCGTCAGCTTGTCCCGGTCAGCCTGACGCGTGGCCGCCAACAGGATGAGCGGAGCGGCGTAGGCAGCCTGCGTGGAGAAGGCCAGGTTAAGGAGGATGAATGGATACGGATCCCATTGAAGTGCGACGGCGGCGACGTTGACGGTGATCCAGACGACCACGAGCCCGGTCTGCCACAGAATGAACTTCGGCGTACCAAAGAGGCGTGCAAACCGCTCGGCGGCCATGCCGAAGCGATCCGAGCCGAAGGCCCCGACGTGGCCCTTGAGATGCGCGTGGTGACGGAGGGGGTCCGCGGCCATGTCACTCGAACCCGACGCAGCGAGCGAAGGCGCAGCGGCTGCTAGCGGAGCCGCATCATCCAACGACTTCGCGTCGCTCATTGGCCCTGACGCGTGCGGGAGGGGCTGTCCGATGGCGTCGGTCGCCCCAGCGTGTACCCCTCATTTTCCGCACGGGCAGCGGCCTGAGTGTCCTCGGCAAGCTCTCGCTCGGCGCGGCGCGCGGACCGTGCGGAGTGATCAAGCGGCCCCGCGAGACGTGCCCGGCGCGGGCCCTGCGGCGCTGCATTGCGTTCGGGGGCCATTGCGGTTCTCCCATTCTCCTGGCCAAGATGCGCATCGACCGGCGGGCCAGTTCGTACCCGGGCATCTCCTCCGAGACACCCCCTGTCCGTGCGCTGAGCATCGACCGTAGCGCACATTCGAACCGCCCGGCAACGCCACGACCCGGAGCCACCCCGCATCACCGCCTGGCCTTCGACACACCCCCGCCTGTGCGTCACGCCGGCGGGTCGGTTCGGCCGCGCCGACGTTAACACCGTCAACGATTGCACACGTGCCCGCGAGCGAGTTGGCGAACGATCTCGAATGCGCGGTCCCGGCGGGGCCTGAAGCGAACGACGGCGAGATGGTCGTCAAGACTTGCGGCTCGCGTGATTCCGAGGCGTCGCATGATGGCGAAGCATGTTCGGTCGACGAGCGAGAAGTCTGGTCGGGGAACGCCTCTCCGATATCCCACGCCAGGTGATGTCGGCAGGCACCACGCACTCCAGCGCGCAAACCTCCCGAAGCGCCTTCCATGTGCGCTCCCGCTGCCTCTCGACCAGCCGACGATTCACAAGAAACCACGTCTCAAGGAGAACATGGTCACTCGTGACAAGTCGCTCGCTTGGGACCGAGCCATCATGCTGCCACGACGATACCGTCACGCACGGCAGCCGCCATCGGGCCGGTGTCCTCTGACAGGTCTACACCTCGCCCGGAGGAGAAGCATTCGGCAGCCTGAGCCGGAAAAGCGCCCCTCCTCCGTCGGCTGCTTCGACAACCACCGAGCCACCGTGGGCGCGTGTGATCTGGGCGACGATCGCAAGGCCAAGTCCGGATCCGGGAACAGCGCGCACCCCCGCACCTCGATGGAAGCGCTCGAAGATCCGCGTCCGCTCCTCTTCCGGAACGCCAGGACCGTGGTCGCGCACCGACACCTCGCCAGCCTCGGCACGGACATCAATCGGTCCGGCGCTGCCGGCGTAGCGGGCGGCGTTGTCGAGGAGGTTACGCACCGCCCGCTCAAGCTGGTCACGGTCGCCATTCACCGACGTCGCCGAGCAGCTCAGCGTGAATGTCGCCGTCGGCCAGAGCGCACGAGCCCGCGCGACGGAGTCGCTTGCCAGGTCGTCGAGGCGGAGTAGCTCGAAGCGCTCCGGCGGTTTGTCGCCACGAGCAAGCTCGACCAGGCCACCAATGAGCTCACCGAACTGATCGAGCTGGGACGCGAGGTCCGACGCCATTTGGGACCGCTCGTGAGGGTCGATCTGGGCCCCGGAGGCGAGCAGCTCGACGTTGGCGCGTAGGGCGGTCAGCGGGGTTCGGAGTTCATGAGAGGCGTCGGCGATGAGCTGATCCTGCGATCGCCGCGCGGTGTCGAGGCTCGCCAACAACTCGTTGAACGCGGTTGCCAGGCGGGCGGGCTCGTCGGATCCGTTGACGTCGATCCGGTGCGTGAGGTCTTGGGTTTCCGTGACGCGTTCAACGCTTTGGGTGAGGGACAGAACCGGCTGGATGCTGCGGCGCGCGACGAACCGCCCAAGGAGTGCCGCGAGGCCCAGAGCTCCGACGGAGATCATGAGGAGGCGACTACGAAGGTCGTGAAGGCGATCTTCGACGTCACCAAGTGAGCGAGCGAGCTGCAGGCTGACAAGGGGGACGCTCACGCCGTTGATCCGCAGCGCCCCGAATGGAATGGTCATCACGCGGATGGGTTCGCCATCGACGCGCACGGTGCTAAACCCGTTGCGTTGTTCGCGAACGAATGTGGCGGCATCGCCCGTGACCGGAAGCACGCGCGTCCGGGGTCGCAGAACGACGTTGCCCTCGGCGTCCACGAGCTGCTGGTAGTAGCCCGGCCCACCGAACTGGCGACCTGGGCGAGCTCCTCCGAATCGACCGCCCCCTGGGGCCTCTCCATGTTGAAGGTCGCGAACCGCGTCGCGCAGGGCGCTGGGACCTTCGCGCCGCAGGGCGTCATCGACCTGAGCCTGGAGCGCGCGCGACGTCGAAAAATACGCCGCGAGCACGGCGAGGAGGACCGCGACCATGACCGCGCCAAACGCCGTCGCCGCGATGCGTCGGCTGAGCGTCACGACTCGCGCAGGGCGTATCCGAAGCCGCGGACCGTATGCACGACCCGGGATTCGCCGTCGGCCTCGAGTTTGCGACGGAGGTACCCGATGTACACCTCGACGCCGTTCGATGAGCCCGCCGCGTCAAAGCCCCACACGCGATCGAGGATGACTTCGCGGGTCAGCACCTGTCGCGGGTTTCGCAGGAAGAGTTCGAGAAGCAGAAACTCCGTCCTCGTGAGGCCGAGCGACCGTTCCCCGCGCCGGGCCTCGAACGAGCGAAGATCGAGGCTCACATCCTCGAACGCGAGCGAGTCATCTCCCACGCCGACGGTTTCGCCGCTGCCAGTGCGACGAAGCAGCGCACGAAGCCGCGCGACCAGCTCCGGGAGCGCGAAGGGCTTTACGAGGTAGTCGTCAGCCCCGGCGTCGAGACCGGCGACGCGGTCGGTCACAGTGTCGCGGGCGGTCAGCATCAGCACCGGCATCCGGCTCCCCGACGCCCGTAGCTGCTTGCAGACGTCGAGCCCTGACATATCCGGCAGGTTGACGTCAAGGAGCATGGCGTCGAAGCCGTTACGGCTCGCCTCGGCGAGACCCGTCGACCCGTCGGTCGCTTGTGAGGTGATGTAGCCATGCGCGCGAAGCACGCGCTCAAGTGCGCGCCCAACGGCGGCATCATCTTCGACGATCAGTACCTTCATCGCGAGCCAGAACTCCTTCGTCACGCGGCAGCGAGAGTGTCGCACGCCTGGTGGGTGACCCGACGAGCCCACCCACCAGATCGCGCGAGTCAAACGGCCTGCTACGGACGGAACCCGCCCCGGTGGTGCCCACCGAAGCCGTGGCCACCTTCGTGCCCGATGTCCAGGTCACCGTGGCGACCGAAGCCGTGGCCAGGCTCACCGGCCGGAGCCGCATCGAACTGCTTGAGGATGGTGTCGCTCTGGGCCTGCGTGATTCGCCCAGCCTTGACGGCCTCCGCGAGGCGCGTGACCAGCTCGGCGCGGCGATCAGCCTTGAGGGTCGCTTCCAGCTTGCCGGCCTTGGCCGCGGCACGAAGCTCGTCAGCCTTGGACTGCGTGATCCGCCCCGCCTTAACCTGTGCGTCGAGGCCCGCCAGGAAGACCGCCTCACGTGCCGACTTCTGCGCCGCCTGGAGCTTCGCGACATCGACGCCCAGCGCCTTTGCGAGTTCCGCGTCGTAAAGGTCGCGCTTGGCCTGGTGGTCGGCGGCAGCGACGGCGTTGTAGGCGCCGGACTTGCTTGTCTTGGCCGACGTCGCACCATCAGCGGTCGAGAAGGCGACGGCGCTAGCGGCGACGAGGGCGACGACGCCTGCGATCGCCGTGGGCTTGCGAAGGGTACTTACGGACATCGGAACTGACCTCCAGGGACGTTGGGCGGGCCTCGTGTTCTTGAAGAATTGCGCTCCAACATGAGAACCACCTTAAGGTCGTCACGCGGGAACGTCACAGATGCGTGTCGGGAGTGCCAGCGGATACCCGCGGCACCCCCGAAGCACAGCCGCGTTTACCCGTTCAGTCCAGCGCGCGGGCCACCGCGACCCTGGCCGCCCGGGCCACCGAAGCCGCCGTGACCGCCCGGACCGCGACCGAAGCCCGGGCCGTCGAGGCTGCCAGCGGGCTGGGCATCGAACGCCTTGAGCCTGGCGTCGGACTGGGCCTGGGTGATGCGACCGGACTTGACGTCGGCGGCGAGGTGCTCGACAAGACGCGCCCGAGCCTGCTTCTTGAGGGCCGCGTCGAGCGTTCCGTTCGCGGCGGCGGCGCGCAGTTCGTCGGCCTGAGCCTGGGTCAGTCGGCCGGCCTTCACCTGCTCGTCGAGCCCCTTCAGGAGCACCTGCTGGCGGGCGGTCTTCTGTGCTGCCTGGAGCTTGGCGACGTCGATGCCGAGCGCCTTCGCGAGTTCCTGGTCGTGCAGCGTGCGCATCGCCTCGTGATCAGCTCGGTCGGCAGCGCTTGCCGCGCTGTACTGACTCGTCGACTTGGCGGTCTCGCCAGTGGCGGCGAAGGCCGCTCCGCCGCCCGCCATAAGGGCTGCGGCGCTGATCAGCGCGGTGGACTTTTTCCATGAGATGGACTGGGTCATCGTTACCTCACACGTTGGTGGTTTCTTGTGTGAAGGCAGCGTTGCTCACCCATGTGAGAGCGCCCTGAACGTTGATGAGAACCCGCTGAGAGCAGGGAGCGCGACGCGCTAGGAGGTGGCGACGACGGCCATGCAGGCCTCGTCGCCTTGGGCGCGGGCGGTTGCCTCGCGGATGGTGGCGTCAGGCGCGAAGGCCGCGAGCACGCCTTTCCAGATGGAGCGATCGAGGCCGCAGATCCGGTCGGGGTCGATGAAGGCCATCTCCTCGAAGGGGCACGCGCAGGCGCGGATCGTGTTCTCACCCTCGACGCGCGCGGCGAAGCCGTATCGCGAAAGGAGCCGTACGACGCCCTTCACCACCTCGATCGCGTTGTCGCCATGCAGCCGACGGCCTGCGGCGACTTCCGCCTGCCCGAGCTCAAAACCGAAGTCGTAGCCGACCCGCTCGAGCACCTCCTGCGGTTCTCCCTCCCCACCGTGCGCCATCGCTTTGAGCAGGAGCTGCGAGAGCACCTCGTAGTGACGCTCCTGCAGGCCGACGGCGATCTCGGCCTCGGCGACCTGGTAGCGCTTCGCCGGTCGGCCGGCACCCGGGCCGCTTCGTTCCGAGCGACGTGCGAAGTCGGCGCTGAGAAAGCCTTGTTCGACGAGTTTGTCGAGGTGGAAGCCGGCGAGCCGGCGATCAATCCCGACCGCCCCGGCGACGTCGTCCTTACCCTGGGGGCCATCGGCCTCGCGCACCATGAAGAAGATCCGTCGGCGCGTCGGATCTCCGAGCGCATCCGCCAGCCGTTGGATGTCGCGTTCCATTGCGGAGTGCGTCGGCGTGTCCATCATTTCCTCAGTCGGTCTTTGGCGAGGATACACCGGCCCAACCGAGAGATGCACGAACCCCTCGCGCCCGGCTACTCAAGCAGGAGGAGGTGATCTGTCGGAGCGAAGTCGTCGGTCAGTGTCGGCACGTCCAAGGGAATCGTCCGCTCGTACCGCCCTCGAATCGCGTCAGTCAGATCAACGGGGTCCGGACGGCTTCGGTTGAGACTGCGCCAGCGTGCCTCCAGCACTGCCCGGGCTGGCACGGCGGCGTCGCCGGCAATCAGGATGATGTTCCGGCTGGCCTCGTCGTCCCCCGTGCCAGGCAGGTTCCCGACCGGATGCACGGCGACCGACGCGAACGCACTCCGGTAGGTGCGATACATCGAGCGAAAGAGCTTTGACCGCTCGCCGCTTACCGAGCCGATGATGTTCGTCACGACGACGCCGCCGGGGGCCAAGCGATCCCGCACGACGTCCATAAACTCGCTCGTTGTGAGGTGGAAGGGAATCGCGTCGGCAAAGAACGCGTCGATGACGATGAGATCCCATTTCTCGTCAACGCGTGTGAGGAAGCGCCGTCCGTCCTCGGCGGTCAGTGTCAACCGCGGATCATCCGGTAGCGCGAAGTAGCGCTTCGCGACGCGGATCACCTCGGGGTCGAGCTCGACGGCGGTCGCCGTCAGCTGCGGAAAGTCCGCGAGCATGCGCCGCGGCGCGGTGCCGCCGCCGAGGCCAACAAAGAGCGCTGTGCGGGCCATCGGCGCGTAGGCCAGGCCGAGGTTCAGGTCGTCGGTGTAGGCGAAGATCGCCTCCTGCGGGTCGGCCATGCGCATCGCGCTCTGCCAGGAGTTGTCAAAGCGCAGGTAGCGGATGCCGTTTGACTCGGTCACGCTCAGCCGGTGGTACTGGGTATCGCGAGAGTAGATGACGTCCGTGAGATCGGCGGCTTCGGTCGGCACCCTTCGGAGTTCGTCGCGTGAGCGCGAGACGGGTGACCAGTCCGCTGCCTCGACGGCGCTGAGTGCCCCTCCACCAGAGGGTGCGAGCACAACCGTCGCGACGACTCCCGCCACGACGAGCGCCGCGACCGCGCCGGTGGCAGGCCAGACGCGCTCGACGGCGGCGATTGCGAGCGCAACCACCGCGAGCGTGGTCGCGGCCAGGGCAAGGAGCTGATTTGTCCCAAGCTCGGGGATGAGAAAGAAGGCGGTGAGGAAGGTCCCGGCGATGCTCCCCGCTGTCGAGATCGAGAAGAGCCGCCCGGACGTTCTCCCCAGATGTGCCAACGAGTGCGCTGAGAGCCGAACGGCGATCGGGGTGGTCGCGGCGAGGACCACGCTCGCAGGCCCGAAGAGCAACACGGCGGCCACAAGCGGATTTAACCGCGGCCCCGGATCCCAACCAACGACCCACTCGAGCACCGGTCCGTCGACCAGGGGAATGAGGAGCACGAGGAGCGCCCCGAGCCCCATCGAGCTCACAAGAAGCGCGGGGGCAGGAGCGCGGTCGGCGAGCATCCCGCCCAGCCAGTATCCGATCATGAGGCCGGTCAAGACCACGCCGATGAGCGCACCCCAAACGAAGAGCGACGTGCCAAAGAAAGGCGCCAGGACGCGACTCGCGGCGATCTCCACGCCAAGGAGCACCGCTCCAGACGTGAACACGCCTGCGGCGATCAGGAGCGAACGGCGTCGGAGCCCAGAGGGTGCGGACTCAAGGCCGTCACTCACGACGCCATCGAATCAGGCGCCGGGCCGAAGGTCCAGGTGGAACGACACGCGCTTGCGCGTTCAGATGGTCAGAGCGACGATGATCGTCGCCTTGCGCCCGCCGAGCGAGGCAACGACGCGGACACGATAGGCCCCACGCCTCGTGTCGGTCGGGATGAGGACTCGAGCTGCCCGTGTGGTTCCGACGAGGGTTCGGATGACCCGTGAACGTCCGTCGGAGCGTCGGACAAGTTGGACGACCGCCCGTGCCCCAAGCGTGACGCGGATCGAGAGCACCCGCGGCCCCAGTCGACGAAGCACGGGTGCGCTCAGGCGCACGGGTGCCGCGATGTCCACGTCGAGTGTCGCCTCATCACGTAGCCCGTCGGCGGTCGCGGTGACGATAACGCGGTGGCGGCCCGGCGGCTCGGAACGCGAGAACGGCACCAGAACACCTTCCGGCGATGTCGGACCCGCGACGGTTTTGATGATGCGGCCGGGGCCGCCGGTTGGCGGGATCAACCTGACCGCCGCCGGGCCGGGCCGGGTGAAGACAACGATCACGCCGCGCGACGCGGCCCGCAGTGTCAGCCCACCGGGGCGCGGGACGTCGGCGTCGCCGCCGGGCGGGCTTGCGGTCGGGTCGGCTCGAAATGCCAGGTACGCGTCCGCCCAGGCGGCGCCCTCCGCGACGTCGCGGAGGCCATAGGCACCGGGTTGGTTGGCGAGGAGCGTCCGGCCGGCCGGGGTCGCACGGGCGCGCCACCAGACCTCTCCCTGGGTCGCTCCGACCGCGGGACCGAGCATCAGGCGCAGCCGACCGATGTCGCCAGGATCCCACCGGCCAACCCAGCGGGTGGTCTCGCGGGCGAACTCGGTGGCGGTAAATGGGGTCAGATCACCGTGGTAGGTCTCGAGGTAGACGACGCCCGCCTTACGAAGCGTCTCGACGAGTGCGCCAAACGGTGCCGGTAGCGGCTCGCGCGGATCGATGAGGCCAACGGCTCCGACGACGCCGGGGCCGACGTAGACGATCACGCGCCGCGCGTCGGCCCCCAGCGCGTCGAGGGCCCGCCCGAGCGCCTGCACTGCCGGTTCGGTCCAGCGCGGCGTGACGATCTCGTCGATGGCGACAAGCCCTCCGCGGTCACGTCGAGCGAGTTCTGACCGGAGCGCCTTCTCGATCTCTGCTGCGGTCATCGTGACAAGAGCAGCGCCCGAGAGCTTGCCAACCTGTCGCGACACCGGCCAGCGTGCATCGTTGCCGGTCGGAGCCTGAATCCACGCCCCGGTCAGGTTCGCCGCGCCCAGGGGACCGGCGATGGCGTTGGCGACTGGTTGCTCGACGTAGAGCACGCTCAGGTCGCGCACCGGCTCACCCGGATCGATGGCGGCGGCGAAACCCCCGGTGCTGAGCGCCACCGTTCCCGCGATCAGCGCAGCGAAACGCCAGAACCGTCCATTCATGCGGATGAATCTACCCCGCAAGCGGCCGGGCGGCGACCCCGATCAGGGTCGGTCGGCGGGGCGGTACGTGTTGCTACGAACGCGGACGCCCGTTGCGGCGCCCCCCACCTGCACATGCGCGACCGGGTACCACTCGCAGGTCACGCGGCAAGGCCCACCCGGCCGCTGGTCGATCAGGTTCCCCGAGATCAGGACGTTGCGAATGGTCGGTTCGTCGTAGATCGTCACCCCTTGGCGACCGTTCATTCGAAAGGCGTTGCCGGTGATCTTGACGTTGCTGACGTTCCCGCCGATCGCGACGCCTGCAAAGTTGTTGCCGGTGAAGGTGTTACCGCGGATCGTGACCCCGGCGACGTTGTTGCCGCGCCTTCCCTCGTCACCCATCGCAACGATGAGTCCGGAGCGCTCGGTCGACCCTGAGAGCACGTTGCCCTCGACGAGCACGTCGGTGATCTCGCGTTTGATGTCGTTCGAGGATCGCTCCTGGTCGAAGATGTGGACGCCGTAGCCGGGAGTGCCCGCGCCGACGTTTCCAACGATCCGAATCCGGTGGCCGTGAGAGATGTAGAAGCAGTGCCCTTTGGTGCCGATGGCGTGCTGGATGGTGAGGCAGGGTGAGGCGATCGCGCAGCCGCTGCCGTCCTTCCCGCCCGGAGCGACGGCGAGGACCCACCCACGGGCGGGCGTGAACCGGTGCAGTTGGCGTGAGCGCTTGCCGCCGACTTCGACGGTGACAACGCCGCCCCGGACCTTCGGCCCCGGCTGTACGACGATCATGTCGAGGCGTGGATTCGCGGCGTTCTTTGCGCCCCACACGAGGTGGCTCGCGACCTCACGCCCACCGATGAGGACCCGGGATCCGCCGCGGGTCGCCCCGAAACCGGTGCCGAAGATGCCGATTGGCGCACCGAGACCACCCTGCCCACCGCGCGTCGGCCCCGCCTGGACGTCGACGAAGGACACGACCGGCTGCCCCGACGCTGCGGCGGGCGCCGCAAGGGTGAGAAACGCCAGACGCAGGAGGCCGCGCACGGGCCGATCCTGGCACGACCGGCGCAGGCGCGATGATTGGTTCACAGAATCCTTCCCATTCATCGGGTCACAATGCACGGGTTATCGTCGCGGGACGTTGACCGCGAGCGTCGGTTGGTCCCAGGAGCCCTTCCAGTGTTCCGGCTATCCCGGTAGCCTTTAGAAGCGGGCCGCCTGGCGCGGCCGTTGCATCATGCCCCATCTGAGGAGGACACCGTGTCCACGACAACCCCACCAGAGCTTGAAGACTTCGGTCAGTACAAGTTCGGCTGGCACGACCCGGCCAACTACGTGTTCGAGCCGAAGAAGGGGCTGAACGCGGACATCGTGCGGGAGATTTCCTTCCTCAAGAACGAGCCGGAGTGGATGACCAAGTTCCGTCTCCGCGCGCTCGAAATCTTCGATCGCAAGCCGATGCCGAACTGGGGTGGCGATCTCTCGGAGATGGACTTCCAGGACATCTTCTACTTCATCCGCGCATCCGATCGCCAGGAGCGCGACTGGGACGACGTCCCCGAGGACATCAAGAAGACCTTCGACCGGCTCGGGATTCCCGAGGCAGAGCGCAAGTTCCTCTCGGGTGTCTCGGCGCAGTACGAGAGTGAGGTCGTCTACCACTCGATCAAGCAGGACCTCACCGACAAGGGTGTGATCTTCTGCGACTGCGACACCGCGCTTCGCGAGCACCCTGAGCTCTTCGCGGAGCACTTCGCGACGGTGATCCCGCCGGGCGACAACAAGTTCGCCGCGCTGAACTCCGCCGTGTGGTCGGGTGGGTCGTTCATCTGGGTTCCGCCGGGAGTGCGCATCGACATTCCGCTCCAGGCCTACTTCAGGATCAACGCCGAGAACATGGGCCAGTTCGAGCGGACGCTCATCATCTGCGAGCCCGACTCGTTCGTGCACTACGTCGAGGGCTGCACCGCACCGGTCTACTCCTCGGACTCGCTGCACTCGGCCGTCGTCGAGATCATCGTGAAGAAGGGCGCGCGCTGCCGTTACACAACGATCCAGAACTGGTCGACGAACGTCTACAACCTCGTCACCAAGCGCGCGGTCTGCCACGAGAACGCGACGATGGAATGGGTCGACGGCAACCTCGGCTCGCGCCTGACCATGAAATACCCGGCCGTCTGGATGACCGGCCGCGGTGCCCGTGGTGAGGTGCTGTCCGTCGCGTTCGCCTCCAAGGGAATGCACCAAGACGCCGGCGCCAAGATGGTGCACGTCGCCTCCGACACATCCTCGACGATCGTCTCGAAGTCGATCTCGAAGGGCGGCGGGCGCACGAGCTACCGCGGCCTCGTGAAGGTCGAGCCGGGCGCGAAGCGCGTGAAGGCCTCGGTCGTCTGTGACGCCCTGCTCCTGGATGACGACAGCCGCTCCGACACCTACCCGTACATGGACATCCAGGAGGAGGACACGTCGATCGGCCACGAGGCGACCGTCTCGAAGGTCAACGACGACCAGATCTTCTACCTGAGAAGCCGCGGGCTCTCTGAGGAGGCGGCGATGGCGATGATCGTGCGCGGCTTCATCGAGCCGATCGCCAAGGAGCTTCCGATGGAGTACGCCGTCGAGCTGAACCGACTAATCGAACTGCAAATGGAGGGATCGATTGGCTAGTTGGGCCGACGACGCGCGCGCCGCGGCGACAAAGAACCTGCATGACCTGCCCGAACTGACCGATCGCGAAGAGGCTTGGCGCTTCACCCAGCCGGAGGACTTGGGCCTTGAGGGCTCCGAGCCCGAGGCTGGCGGAGCGTCGACGGCCGTTGCGGAAGTCGTCGGCGGGACGCGCCTTGCGCGGCTCGACTTCCCCGACGGGGTGCGCGCGGGCGACGAGCCGACGGGTCTTCCCGATGGCGTGATCGTCTGCGACCTCGCGACGGCCGTGGATACTCACGAGGAACTTGTGCGCGATCGTCTCTACGCGCTTGCGGGCTTCGACGACAAGGCAGGCGCCTTAAACGCCGCTCGCTGGGACGCGGGACTCTTCGTCTATGTCCCTCGCGGTGTGCACGTCGACCTGCCGATCGAGGCGATCCTCTCTGCCACGGGCGCGACGGGCCGGGTGTTTGGCCGGACGCTCGTGGTGGTCGAGGAGGGTGCGAAGGCGACGGTCGTCGACCGCTTTATCTCACCCGACCTTCCCGGCGAGGTCGTCGCATCGACGGTGGTCGAGCTGTACGTGGCTGAAGGCGGCGAGCTTGAACACATCAGCTATATCAACTGGGGCGCAGGAATGCGCCACCACGCGGTTCTCGGAGCGTCGGTCGGGAAGGACGCGAAGGTGCGTTCGGTGGTCATCACCCTCGGCGGCGACGTGATCCGTGTTGAGCCGACGCTCTACGTTCGCGGCGAAGGTGCCGACGCGCGTGCGCTTGGCCTGTGCTTTGCCTCTGGCGACCAGCACTTCGAACACCGCGTGGTGTCGCGCCACGAGGCGCCGAACGCGTACTCGAACCTGCTCTACAAGGGCGCGATCCAGGACACCGCGCACACGGTCTTCTATGGAAACCTGCTGGTCCCCCCGGGAGCACCAGGGACCGACGCGTACCAGACGAACCGGAACCTGATCCTGAACGAGGGCGCGCGCGCCGACACAATCCCGTTCCTGGAGATCGAGACGGCTGACGTGAAGTGCTCGCACGCCGGGGCCGTCGGTCGCGTTGACGACGAGCACCTGTTCTACCTCGAGTCGCGTGGCGTGCCGAGGGACGTCGCCAAGCGCCTGATCGTCTTCGGCTTCTTCCAGGAGGTGCTCGAACAGATCACCTTCGCGGAGCTTCGCGACGAGCTTGTCGCCGCCGTCGAAAAGAAGGTTTCGTAGTGGTGACAAGGCGGAACACCGCGCCGCGAAGCGCCTGGAGTTCAACTCAGGATGAGCGAGGATCCCTCGCTTGGTGGTGTCAGACACCTGCTGCCGCGGCACGAATCGCCCCCGCTGATGTGGTGTCTGACACGCCGGTCGTTCGCGTTGGAGCCATTTCCACGTGTCTGGCACCACGAAGTTCCTGCGCGCGCGAACACCAGAATCAGGTGCCTGACACAACCGATGTCAGTGACTCCGCCCATTCTGAACTGAACTCCTGGCTCCAGGCGAGGGGCAACCGTGCCTGACCTTCGCGACGTCGCTTCGATCGACGAGATCGCACCCGGCACCGCCCACCGCGTCGAGATCGATGGCACCCCAATCTGCCTCGTGAACGTCGAGGGCACGGTCCACGCGATCCACGATGTCTGCTCGCACGCGAAGGAATCGCTCTGCGGCGGCTGGATCGACGGCGACAAGATCGAGTGCCCCCGCCACGGCGCGTTCTTTAGCGTCGTCACCGGCGAGGCCCTCACGCCGCCCGCGAACCTGCCGATCCCGACCTTCGTGGTCGAGGTTCAAGACGGCCGCGTGTTCGTCGACCCGACCCCGAGCATCCCCCACCCCATTCTCGACCGCAAACGAACCGGAGCTACGAGTGCCAGCGTCTGAACCAATCCTGCAGATCATGGGCCTGGAAGTGGCCGTTGACGACACCCCGATCCTCCGGGGCGTCGACCTCTCGGTGCCACAGGGCGAGGTTCACGCCCTCATGGGTCCGAACGGATCGGGCAAGTCGACGCTCGCCTACGCTCTTGCCGGGCACCCGCGCTACGACGTCACCGCCGGCTCGGCGACCTTCGATGGGAAGGACCTCCTCGACATGGAGGCCGACGAGCGGGCCCAGGCGGGCCTTTTCTTGGCGATGCAGTACCCCGTCGAGGTGCCCGGTGTGTCGGTGATGAACTTCCTGCGCACCTCGATGAACGCGGTGCGCGGCGAGGACATCCCGGTTCGGGAGTTCGCAAAGCTCTTCAAGGAGCAGTCGAAGCTCCTCGACTTCGACACGAGCTTCGCCGACCGGTACCTGAACGAGGGCTTCTCCGGTGGCGAGAAGAAGCGCCACGAGATCCTGCAGATGGCACTGCTGAAGCCAAAGTTCGCGGTGCTTGACGAGACCGACTCGGGCCTTGATGTCGACGCGCTTCGGATCGTCTCCGAGGGCGTGAACCGCCTTCGCGGAGAGGACCTCGGGGTGCTGATCATCACCCACTACACGCGGATCCTGAACTACATCCAGCCGGACGTCGTCCATGTGATGTACGACGGCAAGATCGCAAAGACCGGCGGCCCGGAGCTTGCCGACTACCTGGAGCAGAACGGCTACGTGGAGTTCGGCTCGCAGGAGCCGGCGGTCGCTCCGAGGTAGGGCCGGCGGGCCGGTTCGCCAGCTGAACCGGCCCTTCGCGCCTGAGTCAATCGCCGTCCCAGAGCGAATCAACGTCGCCATGCCCGACTCGGCGTCCAACGTTGACCGTCGGGAATCCACTCTTGGGGTCGTCGGTGATCGCGTCGTCCTCGACTTCCTCGTCGAGTGCTGCGAGGCCGCGCACCATGAGTTCGGCGATTACGCTCGACAGTGATTGACCTCGCCGATCGGCAATTTGTTTCGCCCGAAAGTGCGCGGCAGCGGGGAGATCGACGGTCGTTCTCATCAGAGGATAAAAGCATGCATCGCCGAGTGATGCGTCCGGAATTCGTCGCTCGACACCCGCCCCGGGGAAGTTCACCCGCGGTATCGTGGATGCACGATGAGCGATCCCGAAACGACCGGCCGACCGAGCAGTTCCGTCGCACCGAAGGCCGACTTCCCAATCCTCGGTACGGAGCTGAACGGCAAGCCGCTGGTCTACCTCGACTCGGCGGCGACCGCGCAGAAGCCTTCGGTTGTCCTTGAGGCGATGGATGCCTACTACCGCGAGACGAACGCGAACGTCCATCGCGGGGTCTACGGCCTCGCGGCTGAGGCGACGGCGCGCTACGAGTACGGCCGCACGGCGGTCGCGCGGCTGCTCTCGACGTCAGCCGAGGGTGTGGTCTTTACGAAGAACGCGAGCGAGGCGATCAACCTCGTCGCGTGGGCGTGGGGCGTGCGCAACCTGAAAGCTGGCGACGAGATCGTCCTCACCGAGATGGAGCACCACTCGAACATCGTCCCTTGGCAGCTCGTGGCGAACATCACCGGGGCGACGGTGCGCTTTGCCCCGATCACGGATGAGGGCGAGCTGGACCTCGACGCGATGCGCGGGATGCTCTCTGGGAAGACGAAGATGGTCGCCTGTGTTCACATCTCGAACGTGCTCGGGACGATCAACCCGGTGGCCGAGGTGGCTAAGATGGCGCACGAGGTCGGGGCGCTCTGCTTGGTCGACGGGGCGCAGAGCGTGCCGCAGATGCCGATCCGGTTCGACGACCTGGGGTGCGACTTCCTTGCGTTCACGGGGCACAAGCTGGGCGGGCCGACGGGGATCGGGGTGCTGGTCGGGAAGCCTGACGTGCTGAACGGGATGGAGCCGTTCCTCGGAGGCGGACACATGATCAAGGACGTGACGACGGAAGGGTCGACGTACGCGGCATCCCCCGGGCGGTTCGAGGCGGGGACGCCGCCGATCGCCGAAGCCGTCGGGCTTGGGGCTGCGGTGGACTATGTGATGGGCGTGGGCATGGAGAGGATTCGGGCGCATGAGGTGGAGTTGGCGGGGGCGCTACTGGATGGGGTCGGGTCGATCCCGGGGGTGACGATCCATGGGCCGAAGGATCCTGCGAAGCGGGCGGCACTGGTGAGCTTTGTGCTGCCGGACGTGCACCCGCACGACATGGCGCAGCTGCTGGATCAGGACGGCGTGTGCGTGCGGGCGGGGCACCACTGCACGAAGCCGCTGATGGCGCGGCTCGGGGTGAACGCGACGACTCGCGCGAGCGCTTGGCTCTACAACGGGGTGGCTGACGTGGAGCCACTGGTGGCTGGCATCGGGAGAGCGCGTCGGTACCTGGCGGGGTAGCATCCCCGGCACTCCTCATTCGCTAGCCTAGCCTGCCACTCCGACGCAACAGGAGGCCAAGTGGGTAGACCCGGCGACAAACCCGATACTTCTGCGAATCTTCCGAGCGAGGAATTAGAAGCCGACGACGACGGAATTGACGCACTCGAAGTCGAGGAAGAAGCGTCAGACGACACAGAAGGGCACGACTGGTCGGGCGTCGCGCCACCAGACCGCAAGTTAATCGCCCATCCGGTCGATCTTGCTGTCAGTGACTTGGTCGCCCAGATCTCATCAGATGACCTCCACCTGAATCCGGTCTATCAGAGAAGGTACGTCTGGGACGATCGGAAGGCCAGCAAGCTCATCGAGAGCCTCCTTATCAACGTCCCCATTCCGGTCTGCTACTTGGCGGAAGAGTCGGACGGAACCCGCAGCACGATCGACGGCCAGCAGCGGCTCCGATCCTTGCATCGCTATATAAGCAACGAGTTCTCATTGCGCGGCCTTGACGTTCTTTCTGAACTCAACGGCAGCCGTTTCCACCAACTTTCCGACCGTCAGCAGCGGCTCATCAGAACTCGGACGATCCGCTGCATTGTCATCACAGCAGAGTCTCACCCCGACATTCGGTTCGACGTCTTTGAGCGTCTGAACACAGGGTCGGTAGCGCTAAAGGCACAGGAACTTCGAAATAGCATGTACCGTGGGTCGTTCAACGACCTTCTCCACGAACTTGCCAACGACCCCTGCTTTCGCAGTTGCCTCGGCAATAGGCCTGACAAGCGCATGAACTTCGAAGAACTCGCTCTCAGATTCTTTGCGTTGAACGACGGCCTTCTCGGCTACGCACCGAGCTTCAAAGCATTTCTGAACAGGTTCATGCGAGCAAAGAGCAATGCCGCAGCCGACGAAATCGACGGAATGCGGCAACTCTTCGTCAAAACGGCAGCTCGGGTTCACGCTGTGTACGGCGACAACAGCTTTCGGCGCGCCTATCGGAACCAGCGGGGAGGCGTCGAGAGGGCACCTGCCGTAAACAGCGCGCTCTACGATGCCATCATGCTCAACTTTGCGCCCCTCCCTCACCCCCCGGGCGAGCTTGCCACTCGTGCGGCGGATATTCAGGCGATGACAACTGAGTTGATGCTCGACGATCTGCAGTTTGTCGACGCGATCTCGTTGGCGACGGGCGACCGAACTCGACTTCGCCGACGAGTCCGCCTCTTTAGCGCTCGGCTTAGCCACCTAGGAATCGACAGTGGCTGGCATGGCCAGATTGCGGCCGCGATGGAAGAGGAGAGTCAATCTCAAAGCACCGTAGAGTAGCGCCGGATGGCCGGTGTGCGAAGCCAGTCCTTGGCTTGGACGAAGTATCTCGAGCATCTCCGGGGAGTTGCCCAGATCCTTCTGGCCGACCCTGAAGGGACTTACTCGCGGCGACACAGCCCGAAGGGTGGCATACCCGGGCACTACGCCGTTAGAAGATCTGCCGCCCTGGCCAAAGGCGCCCTGGTCCTGACGTGCAGTCACCTCCAGGGTTACGTCATCGACGTGAGTCAGGAATTCCTTGAAGCGATCGACTCCTCCGGACTAGACGTCGCCCAACTGCCTTTGAGCCTGAGGGCCGAACTCTGCATGCGATTTCCGTATCCGTCCGGGACGAAGGAAGAGCGCGACCGCGTCGCCATCCTGCATACTGCCTACGCGCCGCTGTGGCGGGATGGCACGCCCCTCGACCCTGGCACGATTCGCACGGACTCTCTAACTGATCCGAGCGCGAACCCTTGGCCGAAGGCAATCCAGAGGCTGCTCGGGACAATGGGCATCGACTACTTTGGCTTCGTGTTTGACCGCTGGGGTGTAGACCGCGTCAACGGAATCAAGACTTACGTACTCGATCTTGTGGAGAAGCGAAACAAGATTGCCCACGGTGATGATGGTGTACTGGTGTCTGGTGCCGACGTTCGGAATCTACTTCAATGGTCTACGCGGGCAGCGCGGGCCTGTGACGCCTCAATTGGTGCTCGTCTATTCGCCCTCACCGGTTCGTCATGGACGACGTCCGCGGGGGCGTCCGGCCTCTGACCGGGGTCACGGGGGCATCCGGCCCCTGGGCGGGGTCAGACCTTGCGTTCGATCACCCCTTTGAGGGAGTCCTGCGCGATCGGTCGTCCGAGTGGGCATCGGGGGGCATCCGGCCCCTGGGCGGCGTCATGGCGGGGGCATCCGGCCCCTGGGCGGGGTCAGACCTTGCGGGGGCATCCGGCCCCTGGGCGGGGTCAGACCTTGCGTTCGATCACCCCTTTGTCAGGGGCATCCGGCCCCTGGGCGGGGTCAGACCTTGCGTTCGATCACCCCTTCGAGGGATACACCCCCAGGCCAGCACCCACCCGGCGCATCCCAGTCAGACCTTGCGCCCGATCAGGAGCGTCGACGGGCGTGTGGGGTGATTGAAGGCCTCGCCGACCGGTAGCTGGACGCGCCAGCCGATCCGGCTCCCTCGTAGGAGTGATCGAACGCAAGGTCTGACCCCGCCCGCCGATCCTTATGTTGGTTAGCCAGGATCCTTGCTCCTTCGTCTCCGGATCGCGTGTCTCACTTGCGAACGTCCTCCGACACTACAATCGGTCAGAGTTTCATCATTTGTTCCCGCGAGCGTTTCTGAACAATCAGGGACTGCCAACGGGTGAAATGAATCGGCTCGCCAATTTTGCCATCATTTCGTCTGCAGACAATAAGGCTCTTGGGGGCGTTGCCCCGAGTCGATATCGCGAATAGATGCCGGCGAGCCGCGTAGATCGCATTTTGGCGGCCGCGGTGTGCCCGATTGCCCTCTTTGAGGACCCGTACGACGAGTTCCTGAGGGAGCGAGCTAGTCTGCTGCGCGAGCTCGCGGGGCGACTGACCGCCTAACGTGAACTCTCCCCGCAGGGCATCCAGCCCCTCGGGGTCACGTGGGGCATCCAGCGCCTGGCGGGGGTCAGGTCTTGCGTTCTACCTACACCGTAAGTCCGCCAGTATCCCTACCCCCCAACTCCCCGCCACCGGCCTCCGCTGACCGACGGGCGGCGCCACCGTAGATCGAACGCCAGACCTGACCCGTTCAGAAGGCCGGTGGTCACGGGCCATGGTTGGGTTCTAGCGTCCGTGCAGGCGTCGGTTACGTAGGCTGCCGAGACGATGCGACTCTCGGAACTTCGCGGTCACCAGGAAGCGCTTGGTCGCTTCCGGAGGGCGTACGTCAGCTATCTCAAAGAGCAAGACTCAACGGTCGCAGGTGAACTCCGTCACGAGGTCCTGATTCTGCTGCCGTCGGCCGAGGCCGCGACGGCATTGACGGGCGAAGTTGAGTTGTATCCGCCGCCAGCGCTCGCCGGGTCTATGCCCGTTCGACGCGGGCTGAGCAACCTTGTCTTCGAGCATGAGTCGCCCACGGCTTGGAACCCGAATCTTCCTCACTTCATCGTTGATCGACTTGTTCAGGGAGAGGCTCAGCTGGCACGGGCCATTGAAATCGAGCACAAGAAGCGACGGAGTCCCCTGTTCTGGGGTGACCGACTTCTCCGCCTCCTCCTCGGCATCCCCGCATATCTCGTCAGCCTCGTCGTCGGTGTTCCGCAAAGGAGGCTGGAGGAGAGCAGCTGGGGGCCTGTTCTACGTGTCATTGCCATCCTTGCCGACACTGCCGGTATCTGGGGCGTTGGCCGGGCGGTTAACTGGTGGTGACGGGGCATCCAACCCCTGGGCATGGTCACGCGGGCATCCAGCCCTTGGGCGGGGTCACGCGGGGGCATCCGGCCCCGTGGGCGGGGTCAGACCCTGCGTTCGATCACCCCCCTGAGGGAGACCAACGCCAAGTCGACCACCCCGGCCCCGCGCAACATAGCGGGGGCATCCGGCCCCGTGGGCGGCGGGGGGGCATCCGGCCCCTGGGCGGGGTCAGACCTTGCGTTCGATCACGCCTTTGAGGGAGTCCTGCGCGATCGGTCGTCCGAGTGGGCATCGGGGGGCATCCGGCCCCTGGGCGGCAGTCAGACCTTGCGTTCGAGCACCCGTCTCACCCTCCGAGACACCGCTCGTGAAGCCAGGCGCCTCTTGGAGGACGACCCGTCTCAGTCCGGAAGACCGACGCTCGAACGCAACGGGGGCATCCGGCCCCGTGGGCAGTCAGACCCTGCGTTCGATCACCCCCCTGAGGGAGACCAACGCCAAGTCGACCACCCCGGCCCCGCGCAACATAGTCAGACCTTGCGGTTCGATCACTGGCTGCGACTACCGGCACCTCAGGGCGTCTGCCGCCTCGGATCGCCCCACTGAAGAGTTGGCCGCGCGAGGTGTGCCAACTTTGCACCAAGGCGACGATCATCGTTTCTCCCGCAGAGCCGAGCGGTTAGCCTGGGATCGATGGCCCGTCCGCTTCGTTTCGAGTACCCCGGCGCGATGTACCACGTCATCGTTCGGGGCAATCGCCGCGACACGATCTTCGAAGACGATGAGGACCGGACCCGCTTTCTCTCCGATCTAGAACGCGTTGCCGCCCGCTACGGCTGGACGATCCTCGCCTATTGCCTGATGGGCAATCACTACCACCTCCTCGTCCTTGTCGGAGACACGGGCCTGAAGTCCGGAATGCGCGACCTCAACAGCGCCTACTGCCAGGCGTTCAACCGCCGTCGAGGTCTCGTCGGGCACGTGCTGCAGGGGCGCTACAAATCGCCGATCGTCGAAGAGGATCGATACCTGGCCGTACTCGTTCGCTACATCGTGCGAAACCCGGTCCGCGCGAATCTCTGTGTCCACCCCGCTGAGTGGCCATGGTCGAGCTATCTCGCGACCATCGGCCGCGCACCAACGCCGCCGTTTCTCTCCCCACACGCGGTGCTCGAACACTTCGGACAAACTGAAGCGCAAGCGCGTCTGGCATTTGAGCGCTTCGTAGAGTCCGACGGCGATGACCTGGGATGGGATCCTCTGAGTGGCCGCGCGATCATGGGTGCGCAGTCGTTTGTCGAGTATCACGCTGAATTCGCGATCTCGGTCGATCCAACCGAAGTCTCACGCGTCCAACGCGATCCAAGCCGACCAACGCTCGCCGAAGCACTCGACCAACCACTCAGCGACGGCGTCCTACTGCAGGTCCAACGCCGTTGGGGCTACTCGATCAGTGCGATCGCCCGGGCAATCGGCGTCCATCCGTCGACGGTCACTCGGAGGCTCCGACGGGCGGAGCAGGCGCTCTTGCCTTTACCAACGCCGCCGACTCGATCAGGTCGTCGTGAAGCTTGATTGATCGCTTTCGGGTGAGGCAGATCAGCCAGCCCTGAACTCGGCCGCGCCCGACCTCTTCCTCCGGTCGCTCCTTCCGCAGTCCGCTCCGTCTTCTACGCCGGGTCAAGACACCGCGCGTTCGATCAATCCGTTGCGCGGATGGTGCCGGGGCCTGAGCCCGATCCGGAAGCCAGATGCCCGCGATCGCTCGGCCTAGCTCGGAGGAGTGATCGAACGCAGGGTCTGACCCCAACCAAGCCCCCATGGTGACCAGCGAACTTGCCAAAGTCGAGGTGGTCCGCGCCGCTCGCCGCCTCGATGCAGGCACCGTCGCGGCAGCCCGAGCATTGGTATCGCAACTCGACCTGATTCCGCTCACCGGCGGACTAATGGAAGAGGCCGCAGATGTTGGTGACCCCCCTTTTGCGCACTCTCGACGCGATTCACCTGGCAAGCGCCCTTTCGATCCGTCCAGATCTCACATCGTTCGTCGCTTACGACAACCGACTCGTCATCGCCGCTCAGGCCGCCGGAATCGAAGCGATCCGACCCGCCGCTTCCAGCCCCGAATAGCGGATGTGCGGGGGCATCCGGCCCCTGACGGGGGATGCTCCTACTAGCGTGGGCGTCTGGCCTACGGGGAGGTCAGTCAGCGTCACGAGGCGGTCCAGGTCGGTCGTCTGGCAGTTGGCTGGCAAATCGGAGCGCGATGCCGTCGGGTCCTGCAACCGTAAAGTCTCGAAGCCCGTAGTCGCGGTCGGCGAGTTCGTTCAGGACTGCCAAGCCCATCTTTGCGGCAGTGATTCGGTAGGCGTCGACATCGGGCACAAGGATACGGAGGTTTGCGACCGGCTTCGCTGGCGGCTGTGGTTGGTCGGCCACCTGCTCGAGCATTAGGACGCTACCGCCGTCGGGCCAGATGAGTTCCGCGAAGCCGCCCTCGTCGCGGACGAGCTGGAACCCAACCCGCTCGTAGAACGCGAGCGACGCGTGCAGGTCAAAGACGTAGACCTCAACGGCGAGCTGTTGATTCGGCGGCGCGTACGGGTTGGTCATGGCGTTGGCCTTGTCCTCACGCTGGCTGTTCGGAGAATACGGGGGCGTCCGGCCCCTGGGCGGGGACGCCTTGCATTCAAGCAACCGTCCCTCCGTCCGAAACAAGCACCGCCGAAACCCGCCTCGACCGGCCGTCGGACAACTGCTGAGAACATCCGGCCCCTGGGTGGGTTAGACCTGACCACCGAGAACGTCCCACGTCGACCGGCCATCCCACGCTCGCTCAGACAGACTTCCCGAGTGTCATCGTGGACGGGCTCCCTCTCTGTGTCGTTCGAGAGTTTGGGTTCAAGTAGTTACAATGCGCTCATGACGACGCGTTCCCGATCGTTTCGAGTCGCCCAGTCCACCCTCGACAACCTCGACCTCTCCGCCCGACGGCAGGGGATCTCCGCGAACCAGCTCGCCGCCCGTCTCCTCGAAGAGGGACTACAGATGCAAGCATTCCCCGGTATTGGCTTTAAGTCGAGCAAGATGGGACACCGGCCGGTACTGCTTGGAACTCGCCTCGCCGTATGGGAGGTCGTCGCGAGAGTTCGGGCAAACGACGGCGACATCAAGCTCGCCGCGGCCGACCTCGCCATCGGCCGTGACCAGGTCGAGGCTTGTGCTCGCTACTACGCCGCCCACCAAGACGAAGTCGATGCGTACACCGCCGACCTTGAACTCACCGAGCAGAGCGAACGTGACCTCAGCGAGCGTCAGCGAGCGATCTTTTCTTGAGGCTCCTTCTCGACGAGCACATCTCGCCGAGAGTCGCCGAAGCGTTGCGAGCCAAGGGCTACGACGTCGAAGCCGTTTCTGAGTCAACACTCCTTCGCGGCCTCGACGACGAGGAGATCCTTCAGCAAGCAACGGCCGACCGGCGCGCCATCGTTACCCACAACTTCGCCGACTTTCTCGCGATCTCCTCCGATTGGGCGGGCGCAACGCGTGAGCATTTCGGCATCGTGTTGGTACCTGTCAGCCTTCAGCGCGGCGGAATTGGCTCATATTTCGAAGTCCTTGAGACGACGCTGCAATCCCATCCCGACGAAACGGCGCTCCTCGGGCAGGCCCTCTGGACCTTGCCCCCTGCTCCCCGTTGAAGCGGCGGGGGCGGGGGCATCCGGCCCCTGGGCGGGGTCAGACCCGGTGAGAGATTCTCAGAGTGACAGTGGCGAATCACGCATCCCGGCGCTACTGACCTCGGCGCGCCGGCATCGGCGATCGTCGGGAAGCGAGGAAGTCGATTCTCCAGCGAGAGAGTCCTCGCGACCTCAAGCGATCAGACCGAGTCGGGACGGTAGACGCTGGCGCGGTGCGCGATCCGAACGATGATCACCTCGAGACGTTCCTCGTCGATCCACAACAGAACTCGGTAATCACCTCGGCGGGCGCTCCCCAACCCCTCGAGCTCCCCCACGAGGGGTTTGCTCAACCTATTCGGATTCTCGGGCAAGACCGAGGTAATGAACTCGATGATCGCGATCGCGACGCGCTCGGGCAGCTGGTGCAGCTGCCGTCGAGCGGAGGCGCTCAACTGGACGCTATAGCCGGCGCTCACCCGTCGAGACGAAACTCGGCCCGAAGTTCCTTCGCGCTGATCGTCTCGCCGTCAGTCACGTCACCGCGGGCAGCAGCAATGTCATCACGGACCCCCGGCTGCGAAAGCCAAAACAGCGTCTCGTGCAACGACTGCAGATCCTCAACGGCCATCAAAACAGCCGCAGGCCGACCGTGCCGTGTGATCGTCACGATCTCGTGGGTCTTCTCAGCCTGCTCGATCATCGCGGACAGCTTGTCCTTGGCTTCACTGAGCGGCACGGAGATCATGTCGGAAAGATTAGCCAGACTATTGGCCGAAATCAACACTCCGCGGGGTTTCCGGCCTCTGGGTGCGGGGGCATCCGGCCCCTGGCGGGGTCAAAGCTTGCGTTCGAGCATCCGTCTCACGGAGTGAGACGCTTGGCCAGTTCGGTGTGTCGACTTCGAAACAACTCTCACCGCCGGCTTCAACTGCGGTTGGCACCCAGCTCGGTCGAGAGGATGGTTCGTCCGCTACGCGTTGAATACCCAGGGGCCATCTGCCACGTGATCGTGCGGACACGCTGAGGAGGTCATGATGAGGGTCGTTTTCGTGCATGGGGCATGCGTCAAGGACGGATCGTGGTGGTGGCACCGAACCGGTGAGCTGCTCGCCGACCGGGGCGTCGCAAGCGAGGCGCCTGCCCTGCCCAGCTGCGGCGAGACGGGTGAGCCGACGGGTGCGCAAGGACCCGGGCTGGCCGAGGATGTCGCCTCGGTCCGGCAAGTCTTGACCGCGAGCAGTGAGCCGACCGTCGTGGTCGCCCACAGCTACGGCGGCATC
>JANMDN010000064.1:0-19675 GCA_031376285.1 Actinomycetes bacterium
CTCGAGCGCGGACAACTGATCGTGAATCGGCGCGACGGTCCACGCCGCTCCATCACCCGCGCCAAGCTGCACCCACCAGGCGCCGAGGCTGCGAATGGTTCCGATCGCGTCGCGCGATTCGTAGCGCGTCGGGTCGAGGGCTTTCATCCTGCAATGATCGCCGATCCTAACCGCCCGGTGGCGAGGAACTGGAATGACGAGGCCTGACGGTGTCGCCTGGGCGCCCGGTGATGCATGCCGCCACCTCAATCGATCCACACGGCACGTTTTCGCACGCAGCCCGCGCGCAACATCCTGTCGGCGCGGGCATTTGCGTGCGCTGCCTCGCACCACGAGCCTAGTCAGCCCCTCCGGGACAGCGGGTATGCGCGACGTAATGAGCCGTAAGCTCCACGTTCGGGAGCTGTGAGAAGCCGTTAGGCCGGGGCGCTGTCGAGCGACTCCCAGAGGTAGAGGCTCGCGATCGACCGGTACGGTCGCCACGGCTCGGCAATCTCGGCGAGTCGAGCGGGGCTGAGGTCAGGGACGCCGTACGCGCGTTCGACGGCGCGACGCACTCCAAGGTCGCCGACCGGCAGCACGTCGGGGCGGTCGAGGTGGAAGATCAGGAACATGTCCGCGGTCCAGGTACCGATGCCCTTCACGGCCGTCAACGCGGTGGTCACCTCGGCGTCGTCGTGGCGCTCGAGTGCATCGAGGACGAGGGAGCCCGTATCGACGCGGCTCGCGAGGTCCCGTGTGTAGCTGGCCTTCTGGCGTGAGAGACCGCATGATCGAAGGGCTTCGTCGCTTGCGCTGGCAAGCGCCGAGGGCGGTGGCGGCCACACGCCGAAATGCGTTTCCAGGCGCCCGCGAACGGATCGGGCAGCCGCGACGCTGACCTGCTGGCCGATGATTGCTTGAACGAGGACACCGAACGGATCCGCGGAGCGTCCTCTGCGTCGCGTGTCACGGTCGATCAGACCGTACCGCTCGACGAGGTCGGCCATCGTCGGGTCGGCGTCGCGAAGATGTTGGGCGGCGAGCGCCGCAACCGGATCGGACACGGCCGAAGGGTAGCGGGCGCGCGCCACCGGACCCGACAGTCGGTGTCGTCCATCCCGTTGCCGACACGCGCGCCCTGTGTCACCGTGAGGCAGTGCTCGGGGTCCGGCAGGCGACGTCGATCCATCGCGCCCTCACGGTGACGAGCGCGCTCGTCGCAAGTCTCGGCGCTCACGCCGCGTCAACGGGGCAGCTTCAGTCGCTGACGGTCGCCCCCCTCATCTGGGGCTCGATCGTCGCGGCGTCGGCGCTTGTCTGGCCGGCCCGCCGGTGGCAACGACGGGGACTTGCCCGCTCGAGCCTCGTGCTCATGGCCGGCCAGGCCATGGTCCATGTCACGATGACGAAGCTACCCAGGGCAAACGCCGATCCTCACGTCGAACCACGGAGACAACACCCATGACACACGTTCGCGCGCTTGCCCTTGGCGCATCACTGCTTGCCATCTCGGCGGTGCCCGCCGCCGCTCACACCACGGTGAGTGCGAGCAAACCCGCCGCAAACGCGACGGTCGCCGTCCTTCCCGCCTCGATCTCGGTCACGTTCGATGCCCGGCTCCTCAGGGTCGAGCGTGTCATTCTGACCCCACCGAGCGGCAAGAACGCCGTCCGTTCCTTCGCGATCAACGCGAAGAACAAGCAGCAGCTCGTCATCAAGACCAAGCGTGCTGGCTCCGGTCAGTACAACCTGTACTGGAAGGTCACCGGAGCCGACGGCCACACCATCACGGGGCGGCTGCGCTTCAAGACGACGCGCGCCTCGTAGCGGCCAGCGTCCTCTTAGACGCAGAGTCGCCGATTCCCGGTGACGCCTCGGGAACAGATCTCACGACGCTCCGCCCGGAGCAAACGCCAGCGGACGGGGTCGTAGGTTCCGGCGGGAAGGCGTCGGAGCGTCACGCTCGTGGTCCAGCCGATCCGCGAATCGTCGGCGAGACCGCGAACCGTCACCGAACCAGAAGCACGGGTGAAGCCGCCGCTGCTGCGTATCGCGAGCTTCCAACGGACGGTTGGGGAGGATCCGCCGTCCCCCTGGCCGGCCACGCGGGCTCGGGTCGTTGCGACGATGCGGTTCATCAGCGCGCGCGCGGTTGGGGACGTCGGGGGGTTCCCGAGCTGTCGCTTGAGCTCGGCGGTTACCACTCGTGACGTGGTGAATATCGGGGCAGCCGCAAGTCCAGCGGCGGGGGCTGCGACCGCGACGAGCATCGCCAAAGCGATCGGCATGGTTCGAACGCGCATCGTTCACTCCTCATTGGTCAGGGGCGGGGCCACCCCGATGGTGCCTGAGTCGTCGGATGCCTACCGCGAGCTTCACAGGTTTCAAACCCACGGAATACACAGATGCGGCGCTGGCCCAGTGGTACGGAGGTTCTACACTGGCCCGATGGCGTCCCATCGACCGTATCGCGGCTCGGACGTGGTGCCCTACAGCGAGGTCGTCGCGGGCACTCGCCAGCGCCCGCGGCCAGACGCCTCGACCCTCGAGCGCCACGGGGGAGCGGTCCGTCGGCTGCGCGCGTGGGTAACCGTCGCGCGGGCGACAGGGATTATTCTGGCGGTCATCGGACCGGGCGCCGTTGTCGCGACGCTTGCCCGAGCGGCGTTCGACCGGGACGTGGCGCGCGAGATCGTGCAGGGAGCGGTTCGCGAGGGAGTCCGGGCCGAGGTTGCCGACCGCACGGCCGCAACTCGCGCACGCGGGCGCGCCGCCGTTAACGCGTGGAACGGCTGCCCGGACTGCACGCTCGGAACACGCGTGCGCGATATGTGGGACGCGATTGTGCCGGCGGGAGCCTCCGCCCAAGCCCCATGAGCGAGGCCCCGCTCAATGCGCTGGACGGCGCGCTCGTCCCGGACGGTGCCGGCTGGTTCGTGTTGAACGCTCGCGACGCCCGCTGGTGGGAAAGCGACGAGCTGGGCGCTTTCTGCCCGTTCGAAGGTTCCGAACGCTTTCCGGAGACCGGCGTGAACCTCAACGTGCTGGCCCCGGGGCAGCCGAGCTGCATGTACCACGGCGAGAACAGTCAAGAGAACTTCCTCGTGCTGGCCGGAGAGTGCGTCCTGATCATCGAGGGCACCGAGCGCCCCCTTCGCGCCTGGGACTTCGTGCACTGTCCAGCGTGGACCGAGCACGTCATCGTCGGCGCCGGCGCCGGACCATGCCTCTTCCTCGCCATCGGCGCGCGCCTCCAGACGTCCGAGGTCCGCTACCCGGTTGACCCGGTCGCCGCGGCCCATGGCGCATCCGTCGAGTCCGAGACGACCCAACCGCGTGAGGCGTACGCCCGTTTTTCGGCGGTCGCGTCCCGCGCGTATCGAGCGGGCGGCCTTCCGGACGGGTAGCGATCCGCGAGGAACACGTTCCGGCGGCGAGACCGGCATGACCCCACGGGACATTCTGAGCTGACACCATGTCGCAATGGACGTGATCAGGTGGGAGTATCAGCCGGAACCGCTTCGGGATCCAATCGTCGTCGCGGCGTTCGGCGGTTGGAACGACGCAGCAGGGTCTGCATCGAGCGCACTCGCGTTTCTCGCCGAGCAGCTTGATGCCCGAAAGGTCGCCACGATCGACCCCGAGTCCTTCTACGACTTTCAGTCGACGCGACCGATCATCGACCTCTCCGAGCCCGGAAATCACTCCGTCACGTGGCCGGAGGTCGAGATCTACGAGGCAAGACCGGCACGTAGCGACCGCGATCTCGTGCTGCTTGCGGGATCGGAGCCGTCGATGCGTTGGAGGACGTTCTGCGACACCGTCGTTGGGCTCGCCACGACGCTTGGGTCGCAGCAGGTCGTCACCCTGGGCGCGCTCCTCGCCGATGTGGCCCACACCCGCCCGATCCGGTTGACCGGACTCGCCTCAAGCCCCGAGCTGATCGAGGGTCTCAACACTCGCACCCCCTCCTACCAGGGGCCGACTGGAATCGTCGGGGTTCTGCACCACGCCGTTGCGACGGCCGGTCTGCGCTCGATCTCCCTCTGGGCGCCGGTGCCGCACTACGCGGCTGGAGTCACCAACCCGAAGGGCGCCCACGCGCTCCTGAGTGGCTTTCAGCACGTCACGGGAATCCCGGTCGATCTCTCTGAGCTCGCGGCGGCCGCTGATCAGCACGAGGCCCAGGTGTCGAGAGCCGTGTCAAACGACCAGCGTCTGCAGGCCCTCGTTGAGCGGTTGGAGGGTGAGGGGCCAGAAGATGACCTCAACTTCGATCCCAACCAGCTGCCATCTGGTGACGAGCTTGCCGAAGAACTCGAACGTTTCCTGCGCCAGCGGGAAGAGCCTCCCCAGTAGGACGCGTTCGCCGAGGTGGCCCGGGCCGTCGGGCGATCGAACCTCGCTTTGGCTCGATCGCCCTCGTTCGACGGGTCGTTTTCACGGCGTAAGCGACCCACAGCCGGCGCTGAGCTGACACTTGCGTGGGGGCCCGTCGGGTTTACGCCGCGGTTACCGCCGGGCGACGTCTCGCAATTACGAAGGCCGCCTACCGTGATCTCATCAGGCAGTCATCCGCTCTAGGGACCTGCCACTGACCCCAGAGAAGGAGCCCACATGTCTCTTCGACTCACCCTCACAAGCGTCGCCGCGTGCCTGGCCGTCGCAACACCATTCGCGGTCGCCGCGGGCGCGGACGACAACGCCAACATCCTCCGTGGCACGGAGCGCGCCGACCAGATCGCCGGCCTCGGCGGCAACGACGTCATCTACGGCTTTCGCGGCTTCGACATCCTTCGCGGCGACGCGGGCGCCGATCTTGTTCTCGCCGGCCGCGGCGGGGACACCGTCCTTGGCGGGTCCGAGGACGACGTGATCTTTGGAAACCAGGGGCGCGACGCGCTGCTTGGCCAGGCCGGAAACGACGTCATCTTCGGCGGTGACCAGGCCGACGTCATCGGGGGCGGTTCCGGAGACGACCGGCTGATGGGTGGCCGCGGTAACGACACGATCTACGCGAGCATCGGCGCTGACGTCGAGCTGGGTGGACGGGGGAACGATGTGCTGGTCGCTCGTGCCAACGATGGCCAGATTGACACGCTCATCTGTGGGCCCGGTAACGACATTGCCTTCGCCCGTGCCGAAGACGTCGTCGACCCGACTTGCGAGACCGTCTATCGGGTCGCCGCAGCGGAAGCCGAGCCGGCAGACGAGGATCAGGCTCCGGCCGCCGAGGTGGCTCCGACTGGCGACAACGACGCGCGGGGCGACCAGGACGGCAGTACCGACCTCCCCGCCCAGCGCAAGTAGCAGCAGGCCGAACCTCAGAGGGCGACCTGCCAATGGCCGGACGCCCTCTGACGGGCCGCCCACCGATACCTTCGCCCCGAATTACGCTGCGCATACACTGGAATTCATCGACCGTGCGATCCTCATTTGATATGCGACGCCCGCGCCCCGTCATCCTTTGTCTCGCCATTTCGCTGCTGCTCCCGGGAGCGGCGCTGCCGGCCCAGCAGGGCACGAGCCCGACGGGCGCCCGCGCCCAGGCCGCGCACGGTGCGCAAACCGCGCGCGGCATCGTCCAGGAGATCCGCAAGGACCGGGTCCGCCTTCGTGCCCTCGACGGGCGCGATACCTGGGAGCGGCTCGCGCTGAAGTCTCAGGTCCTGGTGAACGACCGCCCCGGGGTACTGCGCGATATTCGGCCGGGCTTCGTCGCCGAGGTCGTCCGCAACAAGCTGGGTCGGGTGACGACCCTTCGAGCGTTCGGTGAGGTGCCACTCATCACAATGAAGGGCGTCGTCGACCAGATCACCGCCACCGGGATCGTGGTGCGGAAGGCAAATGGCACCTCAGTGGTCTTTACGATTGATCCGGCAGCCCGCATCCTCGTGCTCAGCCAGCCGGCGACGGCCGCTCAGATCCTCGTCGGCTACTCCGTCCTTATCCAGTACCGGGGAAGCGCCCCGCCCGAGGCAATCAGCGCGATCCCCCCAATCTCGATCGACCGTGGCGTCGTCGACGAGCTGACCGCCACGTCCATCACACTGCGCCGCTCAACCCTGCGCATGACACTCGCACTCGACGCCGCTACGATTGTCCTCGTGGGAGGCCAACCGGCATCCGTCGCAGCGCTCAAGCCTGGCCAAGTCGTCGCGGTCGAACATCGCGGCCCGGCGCCCGCGACGACCATCCGTGTGCTCCCCGGTAGGGGCTAAGACTCGATGGCAATCGGGACTGTTCTCGTCGTCGAGGACGAGGAGAGCATCGCGAGCCTCATCTCCGCCTACCTCCAACGCGACGGCTATGACGTCCAGTGGACCCGCTCCGGCCAGGAAGCGCTCCTCCTCCTTGACCGCGCCCGTCCATGCGCCGTCATTCTGGATCTCGGGCTCCCCGACATCGACGGCTTCGAGGTGTGCAGGAGGATCCGCGCCCGCTCGCGCGTTCCGATTCTCATGGTGACCGCACGCGACGAAGAGCCCGACCGGATCGCCGGGCTCGAGGTCGGCGCGGATGACTACATCTCAAAACCCTTCTCGCCGCGCGAGCTTGTCGCCCGCGTCCGGGCGGTCCTTCGTCGACTCGAACGGGTGTCGGAGGATCCAATCCTGACACTCGGCGACATCGTGATCCGACCGCAGGCGCGCGAGGTCCTCGTGGCTGACGAACCGGTCGAGCTCCGCGGCAAGGAGTTCGATCTCCTCTGTTACCTCGTCGAGAACCGGGGCGTCGTCGTCTCGCGGGAGCGCCTCCTTGATCGTGTGTGGGGGATGAGCTTCGCCGGTGGGACGCGGACCGTCGACATGCACGTCGCCCAGGTTCGCCGCAAGCTCGGGCGCCCCGACCTGATCCAAACACTGCGGGGCTACGGCTACAAGGCAGTCGCCCCCTGAAAGCCATTCTCGACCGCTGGCGGAGGGCGTCCCTACGGACGCGCCTCCTCGCCGCGGTCGCGAGCGCGGTGCTCGGGTCGGTTGGCGTCGTGCTCGCCATTGGCACCGTGCTCGTCCGGGACTCAGTGCGAAGTGAGGCGATCCGTGCGCTCGGCGAAGAGGTGCAGTCCCTCTCGCCCGAGACCGGGCTTGCGACCGACCGTCCCGTGGCGACGGGGCGGTTCCTCATCGGAGGGGGCGGCGACGTTGCCGTCCTCACCAAGAGCCAAGCCGCGTTTTTGATCCCGAAGTACGCCGCGCAGATCCGGGCGGGAGAGGTCGTCACCGGAACGATTCGAGTCGGCGATGAGGACAAGTGGTTCGCCGCCCGCCCCAGTGGCGCGAACACGGTCGTCCTCTCGCGACCGGCGCGGATCGACCTGCCCATCGCGACGATCCTCGCCGTCGCCGGCGGCGTCGGGGCGCTCCTGGCGGGCCTCGTTGCGCTCGCGATCTCGCGCGCCGTGGCACGACCCGTGCAGCGCGTCTCGGCCGCGAGCCGTGTTCTTGCGGCAGGTCAGAGCCCGGAGGCGCTTCCCGAGGAGGGCCCGGCCGAGGTCCGCGCGCTCGCCAGGGCGTTCAACCACATGTCGAGCGAGCTCGACCGAGCACGTCAGGCCGAGCGCGTCTTCCTGCTCTCGGTCAGTCACGAGCTGAAGACCCCACTCACCGCGATTCGCGGGAACGCCGAGGCGTTGGCCGACGGGGTCGTTTCCGCCGAGCGCGCGGCGAGCGTGATCGCGGGCGAGTCTCGTCGGCTCCAGCGTCTGGTCCAGGACCTGCTCGATCTCGCCCGCCTGAACGTCAGGTCCTTCTCCGTGCGGCGCGAGTTGGTCGATCTTGGTGCCATCGTCGAGGATGTGGTCGAGCGCCACCGAGCCGCCGCAGGGCGCTTCGGCGTCGAGCTCGTCGGTCGTGCACCGGGAGATCCGGTCGCAAGCTGCGATCACGATCGTCTGCTGCAGGTCGTTTCGAACCTCGTCGAGAACGCGCTCCGTTGCACGCCCGCGCCCGGAACCGTCTCGATCGAGGCCCGCGACGGCTGGATCGCTATCGATGACACCGGTCCGGGCCTCACCGCCGACGACGTGCCGAAGGCCTTTGACCGCTTCTACCTCTACGACAAGTATGGGCGCGACCGCCCGGTCGGGACGGGGCTCGGGCTTGCCGTGGTTCGTGAGCTGACCTCCGCGATGGGTGGCGACATCTCGATTACGAGCCAACCCGGGAAGACTCGCTTCGAAGTTCACGTCCCCGTCCCAGAACCGACCGACGTCGGTGAACCAGTGGAGGAGCCCGATGCGCGTGTATGAAACGCCCCGTTGCGTTGCCAGACCGCTCTCGCCCCTGCTCGCGGGGGCGTTGGTCGCGCTCCTGTGTGCGCCCGGTGCATTCGCCGTCCAGCCGCCGTGGCTTCGCGCCAAACCTGTCCCGGCAGAGCGGGGCGACGCACCAGCCGTTCTCGCCCAGTGGCGGGTGGCCGACAACCGCGCGGATTGCGCGCCCCTGATGTTCAACTCGGTGCGCCTGCAGCGAGAGGTTCCTGTTGCACGCGGGGCCTACTTTGGGGGCGGCTGGGGCGTGGCCTACGACACGCCGACCATCCGTTCGGCGTTCGGCATCGCCGGTGCCGGCGTGGTCGCCGAGGACGCTGACCTGCGCACTTGGAAACGGTCCATACGCTGGTCAGACGGAAGCGGTGTGGCCTACGGCCTGGTTGGTCACCAAGGTCCGGGCTACCTCGCCTACCTCCACGTCGCCGGCCAGACGTGCCTGTACAACGTGTGGAGCAACCTCGGCCGGGCGCATCTGCGTTCGCTCCTGCGCCAGCTCAGACTCGTCGACACCGCGCCGAGGCGGAGCCGCAGTTGAGTCGGCGACGAGATCGCCGCGCCGAGTAGCCAGCCGAGCCCGGTCGCAACGAGGCCCAGGACGGCGGGGAGAACGAGTGTTCAAGGCCGCGAGTCGAGGTGCCCCTCGCGAGCGAGACGCTCGGTTTCGAACATCCGGGTCGAAAAGGTCGTATCGCCACTCACCCGTCGACCGGAAAGCCGATCCCCGGTCGGGCCACCCCGGACCACCACCCAGTTTTCATGGTATCCGCAAACGGCGCGCAGGGCCGTGACGCGACAGGGGCATCTTTGAAACAAGTTGGCGCCATTTGGGCGCTGGCGATCGTCGGCGGGCTAGGAAACGGCTGGGGCCGATGCGCCGCGCTTCGAGCGTTTCGCGCGTGCTCCCGCGTTCAGCTCGACCTTGCGGAGTCGAATCGTTGCGGGAGTGACCTCCACACATTCGTCCTCGCGGACGAACTCGAGCGCCTGCTCGAGCGACATGCGCTTAGGTGGCACCAGACGGACTAGCTCGTCGCTGCTCGATGCCCGCATATTGGTGAGCTTCTTCTCTTTGGTCGCGTTCACGTCGAGGTCGTCGCTGCGACTGTTCTCGCCGACGATCGCTCCCTCATACACCTGCTCGCCGGGAGCGACGAAAAGGACACCGCGTTCCTGGAGGTTGAAGATCGCAAAACCCGTGGTCGGCCCGCTGCGGTCGGCGACGAGGCTCCCACGGGGACGGCTGCGAATCTCGCCCATCCAGGGCTCCCAGCGCTCGAAGACGTGGTGCAGCAGCCCTGTTCCGCGGGTCTCAGTCAGGAACTCGGTGCGAAACCCGACCAGCCCGCGAGCCGGCACGAGGTACTCCATCCGAGCCCAACCGGTGCCGTGATTGACGATCTGCTCAAGGCGTCCTTTTCGCAGGGCGAGGAGCTGGGTCACCACGCCGAGCATGTCCTCGGGAATGTCGATCGACACGCGCTCGAGCGGCTCGCAGCGGACGCCATCCATTTCGCGAATCAGGACCTGGGGCTTTCCGACGGTCAGCTCGAAGCCTTCGCGCCGCATCGTCTCGACGAGGATCGCAAGCTGCAGCTCTCCTCGACCCTGCACCTCCCAGGTGTCCGGACGCTCGGTGGGATGCACCCGGATCGAAACGTTGCCGATCAGCTCCAGGTCAAGTCGGTCCTTGACCATGCGCGCGGTTAGGCGAGTGCCATCCTGTCCGGCAAGCGGCGAGGTGTTGATCCCAATCGTCAGCGAGAGGCTCGGCTCGTCCACTGAGATCACTGGAAGGGGCAACGGGTTGGCGAGATCGGCGAGCGTCTCCCCAATCGTGATCTCGGGAATACCGGCAACAGCGATGATCTCGCCCGCCCCGGCGGACTCCGCCGCAACACGTTCGAGCTCTTCGGTGACGTAGAGCTCGGTGATACGAACTGACTGGATCGCTCCGTCAGCGCGACACCACGCAACCGACTGCCCCTTCGCAATTCGCCCCTCGTGAATGCGGCAGATCGCAAGGCGCCCGACGTAGCTCGACGCGGCGAGGTTGGTGACGAGGGCCTGGAGCGGCTTGCCCTCCGTGTAGACCGGCGGTGGGATGTGGGCGCGGAGCACGTCAAAGAGCGGACCGAGGTCGACGCCCGGCGCGTCCGGGGTCAGCGACGCGAGGCCCGCCTTGGCGTTGCAGTAGACGATCGGGAAGTCGATCTGGGTCTCGTCAGCGTCGAGGTCGAGGAACAGTTCGTAGACCTCGTCGACGACCTCGGCGATGCGGGCGTCGGGTCGGTCGACCTTGTTCACGATGAGTACAACCGGGAGCTTGGCCGCGAGCGCTTTGCGAAGGACAAAACGTGTCTGTGGAAGCGGCCCCTCCGATGCATCGACCAGGAGCAGCACGCCGTCGACCATGAAGAGTCCACGTTCGACTTCGCCGCCGAAGTCCGCGTGCCCCGGCGTGTCGATGATGTTGATCTTCAGCCCACCGCGGCGAACCGCAGTGTTCTTGGCGAGGATCGTGATGCCTTTCTCGCGCTCGAGATCCATCGAGTCCATCACGCGTTCGTTCACCGACTCGTTCGCGCGGAACGCGCCCGACTGCCAGAGCATGGCGTCAACGAGCGTGGTCTTGCCGTGGTCGACGTGGGCGACAATCGCCACGTTTCTGAGGTCATCTCGAGTATTCACTGATCCATCGTACGCAAGTCGCGGGGATCGGGCGCTCGCGCCGGCCGGGCCTCGCCAGTTGCCCAAGCCGTTCGGCTACGTGACCGCTCCGCGGGCCGGATCGTCGCGAACGGTCTCGATGCGCCAAGGCGCGTCGTCGGGGCCGTCGAGCGCCAGAGTCCAGGTGCCGCCGAAGGCAACGACTCGGTCGCGACTCCCACCGACAAGGGCCAGGGTGTTTCGATCCTCGATGTAGCGGATCCCTTCGAGGTCGATGTCGACGGTGGCGCGCGGTGGCTCGAGGGTCGTACCGACCGCCGTGATCGTGACACGACGAACAACAGGGGCGCGCACAACCAGCCGGAGATTTGTGTCGGTACCCGGCGGGTGAAGTAGCTCCCTAACCAGGCGTGGTTGCGCGAGGCGAGCGAAGGCGGCGTCGTCACCGTCGATCGCCTCGGCCCATGCCTCGACGCCGCGGCGCACCGCGGCCTCGATCACGTCGGGGTCGAAGCGTTGATCGGAGAGCGAAAGATCCCGAGCGGCCAGGTCAGCGTCGGCGAGGTCTTGATCGGCCACCTCGTCGTGACGCACTCCGCTCGGCAGTGGGTCAGCGACGGCGACCTCGACGCGCGCGCGATCGGTGAGCCTTGCGTCCTCGCTCGGATCGGTTTCGAGTGTCTCGCTGAGACGGTATTCGCCCTCGGGGTCCTGTTCGATCGACTGCAGCGTCCATCGTGTGCCGCGTTTGGCGAGCGTCCAGTACTCACGCAGGTGGGTCTCGCCGGTCGTGTTTCCCTGATGGTTGATCTGGGTCCCGTTCGCGTCCATCACGACGTCTTGGAGGAGCGCCGAAACCCTCACGACGACACGATCCTCCAACTCGTCGAGCCGGTTAGTCATGCCGACATACTCAACCGTGGCACTCGAAACGCTGACACGGTTTCGCCAACCCTTCGCCCGAAAATCAGCGAGGCGGAGCGTCCACTCTTCGAGGAGATCCGGCCCCACGAGCCCGGCGAGCGCTGCTTGGTCGTCGCGGTCCCAAGCCTCCTGAATATCGACGAAAAGCCGCTTCGACTCCGAGGCGACGTGATCAGCCGAGAACGCCGAGTCATCCTCGGACGCGACGAGCGCGGCCCGCTCGATCTCTTCCGCGCGACGACGACGCCGAGCGGCCGTGGCGCGGTCTCGTGCCCGGGCATACGCCCGACTCCACGTCGCCTTGCGGCGTTCCTGGACCGTCGCGACCCCCATCATGATCACCACGACGGAGCCCATGACGACGAACCCGCCGAACGAGCCGCCACCTCCCCCACCGCCCCCGTAGCCGCCACCACCGCCGCCACCGCCACCGCCTCCTCCACCACCGCCGAAGCCGCTGCTACCTCCGCCCGCGGCCCCGAAGGCTTGCGCGCAGCAGGTGGCGAGGTACACGAGGCCCCAGACGAGCGCGCGAGCTGGCTGGCGTCGGCGTTCGGCGCGCGGGCGGGCGACTGGCTGATCTGGCTTCACCGTCAACAGAGTAGCCCGAGAGTGAGTGGTCAACGAGACCTCCGGCACGGTGAACCATTGGCGCGTTGCTGTCACGAAGTCGGTCCGCGACGGCACAGACCTGTCACAGCTTCTCGGATAGCCTGAAACCGGGTGGTGGTCCGGGGTGGCCCCTTGGGGAGGCGGGCCCGATTTGGCTAGGGCGAGGGCGTCGTCGGCACGGGAACGGGCGTCCCGTTCTTGTCGACGGAGACCATCACGAAGTGCCCAGTGGTGCAGCTCTCCCGGGTCCCCGCGACGATGTCCTCGCGAAATACGTCGACGCGGACGTCCATGCTCGTGCGCCCAATCCGTTCGACGGTCGCGATGAACTCGAGAATGTCGCCCTGGTTCACCGGAACGTGGAGCGTGACCTCGCGGATGGCGGCCGTCACCACCTGATTGCGCGCGCACCGCATCGCCGCATACCCGGCCGCCTTGTCCATCCAGGCGACGAGTTGACCACCGAACAGCCGACCATTCGGATTCGTGTCGGTCGGAAAGACGGATTCGAGCATGCGGGCTTCCATGGTGGCCGAGACTACCCTCCGGGTGGCTCGCCTGCCTTGGGGTGCCACGCGGGGTCCGCCCGATCTGCGAAAGTCGCCGTCGTGGCGAGCGACCCCTACCTTGATGCGCGCGGCGCAGGCGAGGCGATCCTCAAACGGCTTGGCGAGCATCAGGTCGTGCTCGTGCTCGGCTCCGGATGGGCCGACATCGTCGGAGACCTCGGAACGACGCGCACGAGCGTGCCGATGCCGGAGCTGCCCGGCTTCCCGGCGCCATCGGTTCACGGCCACAGTGGGATGGCGCATTCGGTCGATGCCGGTGGCACGTCGCTCCTCGTGTTGGCGGGGCGCGCCCATTTGTACGAGGGCCACCCGCTCACGACCGTGGTCCACGGTGTTCGCGCCGCGGTCCTTTCCGGTTGCGGGGTTGTCCTGCTCACGAACGCGGCAGGGTCACTCGTGGCCGCAAATGGGCCGGGGACACCGGTGATCATTTCGGACCACCTGAACCTCACCGGTGTGAACCCGATGACCGGCGCCGACCCTCCGGAGGGCTTCCCGGCGCGCTTCTGCGACCTTACCGAGGTCTACAGCACGCGCCTGCGCACGGCCGCGCAGGTTGCGGTTCCGGGCACCGCCGAGGGCGTCTACGCCGGCCTTCTCGGGGGGAGCTACGAAACACCCGCCGAGATTCGGATGCTGCGGACCATGGGAGCGGATCTCGTCGGCATGTCGACGGTGCTCGAAGCGATCGCCGCACGCCACCTTGGCGCGGAGGTGTTCGGCCTTTCACTTGCGACGAACATGGCGGCAGGTATGTCGACCGACGCGCTCGACCACCAGGATGTGTTGGCGACCGGTCGCGCCTCAATCGGTCGGCTCGCGGAAATCCTGCGGGCGGTCGTCGCCGCAGTTTGATGGGGGTTCGGCCCGACCTTCGCCGCGCCGCCGAGGCCTGGACCCGGCGCGATCCCGACCCCGAGACTCGTGCGGAGATCGAGCGGATGCTTGCGGACGACGATCCACGACTCGGGGAGCGCTTCCGTGGGCGCTTGCAGTTCGGTACGGCGGGACTTCGCGCGCAGATGGGCGGCGGTCCTATGCGGATGAACCGGCTGGTCGTTCGCGAGTCAGCCGAGGGCATCGCCGACTATCTGCTCGCCAACGTGCCGGGGAGTCCCGCCCGAGGCGTCTTCGTCGGCCACGACGCGCGACGCCATTCTGCCGACTTCGCCGCCGAATGTGCCGACATCCTCGCCGGAGCCGGGCTCCGTGTGGTGCTCGGGAGCGGCCCCGTCCCCACCCCGGTGGCGGTGTTTGCCACGTGCCACCTCGGCTGCGCCGCGGGCATCGTGATCACGGCCAGCCACAATCCCGCGACCGACAATGGCCTGAAGCTCTACCTCGGTGATGGCGCCCAGATCATCCCGCCGGTCGACGCCGAGGTTGCCGAGGCGATCGCCGCGGCCGCGCGTTCACGATCTCGCCCGAGCGTACCTCGCGGGGGAGTCGAGACGCTGCCCGAGGCAGCCGTCGACGCCTACTGCCGGGCAACCCTCGCCCGCGTGCCCCGTCCCGCCGCAGCGATCCGCATCGCGACGAGCGCAATGCACGGTGTCGGGGGAGCGCTTCTTGCCCGCCTCCTCGCGGAGGCCGGGCACCGCGATGTCGCGCGAGTGGCGTTGCAGGAGGCCCCGGACCCCGACTTCCCGACGGTGGCGTTCCCAAACCCCGAGGAGCCCGGCGCAACGGACCTGCTCGCCGCGCAGATGCACACGGTCGGCGCGCACCTCGGGCTGTGCCTCGATCCTGATGCCGACCGGGTCGCGGTCCTCGTACCACGCCCTTCGGGCCATGCACGCCAGCTCACCGGCGACGAGGTCGGTGCGCTCCTGGGCGACTGGCTCCTTGCTGAGGTGACGGCCGGGCCCGACCGCCTTGTCACGTCGAGCGTCGTTTCTTCGTCGCTCCTTGCAAAGATCGCGGCACACCACGGGGCCCGCCACGCCGAGACCCTCACCGGCTTCAAATGGCTTTCGCGCCCGGCGATGGAGCATCCGACATGGACGCAGGTGCTGGCGTACGAGGAAGCCATCGGCTACGCGATCGGTCCGGATGTCCGCGACAAAGACGGCCTCTCCGCAGCGCTCGCCGTCGCCTCGATGGCAAGCGCCGAGCACGCTCGCGGGCGCACCCTCGTCGATGCCCTCGACGCCCTCCACCAGTTCCACGGAGCGCATGTCACCGAGAACTTCTCGCTTCGCTACGAGGGTGGAGATTGGCGGGAACGTCGCGACGCGGCGCTCGCGCGGCTCACGGCGGCGCCGCCTGACTCCCTCGCAGGCGACCCCGTACGCGACGTCCGTTGGCTCGCGCCGGATGTCGCGCGGATCGACCTCGCGGCCCTGCGAGTGATCGTGCGGCCAAGCGGGACCGAGCCGAAACTCAAGTGCTACTGCGAGGCCGTCGAACAGGTGGGCGACGCGGGACTCGAGACGGCCCGCGCGCGCGCCGGGGCGCGGCTGAGGTCGATCCGCCAGTCCCTGAATGCACTCCTTGTTGGGTCCGAATCGAACGGCGCAGCGACGTCCTGAGCCCGGCTGTGGCGACAGATCGGCGGGTTCGGTCTGGGAGGGACCGGATCGCGGTTTGTGCCCGCGTCGTGTCAGTCGCCGATTTCCGCGCGGGCAGCCGTCGCGAGAGCGGCGAGGTCGATGCCCATGGCCCGAAGCGCCCGGGGCGCCGTACCGTGCTCCATCTGTGCAACCGCCACCACGACATGAGCACCCAGGAACGCTGACGTCGTCGAACGGGCCAGCTGCCCGGCGGCCCGGAACGCGCGGTCAAATGTCGCCGTTGCGCGGAATGCACCCACTCCCGGCGTCGTGACGTCGACTCCCGTTTGGTCGAGGGCTTCCTGCGCTGGGGGTTCGATGCGGAGGGCGCGCAGGGCGTCGGTGTGTTGCGTGGCGATCGCGGCCCTCAGGCCGTCCGGCTGTGCTCCGACGCGCTCGAACGACCGGCGAGCCGATCCATCTGGGAGTGCCAGCGCCGAGAGCAGCAGGTGCTCCGCACCAGGAAGAGATTGGCCATCTCGACGGGCCTCGGCCTCGGCGCCGGTGCAGAGTGCCGCAATGGTGCGGACGTCGGCGACGTGCGTTCGGATCTTGTCGACGAGCTTCATGAATCCTCCGTTGTCTGAACCTGCCTGACCACGCGGGCGGCGTGACGCTTGTGGACGGCCTGACGCGTGACTCCGAGTGCCTCCGCGACTTGGGCCCACGTCCATCCGTCGTGGATGGCGCGAGCGACTGCGGCGTACTCCAGCTGGTCGGCCATGCGACGGAGGGCGATGACCGCCGCGAGGGCCGCGGCCGGGTCGTCGGCGGAGGGTATGGCCGAGAGCTCATCCATGGCGTCAACCGTAGTTGACAAACGCTCCGGTGTCAACCTGGGTTGACACACCTTGACGAAGGGGACTCACCACGCGCGGGCCGATGTCGTGTCAAGATCCCTGTCGTGGTCACGCATGCACGAGATGGGCGAGGGGTCGTGCTCGATGGAATCGCCATCGAGCGGCCTCTTCGCGTCGCTGCCGTCGACGGCTATGCGCTCGAAGCGCGAGCCGCGCGTCTGGCCTCGCGGTCAATCAAGAGAGAGAGCAAACGGGCTGGGCTTGAGCTCGCCATTTCCTGCATCGACCTCACGACGCTCGAGGGCGCTGATACGCCCGGCAAGGTCCGCGCGCTCTGCGCCCGGGCAATTCACCCGGAACCTGACGACGCGAGCATCCGGCCGGTTGCGGCCGTCTGCGTCTATCCGTCGCTCGTTGCGGTCGCGAGCGCGGCACTCAGCGCAACCAACGTCAAGGTCGCCTCGGTTGCTGGAGCCTTTCCGTCTGGGCAATCGGCGCTCCCGGAGCGGCTCGAGGAGATCCGCCGCGCCGTCGCCGACGGCGCCGACGAGATCGACATTGTCCTGAATCGCGGTGCGCTCCTTGCCGGCCGACTTGATGTCGTCCATGACGAGGTGGCTGCATCGAAGGCGGCGTGCGGGCGCGCCCACCTCAAGACGATCCTCGAAACGGGCGAGCTCGGGTCGTACGAGATGGTCCGCCTGGCGTCGATGGTTGCGATGGCCGCCGGCTCGGACGTCATCAAGACCTCGACCGGGAAACTCCCGATCTCGGCCACTCCGGCCGTGGCGCTCTGTATGGCCGAGGCCATTCGCGACTTCCACGACGAGACCGGCCGTCCCGTCGGCCTCAAACTCGCCGGAGGCATTCGCACCGCCAAGCAAGCCCTCGGCTACCTTGCGCTCGTTGCAGAGACCCTTGGCCTTGAGTGGTTGACGCCGGACCGCTTCCGGCTCGGCGCGTCGACACTCCTCAACGACATCGTCATGGCGCTCCGTTTCCAGTCAACCGGTCGGTACGCCCGCCTCTCCGACCTCCCGGTCGACTAGTGATCGACGCCGAGCCGACAACCAACCGGGCGCGAGCCTTGGCCCGGGCCTTCGCCGACTACGTGCCGTCGATCGAGGGGCGCGACGTGGTTCGCCTACGCTCACGTTACGGACTCCTGATTGGCGGCACCGAGCGCGACGCCCGCGACGGGGCCGTGTTCGCGACCATCGACCCGTCGACCGGCGCCCACATCGCCGACGTCGCCGAGGCGGGCGTGGCCGATGTGGATGACGCGGTCGCTGCCGCACGAGCCGCGTTCGAGGGGGGCTGGCGCGACCTGAACCCGACCACCCGCGCGAAGTACGTCTTTCGCATCGCCCGCCTGCTTCAAGATCGGGCCCGCGAGTTCGCCGTGCTCGAGTCGATCGATGGCGGGAAGCCGATCCGCGAATCGCGCGACATCGACATCCCGCTCGCGGCCGCCCACTTTTTCTACCACGCCGGCTGGGCCGACAAACTCGACTGCGCGATGCCAGGCATGGAAGCCCGCCCACTCGGCGTGGTGGGCCAAATCATCCCGTGGAACTTTCCGCTGCTCATGGCGGCCTGGAAGATCGCCCCGGCGATCGCCTGCGGGAACACCGTCGTCCTCAAACCCGCCGAGACGACGCCCCTCACCGCGCTGCTTCTCGCGGAGCTGATCGCCGAGGCCGACCTCCCACCTGGCGTGGTCAACATCGTCACCGGGGCAGGAGCAACGGGGGCCGCGCTCGCATCTCATCCGGGCCTTGACAAGGTGGCCTTCACCGGGTCCACTGGGGTCGGCAAGGCAATCCGGCGCACCCTCGCGGGGACGGGCACCCGGCTCACCCTCGAGCTCGGCGGGAAGGGCGCCCACGTGGTCTTCGAGGACGCGGCGATGGACCAGGCCATCGAGGGGATCGTTGACGGGATTTTCTTCAACCAGGGTCACGTCTGCTGTGCGGGATCGCGCCTCCTTGTGCAGGAGAGCGTCGCCGACGAGGTGCTGACCCGCCTTCGTCGGCGGGTTGAGCTACTTCGCGTGGGAAATCCGCTCGACAAGAACACCGACGTCGGCGCGATCAACTCGCATGCCCAACTCGTTCGTATCCGCGCCTTTGTCGACTCGGCCCGCGACGAGGGATGCGACGTCTTCCAGCCGCAGGCGGCGCTTCCCGAGCTCGGCTTCTGGTTCCCTCCAACCATCGTTTCCGGTGTTGGGGGCTCGGAGCGCATCGCCCGCGAGGAGGTTTTCGGGCCGGTCCTCACCGTCCAAACGTTTCGCACCGAGGCGGAGGCCGTGGCCAAGGCAAACGCGACGCGGTTTGGCCTGTCGGCCGGTGTCTGGACCGAGAAGGGTTCGCGCATTCTCTGGATGGCGCGTCGCCTTCGCGCGGGGGTCGTCTGGGCAAACTCGTTCAACCAGTTGGACCCGGCGAGTCCCTTCGGGGGGATGCGCGAATCGGGTTTCGGACGAGAGGGCGGGCGCCACGGGCTCGCGGAGTACCTCGACTTCGCACCACAAACGTTCGGCGTTTCGAGCGAGGCCGCGCCTCCTGCGATCTCCGTCGCGCCGCTTGCGAGCGACCCGGAGCGACTCGAGGTGCGAAAGACCTACAAGCTCTACATCGGCGGGGCGTTTCCGCGTTCGGAGTCCGGTCGGACGATGGCGATTCATGGCACGGATGGCCGCCTGCTGGCCCACGTCGCGCTCGCGTCGCGAAAGGATGCCCGCGACGCGGTCCGAGCAGCCAGGGGGGCGCAGGAGGCGTGGGCCGATCGGACGCCCTACAACCGAGGCCAGATCCTCTACCGCGTCGCTGAGGTGATCGAGGGGCGCACCAGCCAACTCGCGGCTGAACTCGCCGCGGTCGGGGTCGACCCGCAGGCGGCGGCCATGGACGTCGCAAGCGCCGTCGACTCCTGCATCTATTGGGCCGGGTTTGCGGACAAGCTCGACCAGCTCGTCGGGGGGGTCAACCCCGTCGCTGGACCGTTCCTGAACCTCTCGACACCTGAGCCCCAGGGCGTCGTCGCCCTCGCCTGCCCGGATGGCGGTGGCTTGGACGGCATCGTCGGGCTCCTCGCCCCGGCGCTCATGGCCGGGAACACAGTCGTCGCCCTCGCAGGCGGCCAAGCCGCACTTGTGATGAGCACCCTCGGGGAGGTCATGGCGACCTCCGACGTGCCGGCCGGGGTCGTGAACCTGCTGACCGGTGAGCACGCCAACCTCCTGACGTGGCTTGCCGACCACGACGATGTCGACCTCCTGGAGTTGACCGG
>JANMDN010000085.1:0-1846 GCA_031376285.1 Actinomycetes bacterium
CGTCTCGACGGCAGTGGCCTTTTACGCACCCCTCGACGCTGAGCTTCGGCCCTTGGCTCCTCGGGTTGTCGTACAGCTCCCATCTCTGGCTCAAGCGGTACCTGCCATGCCTTGGTTCGCGACTCGGAGATCGCGCAAGGCGGCCGCGTCCCGTCAAGTGGTGTACGAGTTGATCCGGTGATCGTTCTCGTTTGAGGGTTTGGTTTAGGCGGTGATCATGGCGACCTCCGGGGTTGTGGGGTCGATGGTCTGGAGGGCTCGGGTCATGACTTCGAGGCTGAAGTAGCGTCGGTCGGTGTCGGCCCATTCGTCGTGTTGTTCGGCAAGGACTGCGCCGGCGAGGCGAACGACGGCTGGGCGGTTCGGGAAGATCCCGACGACGTCGGTACGCCGCCTGATCTCCTTGTTGAGGCGTTCCAAGGGGTTTGTTGACCAGAGTTGGCGCCAGACTTCTTTCGGGAGTTGCGTGAAGGCAAGTAGCTCGCCGGCGGCTTCATCGAGGAGTTCGGCGGCGGCGGGGAACCGTTGGGTGAGTTGCTCGACGACGCGGTTGTGTTGGGCGTGGACCTGTTCGGCGTCGGGTTGGGCAAAGATCGACCTGACCAACGTGGCGACGGCGGGTTGAGCTTGTTTGGGTACGCGGGTGAGGAGGTTTCGCATGAAGTGTGTTCGGCACCGTTGCCACGACGCTCCTGGCAGGGTGGCTGCGATCGCGTCGACCAGGCCCGGGTGGGCGTCGGAGGTCACCATGACCGCGCCGTCCAGGCCGCGGGCGACAAGGCCGCGTAGGAACTGGGTCCAGGCGGCGCCGTCTTCTGTGGTGACCACATCCATCCCGAGGCTTTCCCTATATCCCTGGGCGTTCACAGCGGTGGCGTGGCACACGCAGCAGTTCACGATCCGACCGCCTTCACGGACCTTCATCGTGAGCGCGTCGAGCATCACAAACGGGTACGGCCCCGCGTCAAGGGGCCGGTTTCGGAACGCTTCGACGATCTCGTCGAGTTCCGCGGCAAGGCGTGAGACCTGGCTTTTGCTGATCCCGTCGATGCCCATCGCCTGGACAAGCTTGTCGACGCGGCGAGTCGAGACACCGGCCAGGTACATGTCCGCGATCACCGCAAGGAGCGCTTTCTCCGCGCGGCGACGTGGCTCAAGGAGCCACCCGGGGAAGTAACTCCCTTCACGCAACTTCGGGATTTGCAGCTCAATCGTCCCGGCTCGGGTATCCCAATCGCGGGGGCGGTACCCGTTACGTTGGTTGACCCGCGCCGGGGTGCGTTCCCCGTGTCCAGCGCCGCAGAGCGCGTCGATCTCGGCCGCCATAACGGCCTCCACGACAGGTGCGATCAGCTCTCGGAGCACGTCTACATCACCTCCGGCAAGGCGGTTGCGCAAGACCTCAAGGGGGTGCACAGTTTCATCGACCACGGTGTGTCCTTTCATCTCTGATTGTCTAGACGCTTCAGAGAATGACCACCGTGGTCACCGAACACCACGTCGTTCGGGCCCGCTACGCGCTTCGCCTACGGCTCAGCACTCCGACGGCCCCGAACGAACCAGCTCCGGTGAGGTCTTCGTACACCACGAGCAGGGACGCTACTGCCTGCGGAAGTACTCCAAGGCTTCGTCGGTCTCCATCGGCCCGAGAATCCACGGATGGGACGCAACGACGTCCGGCAGAGACCCGACCTCGCCCGAACCCCAGATGGGCCGTTCGTCGGTAGGAGTCCCTTTACGTCGGAAGACTCCCATCGCGCCAGTTTACGCCGCAAGATCACGAGCGACATTGGCTCATTCCAGAGACGAAACCAGGCACTGATTCCCTCAAACAAAGGGGTCGATC
>JANMDN010000006.1:0-3025 GCA_031376285.1 Actinomycetes bacterium
CAGGAGCGCGGGTCGCACGACCTCGCCAGCGTCGTCGAGCACCACCATCCCGTGCTGCTGGCCTGCCACCGCGAGGGCCGCGACGCCCGCGAGCAGACCGCCGGACGCCTCGCCCAGCGCATCCCACCACGCCTGCGGACCGCACTCGGTGCCGTCGGGGTGGGGTGCGCGCCCCTCACGGAGGATCGCTCCGGAATCGGCGTCGCAGACGACGACCTTGACCGACTGGGTCGACGAGTCGATTCCCGCGACCAGAGACATGGGCGGACCCTATCTGGGTCGGACTCAACCAAGTGCGAACGATCCGGATGCAGCGGGATGCGAAGACCGCCGAGCCGGACCTCCGGGAGCGCCGGCGAGCCCTCTTCTCGTGACGCTCCTCCAGAGCTGGGCCACCTCAGTCTGGGCGCTACGGGTCGAGCATCGGAAGGTGGCCGGCCGGGCCGATACGCCGCACGGCGTGCTCGCCGATCGTGCCGACACCGTGGAGGATCGCCGCCAGCTGCTCGGCACCGTCGACGAGTCGCGGGCCGGGCCGCACGACGTATGCGTTGGCATCGATCGCCCACACCGCCGCTCCCGGCGGAAGGCGATCGGCGGCTTGGGCGGCGAGCGCGGTGGCCCCCTCCAGGTCGAACCCACATGGCGCGACAACGACGACGTCGGGATCGGCCGCGGCGATGGCCTCCCAGGTCGTTTCGAATGATCGCTCGCCTGGCACGGCGAGAACCGCCTCGCCTCCCGCCGCTTCGACGAGATCCGGAACCCAGTGGCCCGCGAGAAATGGCGGGTCGGTCCATTCGAGGATGAACACGCGCGGACGAGGTCGGCCGGCAACGGCTTCGGCGACCGAGGCGAGGCGACGGCGCAGCGCTCCGGTGAGCTGGTGCCCACGTTCAGGAACTCCGGCTGCGGCCGCGATCGTCTCGATCGACTCGAGCACCTGATCGAGCGTGTGCGGGTCGTGCGACACCACCCTGGCCCGGCAGCCGAGATGCTCGAGCGCCGCGTCAACGTCACCGGCTGGCAGCGCGCAGACGCGGCAGAGATCCTGTGTGAGGACGAGTTCGGGGTCCGAGACGGCGAATGCGGCCTCGTCGAGTTGGTACATCGGCGTTTGCGACGCCGATGCCGCGCGCACGGCCTCATCAATCTCGCGCGCGGTCATGGCGTGGCTGTCGAGCCCACCGACGAGGACCGCCCGCCCGAGCCGGGCATCAGCCGGGTAGTCACACTCGAAGGTCACGCCGACGATGTCGTCGCCGAGCCCAAGCGCAAACGCGATCTCGGTCGTCGACGACAACAACGAAGCAATCCGCATCGCCGCTGACCGTACCCCATCACCCGCCCAATCGTCACTCGCCGCTGCGCAAACGTGGTACCGGACGGTGCCTGGAGGTGGACTCAGAATGAGCAAGGATCCCCCTGCCTCGGGAGTGTCAGACACCTGCGCGTGTGATCTCAAAGGTCCGGGTCGATGTGGTGTCAGACACGCCAGCCACCGGCGGCGAACCGTTCATGCCGTGTCTGGCACCACATCGCTGTCGCCTGGTCAGACACCCGCCGCAGGTGCCTGACACTCTCGCGACATCGCTCATCCTGAGTTCACGTCCAGGCACCCGTGTTCAAGGTGCTGTCGACGCCGACGAACCGCTTGTTGACCGCCCAGAGGTCGCCGCTCTCTCCGAATGCGAGCTTGTCCAGATCGGTACGCGCAGGCTAGGCTCGCCGCGGAGGCGCCTCGGGAGCGTTCGCACGCCGGACGCCTTATCTGAGATGGACTCACCGGGGTCCACACCGACTGGGGGACGTAGATGATCGACAATGCGTACTACACACCAGAGGTTCACGGGGCCTACGAGCTCTTCGACGGGGGCACGCTGGAACTCGAAGAGGGCGGGACGATTCCTGAGCTCAAGCTCGCCTACTGCACCCACGGGGAGCTGAACGCCGCCAAAGACAACGCGATCTTGGTGACGACCTGGTACTCCGGGACGCAGGAGATCTGGAACCGAGCCTACATCGGGCCCGACCGCGCGCTGAATCCCGAGAAGTACTTCATCGTCGTCATCAACCAGATTGGCAACGGACTCTCGACCTCGCCGCACAACGCGCCCGATCCGATCTCGATGAGCAAGTTCCCCCACGTGAGGATCGGCGACGACGTCGTTGCCCAGGAGCGCCTCCTTCGTGAACAGTTCGGCATCGAGGAACTCCAGCTCGTCACCGGAGGCTCGATGGGCGCGCAGCAGACCTGGGAGTGGGCGGTTCGCTTTCCGGACAAGGTCAAGCGCGCAGCGCCGATCGCTGGCACGGCGAGGAACAACCCGCACGACTTCGTCTACACCGAGACGCTCATCGAGACGATCACCTGTGATCCCGGCTTTGCGGCTGGCGAGTACACCGCGAACACGGACGTCGCCGCCGGGCTGGCGCGCCACGCCAAGCTCTGGTCGGTGATGGGATTCTCGACCGAGTTCTTCAAGCAAGAGGTCTGGCGGGCCGTCGGCTTCGACAGCCGCGAGGCGTTCCAGACCGGCCTCATGGAGGCGTACTTCGGGGCGATGGACCCGAACGATCTCCTCACCATGGCCTGGAAATGGCAGCGGGGCGACGTGAGCCGCCACACCGGTGGCGACCTCGCCGCGGCCCTGGGTCGGATCACGGCCAAGACGTTCGTCATGCCGATCGACGAGGACATGTTCTTCCCGGTACGCGACTGCGCGGCCGAGGAGGCGCTCGTGCCAGACAGCGAGCTGCGGGTGGTCGAGAGCGTGGCCGGACACCTCGGGCTCTTCGCGCTCGACCCGTCTTACATGGAGCAGATTGACCAGCACCTCGGTGAGCTCCTGGGCACCGGCGTTTGACCACCGTCCGCCTGGGGCTTCGGCCCCAGGCGCTCTGCTATAACAAGACATCACTTGTGTGCGTGAGGGGGAACATGACTGCCGAATCCGGCGACATCGCGGTTGCATTGGCGGGGATCGAGAAACGATTCCCGGGGGTGATCGCCAACCATGACGTG
>JANMDN010000011.1:0-26643 GCA_031376285.1 Actinomycetes bacterium
GGCGACGCCGACGCTGATCGTGAGCCGCAGGCCCGGGTCGACAAACGACCAGTCCGCCTCCTCTACCGCCTCGCGCAGCCGTTCAGCCACCGCCACCGCCTCGTCCTCACCAGTCCGTTCGAAGACCACGATGAACTCCTCACCCCCGTAGCGGGCGACGAGGTCGGCCGACCGGCAATACCGGCGAAGGAGCGCGCCCAACCGGGTGAGGACCTCATCACCCGCGCTGTGCGAATGCTCGTCGTTCACGCGCTTGAAGTGGTCGACATCGACGATCGCGATGCTGAGGGCAAGCGGCCGAACCGCAGCCTGAGACTGGAGCAGCCTGAGGCGCTCGTCGAGGGATCTGCGGTTTGGCAGGCCCGTGAGGGCATCCTCGAAGCTCGCAACCCAGAGGCCCTCGGCGAGCGAGCGAAGCTCCGCGTTGGTGCGCTGCAGCTCGATCATCTCGCCGTGACGGTGCTCGGACTCGCGCTGCGCCACCTCCCCTTGCACACGGGCAAGGACCGAGTCGACCAGTCGTTCCTCGCGAAGCTGGGCGATCCCCTGCTCGATCCGCCGGACCTCGTCGAGCGCGTCAAGGGCCTCGGAGAGCTGACCTCGCTCCCGGCAAATCTCTGCGATCTCTCCCCGCACGAGCGCAAGCGATGGACCCAGCGCGAACTGGTCGATTCGCTCACTCGCCGCCGCAAGATGCCGTTCAGCGTCATCGAGAAGCCCAAGCCTGCGGTACGCCAGCGCGGCCGCGAGATGGGCCTGACCCATCGCGCCCCGGTTCGAGGTGCGCTCGTCCATCGATAGCGCCGGCAGGACAACCTCGAGTGCGGCGTCCGCGAGGCCAATCTGGGCGTAGCACCGGGCAAGGTCGGACCGAATGAAGATGGCGTCGCGTTCGCTCGTGGTGTCGGCCGAGCGATCGAGCGCGGCAATCCCGTGATCGATGGCTCGACGAAGACGCGCATCGGCCTCACCGTCGCGGCCCGCCAGGCGCAGTCGAGCAGCCCAACGCTCCTCAACGAAGGCGAGGTTCGTCCTCGCGTTCGCGAGATCGCCGCCGTTCCCGCCGGACTGCGCGAGCGCCAGCGCCCGAAAGAGGTAGGGCATCGCCTGATCAAAGCCACCAAGCTCGGCAAGGGCGAGACCGACGTTCATCAGCGCCGGCACGAGGAGGGCGTCGGGGCCCGCGTCGCGCACGAGAAGCATCGCCCGTGGGAGATCGTCGACCGTGGCCGCGAGATCACCTGCCTGGGAACTCACGAGCGCCGCGACGCTGTACGCCCGGGCGGAGCCGGCAATGTCGCCGTAGTGCTCCAGCACCTCCGCCGCCGCGTGTGCCTCGGTGGCGGCGCGAATCGGATCGCCCACGGCCTCGAGGGCAAGCGCGAGCGCGATCCGACCCACGGCGGCGGTGTGCGGACGCCCTGCCTCGAGCGCTGCGCGAACGGCCCTCTCGAGCACGGGGATCGACCCTTCGGCGTCGCCGTTGTCGACGAGAGCACGGCCCGTCTCGATCTGCTCCGTGAGCGCGTCGAGCGCAAAGGGCTCCGCTTCGATCGTCGGGGCACGTTGACTCACCTTCTCTTCATCGGCCAGAAAGCTCGCGAATTGACCGCCACGCCGGAGAAAAACTTGCCCGAACCAACGGTCCGCGGTACGGGCTTCACGGAAGCGGCGAGTCGCTCCCGGTCACGGCATCCCACCCAGCGGCCCGCGAAGGCAGACGTCCACGTCGCAGGCCACGCCACTCGGGCTCCGACCCCTCGACTCAATGACTTCGGGAGGCCTGCCGATGATCGGAGGGCAGCCAGCAACCAGAAACGATCATGAGACCTTCCGTGACCGAGCCAGATACCGAGCAGTTGCTTCGCGAGTACGTCAGCTGGCGCGGACCCGACGCGGCCCGCTCGGGCGACGCTGAACGGTTCGAGTTAGTCGGTCAGGTGATGCTCGATTTCCAGACCTGGTACCGGGCCGGCCTCCCGTGGGATCCCGACATGGTGCGAGCGTTTCTCCTTGACTACCTGCCAGTGAAGATTGTCTTGGAGGAGCACGAGGTCGCGTCGACGCCTGCTGCCGCCGCTGAGCTGCTCCGATTCCTGGGCGAGAACGCTCACCTGCCGATCGCCGAGGCGCGAGCCTTGTCGGCGCTGGCTGAGGGCCTCGGGGACGAGTTCGCGCGGGCGATTTGCGAGGCGTCCGGGCTCGGACCGGCCCGGGGACTTGTCTTCGCGATGGAGATCGAAGGGGTGGATCCAACAAGCGCCAGCGGCGTCGAAACCTGGCTTCGGGACTTCAGCCGACGGCCACTTCGGCGGCGCTCCGCCGCCCTTCCCGACGTCCTCGGAACGACCCGCGGCAGGAGCCGCTCACGCCGCCGAACCCCCTGAGGTCCGTTCGACCATTCGGCAGAGGGTGTTGACCAGGCGCATCTCGTCGAGCGTTCGCGTTGGTGAGGAGAGAAGCTCCGGCGAGCACACGATGAACGCCAGGCAACGGGCCCGCGAGATGGCGACGTTAAGGCGGTTACGCGAGAAGAGGAAGGCGAGATCGCGAGGGGCATCGGCCGCTGACGACGTCGCCATCGAGAAGAACACGATGGGGGCCTCCTGGCCCTGAAACTTGTCGACGGTGCCCACCTTGATGCCCTCCGGGAGCACCGATCGAAGCAGCTGGACTTGGGCGTTGTAGGGCGAGACGACCATGAAGTCCCCGTGGGCGATCGGGCGGCTCCGACCGCGTTCGTCGGTGACCTCGCCGCCGGTTAGGCGCTCGATCTCGGCGGCAATGGCGTCGGCCTCCTCCATTGAGCGCGACGAGTTGTCCCGGTGCACGACTGGCAGGAATCTGATCCCGGTGCCGTGGGACGTTCCTTGACGGGCGCATGACGCCTCCGCCCGGAGGCGACCGTCGTAGACCTCGTCGGAGATCACCCCGCAAAGGTCGGGGTGCATGCGCCAACTGGATTCCAGGAAGACGCCACGGTCGGTCGCGATGGTCTGCCCGGAGCCGATGAGATGGTCGAGGACCGACGCCTCCGCCCCGCTCGGATGCGCGGCCTGCGAGACCTGCGCGAGCTGGAGCGGGTCCCCGAGGAGGATCACGTTACGGGCCGAGGTTGCCATCGCAAGCGCGTCGGCGAGGGAGACCTGGCCGGCCTCGTCGATCACGAGGACGTCGAGGGACGCGTCCAAGCCTGGCCTCGCGAAGAGCCACGCGGTACCGGCGACGAGTCGGACCTCGTCCGAGGCCTGTTCGATCTCATCGTTCTTGGTGACGCTCGAGATGAAGGCCCCGTCGAAACGGGTCTCCGGGTCGTCGGTGGCCTTCTTAAGGCCCCGAAACACGACGTGCATTTCGGTCGCCGCGACCTCGATGGCCTTCAGCATGTTCTCGATTGCCCGGTGGCTCGTCGCTGAAACGCCCACCTTGCGGCCTGCCCGAATCAGATCGACGACGAGTCGCGCGCCGCGCCAGGTCTTGCCGGTACCCGGAGGACCTTGGACGACCAGGTAGCTCTCGTCGAGCGACCGTGCAAGCGCCTGCTGTGCGGCGAGGTCGACGGTCTGAATCGGGCAGCCGGTGATCTGTCCGACAAACCGCGGCGTCGCGCGCGCGACGATGTCGCGACATGCCCGGTAGACCGGCGCGCGAGACGCGACCGCCCGCCCAATCCGCGCAAGGGCTTCCTGCTGCTCTCCTGTCGCCATCGGCCCCCTCGGAATCAGCGCCCCGGGGAGTGCCTCCTCGCGGCGACCCGCTCCCCGTTTGATCCTCAGGGTCCGGGCAACCTCGTCGATCTTGCTTACGCGAACGGCCTTCTCCGCTACCGGGTCAACGAACTCACCCGGTCCGATCTTGTGTTCCTGCGCCGGAAATCGCGCCCCGTGGATCAGCGACCTGCCGTCGACGGCAACGGCCGTGCCTGGGTCGTCCTCAATCCCGGCGAGCGCCTCACGATCGGCGAGGAGCTCTGCCGGGGTCATCTTCCGGAGCGCGAAGTGTCGCCACCAACCCGGGCGGCCCTCGCGACGGTGGTAGTCAAGAAGGTCGCCGAGAAGCTGCGCGCCGCCGTCCTCGACGCACAGCGCCTGGCGAAGTGCTTCGCGCTCCGCGCGACGTGCGAGTGTCTCGGCCGAAATCGGCGACGGCTCCTGCGCCTTGGCTGGTGGCCGTTCGGCCGGACGGCGGGCGATCAGCCAATCTCGAAGCGCCAGCGTCGACCGGCAGTCCTCTTCGTTGTAGCGCTCGATCGCCTCCAAGTGCCGCTCGTCGCGGTCGCTTCGCCAGCGTTCGTAGGCGAGCACCGCCTGACTTCCGGAGCTGACCAAGCCGTGGCGATCGAACTCGGCGAGTACCTCGACCTCCTTAAGCCCGTAGCCGCCGACCCCGGCCACAATCGCCTGCCTTGTGACACGAAAGAGGTCGCAGAAGACGCCGCCGCGGTGCAGCGCGTCGACTTCCTCCATGCGCGTCGTGTGTTCGATCGTCAGCCGATCAAGAGCGGTCGGCTCAGCCGGGCTGTAGTGGTAGAGATGCATGTCGGGCCACGCGACGAAACGCGCGTGCACGCAGTCAACAAGCGCCGCAAACGCGTCCCGCTCGCCACCGACATCGTGGCCCCAGAACGCGCGGTAGTTCCACTCACCGTCCTCGAAGATCAGCGCGCCGAATAGGAACTCGAGACCTCGCGCGGCCGACCAGAGCGGATCACCCTCAAGGTCGAGCACGACGTCACCCGGGGACGGGTCGGGGAGTCGGTCAAAGCCGGCGCCGGCCTCAGGTTGCAGTGGGCGCCACGTGAGGCGACCGGTCCGCGTTCGAAGGAGCTGGAGCTCGGCCTGCGCAGAGAGTGTCGCGGACGCCGCGGGTTCGAGGCCGGCCAGGGAGGCGGTCGGCGCCAACTCGGCGAGCCCGGTGAGGGTCGAGATGCCCGACTCGGCGAGCGTGGTCACCTGGCGTCGTGTGATCCCGGCGACGCGAGAGAGGTGGTCGGTTGCCTCCCACTCGGCCGTACATCGCGATCTGAAGACGCAGTAGTCGCAATAGGCAACCGGGTAGGGGGACGTTGGTGGTGGCGACCCGAGGTCGTGGTCGAACCGCCCGCGTAGGCGCCGCAGGTACGCATCGAAGTCCCGTGGGCGCAGGCACTCGCGGTGCCCGGTTCCGAGGACGAGGTGCATCTGCGCGGGCTGGGAGCCCTGAAGTCGCTCGATCTCGGTGGAGTAGTAGGTCAGCTGCAGTACATGTTGGGGCAGCGCTTCGGCGCGGGCGAGTTTGGTGTCGACGGCCTCGTATCCCCACTTGCCAAGCGCGGTCCGTGCGCTCACCCGTTCGAGGAAGTCGGGGCGTCCCCGCCAGCTGCCACCCGTGAACGCCCCCTGGAAGATGACGTCGGCTCCGTCGCGCATCGCATCCTCGGTGGCGGTGGCCGCGTCGCCGATGGTCCGATCACCGAGGTCGACGACCTCCCTCCCCGCCTCGCGCAGGGACGCCAGGTAGGCGGCTTCGTGCTCGAGCCCCTTCTGGGCGATCAGCTCCGCGTACTCGCTGCGCGCGTGCGGGCGCGCGACCTCACCGGCCGCGACCGCCAGCTCAAGTGTTGTGATGTGTGCGCAAGCGAGGTTGGCCGCGAGGTCGCTCGGTGAGCGCCAAAGGACATTGCCGTCTCGATGCATCAGCGCAGTATCCCGGTTGATGTATCAGCAGGTCCTGACGGGGCTCGTATTGGGTGTGCGCACACCCGAGTCGAGGTTCCGTGCAACCTCGACGGGAGTAGGTGCCGCGACCTGGACTCCCTCGCCGTTTCCTGGCAGACGCGACGAGGGAAGCGCGGGAAACGCGGTCACTCTGCCCCGGGTGTGCGCGCGGACTACCTGACGGGGTCTGCGGCGAGGAAACTGGGGCGCGAGGTCAGCGCCGCGCGAAGGCGGACCAACTTGGGAAACGGCCCGAGGTCGACCGGTGTGAGGCGCGTGCGAAACAGGATCGGGGCGACCACGATGTCGGCCAGCGTGAACGTTTCGAGGACCGTGTCGCCACCCGAGATGAGCCCTTCGAGGATTTCGATCGTGCCGACCATCTGCTCCGCTCGTTCCCGGGCGGTGTCGAGGTCGACAGGCTGGCCTCCCATCCCGAGGGCCGGCCGTTCGACGCCGTAGAACGCGGGCCGGATGGTCGCCGTCCAACGGTCGATGAACTCATCCAGGCGGGCGCGGGTGGTCAGGTCGACCGGGAGAAGGTCGACGCGACCCTCGCGCAGCGCAAGGTAGCGGAGGATGGCATTTGATTCGGCGAGGACGAAGCCGTCGTCGTCGATGGCCGGAATGCCGCCGAGTGGGTTCAGCGCGAGGTACCAGCCTGGCCTCGGGCGATCCATCGAAACCTCGCGGCGCTCGTGGTCGATCCCCAGCTCGGCAAGCAGGAAGCGGACCTTCAGCGCATTCGACGAGAGCGGGTTGTCGAAAAGGATCACGCCTCACCACCGTTCGTCCGGAAGGGTTGCCGCGCAGAGCATAGGCGAGGCGCCTCCCGGGTCTCATTGACAGGCGCGGCGCCTCCCGGGTTCTCCTTGACTGTCACATTGGGGGTCGTTCTTGACAGTCAAGAAATTCCCCCACGATGCGGACGTTTCGTCGCCGCAAGCGGCGGATCGTGGCCTGAGACCTCCGCGCGATGAGGGGCTCGCCGGCTCCTTGACTGTCACATTGGGGGTCGTTTTTGACAGTCAAGAAATTCCCCCACGATGCGGACGTTGCGTTGCCGCAGGCGGCGGATCGTGGCCGGAGGCCCTTGGTTGTCGACGGCGTCGTTAAGCCCGGCGCGATCCGCGTCGATGACATAAGGAGTGTCGACCCACCCCGCCGCCTCCCTTCACCTCGCAGACCATGGCGGTACTCACCAGCTGAGCGCGTTTGCCCGCGCCCTTGCCGCGAACGTCAACGAGGCGGTGCGGGGAAAGCCGGAACCGGTTGCTCTCGCGGTCGCCGCGGTCCTTGCCGGTGGCCACGTGCTGATCGAGGATGTTCCAGGAGTTGGAAAGACGCTCCTTGCCAAGTCGCTTGCCCAGTCGCTCGGTGGAACCTTTCAGCGCGTTCAGGGCACGTCGGACCTCTTGCCGAGCGACATCACGGGGGTGACGATCTACGATCAGGAGCGCCGAGAGTGGCGCTTCCGTCGCGGTGCGGTCTTCGCAAACGTCTTGCTCGTCGACGAGATCAACCGCGCGACGCCTCGGGCGCAGTCGGCGCTTCTCGAAGCGATGGAGGAGCGCCAAGTCACCGTCGATGGTTCGACCTATCCCCTCCCGAGTCCGTTCATCGTCCTTGCCACCCAGAACCCGCTCGGGAGTGCCGGAACGTTCCCACTCGTCGAAGGACAGCTCGATCGCTTCGCGGTCGTTCTTTCGTTGGGACACCCGACGCGCGTCATCGAGCGAGCGCTTCTCCTTGGCGATGGCGGCGTCGCGGCCATGGGCGAGCTCCGTCCCGTCGCCTCGCCGAACGCGGTTGCGTCACTCCTTGAACGGGTCTACGACGTTCACTGTGCACCGGCCGTGGCGGACTACGTCCTCGACATCATCGGTGCGACGCGCGATCACCCCTCGATTTCGCTGGGCGCGAGCCCGCGAGCGAGCCTGAGCCTGTTGGCCGTGGCGCGAGGCATGGCCGTGACAAGAGGCCGCGACTACGTCGTCCCGGACGACGTGAAGGCGGCGGCCGTCGCGTCACTTGCCCACCGCATCGTGCTGACTGCCGCGCCCGACCTGGCCGAGGCACGGCGGTTTCTCACCGAGGTTGTCCGGAGCATGCCGGTCCCAGCGTGAGGGAGCGCCCGATGGCGACCCGGGGGCTCGTCCTCGCGCTCGCGACCGGGACGTCGCTCTACGTGATGGCCCTCACCACCGGATCGGGGTGGGTGATGGTCCTCTTCTGCGCAGTCGTCGCGACGCTCGCCGTCTCGGGCGTCTGGTCGCTGCGCGTCCTGCGCGCGATCACGCTTGGGGCGGCGGGACCGTCGGATGCGGTTGCCGGGGATCCCCTGAGGGTGACGGTGCGAACCATGGCCGGTTCCACGGCCTCGGTCCGTCTGCGTATGGCGCAACAATCGGCGGCGAATGAGCCGCAGGCGATCGGAGCGGCCGCGACGTTTGCCGACACGTCGCGGATCGAGGTCGACGCGGTCGCGCCGCCGCGCGGGGTCTGTAGGCGGGCGAGTTTCGAGCTCACCTGTGGCGCGCCTCTCGGCCTTGTCTGGTGGCGTCGGCGTGACAGCGTTGTTTTCGACGCGCCCACGCTCGTCGCTCCCCGCCCGTCGCGTCGTCGCGTCGCGATCGCGGTCGCGCGGGAAAGCGGCGACGGGAAACACCCCGGCCACGCGACCTCCGATCTGGTCCGCGACGTGCGCGAATACCGCCCGGGCGACCCCTTGCGGGTCGTCCATTGGCCCGCGACCGCCCGGACCGGCCTCCCGATGGTGCGAGAACTTGAACGCGAAGACGCGCGCGCGCAGCTGATCCTGGTCGACCTGACGGGCCCGGACGGCGAGCGCGCAGCCGAAGATGCGGCCGGCGGGGCCATCGCCGCGCTCGGCGCTGGGCGCCCGGTCCGAATGGTGACGATGGAGGCGACCGGGCCGGTCAACGGGATCGTGGCCTCAGCACGTGACGTCGGGCGGCGCCTGGCTCGCGCCGTCACGAGCGCCGCGCCCTCGTCGTCTGATCGCGGACCGTGCCGGTGAAGGCGCTTCGCCGTCCCACGGGGCCTGGCGAGGCCTCGATCGCTCTGCGGGCATGTGTCTTTGCGGCAACCCTCATCGCCGTGCTGGCCGTTCTCACGAGCGGCGCTGGCGGCCCCCTGCACTGGCTCGGCTCCCTCATCGTGCTGCCGCTCGGCTGCCTGGTCTCCTATCGGCTCCGTGACGAGCGGCCCGTTTGGCTTCCGGCGCTCGTCGGAACGCTCCTCATCGGCGGGCTTACGCTCTTCATGCTGAGCGTCGCTCGGCAGGACGCGGCCACCTCAAGTGAACTCCGGGCGCCGCTCGTCGAGCTCCTTGTCTGGGTCGCGATCGTTCGGTCGTTCGATCTGCGACATCGCCGTGACCTGCTCTTTGCTTTGGCCGGTTCGGGGGCGCTCGTCGCCGTCGCCGCGGCCATCTCGACGTCGGCGGGTTTTGCGCTCGCGCTCGTCCCGTGGGCCGTGGCGGCACTGCTCAGCCTCGCCGTCGCGCACCGTCGTGACCTCGCGGGCGACGCCGCACCGCCGCCGGCCCACTCGGAGGTTCGGCGCGTCGCTCCTGCGACCGTCTCATTCCTTTCCGTCGTCACGGCCCTCGGGACGCTGATCTTCCTCGTCGCCCCCGCCCCGCGGGTGAGTTCAGCCTTTCTGAGTTCGGCGCTTCCAAGGGGACTCGGGGTGGGCGTTCCCGGCGAGCTATCGAACGCGCAGCGGCGCGAGGGACAGTTCGACTACATCGGCTTCACCGAGCGACTCGACACCAGCCTTCGGGGTCGTTTGGGCGAGGACATCGTCATGCGGGTGCGGGCCTCGGCTCCGGATTTCTGGCGCGGTCAAACCTTCGACCGATGGGATGGGCGCGCCTGGACCCTCTCAGAGCCGAGGCCGTTCCTTCTGCCGACCGCCGAGCCGGCCCGGCTTCCCGACCTCCCTGGGGAGGCGCCCGTTCTCGGAGCACCGTCGTTCGTTCAGACCTTTTTCTTCGAGCGCCCCGGGCCGAACCTGATCTTTGCGGCGAATCGGGCAAGCGCTGTCTACTTCCCAGAGACGACGCTCTTTGAGCTCACCGACGGCACGATCCGAACCGGCAACGAGCTGCTCGCGGGGGCGAGCTACACCGTGCTCAGCAACCGACCGCTCACCACCGGGGCCGGCCTGCGTCGGCTCGGCACCGCGCCCGAGGACGAAACGAGCCCGGCGTTCCGCACGCGCTACACCCACCTTCCGGAGATCCCGCAGCGTGTCCGGGATCTCGCGGAGCAGGTCACTCGTGGGGAGGGATCCACCTACGACAAGGTTCGTGCGCTTGAGCGATGGATCGGCGCGAACACCCGCTACTCCCTCGACATTCCGGTCGTCCCATCGGGGGTCGACGCGGTCGACCACTTCCTCTTCGAGGACCGCGTGGGCTTTTGCGAGCAGATCGCGTCGAGCCTCGTCGTCATGCTCCGCTCGCGGGGAGTCGCAGCTCGCCTCGCTACAGGCTTCACGCCGGGCGAGCGAAACCCCCTCACGGGACTCTTCGAGGTTCGCTCGAAGAACGCCCACGCCTGGGCAGAGGTCTACTTTCCCGGCGTCGGCTGGCAAGCCTTCGATCCCACAGCCAAGGTTCCGCTCGCGGGCGAGCAGGCGCCGACGCGAGCTGGCTCGGGCCTTATCGGGTACGTCTCCAGGCGGGTTGGGGTTCTCGTCGGTACCGTTGCGGCCTTCGTGGCGACTGTGGGGGTCGCCCTCCTGGCTGCGATCTTCGTGCGACGAGGACGACGGCGACGGACCGAGGCGGCCCGGCCGTGGTGGGCGTTGACGCTCGCTCGCCTGAGCGCGGGTGGTGCGGGGCTCGGGCGTCCCCGCCGTCCGAACGAGTCGGCGCTCGACTTCGTCGCTTGCCTCCCGATTTCCTCGACCGAGCGCGAGCAACTCCAGAACGCGGCAACGACGATCGAGCAAGACGCCTTCGCATCGACGCCGGCGAGTCCCCACGACCGGGCCGGAGCGGAGGCCGCGGTGGCTCGACTCGAGCGACTCGTGAGCGAGCGGCAGCCGAGACGACCTCGTCTGCGCTGAAGGCCGACCCGCGATTGTCCGGAAATATTGCTGCGTTTATGGTATTTCTTCCCATCAGGCGTCAGGCCAACGGAATTGCGGGCGACCCACCCGTGCGATTCCCGATGGTCATCTCGTCGTTTGTTATGCAATGCATAATCAACGCTGATAGGATCCCATTCGCGTATGGACCCTCTGATCGTCATCTTCGGCCTCGGAATCGGCCTCCTTGTCGGGGCGACCGGCCTCGGTGGGGCGTCGCTCATGACCCCGCTCCTGATCATCGTCTTCGGCATCAAACCCGTCACGGCAATCGGAACTGACCTCGCCTACGGTGCGGTCACCAAGACGGTGGGTGGCTGGCGCCACTTCCGCCAAGGCACGGTCCACATGGGGATCTCGTGGTGGCTCGCATTCGGGAGCATTCCGGGAGCCCTCATCGGCGTTTGGGGGCTCGGCCAGCTCAAGGCGGCCCACGGGGACGGCTTCGACAAGGTGATCATGCTGGTGATCGCTGGCGTCGTGCTCATCGTCGGCGTCATCGCGCTCGGTCGGGTGCTCTTTCGCAAGAACGCCGCGTTCGACGAGAGTGAGTCGCCCGAGATGACTCGCCGGCGCAAAGTGCAGGCGATCACCATTGGCCTGCCCGTCGGGATCGTGATCGGCGCGACCTCGGTTGGGAGCGGCGCCCTCATCGCGATCGTGCTGATCTTCCTCTACAAGTTGACGCCACGACGCGTCGTCGGCACGGACGTCTTCCACGCGGCACTCCTGCTCTGGGTCGCTGCAGGCGCGCACCTTGTCAGTGGCAACGTGGACTTCCTTCTGGCCGCCAACATCCTGATCGGCTCGGTGCCCGGTGTTTGGATCGGAGCAAAGTTGGCGATGAAGATTCCGGAGCGCGCCCTCCGTCCGACGCTTGGCATCGTGCTCGTCGCCGTCGGCATCGGCCTGATCTCCAAGTCCGGCATCGTCAAAATGCCTGCCGAAGTGCTGCTTGGGGTTCCGCTGACGCTCGGCCTGCTCACCTGGTTTGTCCACTCGGCCCGCGTTCGCGAGGTTGCCCCAGAGGGCGCGTGACCACTCAACGGCTCACTCACCTCCAGGCCCTCGAGGCCGAGGCGATTCACATCATGCGAGAGGTCGCCTCGGAGTTGGAGCGCCCGGTGCTTCTTTTCTCCGGTGGGAAGGACTCCATCGTCCTCCTGCGTCTCGCCGAGAAGGCCTTCCGTCCCGGAGGCTTCCCGTTCCCGATGATGCACGTCGACACCGGGCACAATTTCCCCGAGGTGATCGAGTACCGCGATCGCCGCGTGGCCGAGCTTGGAGAGCGGCTCGTGGTCGCGTCAGTCCAAGATTCGATCGACCGAGGTCGCGTTGTCGAGGAGCGCGGCCCGCGCGCGTCGCGCAACCAGCTCCAAACCACGACGCTGCTTGACGCGATCGAAGCGAATGGCTTTGACGCGGCAATCGGCGGGGCGCGCCGTGATGAAGAGCGAGCGCGCGCGAAGGAGCGAATCTTTTCGTTTCGCGACGACTTCGGGCAGTGGGATCCGCGCCGCCAGCGGCCCGAGCTGTGGAGCCTCTACAACGGGCGAATTCGGCGCGGCGAGCATGTGCGGGTCTTCCCGATCTCGAACTGGACCGAACTCGACATCTGGCAGTACATCCACCGGGAAGCGCTTGAGATCCCGTCGATCTACTTCGCGCACGAGCGCGAGGTCTTCGCCCGCGACGGGATGCTCTACGCGATGAGCGACCACGTCGAGCTGATCGACGGTGAGACGCCGTTTACGACGTCGGTGCGCTACCGGACGGTCGGCGACATGACCTGCACCGGCGCGGTCGCCTCAACCGCAAGCACCCTCGAATCGGTCGTCGTCGAAATCGCCGCGACGACGATCACCGAACGCGGCGAGACCCGCGCCGACGATCGCGTCACCGAGGCCGCCATGGAAGATCGGAAGCGCGTTGGCTACTTCTAGGCCGGATCTGGACCTCGTCGCGACCTTCGGCGAGGACAGCGAGCTTCTGCGCCTTGTGACCTGCGGATCGGTCGACGATGGCAAGAGCACGCTCATCGGACGTCTGCTCTACGACACAAAGCAGGTGCTCGCCGACCAGCTCGAGCACGTCGAGGAGACCAGCCGCAGACGTGGCGACGGGTACGTCAACCTCGCGCTCCTCACCGACGGCCTGCGCGCCGAACGCGAGCAGGGCATCACAATCGACGTCGCCTACCGATCGTTTGTGACCGCTCGTCGGCGGTTTCTGCTTGCCGACGCCCCCGGTCATGTGCAGTACACCCGGAACATGGTCACCGGCGCGTCGACCGCGGACGTCGCGGTGATCCTGGTGGATGCCCGCAACGGCGTCGTCGAGCAGACGCGACGCCATACGTTCATCGCGGGGCTCCTCGGAATCCCCCATGTCGTGGTCGCGATCAACAAGATGGACCTCGCGGAATTCTCCGCAGAGCGGTTCGCGGAGATCGCCGAGGAGGCATGCGCAGTCGCGCGCTCCGCCGGTATTCCGGACCCGATCGCCATCCCGATGTCCGCCCTGCGGGGCGACAACGTGGTCGACCGCTCGGGCGACATGGATTGGTACGAGGGCCCCACGCTCCTCGAACACCTCGAGGCCGTCGAGATCGCCGCCGACCGAAACGTCCGGGACGGGCGCTTTCCGGTGCAGTGGGTCATCCGCCCGATGTCGGACGAGCATCACGACTACCGCGGATACGCTGGCCAGATCGCAAGCGGCGCGTGGCGGGCAGGAGACGAGGTCGTGGTTCTGCCGTCCGGACGGGCGACCCGAGTGAGTACGGTCGAGACCCATGACGGCCCGCTCAATGTTGCGATTCCCCCGATGTCGGTGGTGATTCGACTCGATGACAACATCGACATCGGTCGCGGCGACATGATCGCGCACGCCGTCGGCGCACCGACCCCGGCCCGGCAGATCGAGGCGACCGTGTGTTGGATGAGCGAGCGCCCCCTCGCGGTTGGGGCTCGTGTGGCCGTCAAGCACACGACGCGGAGCGTTCGCGCGATCATCGATCAGATCGTGGACCGCGTCGAGATGGCGACCCTTGAGCGCATCGCTGCGCCAAATGGCCTCGCCCTGAACGAGATCGGCCACGTGCACCTGAGACTCTCGGAGCCGATCATGGCGGATCCCTACGTCGACAATCGCGTCACCGGTGCGATCATCCTGATTGACGAAGCGACGAACGAGACGATCGCCGCCGGGATGATTTCGTCTGTCGACCCGTCGGTGTAGCTCGGTCTAGGCGACGCCGAGGGCCTCGCGCGAAAGCCGTCGTACAGGCCGGGTCACGCGCATCTCGACACTTCGGTCCCCTTCGACAAGGCGGCGAAGGGCGTCGGCATCTGGTGGCGCGTCGATCTGAACCTCGCAGACCAGTTCGTTGCGCGCCTCGTTGAGGCCAGCGGCGAGCGCGTCGGTTGGCCCGCCGTAGCACTTGTCGACCACGCGGAGTCCCCAGACCGATGTCGCGCGGTAGACCGCTCGGACCGGCTTTGTCGCCACCGACTCGCGGCCGGCGGGCTCGGTGCCCGTCAGCCCGAACACGTCGTCGAGCCGATCGAGGGTTCCGTCCACAGAGCCGTCGTTGACGACAACAACCTCGAAACGCGGGTAGTCAAGACCGAGGCAGGCATTCACCGTCTCGACGAGGCGTTCCTCGCCGTTGTGGGCAACAACGACAACGCTCACAGCCGGAGGGGCGGCCGCACCGGGCGCCCACTTGTCGCGACGACGCTCGGCACGACGGCGCGCCTCGTACCGGTCGTAGATCGAGATGCTGAAGAAGCCGACAACGAGAGAGCCGATGATCACGGCCTGGATCCACTGGAGCGGCGATAGGGAGGGCATCGGCGTCCGTTCGTTCTCTGGTGAGCGCCACTGACGGTGGGTGGCGTGGGGCCATGAGGGCGCCCAATGCCCCTCCATCGGCGTCGGGCACACGAACTTGAGCGTTCCGGTCGCGCGCAGAGGTGGCCCCCAACTCACCTCAGGGTGCCCTGACGTGACGCGCGACGCTCGCTAGCGTCGTCTCCGTCGCGCGGCTTGCGGCTCGCGGCAACGACGGTGGGGCGCCAACCCTGGCCCGGCGCCCCACCGTCACGATTCTCGGTCGAATCGACGCGGACGACGTCGCTTCGTGACGAGGGCGGAACCGATGCGCCCCTGCGGGCGTAGTTGGTGTACAGCCGCCGTTCTCGCCAGGGAGGGATCATGAAACGCAGGGTGCTCGCCGTGGCGCTCGTCGCCACACTCCCCCCGGTCGCCATCGCGGCCGGTCAGCGTGAGCAGGAGCGCACCGCCGTCACCGTGCGGGTGGCTCAGGGAACGACGACGGTCGTTGCTCGGCGCGCCGACACGGCAGGGACCCTTCGGCGCGCCGTTCTCGTTGGAAGGTATCGACTCCCCCGCGCGGCGCCCGGCGACGCCATCGGTGGACGGGCCCTGGAGGGTCCCGTGCTCCTTGAGCGGGTCGATCCACCGGCGGGAGCCAGCATCTTCGCGCTCCTGCCGACGGGCCTCGGCGGGGCGAAACTGCGGATCGCGCTCGCGGGCCGGTGGAGCTTTGACGCGATCAGTCCAAACGGCAGGCGCGTCTACCTAATCCAGCACGATGTCGACGGCGACCCGAGCCACTACGCGGTGCGGCTGTATGACGTCGCGCGGCGGAAGCTTCAAAAGGGGCGCGTCGCCGACAAACGGGAACTCGACGAGGAGATGAGCGGCACGCCAATCTGGCGCGAGAGCGGCCCGGACGAGCGCTGGGCCTACACGCTCTACGAACGCCCCCGGGCCGCTCGGTTCATTCACGCCCTCGACACAACCTCGGGCGCGGCGGTGTGCATCGACCTTCCCGCCGAAATGCCGAACGGTTCTGAGGAGCCCGGCATGCGCCTGACAATCGACACCGCGGGGCGGGAACTTCGGGTGCTCTACCGCGACGGTCGCGAGGCCGTGGCTGTGGCCGTCCGACAGAGCCTCTCCAGCTACGACGATTTCAAGGTCACCCGATTCGATAGGTAGGACGCCCCGCGGGGAAGCAGATCCGAGGTCACCGGAGGTCGTGAGATCACCCTGCCGTGCCGATACAAAGGGCATGCCAACCGTCACCATTCGCGATGAGACCGCCTCGGGCCGCCTCATCAGCCGATTCGAGATTCCGTTGAACCCTCCCCAGGTCACGCTGGCGCAGCTCATCCGCACACGCGTTCGCGAAGAGGTCGCTCGCTACAACACCGACCGCGGTGCCGTCTTCCACGGGCTCGTCCGCCCAATCGACGGCGAGGACGTTCGCGACGGCTTTCGGATGAGTCAGCCGCGGCCACTCAATTGGGAGGACCTCGCCGGCGTCGCACTCGCAAGCTTCGAGCGCTCCGGCTTTGCGGTCGTCGTCGACGGTCGGCGAATCGACGACCTCACGGCGCGGCTCGATCTGAGTGACGAGCCGGACGTGGCCTTTCTTCGTCCGGAAACGCACGTCGTGCTCGCGGAGGAGCGTCGGGGATCTCTCGATCGTACGAGTGGATTGCGCAGGGAGTAGCACGCGTTGTGACAAATCCGACACAACGGTCGCGCACGCCGTCACACCTTCCACCGCTACCCTGAAACGTGGGTGGTGGTCCGGGGTGGCCCCGATCGAAACGGTGTCAGCTGGCTACTTGATCGCCGACGCGTTCGCAGCGTAGCTGTCGGCATCAGCGCCAGCGGCGGGCAACGAGACAACGAGCGCCTCCCAGACGTCGTCTTGCCCGCAGTCGGCGCAAAGCGCGTCGAGCGACCACTCCAACCCTGCGACCAAACCAAGCTCGTCGCGCGCCGCATGATCAGCGTCCCCGTCGGCCCCGTCGGCGCCGCGAAAGAGCGCTGGTCGGTCGATACAGATCGCCGACGGCGCAACCGCGCCAACCCAGTCGATCATCTCTCGGTCAGCAAGAAGCGCGCCGCCGGCCACACTGGGCGAGCCCGTCCGGATGAGGACCACATCGCCCGGGCGGATCTCGATGGACCGGTCATCGGCGGCGGCCACGAGGTCGGCCGCACCGAGTACAACGTCACCGCCCTGGGGGTCGTCAAGGTCAGCACCGACGTCGAGCACAACTGCCCGGGCCTGAAGCCCGGCCTCAAGCCGGCCGCGCACTCGCGGTGAAGCGTTGGGGGAAAGTCGCCAGTACCCCAAGGGTGCGGCTCCGCCGCCGTCGAGCCGGAATGACTCGCCTCGTCGGACGAGTAGTAGCGCGGCGCGGAGTCGTGCCGGCGTGAGGTGACTCAGACTTCCATTCTTCACTTCGCCGGCACGACTGCTTGCCGCGAGGGCGTGGGCGAGGTCGGAGCGGACCCGCTGGGAGTCGTGGAGTCGCCGGAGGCGTGAAATCACGCCGCCCACGACATCGAAGAGTTCGACCGCATCGAACTCGACCGGCTCGCCGTTGGCCAACTCGGCACGAACACGAACCTCGACGGTCACCACCCCGCCGGCGACGTGCGTTCGTACGACCTCATGCCGGTGCGCGACGTATGGAGCGAGAAGCGCAACGAAATACATCCCGATCGCGTCGCGTCCGCCCCTAGGAGGAGACCCGGGCGCGTGCAAGGTCGCGTCCGACGCGAAAAGCTTCGAAAGGGGCTCCCAGCGCTCCCGGTTCAGGGCGTCGAAGTATGCGTCGATCAGGGGGCCGTGCACAGCCTGAGCATCGCAGCTCTCAGGGGCATCAGTCTGCCCTGCGACGGGGACTCACGGGCGCGGGGCAGAGTCGCCGTTTGGGTACCGATCAAGGTCCACGGCGGGACGGAACCGGACGCCAATCCGGGGCAGGGATAATCAGGCGAGCAGACCACGATCGTGTTCCTGGCGTCAACTCCCATCGTTTCCCACGGGTACTGGCGATTCGGGCCAGAAGGAGACGTCCGTCTGGCCGCGTATATACCAAACGTTGGGGACCGCATACGCACCGACGAGGGCTCAAGGACCGACCGTTGTTTACGGAGGTCGAATCGATGCCGCGGACCGCGTTTTTGCCGGCTCGCTGACGGCGACTTGGCTCGTCGGAGTCTTCCTCAGCCTTTATCGCCTCGGCTTCGCGGGTTGGGGTACGGACGAGCGAATCTACGTCGACAGTGGACGTCAGTACCTCGCTGGAAACTTCGCGGCAAATCCCGAGCATCCCCCGCTCGTGAAGTACATCCTGGGTATCACGCAGTGGGTCGGCGGATCGAACGCGACGGCGGTCCGGCTCCCGGGGGCTGTCTGTGGCCTCCTCACGGGCCTCTTCCTCTTTCTCATCGCGCGGCGCCTCGCCGGCAGATGGGCGGGCCTTTCGGTGCTCGCCGTCTGGTGCCTCATGCCCCACCCCTTCGGTGACCTGCGCGTCGAACGCTTCGCCCTGCTCGAGCCGTACATGGTGCTCTTTGTCGTCATCGCGATCTGGGCCGGCGAGCGTTGGGCGAGCACCGCAAGCTGGAAATGGGCGATCGGTGCGGGTGTCGCCGCCGGGCTCGCAGCCTCCTGCAAGATCCCGGGCGCGCTTGCAATTGTCGTCGTGGCCTCGATTGGACTCTGCATCGCAACGAAGGATGCCCGCTTCGTCGAGCAGATCGGCGCGATCATCGCCGTCGCCGTCGCGGTGTTCCTGGCGACCTACTTGCCCTTCGGCGGTGACATCAGCGGCACGCTTTCCGAGATGTGGGTCTACCAGGACCGCCACTCGTCGAACGGCCACCCCATCGTCATCGCCGGCACTGTCTACGCCCACCCCCCGTGGTGGGCGTCGTTCTGGCTCTTTTGGTCGAAGGGGGCCATCGCGGCAGTGGCCTACGGGACACTTCTTGCCCTCGTACCGTTCGTACTCAGCAAGCGGATCGCGATCCCGGTGCTCACGTTTGTGGCCGTCTGGTTCGTCTTCTTCTCATTCGTGGCGACCTTTGTTCTGCGCCACTACCTCTACGCGGTGACACCAGCCCTTGCCCTCGCCGGAGGGCTCGTCCTCTGGAAACTCTTCACCGGGGAGCAACGCGGGATGCTGACCGCCGGGATGATCACCGCCGCGATGCTCGCAACCGGTTCGGCCACCGCGGTGCGCGGGGTCGTCGAGACTCGTCAACGGCCATCGTCGGAGCCAGCCGTCTACTCGAGTGCGGCCGCGTTGATCGATCGCGCGGGCCTCTCGAAGGCGCGGGTCGCGGTCTACGGATCGAAGCCCGTCGCCGCGGCCTACCTCCCGGGCGCCACGATCACCTCCCCCTCGGTCCGCCTAAACCCGGCGCGTGACGTCGTCATCGTCGACCGCACCTTCATGCGGGCGCACTTCCCAGGCTGGCATATCGACGGGATTCGCCATCGCCTCACCAAGACGCTTCGGACTCCCATGATCGAGCGTTCGGTCTCGGGAAGCGTGCGGGTGTTCATCCCCGCCAAGGCCGATCAGCGACTGCGCTGGGGTATCGCCCTCGGCGGGTAGCGCCATTCGGCGACACGGAACGCCGTCTGCCGGCGACCCGTTCCGGTGCGATATCGAAACAAATCGTGCGCACCCTGTGACACATCGCGAACTACGCTGAAACCGGGTGGTGGTCCGGGGTGGCCCCCTGGACAGGCGCGGACGCGCGGCGCAAGACTGACCGAGAGCCGATGATCGTTGGCGGTGTCGACGCCCCTCAACGGTAGCCGCGGTTGCGTACGGACCGCGAAACACCTTGCGGGGCGAGCCAGCGCCTGGCACGCTCGCGGCTCGCCGATTGACGGGAGACGTAGTGGCTGAGATGACCGCGTACGTGCCGGGGATGCCGTGCTGGACCGACCTCGGGACGAGCGATGCCGCAGCATCGCGGGCCTTCTACGCATCGCTTTTCGGCTGGACCTTCGACGTGGGCGGGCCGGAACTCGGCGGCTACACGGTCTGCCTGCAGGAGCGGCGAGCGGTCGCCGGGCTCATGCCCGGTGAGGATGATGCCCCCGCGAGCTGGAATACGTACTTTGCCGTTGCCGACACCGACGCTGCCGTCGATCGCGTCATACGTGCCGGCGGGAAAGTGGCGATGGGGCCGATGGAGGTCGCCGACCTCGGCAGCATGGTGTTCGCGCTCGACCCAGTGGGCAACAGTTTTGGGATGTGGCAGGCCGATTCACACCACGGCGCCCAGCTCGTCGGCGAACATGGCTCGATGGTCTGGCAGGAACTCGCGACGCGCGACCTCCCAAGTGCTGAGGCGTTCTACTGCGAGGTCTTCGGTTTCGCATCAGATGCCATCGAAACACGGGGCGGGGCGGCCTACCGGGTATTGAAGGTCAGCGACGTGCCCGTGGGTGGCCTCTTGCAAATGACCGACACGTGGCCCGATGGTCTGCCGTCGCAGTGGATGACCTACTTCCTTGCAGACGACGCCGCCGAGGTTGCCGAGCGGGCCGCCGAACGCGGAGGGAGCGCAATCGTGGCCCCCTTCGACTCCGGATATGGCACGGTCGCGGTCATTCAGGATCCCCAGGGGGCAACCTTCGCGGTCATCCAGTCGGCAAGCTAACCCGCGCTAGGCGGGCTTGCGTGCCACGGCATAGAGCTTCGTGAAGCTGTAGGCGAAACCGCGCGGCCCTGACACAGCCGCCATCCCGGCACCGACCTGCTCCATGAGCGACGCCACCTCGGCCTCGTCGAGGTCGCCCGCGGTGATGTGGCTTGCGACCACGCGCATCCGCTCGAGGTAGGCCTCCGGAGTTGTGTGGCGAAGGCGGCGCTCCATCCAGATGTCGATGGGGTCGAGGCCGGCGGCGACGAGGTAGGTCTCCAACTCGTCGACGTCGCGCTGGACCGCATCGAACGCGGCATCCCACGCGGGAGGCGCTGGCGGGTCGTCGAGACCGGCGAGTACCGCGCGGAACTCGTGCTCCCCGCCGCGCCCGGAGCAGAGGATGGCGATCACGCCGCCGGGCTTCAGTGTCTCGGCCATCTTGACGGTTGCGGCCGGCTTGTCGGGGAACCAGTGCATCGCCATCGACGAGATCACGGCGTCGTAGCTTCCCGGCGTCACGCTCATCGCCATGACGTCCTCGGCGAGGAGGTCAACCTCGACGCCGGAGACCCCAGTGGCCTTCTCGCGAAAGACCTCAAGCATCCCCGCGGCGGGATCGACACCCGTGATGTGCTCGACCCGAAAGCGATCCAGCATCGCAAACGACGCCCACCCGGTGCCGCAGCCGATGTCCAGCACGCGAGGGTAGTCACCGGCCGGAAGCGACGCGATCAGTCGCGCGGCGCCGTTGATGTTGTGGCGCACGCCCGCGTCGTAGTCCTTCGCGGTGCTCGTGAAGTTGTCGGCAACGCCGGTGGTTGCGTCGTGCTGGGCCGTCTCGCTCATCATCTCTCCGCGTTTGTACTCGGGTGCGGCGCGAAACGATGCCACAGTGGCGAGGGCGTCGTCGGGCCAGCGGTTCGATGGTGTCGTTGCAAGCCCACACAAACCCCCTGGACTGAGGACGCCCCGGGTGGCGGTCTCAGTCCAAGAAGTTGGTTTGCCGCGAGTTGCGGCTGAGACGGACTCAAGCACGCATGACCTGGATCGGACCCGGCCATCGGGGTAGCTTTGCTGCTCGCCCCCCTCCCCGGGCGAGCAGCCCGAGGGCATGACTCTTGTGAAATCTCGTAGATGCCGTTCCCGGCCAGCGAGGAGTTCGTTCGTGACAGACCCGAGAAGGTCAACGCGCGCCCTCCGGATTCCGGTCGCGGCCGCAACGCTTCTTGCCGGCGCACCGGCTGGAGCCCTCGGCGCTGACCTCCAGGGAATCGTCAACCGCGCGGTCCGGTCGGGGGAGGCTCAGGTTCGCCTTCCGCCGGGCCGCCACGTGAGCAATCGGGCGCTGAGAATCGCGGGAGCAACGGACCTCACGATCCACGCAAACGGAACGCGCCTCGTGCTCTCGAACCCGGTGGCGGGAGCCGTCGTCGTTCGCCATTCGACGCGTGTGAGGATCATCGGGCTCGCGATCGACTACGAGCCGCTTCCCTTCACCCAGGGTCGCGTCGTGCGAGCGGATCCGGGCTCTGGAACCTATGACATCCGCCTCGATGCAGGCTACGGGTTTGCCGGGCGACGCTTTCCTGGCGGTGAGGCAGACCTCCACATCGCCGACGCCCGCGTCGTGCGTCCCGCGCTCCGGGGAGGGTCGGTCTACGGTGGCTCGGTCCGTCCGTTGACGCGAGACCTCGTGCGGTGGAGGGCGCTCGCTGAGACCGCGATGGCGTTCTACGACATCCGGATCGGCGACCGAGCGGCGCTCGCGGCGAGGTGGTCGCAGTGTGCCGTGGAGAGCATCGACTCCCGAGGAACGCGCCTTGACGATGTACGTATCGCCGCGGCCCCCGGGTGTGGGGTCGGCGAGACGCGCGGCGGAGGGAGTCGGATCCGGGTGGTCGTGGGGCCTGGTGGACCGCCGCGCGGTGGCAGCGCGCCGCGTCTTCTTTCGACCAACCGGGACGGCATCCATTCGAGCGGCGCGCTTCCGGGACCCCTGATCGAGCGATCCGTCGTGCGCTCCCCTGGTGATGATGGCATCAATATCGAGAACCGCCTCAGCAAGATCATCGAACGAAATGGTGGCGCCATCGTGCGCGATCCATCCTTCCCACCGCTCGCGACGGGCGATCGAATCCGCGCCTACGATCCGGCCTCGCTCAGGGTCAGTGGGGAGGGGCGGGTCCGCTCCGCGAAGGGCGCCCGCGTTCGCGTCGACGGCATGGAGGGTGCGGCCGTCGGGCACTGGATTGTCGCGCCCCGCTACGCGTCAGCTGGCATGGTTCGCTCCACGCGAATCTTCGGGCCAGCGCGATGCGGGATCGTTGCACGCGGGCGCGACGTGCGTGTGCTGCGAAATCGGGTTCAGTTCGCCGAGGTGTGCGGCATTTGGATCGGCGGGGAGCTTGGCTCCTACCAGGAGGGTGACTTCGCCTCGGGCGGGATCGTCGCCGGGAACGATCTTCGAAACATCGGAGCGAGCCGGAACGCCGTCGGCGATTTCCAACCGCTCATCGGCGCGATCACCGTTGGCTCGATCGGCCCAGCGTCCGCAGAGGGCTACACCGCTTGGAACGGCGGCCGACCGGTTCAGCGCATTCGGGTCGTCGGAAATCGGATCTCGTCCACGGCGCTCTTCGGTCTTTTCGTGACGGGGGCGAAGGAGGTTGTGGCATGCGAGAACCGCTTCTCGGGAACGAACTCGCAGTCGCGGCGACGCGCCGGGGCGCTGTTCGACGTTGCCCCGGCTAAACCGATCGGGGTCCGTGACGCGGACGCCGTCACCCTGGCGCGCAACTCACCCGCGGGCACGAACATTCTCCAGCTTGACGCGACGGCCGATGCAGCCAGCGTCGGTTTCCAGGCAGCCTGTCCGCCTCGCACGGCGGGCTGAGGCGTGTCACGACTCGACACGCCCGCTTGTCAACGACGTCGTCAAGTCGAAGAATGTCGCCATGGCCCATCAGGATCGTGACTACACCGAGTGGACCGGCAAACTGCCCGATCCACGAATGGCAAGCCCCGACCAGCGCGGCGACGGGCTGCGGTCAATTGTTGTCGTGGAGGGGCCGGTGCTCGTCCTGCGGGCCTATCGGCTCTTCGTCCGTGCCTCAGGCGGCAAACAGGTCACCCGTTTGGTTCGGGAGTTGCTTGACGAGGTCGTCGAAGAGCTCGCCACGAACGGACGCCTGCTGCTGCACGCTGAGGACGGGCCGGACGGGATCTCGGGCGGAGTCCTTCGCCTGCCGGGGCAGCCGGCGGTTGTGCGTCGGCGTCGCGGGCCGCGCGACCTCGAGGAGATTCCGGTCGACGAGGTCGTCTCGGTCATCGAGGACATCTGGTCCCGGGCACCGCGGGCGCGCGACGACGCCCTCAAGCGGATCATCCTCGACCGGTTCGAGCTCGTTCGCCTGACGACGGGTGTCTCGGCGCAACTTGATCGGGCGATCGCCCTCGCCATGCCGGCGTCGCGCCTCGCGTAGCGGGCGGTCCCCCGTGACGGCGTCGCGCTACGTCATCATGAGTTAAGTCCCCGGTACCTCGTGCCGATGGCTTGGGCATGAGCACAGCCGCCGCAGAACGTTGGGGTCGCCACGGACTTCGCGACCTCGACCCGACGCACCTCGCGACGCTCGCTGCGGCGCTGGTCTTCATCGGACTGCTGAGTGCCAAGGTCCACGACATCACGACCGCAAGCGGGGCCCGAATCAACACCCCGGCGGTGCCGCTGCGAGCCGCCACGCTTGGCGAGGTCGCAAGTGACCGACTCGTCGATTTGGACCGCGACGGGGTCGACGACGTTGTCCGCGTGCGAACGGGAATCATGGTGGCGCAAACTGGGCGCTTCCAGGTCGCGGCCACGATGACCGCCGAAGGTGGGTTGACGGTTACGAGCGACCCGTGGGAGCGTGTTCTGCGGCCCGGACCCCAGACGATCGCGCTCGACTTCCGCCTCGACGGCCCCCGCCGCCTCGGCGTTGGTGGCCCTTACAAGATTGTGAACGCGGTCCTCACGCGCGGGGTCGATCCGAAGATCGTCCAGCTGCGTCGCCTGCTCGGGTACACGAGCGCGATCTCACTCGTAGTCGCTGTCGAGGCCATCCAGACGATGCCCCAACCGGAGGCAGTCCCGCGCGACGACGATGGCGACGCCCACCCCAATCGCCTCACGTGGCTCCTCAACCCGGACGTACCCGCCGCCGGCCGGTACCGCATCGAGGCGATCCTCCTCGATCCCTCCGGCCGGGAAACGCCAGGATCGCAGGAGGTCTCACTTCAGCTTCCGGGAAGCCAGAAGGTTGGCATCGACTTCCCCGCAAGCGCGATTCTTGGCGGCGGAAGCGGTGTCTACACACTCGGTCGGGTTCGGATGACCCAGCTGGACGGTGACGCGAGCTTTGTGACCGGCGTTCGAGGACATACCGGTACGCTCGACGCGGAGATCTGGGAGACCTAGGTCCTGGAGGATGGGCAGGTGGATGGGGACGTGAAGATCGCCCCGTGGCGGCAGTGGGGCAACGACATCGACGAGGCCGCAATCCAGCAGATGCGCGACGCCGCGTCACTTCCAGTTGCGGTGGCCGGCGCGCTGATGCCCGATGCCCATCGCGGCTACGGTCTGCCGATTGGCGGGGTTCTCGCAACCGAGGCCTCGGTCATTCCCTACGCCGTGGGTGTCGACATCGCGTGTCGAATGCGGCTGTCGGTGCTCGACATGCCCGTGAGCGCGCTCACCGGTCAGCGGGATCGTCTCGTGAAGGCGATCGAGAACCAGACGCGGTTCGGTGTCGGCGCTCACTTCAAGGAACCACTGGAGCATGAGGTCACCGACGACGACTGGGGATTGACCCCGGTGACCCGGCAGGTTCGCGAGCGCGCCTGCGAGCAGCTCGGCACCTCGGGGAGCGGTAACCATTTCGTCGAGTTCGGAGTGCTCACTCTCGAACGGCCCGATCTCGGCCTCGAAGCGGGCGCCTACCTCGCCCTTCTCTCGCATTCGGGAAGCCGTGGAGCCGGCGCGCGAGTTGCCGACCACTACTCGAAGCTCGCGGCGACGCTCCATCCCGAACTTCCGAACCAGCTTCGCAACCTCGCGTGGCTCGACCTCGACAGTGAGCCAGGTCAGGAGTACTGGGCGGCGATGGAGCTGATGGGCCGCTACGCGGCGGCCAACCACGCCCTCATCCACCGCCGCGTCGCGAAGGCGGTCGGCGCGGACGCGATCGCGGGTGTCGAGAACCACCATAACTTCGCCTGGAAGGAGGTCCACGACGGCCGCGAGGTGGTCGTGCACCGAAAGGGGGCGACACCGGCCGGGGCGGGAGTTCTCGGCGTGATCCCGGGTTCGATGGCGACGCCTGGGTTTGTCGTGCGTGGCCTCGGAAACCCGGCGGGTCTGATGTCGGCGGCCCATGGCGCGGGTCGAGCGATGAGCCGCTCAAGCGCGAAAAAACAGTTCCGGTGGGCGCACGTCCGGTCGTTTCTTGAGGACGCGCGGGTGACGCTTCTGTCAGCGGGGATCGACGAGGTGCCGATGGTTTACAAGGACATCCACTCGGTGATGGCCGCCCAGTCAGATCTCGTCGAGATCGCCGCGCGCTTTGATCCGAGAATCGTCAAAATGGCTCCGGCCGGAGAGCGGCCTGAGGACTGAGTCTCAGATGGCGCCCTTGGTGGGATCGCCGTCCGGAAGCGCGTCGAGGAGGAGGATCTCCGCGGGCCCGGCCGAGATGTCGACCATCTTGGCCCGGAACTCGGCGAGGTGCGCGGAGGCGAGGTGCGCGTCGAGGTGGGCGCGGCTCTCCCAGCGCTCAATGTAGGCGAAACGCGTCGGGTCCTTCTGATCGCGATGGAGCGCGTAGGTGATGCACCCGTTCTCGGCATGGGTCGGTGCGATCACGCTCCGAAGGAGGGCCTCGACCTCGGATTCCTTGCCCGGAAGGGCCCGAAGGGTCGCAACGACGATGACTTCGGGCATTTCGGGTTCCTCTCTCCTTGTCAACGAGTCGCCGATGCTACCCAGGCGACAACCAGAATGAGCGGTTCTTGCCGATCACCGCCGCCTCGCTGTGCTGGCACTCATCGTGGTCTCCGCGCTCGCCCATATGGCCTTCGATCTGCGAGAGGTCGTGCTCCAGTTAGATCATTCGCGTAGCGCCGTCGCGACGGTCGCAGCCCTTCACGCTGGTGCTGCTGGCCTGGCGGTCGTCCTCGCTCGCCGAGCACGGGGGCCGGCAACGACCTGAACACCGTCGCGGGGGGGGGGGGGGGGGAAGAAACCTCGCCCCCCGCCACCCCCCAGCGCGCCACCAGGTCGGAGGGG
>JANMDN010000043.1:0-3794 GCA_031376285.1 Actinomycetes bacterium
TCAGAGAACCCCTTCGTCGAGCTGTTCGAGGTAGATGAACTCGGGTTCGAGGACGCCGGCCTGCCGTCGGATCTCGGCCAAACGAGGCGACTCGAAGAACGCCCTCGCCTTGGCGATCGACTCCCACCTCGAGAAGTGGACGATCCGGTTCGCGTCGCTCTCGTACCTCAGGACCTGAAAGCGCACTTCGCCCGCGTCCCTGCGAATCGTGGCGGCGCCATCAAAGATGCGCTTCCATGCCTGGTAGTCGTCGACGGCGTGGATGATCAGGACATAGGCGATCATGGTCTCCTTGTCGCGCCCGCCGAGTCGCTCCCGGACTTTGAGCTTCCAACTGGGCCCACCTCAAGGCAGAATTCGACGTCGCGACGTTCCTCTCTCGCGACTGGCCTCAGAGCGAGAGGTGCTACGGACGCCGATCATCAAGTCTTCGTTGGCGCCTCCTCGACGGTCAGTCCGTCCACCTGTTCGAGGACGTCCTTGGCGTCGTTGTGCGAGTGGGTGAACCCGAGCGCACGTTCCTTGGTGACCGTTTCCATGGAACGGAAGGCGATGATGTAGGCGCGGCGATAGTTGTCGGCTGAGTGGTTGCCGCCTGAGCCGTGCAGGACGCCCTCGTTGTGAACGGTGATGTCGCCCCGTCTGATCGGCACCGGCACCATGACATCGCTGGGACCGAGATCGGTCACGAGGGTGTGACTCTTCTCGCGGTCGCCGTGCAACGGATGATGGGCGCGGACCGGCTGTCGGTGACTTCCGGGAAGGAACTGCATGCAGCCGTTGTCGACGGTCGAGTCGTCGACCGCAAGCCAGCACGTGGCCGTGCGCCGATCGTCGGTGTCGATCCAGTAGGCCTGGTCCTGATGCCAGCCGAAGACGGCGTCCTCACGCCCTGGGGTCTTGGCGAGGAGCTGGTCGAAGTCGATCACCATGCCCTCACCGCAGAGCTGCCGAGCAATCGAGGCGGCTCGGCGTTCGAAGATGTTGTTCTGCCACTCGGGGTAGTAGCGCCGGGGGACCATGACGTTCACGATCGCGTAGCCGGTCGGATCGGAACCGTGAACGCCTGTGGTCATGTCGTTGAAGTCTCGGCCTGGCACCTCGATCTCACGGCGCAGAAACCGGTCGTAGACCGCCTCGATCTCGGCCAGCTCAGACTGAGAGACCACCCCGGAGAGGTGGACGAACCCGTCGCGCTCGAAGGTGGCAACCTCCTCGCCGGTCACGACGTAGTCGTCGCCGCGACGGCGGTCGGCCCCGAGATCCTGCGGAAGCGAGTTCATGAACGTCAATCTAACTCGACCCCCCAGTGTTTGCGAACGGTGTCGAGGGGCCTCGCGTCCAGGCGAGGAAGAGGTACCGCGCGGCCCGCAGCGGTCTAGTCATCGGGCATCGACGCCGATAGCCATTGAGAATGAAGCGGCCTCTGATCATCAGCCTCATCAGCGGCGGGCTCGCGGCCGCCAGCGTGACCGGCTGCGGTGTGGGACCCGTCGCCAAGCCGGCGGGGAGCATCACGGTCTACCTCATGCCGATCGGCCCCGTCCCACAGGCGCAGCTCGACGCCGCGGCGGCCGAGGTTGGAACATTCAATCTGCAGTTCGTCACGCTTGAACCCATCCCGATCGACAACGCACTCGGCGATCTCGATCGCCGCCAACTGATGGCCGAGAGGGTCACCACCAGACTGTATTCCGAAGCCCGCGGGCGCGGGTTGGACGCCGATCAGCTCGTTTTCGGCATCACCCAGGCCGACCTTTTCCTTGGTCAGCGCCCGGACTACCGCTGGGTGTTTGCCTACCAGGCACCGAGCCAGACGGTCACGGTGATTTCCACAGCGAGAATGAATCCTCTCGCCAGCGGTCAGCCGGCCGACGAGGGCCTGCTTGAGTCGCGCCTTCGCAAGTACGTCGCCCGCAACCTGACCCACCTGGTCCTCCGTCGAGACTGGTCAACCGACCGCAAATGCGTCACCTACCGACGCATCGAAGGCGTCGACGACCTCGACGCCCTGGGCACGGCCAGGTGCTGAGCTGACGTGGAGACGTCGCCCGTTCAGGCCAGAGCCAGGGGCCTTGATAGTCAGGTCCTGCGTTCGATCCACGCCGTACGTCCGCGATGATGCAACGGTCCGCCGACCTTCAGGCCGCCCCCGCCGACCGGGCCCATCGGAAAGGCATCCCGTGGCAGACCAACTCACGGCAATCGACGACTACATCTCCGCATTTCCCGAAGACGTTCAGGCGATCCTCGAACAGGTGCGCGGGACGATACGAAGAGCCGCGCCCCGAGCTGAAGAGTCGATCAGCTACCAAGTACCGACCTTCAACCTGGACGGTACGTACTTGGTCTACTTCGCGGCTTGGAAGCATCACATCGGGCTCTATCCGGTGCCCGCCTTCGATGAGGCAATCGAGGAGGAACTCTCGCCGTACAGGGCAGGGAGAGCGTCGCTGCGATTCCCCATCCGTAAACCCATTCCGTACGAGCTCGTCGAACGGACGGTCGCACTCCTCGTGAAGCAGCGCACGGAGGAGGACCGTTGACGACGAGAGTCCTAACCCAGGCGGCGACCTGAACCGTCCGGCCGTGCCATCTTCCTCGATGTCGCGCTTGAGGAGCGCGGATGTGGCGGTCCTCACCCTTTTGTTTGAGGAACCAGGTGCCGCTCCCGTTCAGGGCGCGTTGAGCCGTTCGCTGTCGAGATCGTGCTCGATGTGGCTGATCGCGGGGCGGCGGCTTCACGTGGTCCTGATTCGGTAGGGCGGCTCGACCTCGGGGCCTCTCCTCCGGACGTCAGGCAGCGCGCGGTTTCGCTGACCGTGATCCCTGGGAGCGGTGTCGTCTCGGGCTGATCCTCAATCAGCGCTCGGTCGTACGTCGAGCCCAGCAGCGCGGTAGCAGGCGTCAACGACTTCCATGTTTCGCACGCCGTCGTCGGCCGTGGTCGGGAAGGGCGTGCCGAGAACGATGGCATCGCGAAACGCGACCAGCTGGTGGAAGTACGTGGTCGATGACGCGTCGGCCTCGATCCGTTGGGTGCCGTCGGACGTCTCGACGGTGATTCCCGCCGTGCCGGAGTGCGGCTGCAGGGGGCTCGTCGCCGTCATGACCCCTGCGTCGCCTCGCACAACGAGCCAGCTCGTCAGCCGTTCGCAGTCGGAGATCATCGACGATCCGATCGAGCCAGTCAGGCCGCCTGCCCAACGAAGCTCGGCGACCAGCGAACCGTCAACCCCCGGCACCGGGCAGACCGCCGTGGCCGACACGACCGCCGGTTCCGCGGCTGCCGCGAACCGCACCCACTGGATCGGGTAACAACCGAGATCCATTGTGGCGCCGCCGCCGATCGTGAGATCCCAGCGGATGTCGTCGCGAGGGATGATGGCGGGAGGGACGTCGAATACGGCCTCGATGCGTTCGATCTTGCCGAGCGCGCCGGAGTCGAGAACGTCACGTATCTGCTGGGCGTAGGGGTGATAGCGCCAATGAAACGCCTCCATCACCACCACGTCCGACGTTCGGGCCGCGTCGGCGATACGACGGGCGTCGTCAGCGTTTGCGGCAAACGGCTTCTCACAAAGCACGTGTTTGCCGGCTTCGATTGCGGCGATCGCCCATTCACGGTGAAGCGTCGCCGGGGTCCCAATGTAGATCGCGTCGACATCGTCGCTTGCGATCAGCTCCCGGTACGAGCCGTATGCAGCCGGGATGCGCCATCGCTTCGCGGCTTCCTGAGCCCGGCCAAGGTCGCGGGCGGCGACCGCCGTCAACTCAACCCCGTCCACGAGCGC
>JANMDN010000067.1:2500-42928 GCA_031376285.1 Actinomycetes bacterium
CCTGCGTTCAGTTGTGGTTGTAAAGCACTGTTTGGCCTAGGGGCCCTACCAGGTTACCGAAGTCATATAAACTCTGAATGCCACAATTCTAGAGCAGGGGAGTCAGACTGCGGGGGATAAGCTCCGTGGTCGAAAGGGAAACAGCCCAGACCATCAGCTAAGGGCCCAAAGCGCTGGCTAAGTGGAAAACGATGTGCGAATGCACTGACAACCAGGATGTTGGCTTAGAGGCAGCCACTCGTCTTAGGAGTGCGTAATAGCTCACTGGTCAAGTGTTCGTGCGCGGAAGATGTAACGGGGCTCAAGCCAGCCTCCGAAGCTATGGGTTCGGCGCAAGCCGAGCGGTAGGAGAGCGTTCCCGTTGCAGTGAAGCGGCCGCGGCAAGCGTGTCGTGGAGCGACGGGAAGTGAGAATGCAGGTATGAGTAACGAAAGAGGGGTGAGAAACCCCTCCACCGAATGCCCAAGGATTCCTGAGTCAAGTTAATCTGCTCAGGGTTAGTCGGGACCTAAGCCGAGGCCGACAGGCGTAGGCGATGGACAACAGGTTGATATTCCTGTACCGCGTCTTCTTCGTTATCACCGAAGGGGGGACGGGGAAGGGTAAGCGAACCGTGGCGTTGGTAGTCCACGGACAACACCGTAGGGTGGGTCGTAGGAAAATCCGCGACCCGTGAAGCCTGAGAGTGGACGTCAGCCGACATTGTCGGCGAGTCGCTGATCCCATACCTCCAAGAAAAGCCTCTAGGGAGAAGGAACGCGCCCGTACCAAAACCGACACAGGTGGGCAGGTAGAGCATACTAAGGTGATCGAGATAACCCTCGTTAAGGAACTCGGCAAAATGGCCCCGTAACTTCGGGAGAAGGGGCGCCTCGGTAGAGTGAAGGGACTTGCTCCCAGAGCTCGATGAGGCCGCAGAGAATTGGCCCAACCGACTGTTTACCAAAAACACAGGTCTCTGCGAAGTCGTAAGACGACGTATAGGGGCTGACGCCTGCCCGGTGCCGGAAGGTCAAGTGGAGAGGTTAGCCTTCGGGCGAAGCTTTGAAACCAAGCCCCGGTAAACGGCGGCGGTAACTATAACCGTCCTAAGGTAGCGAAATTCCTTGTCGGGTAAGTTCCGACCTGCACGAATGGCGTAACGAGTTGGGCGCTGTCTCAACGAGGGACTCGGTGAAATTGTAGTGTCGGTGAAGATGCCGACTACCCGCCGTAAGACGGAAAGACCCCGTGAACCTTTACTACAGCTTGATATTGGGGTTTGGGACATCCTGTCCAGGATAGGTGGGAGACTGTGAAGCGGGGACGTCAGTCCTCGTGGAGTCACCCTTGGGATACCACCCTGGATGTTCTGAATCTCTAACGGGAGGCCGTGATCCGGCTCTCGGACAGTGTCAGGTGGGTAGTTTGACTGGGGCGGTCGCCTCCCAAATTGTAACGGAGGCGCGCAAAGGTTCCCTCAGCACGGTTGGAAATCGTGCGCAGAGCGCAAAGGCATAAGGGAGCTTGACTGCGAGACCTACAAGTCGAGCAGGTACGAAAGTAGGCCTTAGTGATCCGGCGGTGGAGCGTGGAATCGCCGTCGCTCAACGGATAAAAGGTACTCCGGGGATAACAGGCTTATACTTCCCAAGAGTCCACATCGACGGAAGTGTTTGGCACCTCGATGTCGGCTCGTCGCATCCTGGGGCTGGAGTAGGTCCCAAGGGTTGGGCTGTTCGCCCATTAAAGCGGCACGCGAGCTGGGTTCAGAACGTCGCGAGACAGTTCGGTCCCTATCTACGGTGGGCGCTGGAGATTTGAGAGGAGTTGTCCCTAGTACGAGAGGACCGGGATGAACAGACCTCTGGTGTACCAGTTGTCGTGCCAACGGCACCGCTGGATAGCTACGTCTGGATGGGATAACCGCTGAAAGCATCTAAGCGGGAAGCCCACCTCGAGATGAGATCTCCCATCCCTATAAGGGAGTAAGGGTCCAAGGAGACTACTTGGTTGATAGGCCGGAAGTGGAAGTGCGGTGACGCGCGAAGCTGACCGGTACTAATTACCCGAGGGCTTGATGTAATAAATAGAGCACACACCTCACCCTATGCAGTCTTGAGGGTACGCCCTCATGTTTTCCCGGTGGCTATAGCGGAGGGGACACACCTCTTCCCATTCCGAACAGAGCCGTTAAGCCTTCTTGCGCCGATGGTACTCCGAGGGCAACCTCGCGGGAGAGTAGGTCGCCGCCGGGATTCTTTATTCGATGGATCGGTCCTCATGGGGCCGGTCCATCGGCGTTTGGTACACCTCACCGCATGCAGTCGTTTGGCGCCCTGGCCGATTGGCGGTGCGCGTCGGGACGGGCCCGTGATCTGGCAGCTGTGCCTCACCGAGACGGCATTCCGCGCTGGTAGCGTTGGGGCATGAACGCGGACCCCGGAGGAGTCGTGATTGTTGGTGCGGGCCTCGCGGGGCTTGCCTGCGCTCGGACCCTCATGCAGACCGGTGAGTCTCGGCCGATTCACGTCATTGAGGCGGGAGACGGAGTCGGGGGGCGGGCGCGAACCCGATGGATTGATGGGCTCCCCATCGACCACGGGTTTCAGGTGGGTTTTCGCGGCTACCGGACACTTTGGGACCTCGCGCGAGGTGCCAGCATCCCCGCAGGAGATCTCCGGACGTTCGGAGTAGGCGCGGCGGTGCACGATGGCTCCGAATGGCGCCGGTTCGGCCTCGTCCCTCCCAGGTTCTCAGGGCTCCCGTCGGGCGACATACGTCGTCTCGCGTCGCTTCTGGCCGAGGTTCGACGAGCGAGCCCAGAGCGGATGCTCGCGGAGCCAATCGACGACATGACCACCGAGGAGTACCTCGTCGGTGTTCGGGGTCTGTCCCGCGAAGCGGTCAACACACTTGTGCGTCCTCTCTTTTCCGGCATTTTTCTCGATCGCAGCCTCAGCGCCGACGCCGGGTACTTCCGGTACCTCCTGGCGGTCATGTCACGCGGGCCAGCAATCCTGCCGACCGACGGACTCGGGCAGGTCGCTGAGTGGCTCGCGGCGGTGCTGCGGCGCGATGGTGTGACGATTACGACCGGCAGCCGAGTCGCTGAGATCCTCGTCGACGAGGACCGTTCGCACGCGATCGGTGTTCGAACCGTCGATGGAGCGGTTACCGCTGCCACGACCGTCGTGCTGGCAGTCGAGGGTGGGGCTTCACGGACGCTTCTCACACCGCTTGACCGGCTGACCGCGCAGCGTATCCCGAGCGCCTCGGCGAGCATGCTGTCTGCGGCGTTTCGCATGCGGCGGCCGCTCTACCAGGGGCGGACGCTCCTGCTGAACGGAGCGCCGATGGCAGGGGATGAGCCTCGCGTCGACCTGCTCTGCCAGACGAGCAATGTCAACCGTCCTGGTGCCGGTGACGACCACCACGTCCTGATGGCAACCGCGGTCACGACCGAGAGCCCGATGCGAGACGATGACCTTCCCGAAGCGGTTGCGTCCCTCGTAAAGCGCTGGTCGCCGGCCTTCCCATGGGACCGCGAGGCCTCGCTGATCGAGGTTCGCGATCATCCGAGCGCGCAGTTTCGACCCCTTCCCGGGGTGCGTCGGAGCCTTCCCGGCGTTCGGACGGCGATCCCAAACCTGCTGCTCGCCGGCGACTACACGTGCCACCCCTCCCTCGAGGGGGCCGTCTCAAGTGGGGTCGCGGCCGCGACCGCGATTCGAGCCCAGACCGCAATGCCGTAGGCGCCGCCGTACGGGGTCGAGATCCCCCGCGCAATGTGAGGCAGCACTCCGGTACCCACGGCTCACGGTGATGTGCCTCATTTGCAGGGAGTCTGGGTGGAATTCACGCCGGCCGAGCACGGAACGAATGGGTTCCTCGCGGCGTCAGTCGTTGTCTGCCACCTCGATCGGTGGCGCTTCGTCGAACGCCCGACGGCCGAGGACACCGCGGATTCCGAGGCTCTCACCCCCGACTCCCAACGGATCGATGGGACCGACTTCCTCGTCGCCGTCGAGCGCGGGTCGGTCGGCGGATGCAGCCGACGGTGACGGGGCGAGGCTGAGGTCCTTTCGAACCTTCATTGCCTCAAGCTGCGACTGACGGACACGCTTGATGGTGCCGGCTTGAGCCAGTGCGAGGGCGTCGAACTTGCGACGCAGGGTGGCGACTCCCGCGGCTTCGGTGGCGAGCGCGTCGCGCTCCGCTTCAATCGTGGTCATGGCCTCGCGCGCCTCCGCGAGCGCGCCGGCTGCGCGCCTGAGCTCAGAATCCCGCTCGGCAAGGATTCGTCGCCGGTCCTCGCTGAGCGCGACGTGCGCAGACAGCTCGTCACGGAGGCGCGCCACGTCGCGCTGCCGATCCTCAAGGCTTTTGGCCGCTTCGTCCCTTGCGAGGCGAAGATCGTCGAGTTCGCCGCGAAGGACCACCAGGCCCTCGCGCGATGCGGCAACTTCCGCCGCCCGCTTCTCGGCGGCGTCGCGCAGGGACGCGGCGACGCGCTCCTGCTCCGCGTAGGAGGCACGCACAGTCCCCAGCTCGCGCTGCAGACCCGCCCGTTCCCCTTCGGTCGTTGTGAGCGAAGCGCGGACGGTTTTGACCTCGTCCCGAGCTGCGCTGAGATCACGCTCGATGCGCTGAGCCGCGTCGCGGGCAGCGCTCAGGTCAGCACCGGCGCGAGTCGCCTCGAGCTGCGCCGACGTCGCGGCCGAGCGAAGCCTGGTTGCTTCCTCACGAGCCACGTCGGTTTCGCCTTGAAGACGCGCCGCGCCCTGCTGGGCCTGGGCAAGCAGCGCTTCGCGCTGGGCCGTCTCGGCCTTCGCCGCCGTCAGCGCGCTCTCGGCCCGTCCGGCTTGCGTCCTCGCCGCATTGAGGGCGTCACGTAGCCGGGCCGGCTCGTCCCGACCCTCGTTGAGACTGGCCTCGAGCTGCGCGACCGCTCCGTGCGCCCGCTCCAGCTCGGAGCTCATGCGGACGGTCTCGGCATTTGACGACGCGACGTCAGCGTGAAGCTGTTGTTGCGCGTGACCGGCCGCTTGGAGGGCGCTACTCAGTCGCTCGACCTCACGTGTTGCGTCCTCAACGTTCGCGTCGCGTCGTCGCGCGTCGGTCTGTGCGGCCTCGAGCTCAGATGCGAGGCGGGCCGCGTCCGCCCGAGCCTCCCGAAGTTCGGCCTCCAGCCCGCCGGACGACCGTTCGAACTCAGCAATGGATGCGCGCAGTTGTTCCGACTCGATGCGGTGGCCCTCGGACTCCCCGTGAAGTCGTTCGGAGGCCGACTGGGTCGTGTCGAGCGCCGCTCTGAGGTCGGCGGTCTCGGCCTCGGCGGCTCGTACCGCGTCTGCGCCGCTGTCAACGTCAGCCTGAAGGCGTTCGAGGGCAGACTGCGCGTCGCTCAGGTTCGTGGTGGCCCGGTCGTGGGCAAGCGCGAGCTGGTCGCGCTCACCCGCGAGCGACTCCAGCATCGACCGCACCTGCTCAAACCCAGGGTCGCGGTCGAGCGATGTGAGATCGGCCGCGTCGACCGAGCGACGTGCCGGTCGACGGCGCATCTCAGCGAGACGCCCGACGATCATGCCGACCGCGAACACGATCACCGCAACGGCAACATAGGCGAGGGCAGTGCTCACCATGGGTTTTGCTCCCTTCGGCGTTCCGTCATTCGACAGTCGGTGCGACAACGTCTCGCCTCACTTGTTTTCCGATCGCTTCGGTGATCGCGCCAGGCGAACGTCGCCCTGATGTGCACCGTGCATACGCGCTTCAATCGTGTCTCGTTCGAGGGTCGTGTGACGCACTGGAGAGAGCGTAGTCCCACGAATCATGGAATGTCCAGATTCACCACAATTGCTATGCTCGCGGCGGATTTTGGACCGACCGACCCTCCCCGACGGACGGGGTCCGTTCTACGCCCAGGACGGGTCCCTTTCGAACGCAGGCGCACTACCGTCATCCAAGGGTGGGACCGCCAACCGTCTGGAGTGACAAATGCAGGTGTTAGGAATCGATCTCGGCTTTGGATTCACGAAGGCGACAAACGGCGACCGTGAACTTGTCATCAAGTCGGTCATCGGCGAGCCCGAGGCGACGTACGGCGGTGACGTTGGTGGCGTGTTCGACGATGCCGAGCATCTGCACCTCGAGTTCGACGATATGGGGCTCTTCATCGGTGAGCTCGCCGAGCGCCAAAGCGCGCTTCGCGCGTTCACACTTGACCAAGACCGCTTCATCTCAGAAGCCGCGAAGCCGCTCGCGCTTGCGGTCGCGTCGGTCCTGGCCGACCCTCGGGAGCCGATCAAACTCGTTACCGGTCTTCCGATCTCGACATATCGGGACCGCGGGGCGGACCTTGCGGAGATACTTCGCGGACGGCATTCGTTTGCCACGGTGGACCGGCTCGGTGCCCGTCATCGCGTGGTCGTTGAGTTCACCGATGTCGAGGTGATTCCGCAGCCATTCGGGTCGCTTTACAACACCATGCTCGGCACCGACGGAAGCGTCAGCGACGCGTCGATTCAGCGGGGCAAAGTCGGGGTCGTCGATGTCGGTTTTCATACCGCGGACTTCACCGTCTCAGACCGAACGGCGCTCCTGGATCGGGCGAGCGCCAGTGTTGAGTCGGGTATCGGCCGCGCCTTTTCGGTGATCTCGGCAAAGCTCCGCGAAAAGAGCGGTGTCTCGGTCGAGCTCTACCGCCTTCACGAGGCGATGCAGCGGCGGAGGGTGAAGGTACACGGCAACGATTACGACCTCGCCCGACTCATCGAGCACGTTCTCGGACAGCTCGCCACCGACCTCGCCAGCGAAGCGAACCGCCTCTGGTCGGATGAGTGGGACATGGATGCCATCCTGATCACCGGCGGAGGCGGCGCGGCGTTGGCTCCGTACATCACGCCGCTCCTGAGTGGACGTGTCTTGCCCGTTGACGCGAGCGACGACACCCGCCTGAACAACGTGCGTGGCTACTACAAGTACGGCCTGCATCTCTGGGGCGGGGGCGGACGCTCGGTCGGCGCGGACGGCGGCGCAAGTGAACCCGTGAACGTCTCAACCGGTGACGCACCCGGCGACGCTCCTCCAGCGGTGCAGCCGGCGCCCTACTGATCATCTGAGGCCGGGCCGCGGATCGAGGAGGATCTGCGGCTCGACCTCTACCTCTACCTGATGTTCGGCATTCGACCGTGGGCTACGGTGCGGGCTCGTCGGCGCTGAAACCCGCCGACGAGTGTGACCCATCACAGAAGGGCTTCTTCGCGGAGTGGCCGCAGCGACAGAGGGCGATCACATCACCAGTGACCGGGTAGGAGTTGCCATCGGCGTCGGTCAGAACGACGGTCCCGGTTACCACGTACGGCCCACTCTTCTTCACTCTGATCGTCACCTGTGACATCGGCGCTCCCTGGCTTCGGCGTGGGTTCAGATCATGGTTGAGCAACCCCTGGCCCGCAACGGGTCCCCCCGCCGGCTGATAGCGTGGGCCACCGGTGAGCGAGGTATTTCGGATCGAAGGTGGGCATCCCCTCTCGGGTGAGGTTGTCCCAGCCGGCAACAAAAACGCGGCGCTTCCGATCCTCGCGGCCTGTCTCCTCACGGACGAGGAGGTCGTGCTTGAGAACGTGCCCGACATTCTCGACGTGCGCGTGATGCTGGACCTCCTTGCGGGCCTCGGGGTGGAGATCCGCCAAGAGGATCCCCACACGATCGCGCTGCGGGCCGCCGAGGTGCGCACGAGCGAAGTCGATCAGGATCTGGCGCGACGGCTTCGGGCGTCTGTGCTCCTTGCCGGGCCGCTCCTCGGACGTCTCGGGGCCGCGGATCTCGCCCTGCCCGGAGGCGACTTCATCGGCCGCCGCCGGATCGACACCCACCTCCACGCGTTCCGTGCCCTTGGTGCGGAGGTGGAGGTCGGCCGCAGCTATCGACTCCGCCACTCGGGCCTTGTCGGCACGGAGATTTTCTTGGACGAGGCATCCGTCACCGCGACCGAGAACGCCCTCGCGGCGGCGGTCGTCGCGCGGGGCGAGACGACGATCTTGAACGCGGCCTGCGAGCCGCACGTCCAAGACATGGCCCGATTCCTCGTCGAATTGGGGGCGGTCATCGATGGAATCGGCACGAACGAGCTCCGAATCCAGGGTGTTGATCGGCTTCGGGGCGGTCGTTTTCGGATCGGCCCCGACCACATCGAGATCGCATCCTTCATCGGTCTTGCGGCGGTGACGAGGTCTGATCTGATCATTCGCGACATTCGCCCAAGCGATCTGCGCATGATCAACATCACCTTTGAACGGCTGGGCATCCGTGTCGAGATGCACGACGACTACCTGAGGGTGCCACCGGATCAGAGCCTCGAGATCGTCGCCGACGAGGGCGGGGCGATTCCGAAGGTCGATGATGGCCCCTGGCCAGCATTCCCGGCGGACCTCACCAGCATCGCCGCCGCGGTGGCGACTCAGTGCCACGGTGAGGTGATGATCTTCGAGAAGATGTTCGAGAACCGCCTCTTCTTCGTCGACAAGCTCGTGTTGATGGGCGCGCGCATCATCCTGTGCGACCCGCACCGCGTCGTCATCAGTGGTCCCGCGCAGCTCTTCGGAGAGCCGATGGAAAGCCCTGACATCCGCGCCGGCATGGCCCTCCTCATCGCGAGCCTTGGGGCAAACGGGACCAGCACGATCGGCAACATCCGACAGATCGACCGCGGCTACGAACGGATCGACGAGCGCCTTCGCGCCATCGGGGCTCGTATCGAGCGCATCGATGCCTGAGCCCCCTTCCGCCACTTCGCTCGGCGCGTCACTTCCGAGCGGCAGCCGTGATGTGCTTCCGGTCGAGGCCGAGGAGCTCCGCTTGATCGAAGGTCAGCTCGCGGCGACGGCGACGGCGTTCGGCTACCGCGAGGTCCGAACCCCAGTGCTCGAACGGGCCGAGGTGCTGGACCGCGCCCAAGAGGGCGGCCTCGGGCGCACCTTCCGCCTGTTCGACGACGAGGGCCGGGTCGTGGTGTTGCGACCGGACCTCACGATTCCCGTGTCCCGGCTGATCGCGACGCGGATGGCCGAGCACCGGGGCCCGGTTCGCGTGCGGTACACGGCGCCCCGTTTCCGGCGAATGGAGCCGGGACGGCCGACCGCCACCGAGGAGCGCCAGTCCGGCGTTGAACTCGTCGGCATCAACGGCCCTGAGGCTGATGCAGAGGTCATCGCGCTGCTCGTCAAAGCCCTCAGAGCGACGGGTCTTGACGACGTCCAGGTCGCCATCGGCGATGCTGAGCTCGGCGCGTGCGTCCTCGACGCCTTCGCTGTCCCGGATCACGAGCGGCGCGCGCTCACCGTGGCGGCCGCCGACTACGACCTCGTGAGCTGGCGGCGCATCGTCCGCACTCTCGGGTTGAGCGCTGAGCGCGGCGACTTCCTCGCCGCATTTCCTGGCACGCGCGGTGATCGGGGCGTCCTTGCGCCGGTCCGCACGTTCGCTCCGGCGGCCGCCGGCGCCTGCGACTGGCTCGAGGCGACGTTGAACCTCCTCGACGGCTACGGCGTCGGCGAGGCCGTGCGGGTCGATTTCGGTGTCCTGCGGGACTGGCCGTACTACTCAGGCGTGGTCTTCGAGGCCTACGCCGCTGGCGAGTCGACACCGGTCGCGGTGGGTGGACGCTACGACGAACTTGCGGCCCGGTTCGGCCCCGGCCGGCCATCGGTGGGCTTCGCGGTCTCCCTCGGTGTGCTCCACCGGGCGCTCGGCAAACGCGGGCGGTTCACGAGCGGCATCCATCGTGTCGGCGCGGTCGTCGCCGACGGTCTCTCCAAAGGGCTCCCCATCGCCGAGGCGCTCCGGGCTGCCGGGATGGCGGCGATCGCCGTTCCAGGCGGAACCGCCGACGCGCGGGCGAGCGCCGTGTCTGGGGGATGGCGCTTCGTTGCCGCGCAGGTCGACGGCGTCGTCGAGGTGTCCGACCTCCAGGACGAGACGAGCGCTCGGGGAGACGACCCCGTCGCGATCGTCCACGCACTCCTCGAGGGCGCGGCGTGACGCCCCTTCGTATCTGCTTGCCGCTCGGGGCCCTCTTCGAGGGGTCGGTTTCCGCGCTCGCGGGGGCGGGCATCGACATCGAGGTGCTCCGTGATGTCGGGCGTCGCCTCGTGGTGAGCGCCGACGACGGCACGACCTTCATCACAACCCGGCCCACCGATGTGCCGATCTACGTCGAGAGTGGAGCCGCCGACGTCGGGATCGTGGGAAGCGACGTGCTCCGCGAGCAGCGACCGTCGGTCTACGAACTCGTTGACCTCGGTTTCGGCGAGTGTCGGATGATCTACGCCACGCTCGCGGGCGAGGATCCGACCCCGGGTGCGCTCGACCACCTCGGGGCGGTCCGCGTGGCCACGAAGTATCCGAACGTCGCCGTCGCCCACTTCGCGCTGACCGGGCGCCAGGTCGAGATCGTCAAGGTCCACGGATCGGTCGAGCTCGGGCCCCTCGTCGGGCTCTCGCACGGCATCGTCGACCTCACCGCGACGGGGAAGACCCTCCAGGCCAACGGACTCGTCGAACGCGAGGAGATTTTTACCGCCTCGGCCCGCTTGATCGCGAACCGTGTCAGTCACAAGGTTCAGGCGGTGGCGGTCGACGCGCTGCTCGAGCGGATGCAGGGCTCACCGTGAGCCGCGAGGTGCGTCGCGCGACGCTCAGACCCCGTGGAACGGGTGTACTCGTGCATTCACTGCGCCCCGCTGCCGTCAGCGCCGATGTGGCGGGAGATGTCGCGCGTATCCTCGACGACGTTCGGTCGCGCGGCGATGACGCCCTGGTCGACCAGGCACGCGAATTCGGCAGTCCGGACTTCACCCACGACCGGCTTCGTGTCACCCCCGTTTCGCTCGGTAACGCCCTCGGACGTATCCCGAACGCGCTACGAGAGGCGATCCGCGTCGCCGCCGACCAGGTGCGCGCCGTCGCCGAGGCGCAGCGGCCGACGGATCGCGCCATTACCCTCGAACACGGCCAGCGGGTCACCGTTCGGGCGGTCGCCGTGGACTCGGCGGGTTGCTACGTCCCAGGCGGTCGGGCGGCCTACCCCTCGAGCCTGATTATGGCGACCGTACCCGCGCAGGTCGCTGGCGTCGGGCGCATCGCGATCGCCAGCCCGGCCGGCCCGGACAGCAAGGTCTCAGACGTCGTGCGGGCAACGGCCGCGATCCTCGGCATCGAGGAGGTCTACGCGATGGGTGGGGCAGGCGCAATCGGCGCCCTCGCCTATGGCACCGCCACCGTGGCGCCCGTTGCCGTCGTCGCCGGTCCGGGGAATGCATGGGTGACCGAGGCAAAGCGCCAGGTCCACGGGGTGGTCGGAATCGACAGCCTCGCTGGGCCGAGCGAGGTACTCATTCTCGCTGACTCGGGCGCCGACCCAGGCCTCATTTCGCTCGACCTCCTCGCCCAGGCCGAGCACGGGCCAGACTCCGTGGCGGTACTGGCAAGCACCGACCCAGAGCTGACCGACGGTGTGGCCCAGCGGTTGCGTGACCGATCGGCGACGGTTTCCGGGGCGATCACGCTCGTCGACTGCCTCAGCCTCCCGCTGATGATCGAGCTCGCCGAAGCGCTTGCGCCGGAGCATCTCCAGCTCATGCTCAGGGAGAGTGATCTCGAGTCGAGCGCGGCCAGGATCACCCGTTCCGGCTGCGTGTTTCTCGGTCGAAACGGCGCGACGGCGTTTGGTGACTACGTGGCAGGCTCAAACCACATCCTCCCGACGGCCGGGGCTGCCCGCTTTGCAAGTGGCGTCGGACCTGCGACATTCATGCGAAGGATGAGCGTCGTCGATATCCCTCAGACGGCTGTTGACGCGCTCGGGTCGCACCTGCAGGTGCTGGCCGAAGCGGAGGGGTTCCCCCTCCACGGACAGTCGGTGACGGACCGCATGACACCAGGAGGGCTTGAATGAGCCGCGAGGCGAGCGTGCGTCGCACAACCGGAGAGACCGACGTGAACGTCAGCGTCGAGCTCGATGTCCCCGGGAGGAGTGAGATCTCGACGGGCGTCGGGTTCTTTGACCACATGCTGACGCTCTTCGCCCGCCACGGGCTCGTTGGACTGAGCGTCCAGGCATCGGGAGATCTCGAGACCGGAAGCCACCACACGATCGAAGACGTCGGCATCACGCTGGGTCAAGCCCTTGACCGTGCCCTCGGCGACCGCTCCGGCATCGAACGGTATGGCTCCGCGCTCGTTCCGATGGACGAGGTGCTCGTTCAGGCGGTCATCGACATCTCCGGTCGCCCGCTCGTCGTGATGGACGTCGCGCTTCCTGACGGCGCGATCGGTGGCTTCGAGTACGAATGCCTGATCGAGTTCCTCCGAGGCGTGGCCAACCACGCGCGACTGACCCTGCACGTCCGACTTCTGGCCGGTGGGGGAGCCCACCACATCATCGAAGGCGTCTTCAAGGCCGTCGCGAGAGCACTCGCCGCGGCGGTTGCGTTCAGCCCAAAGGTGACAGGTGTGCCGTCGACGAAGGGTTCGCTATGAGCCCGTCGTCGGGACCTGTGCGTGTCGCGGTACTCGACTACAAGATGAGCAACCTCCACAGCGCGACCAAGGCACTCGAACGCCTTGGCGTCGAAGTGGTCGTGGTCGACGGGCCGACCGAGCTCGACGTTGACGCGGTCGTCTTGCCTGGAGTCGGGAACTTTGGGCAGGCCTCGACGCGCATGCACGACCAGGGGCTCGATGAGGTGGTCTCGTCGGCGATCCAAACCGGCCTACCACTCCTCGGGATCTGCATGGGGATGCAACTCTTCTTCGAGGAGAGTGAGGAGAGCCCCGGTATCCGCGGCCTCGGCGTCCTGGCGGGGTCGGTCAAGCGAATTCCGACCGATCTGAAGCTTCCGAGCATCGGGTGGCGAACGGTCAGGTGGGCGGACGAGCCGACCCGCGACGATGCCTACTACTTCGTGCACTCCTACGCGTGCGTTCCGGATGACCCCGAGATCGTGACCGGGACCGCGCACCACGGCGTCGACCACTGCGCGGCGATTCGATCCGGCCTCGTCACCGGCGTGCAGTTCCACCCCGAGAAATCGAGCCGCGCCGGGTTGGCCCTGCTTGGTCGTTGGTTGGCCGGTGTCCAGGCCACCGCCCGCGTGGGCATCGCGTGATCACACTCTTTCCCGCGATCGACCTCCAAGATGGTCGGGCGGTCCGACTCGTGCAGGGAGACTTCGAGCAGGTGACGGTGTTCAACGACGACCCGGTCGAACAGGCCCGCTCGTTTCACGCGGACGGGGCCCTCGCGGTGCACGTCGTCGACCTGGATGGAGCACGCACGGGTCATCCCGCGCATGCCCCAACAGTGGCAGCGATCGCCGCCGCCTTTCCCGGCATGGTCCAGCTCGGCGGAGGTCTTCGCAGCCGCGCGGCGATCGAGACGGCCGTGGCCACCGGTGCGCGCCGCATTGTCGTCGGCACCGCGGTGATCGATGACCAGGAACTCCTGCGCTGGGCCGTTTCACGCCTCGGCGACCAGCTCGTCGTCGCGCTCGACGCGCGCGAGGGCAAGGTCGCGACACACGGCTGGACGCGCATCTCGGACACGGACGCGGTGGAGGTCGCAGCCGGCCTCATGCGGACCGGTGTTCGCCATCTGCTCTACACCGACATCGCACGGGATGGAATGCTCGGCGGCCCAAATCTCTCGGCGCTTCGACGCCTCTCCCAGGCTGCCCCGGCAATCGGGCTCATCGCGTCCGGCGGCGTCTCGTCGCTGAAGGACCTCACGGCACTTCGCGCCCTCGAGCTTCCGAATCTGAGCGGGGTCATTGTCGGTCGAGCGCTCTACGAGGAGCGGTTCACGGTCTCCGAGGCGATCGCGACGCTCGCCAACGGGAATAGCCGTTGATCCGCGTCATCCCGTGCCTGGACGTCAAGGATGGTCGGGTGGTCAAGGGTGTGAACTTCGTTGGACTGCGCGACGCAGGTGACCCGGTCGAACTCGCGGCGCGCTACGACGCCGAGGGTGCCGACGAGCTGGTATTCCTCGACATCACCGCGAGCCACGAAGATCGATCCACCATCGTCGACCTCGCCCGACGCACGGCCGAGCAGGTCTTCATTCCGTTCGTCATCGGTGGCGGCCTGCGCACCGAGGAGGACATGTACGCCGTCCTGCGGGCGGGTGCCGACAAGGTCTCCCTCAACTCGGCGGCCGTTCGTGACCCGGAGTTGATCGAACGGGCGGCGGCGCGGTTTGGCTCGCAATGCATCGTTGTGGCAATCGACGCCAAACGTCGCCTCGACGGCTCGGGCTGGGAGGTCTACCTGAACGGGGGACGACTCGACACCGGGCGAGAGGCCGTGGCATGGGCGGCGGAGGCGGTCGAGCGCGGGGCAGGGGAGCTTTTGGTTACCAGCATGGACCGGGACGGAACCCTCGACGGGTTCGACAACGACCTCCTTTCCGCGCTCCACGAGGTTGTTCGCGTGCCGGTCATCGCATCGGGTGGTGCCGGGAGCCTCGACCACTTCGCCGAGGCCGTCACTCGGGGGCATGCAGACGCCGTGCTGGCGGCGTCAGTGTTCCACGACGGCACGTATACGATCGCTCAAGTGAAGGCGGCGATGGCCGAGGCCGGCGTCGCCGTCCGACGGGTCTGAGAGGAGTCGGAATGCGAGTTATCAGAACCGACGTGGCGCCGGCTCCGGTTGCCGGTGCGCCGTACAGCCAGGCGGTCGCGTCGCGCCCGGACGAGATCGTCTGGGTCTCCGGTCAGGTGCCGATTGATCCGGTAACCGGGCTGCTCGTCGCCGATGAGGCCGATGTGCAGACGAGGGTGGCGCTCCAGAACGTGCGGGCGGTCCTCGAGGGGGCAGGCGCGACGTTGGCTGACGTCGTCAAGTCGACGGTCTTTCTCGTCGACATGGCCGACTTCCCCGTGATGAATGCCGCCTACCGGGACGTGTTCGGTGACCACGCGCCAGCGAGGTCGACGATCGGCGTCGCCGCACTCCCACTCGGCGCCCGCGTCGAGATCGAGGTTGTGGCGGTCCGCGAGTCGTAGCCGCACCGATCGGACCGCGCTATTCCCACCACATGCGACGCTCGAGCAGCGAGTCCAGGGCGATCCGGTCTACGTAGTCCGGAGCCTCCGAGATGGTGCGCCCCGCGTTCTCGGGCGCTTCGATCCATGCACGAAACCGGGCGTTGCACGCCTCGAACGCCGCCTCCAGCTCGGGTAGCGTGAGGGCTTCATGACGGTCGAAGGCCGCGAGGATTCTCGGGTCGGCGATCGGCGCAACCGCGGCAAGTTTCCGGGAGACAGGGTCATAACTCACGACACGAATGCTACGCGGCTCGCCGAGTGGGTTGCCGCCAACCCGGCGGTTCGTCAGGTCGGGATCGTCTCGACGGCGCCCACGTATCTTGTTGGTGGCGTTGTTCGCGACCTGCTCCGCGGCGGCGAGGTGGGTCCGGACATCGATATCACCGTGGAAGGACCCGTCGACGGACTGGCTCGTCGCATGGCAAGTGATCTGAGCGCGGACGTCACGATCCACGACCGCTTCCTCACCGCCGAGGTCGTACGGATGGATGGCGCCTGCCTCGACCTCGCGACGGCGCGGAGCGAGCGCTACGGGCACCCCGGCGCGCTGCCCGAGGTCGCCCCAGCGGGCATCGAAACCGACCTCGCCCGACGTGACTTCACGATCAACGCGCTCGCGTTCGGTCTCGCCGGACCGCACGCGGGCGCGCTTCTGGATCCGCACGAGGGGATCCAAGACCTCGAGGCCGGCGTGATTCGGACGATCCGCCCCGGATCGTTCCCGGAGGATCCAAGCCGCCTCGTGCGGGCGGCCCGCTACGCGGCCCGCCTCGGCTACGTCCTCGCTCCAGAGACCGCGGCCGAGGCGCGCGAGGCGTCCACCGCGCTCGACATCGGCTCGGCTCGGGTCGGCGACGAGCTCAGGCGCTTGCTGTGCGAGCCGACGGCCGCGGACGGGCTCTCGCTCCTCGCCGGGCTCGGCGTCCCGTGGCTTGCCGACCTCGGCGACCGCGTGGCGTTGCGCGAACAGTTCTCCGTGCTCGACCAATCGGTCCGACACGCCGCGGCACCGTCGGTTGGTATCTGGCCAATGCGTCTCGGGCTCTGCGTCTCGCCCGCCAGCATCGAGCGAATGGAGCTAAGCGCCGTTGAGCGGGATACCGCACTCGGGGCCGGCCGCGGCGCAGATCTGGCCGACCGTCTGGGCGGCGCGCCAATGCCATCGGACGTGGACCGGATCCTCACTCGTGAGACGCCCTCGGCGCAGGTCTCCGCGCTCCTGCACGGGGCCACGATCGTCACGCGCTGGTGGATCGAGTGGCGCGAGAGTCAACTCCGAATTGCAGGAGACGACCTCGTCGCGGCTGGCATCCCCGAGGGGCCTGCCATCGGCCACGCGCTGGCGACCGTACGGGCGGCGCTCCTCGACGGCCGGGTCGCCGACGACCGTTCCGCGCAGCTCGCACAAGCGATTGCGACGCGTGGTCCCGAGGAACCCAGTTGATCGAGATCGACACGCCCGACGGTGTGAGGGCCGTCTTCTCGACGCGCGAGGGCGGGGTGAGCACCGGGGCCTACTCGAGCCTGAACCTCGGTCCGAACACCGACGACACGCCTGCGGCGGTCACCGAGAACTGGCGCATCCTGGCCGAAGGGATGGGCCTTCGGCACGATGCGCTTGTCGCAAATCGCCAGGTCCATGGTCGCGACGTGCGGGTGGTGGATGATCCGGCTGGGCCAGCGGTTGACGGCGACGGGCTCGTCACGAATCGTCGTCACGTCGGGCTCCTCGCCCTCGGGGCAGACTGCCTCCCCGTTCTCATCTGGCGAATGGATGGAAGTGCCGTCGGGGCAGCGCACGTCGGCTGGCGAGGCGTTCTCGCAGGCGTGATCGGCGTCACGGCTCAGGCGCTCGGCGGTGGACCGCTTGGCGCGGCGATCGGGCCAGGCATCGGACCCTGTTGCTACCCGGTCGGCGACGACATTCGGACCGCATTCCTGGACGATTTCGGACCCGGCGTGGTTGACGGTCGCGTGATCGCGGTTGCGAGGGCCGCCGAGATCGCGCTTGAGCGGGCGGGCGTCGACCGCGCGAATCTCCAAGTCATCGACCGCTGCACCGCCTGTGAGCCCGACCACTTCTTCTCCTACCGGCGCGATGGGGCCCTGAGCGGCCGCCAGGCGGGACTTGTCTGGCGCACCTGACGGTGCTCGATCGACCCAGCGCGTGGGATACTCAGCCAATGGCGCTCGCGATCGAAACGCTCGATCCGCTCCGACTCCGCGGCGCCCTCGCGGTGGCGCGCGACGGCATTGATCGTCATGCGGCGAGGGCTGGCCGCAGCGGAGCGGACGTCGAGATCGTCCTTGCCGGGAAGTACGTCGCCCCCGCGGATGCGGCGATTCTTGTCGAGGCGGGCGTCGAGGTGTGCGGTGAGAACCGACTCCAGGACCTTGTCGCAAAGCGCGCGGTCGTCGACGATGGCCTCGTGTTCGACTTCATCGGACACCTCCAGCGCCGAAAAGTTCGCGACCTGATCGGTCAGGTTCGGTTGATCCACAGTGTCGATTCCGTCGAGCTTGCTCAAGAGATCGATCGACGCTCGGCAGGGAGGGTGAGGGTCCTTGTCGAAGTGAACGTCGCAAGTGAGCCAACCAAACACGGCATTCCTCCGTCCTTGCTGCCACGTTTCGTGGAGCAGGTCTCTTCATTCCCCTGGATCGAGGTGGTGGGGTTGATGTGCATGCCTCCGTATGTCGCCGACCCTGAGCGGAGCCGCCCACACTTCGCGGCTCTTCGCTTGCTCGGAGAGGATCTCTCTTCGGAATGGTCGGGACGCCACGCGATGACGCACCTCTCGATGGGCACAAGCCAGGATTTCCTGGTCGCCGTCGAGGAAGGGGCGACGATCGTTCGGCTCGGACGAGGATTGCTTGACCAGGCGAAGGCAGGTTGACGATGGCGCTCGGCGACCAGTGGCGAAAAGTCCTGTCCTACTTCGGGATGTCCGAGGACGACGACTACTACGACGAAGACGATGACGACCCCGCGACGGCGCGGAGAGCAAGCCGGGAGCCTGACGACCTCGAGCGCTCGTATCGAGAGCGACCAAACGTTCGACGGATCGCGGGTCGCCGCCGAGCCGAGGAGTTCGACGACATCTTCACGGACGAGACCACGGTCGCTCCGCGCCAGTCTCCTGTCCGGGCCGTCGAGTCGATCAGGAGTCAGCCCTCTGAGGTGAACCTCGTCATACCGAAGAGCTTCAACGAGGCGCAGCAGATCGCGGACAAGTTTAAGCAAAACGTTCCCGTGATCATCAACATGCAGTCAGCCGACAACGACCTCGCGCGGCGCCTGATTGACTTCGCGAGCGGGCTTACCTACGCCCTCGACGGTGGCATGCAGCGCGTGGCCGACAAGGTGTTCCTCCTGACCCCTCGAAACGTTGAGGTCTCAGCGGAGGAGCGCGCCCGGTTGATCGAACGGGGCTTCTTCAACCAGTTTTGACCCCCGGATGGTCGATCTCGGCGAGCCGAGGCGCCCACCGGGGATGGGGCCACCCCGGACCACCACCCGACTTCAGCGTAGCCACGAATGTGTGTCGCGTTGCGCGACGGTTGTGGCAGCTCAGCGTCGCTGGTGGCCGGCCCGACGCTGGATTTGCGCCGCGCATCGATGGGATGCAGTGAGCGAGACCGAGTGGGGAGCACGGGCCCGGCGCCACCGTCGCTCGAGACGAGGAGTGCGAGCAAGGACGCGCAGTCGCTGGGTCTCCGCCACAAAATTCGGCGTCAAGCGTCTAGGCTCTCGGACGTGGCGAGTCCCCTTGATCGTTGGCCGGCAAGTGTCGGCCTCATCGGCGCCGGGGCGATGGGCCGGGCGCTCCTGTCCGGTCTTGCCAAGGCGCACACCGGGCTCGGCGAGCGCGCCCTCGTTTGTGACGCCATTTCGACCGCCGCGCGCGCTGGCGCCGACGAGGTGGGCGGGGCTGTCGCGGCGCTCCCCGAAGCGGCGAGGGCCGACCTCGTCGTGGTGGCCGTCAAGCCCAAGGACACGGCCGCGGTGCTCGAGCAGATCGCCTCCGACGGAGATGGCGTCGTGCTCTCGGTCGTCGCTGGCTGGACCCTCGACGCGATCGGCACGCGCCTCGGTTCGCGACCCTACGTTCGGACCATGCCCAATCTCGCCGTTCGCCATCTGGCAGGCGTGCTCGGTGTCTGCGAGCGCAACCTCGATGCGGCCCAGCAGGAGCGACTCGACGCGCTCCTTCGTCCCCTCGGCGCGATCATCCGGGTCGACGAATCACTCTTTCCAGTCGTGACCGCCCTTGCGGGGAGCGGCCCGGGCCTTGTCGCAGTGGTGGCCGAAGGCCTCGAGGAAGGTGCGGTCGCGTGTGGTTTGTCGCGACACGAGGCTCGGACCGTCGTGCAGGCCGTGCTCGCCGGGACGGCCAGCCTTCTCGCAGGCGGCGAGGACCCCGCGGTGCTCCGACAGCGCGTCAGCTCTCCCGGCGGGACGACGATCGAGGGTGTGGCGGTGCTCGAGCGCGGTGCGGTTCGCGCCCATCTTCAAGACGCGGTTCGCGCGGCCGCGGCGCGCGCGCGGGCCCTTGCCCCGGAGACCCCGGCGTGACGCTCGTCACGCAGTTCGTCGTGAGCCTGCTCACGGTCTTCATCCTGCTGGTGCTGGCTCGAATCGTCTGGTCGTACTTCCCGCACCGCTCCACCCACGGCTGGATTCGGGCGACCCAGGACTTCGTCAACGAGACCACCGGTTGGTACCTCGCGCCCTTTCGACGGATCATCCCGCCCATCGGAATTCTCGACCTGTCCGTGATGGCGGCGATCCTGGTCCTCTTCATTCTCCGCAGCGTCGCGGCAAACGTGCTGGGGAGCTTCTGAGCGTCACCGCGCGACCGTCCTGGCTCTCAGTGCGGGAGGGGGGTGTCCTGATCGCGGTCAAGGCCGTCCCGCGGTCGCGCAACACGCAGGTCGTGGGTGTCCAAGACGGGCACCTGCGCATCCAGATCGCGGCGGCCCCTCATCACGGACAGTCGAATGCCGCCCTCTGCGCCTACCTCGCGGGCGCTGCGGGTGTCCGGACGTCCGCCGTGCGACTTCGACGCGGATCGAGCGGGGCGCGCAAGCTGATCGAGGTGGACGGTGCCCCAGATGCGTTGAGCCAGGCCCTCCTGACAGCCTTCCCCAACGGGTCAGCGTGACCGGCAACGCCCGCACGCCCGCACGACAGGCGGTTGAGCGCGCAATCAAACGACGATTGGAGCGAGAGGCTCGCTCGCGCTGGAAACGTTTCCTCATCGTCGCCGGCCTTTTGGTGCTGCTCGACCAAGCGGTGAAGGCCGTGGTCCGCGCGTCGCTCGCGCTCGGCGAGTCGCGCTCGCCGCTCTCGGGGGTGACGATTCGTCGCATCGACAACGAGGGCATCGCGTTCGGTCTCTTTCCCGGTCGCAGCACGTTGATCGCCGTGATCACGCTCGTCGCGCTCGGCGCCATCGGAGTGATCCTCAGTGAGATCGGCCGCAAGCACCCGGCCGTTCCGTTCGGCGGGGGCCTACTCGTCGGGGGAAGTATTGGGAACGTCATCGACCGCGTGGCGCGAGGGGCGGTGACCGACTTCGTCAAGATGCCGGGCCTTGACAACTACTTCAACGTCGCCGATATGGGAATCACGGGAGGCGCCCTTCTCATCGCCTTCGGCCTCTGGAGAACCGGAGAGGATCCTCGCCCTGACATTCCCTGATCCAGGGGTCTTGACCCACAGAGTCGGTCCGGGTGAGTCAGGTCAGCGCGTCGACCAGTTCCTCGCGAGGGCCGGACTCGCGCCGAGTCGCGCCGAAGCGCAACGTTGGCTCGACGCCGGGGCGGTCACGGTCAACGGCGCACAGGTCGCCAAGCGCCACCTGCTGCGCACGGGTGAGATCGTCCGGGCCGAGCCGCCACCGACCCAGACGCTGCTCGATCACCTCATCCCCGACGACACGCCTGTCACGATTCACTACGAGGACGAGCACCTCCTGGTGGCCGAGAAGCCGCCCGGCATGGCGACGCATCCGAGCGCGGGCCACGCTCGTGGGACGCTCGTGCATGCGCTCCTCGGGCGATCCATTGCCGGGGGCGATGATCCCGTCCGCCCGGGCATCGTTCATCGACTCGATCTCGACACGAGCGGCCTCATCATCGTGGCCCGTACTCCGAGCGCGCACCGAATCCTTCAGGCGCAACTGCGCGAGCGCGAGATCGAGCGGCGCTACTTAGCGCTCGTCCACGGCGCAATTCCGCCCGCCCTCACCATCGACCGGCCCATCGGGCGGGACCGGCGGGTGCGGACGCGGATGTCGACGACCACCATGGATGGACGGGGCGCTGTGACGCACGTCCGCCGTCTCGAGGTGATCGGCGGGTTCGCACTCGTCGACGTTCGCCTCGAGACCGGTCGGACCCACCAAATTCGGGTGCACCTCGAAGATGTCGGCTTCCCGGTCGCGGGAGACCCCGTCTATGGAGGCCGACGGGGCGATCCGCTTCGCGTGGGGCGTCAGTTCCTGCATGCGTGGCGCCTCGCGTTCCCACATCCCGAGGACGGCACGGATATCGTGATCGAGAGCGCCCTCCCGACAGATCTCGAGGCGGCCCTCGGACGGGCGCGCGCCCTCACCACGCCGAACCGGTAGAATCCCCGGTCGCGAGAGCGCACCGGCGCTCCGCGCCCCGTCAAACACGACCCAGCGGGTCTTGGTCGATGGTGGTGCCGACGTGCGAATGAGCACGGACGGTTCCATCGACTGCCGCCGGCGATGCACCTACGAAACCAACCTTGAGGAGTCAACGTGCCAGCTGTGACCATGAGGGAGCTCCTGGAGTCAGGGGTCCATTTCGGGCACCAAACTCGGCGCTGGAACCCGAAGATGAAGCGCTACATCTTCGGTGAGCGCGGCGGGATCTACATCATCGACCTGCAGCAGACGATCGTCCTCGTCGAGCAGGCCTACGAGATCGTTCGCGACATCGCTGAGCGTCGTGGGACCGTGATGTTCGTCGGAACCAAGAAGCAAGCCCAGCACTGCGTGCGTGAACAGTCCGCGCGCTGCGGAATGCCGAGCGTGTCGCACCGCTGGCTCGGTGGGCTGCTCACGAACTGGACGACGATGGCGAGTCGCGTGAAGCGGCTGCACGACCTCCGCGCGCGAAAGGCCGACGGTCAGCTTGACCTCATGCCCACGCGCGAGCGCCTCGCGATGGAAGCCGAACTCGTGAAGCTCGAGACAAATATCGGCGGCGCCGCTGACATGCAGCGGCTGCCCGACGCGGTCGTCATCATCGACCTGAAGAAGGAACACATCGCGGTGCGCGAGGCGAACCGCCTTGGTATTCCGGTGATCGGCCTCGTCGATACGAACTGCGACCCCGACGAGGTCACCCACGTGATCCCGGGAAATGACGACGCGATTCGCTCGTGCGAGTTGATCCTGCGCGTGCTCGCCAATGGCATTCTCGAGGGCAAGGGCGTCGGCCAAGAGGTGCCCGCTGTCGAGGGAACCGAAACCGCCGTTGCTGAACCGGCCGCTGAGGTTGTGGCCCTTGCTGCTCCGGCTCCCGTTGCTGCGGCCCCCGTTGCTCCGGCGCCCGTGGTCGAGGCTCCCGTTGCTCCGGCCCCCGTGGTCGAGGCTCCCGTGGCTCCGGCCCTCGTGGCTCCGGCCCCCGTGGTCGAGGCCCCCGTGGTCGAGACCCCCGTGGTCGAGGCCGCTGTGGCTCCGGCTCCCGCCGCTGCGGCTCCTGTCGTCGAGGCGCCCGCGACTGAGGTTGTCCCGGCGGCCGAGGAGGCCGCGTCGTGAGCACGACTGCGATTCCCGCCGCGCTCGTGAAGGAGCTGCGCGACGTGACCGGTGCAGGGATGATGGATTGCAAGGCGGCACTCGTCGAGACCAGTGGCGACGTCGAAAAGGCAAAGGATCTTCTTCGGGCGAAGGGCCTCGCGGCCGCGAACAAGCGCGCCGACCGAGCCGCCAACGAGGGCATCGTCCAGAGCTACATCCATCAGGGCGGACGCCTTGGGGTCCTCGTCGAGGTCAACTGCGAGACCGACTTCGTTGCTCGAAGCGACCCGTTTCAGGAGTTTGCAAAGCGCGTCTCGCTGCAGATCGCCGCGATGAAGCCCGGCTACGTGACCGGCGACGAGGTACCTGAGGAGTACAAGGCTCGTGAGCGAGCGATCTACGAGGAGCAGGCAAAGGACCGGCCCGAGGCTGCCCGCGAGAAGATCGTCGAGGGCAAGCTTGCCAAGCACCTCAAGGAGATCTGCCTGATTGACCAGGAGTACGTCCTGCACCAGGGAGAGGGCAAGGCGCCGACCATCGAAGAGATGCGCGCCCAGGTCTCGACCGAAGTCGGTGAGAACGTCCAGATCCGCCGCTTCACCATCTTCCAGCTCGGGGGATAGCACGCCACCCGACGCTCGGCTGCCGCGCTTTTCGAGGGTCCTCCTGAAGCTTTCAGGAGAGGCCCTGATGGGCGACCTCGGCTACGGCATCGATCCGCTTCGGGTCAGCGCGACCGCCGAGGAGGTTGGCGAGACGGTCGCGGCGGGTGTTGAGGTCGCGGTCGTTGTCGGCGCCGGCAACATCTTCCGTGGTGTGAGCGGTTCGACCGCAGGGATGGAGCAGGCCACCGCCGACTACATGGGGATGATCGCGACGGTCTTGAACGCCCTCGCGCTTCAGGACGCCCTCGAAAAGTATGGCCTCACGACTCGCGTTCAATCCGCGATTGCGATGCAGGAAGTCGCCGAGCCCTACATCCGCCGTCGTGCGATTCGCCACCTCGAGAAGAAGCGCGTGGTGATCTTCGCCGGAGGGACGGGAAACCCGTTCTTCACGACCGACACCGCCGCGGCCCTGCGAGCCCTCGAGATCGGCGCGGAGTGCATCCTGATGGCAAAAAATGGTGTCGAGGGGGTCATGAATGCCGACCCGAGGACAGATGCCGGCGCCGAACTGATCGAGCGGATTACCGGTCGAGAGGCGCTTGAGCGCAGTTTGAAGGTCATGGACTCGACCGCGCTGACGCTCTGCATGGACAATCACCTGCCGATCCACGTCTTCAACATGTCGACCGCCGGGAACATCGCCCGTATCCTGCGGGGCGAGCGGGTGGGTACGATCGTCGTGAACGAACCGGGGGATGGGCGATGAAAGAACGTCTTGATGATGCAAAGCGACGGATGGAGGGCGCCAAGAGCGCCCTCTCCCACGAGTTCGGGAGCCTTCGGACCGGTCGGGCTTCGGCGGCGCTTCTCGACCGCATCTCGGTCGACGCGTACGGCACGAAGACACCCCTTGTGCAGCTCGCCAAGATCGGTACTCCGGACGCCCGTCAGATCACGATTCAGCCGTACGACAAGACCATGGTGAAGGGCATCGAGAAAGCCATTATGGAGTCCGATCTCGGCCTTACGCCCTCAAACGATGGTCAGGTGATCCGCCTGAGCATTCCGCAGCCGACCGAGGAGCGCCGCAAGGAGCTCGTCAAGCTGGCCGCGAAGATGACCGAGGATGCTCGCGTGGCGGTACGCAATGTCCGTCGCGACGTTCTCAACGAGGGCAAGCGCGACGAGAAGAGCGGAGACCTTTCCCAGAATGACCTCGGTCGCCTTCAGGACGAGGTGCAGAAGTTGACGGACGCCGAAATCAAGCAGATCGAGGACCTCCTGCACCGCAAAGAGGCCGAGATCCTCGAGGTTTGATCAGGATGTCCGAACCTCCCGATGCCACCAGCAACGACCGAGAACAGCACTTGAACGCGTTGGTTCGCTAACACGAGATGCGGTCAGGCCAGGTGTACCGCGATCTCGACGTTTCTCGATGCGGGCAGTGCCCGGTCGACGAGCAATGAAGCTGCTGCGGCGGGTTCGCGCCGCGCGGGCGCTCGCACGCCGTGGTGTGCGCGACGATGCGAGTCGTCCGGGAGCGCGGGGGACGTTGAGCGCTCGCTCGGTGGCGATCATCATGGACGGCAATGGGCGCTGGGCGACCGACCGACGGCTTCCCGTCGCCGCGGGGCACCGCGCTGGCGCGCAGGCGCTGAAACGGATCGTCCGCCACGCCCCCGACGTGGGGATCACCGACCTCGTCGTCTTCTCATTCTCGACAGAGAACTGGGGACGCCCCGACGAAGAGGTCAGCGACCTGATGAACCTCTTCTGCGAGCTCATCGAAGCCGAGGTGCCGGAACTCAATGAGGAGGGCGTGCGGCTTCGGTTCATCGGACGGCGTGAGGAGCTGAGCACCGAGCTCCAGGCGCGCATTCGTGATGGTGAGGCGGCGACGGCACACAACGATCGTCTGCGGCTCTTCGTGGCGATGAACTACGGAGGTCGCGCCGAGATCGTGGACGCCGCCCGGCGGTTCGTCGCAAGCGAAGGTCCCGAGGCGGGGGAGGAGGCCTTCGCCCGTCATCTCTATGCGCCGACCCTTCGCGATCCGGAGCTTGTCATCCGCACGAGTGGCGAGCAGCGCATCTCGAACTTCCTGCTCTGGCAAGCCGCCTACGCGGAGCTGGTGTTCTCGGACAAGCTCTGGCCAGACTTCCTTCCCGAGGATCTCGACGCCGCCCTTGCCGTCTTCCAGGCACGACAGCGTCGCTTCGGGGGGCGGTGAGGCCTTGGGTAGTCGGCTACTGATCGCGATTCCCGGAATTGCGCTTGCGGTCGCGGTCGTCTGGGCCGGTGGTGTCTCGCTTGCCGCCCTGCTCGTTGTGATCGCGGTTCTCGGGCTCGTGGAACTGCACAGCCTGACGGCGGCGGCCCGACCGATTCGTTGGGCCGGCGACCTCTGCGTTGTGCTGTGGGTGATCCTCCCGCTCTTCGGATCATCACCGGCGCGGCAGCTTCTTCTTGGGGCTGTCGCGTGCCTCCTCGTCAGCGCGGTCGGTGGTCTTACGGCGCGGCGACGGGAGGACGTCACCCTGCGGGTTTCGGTGACCGTCTTTGGTGGGCTCTACCTCGGGCTGCCGCTGGCGATGCTGATGGCGCTTCGCGAGGGGCCGAACGGTGCGGCGGCGGTGGCCAACGTGCTCGTGGGCACGTGGGCGTTCGATACCTTCGCCTACCTTGGCGGTCGGGTCTGGGGCCGGACGCCCATCGCCCCGCGGACCTCACCCAACAAAACGGTCGAGGGCGCCGTGATCGGTCTCGTCGGCGCCGTCGCGTGCGTCGTGCTCGCGGGGCTCTACATGGACTGGATTTCCCTTGTCGAGTCGATCGTGCTTGCCATCGCCATCTGCATCGCGGCGTTCGCGGGGGATCTCTTCGAGTCGATGCTCAAGCGCGACGCGCAGGTCAAGGACTCAGGTCGAATCCTCCTCGGCCACGGCGGGATCCTCGACCGTTTCGACGCGCTGCTCTTTAGCGCCCCCGTCGCGTATCTCGTGACGTCCTGGCTCGTCGGTTGACGGGGAACGGAGCACCGTGACCGCGCGGGTCTTGGTCCTCGGCTCGACCGGCTCGATCGGCGTGCAGGCGCTTGAGGTCATCGACGCGTGCGACGACCTCGTCCTGTGCGGACTCGCCTGCGGTACCCAACTCGCGACGATGGCCACGCAGCGCGGACCCGCAGCGGTGGAGACGTCCTGCGCCGCCGGTGGCGGAACCATCCCATGGAGCGCCGATCTCGGATCACTGATCGATGCCACCGAGCCGGACATCGTCCTGAACGCCCTGGTCGGCGCGGCCGGCCTTCCTCCGACGCTTGCGGCGCTTGAGCGGGGCGTGACGGTTGCCCTGGCAAACAAAGAGAGCCTCGTCGCGGGTGGAGAGGTCGTCGCGCGGGTTCGTCGGGCTTCTGGCGCCCGCCTCATCCCGGTCGATTCCGAGCACTCGTCACTCTTTCAACTCCTGGAGGGTGTGCCGCGCGAACGGGTTGAGTCGCTCACCCTAACGGCGTCCGGTGGACCATTTCGGGGTAAGACGGCGTCGGACCTCGCTGACGTCGGCCCTGCCGATGCGTTGCGCCACCCAACGTGGACGATGGGCGCGAAGATCACGATCGACTCGGCGACGCTCATGAACAAGGGGCTCGAGATCATCGAGGCCCACCACCTCTTCGAGGTGGGCTACGACGTGATCGAGGTCCTCGTCCATCCGCAGTCGGTTGTCCACGGCCTCGTGACGCTCGACGATGGGAGCCTTCTCGCGCATTGCGGCGCGCCCGACATGCGAATCCCGATCGGGCACGCCCTTTGCTACCCAGCTGCCCCGCCACGGCGGCCGCCGTTGAACCTCGTCGGCATGACGTTGACCTTCGAGCCCGCCGACGAGGGGACGTTCCGCTGCCTGGCGCTCGCTCGGGAGGCCGGCCGAGCGGGGGGAACGATGCCGGCGGTCCTCAACGCGGCGAACGAGGTCGCGGTGCAAGCCTTCCTCGACTCCCGAATCGGCTTTCTCGACATTGCGCGGCTCGTGGAGAACACACTTGGTGTCGTTGCAGGCGGTGAGGGCGATACCCTGGAAGCGGTCATTGCTGCAGACCGTGCGGCTCGGTCGTACGTCGACTCGCAGCTCGCCCCCCGCTAGGTCGAGGAGACCCGCCCTGACCGCCGTCAACATCGTCGTTTTCATTCTCGTCCTCATGGCCCTCGTGCTCGTGCACGAGATGGGGCACTTCTTCGTCGCTCGCTGGTGCGGGATGCGCGTCGAGCGGTTCAGCATCTTCTTTGGGAAGCCGCTCGTCCATTGGACCCGTGGCGAGACGCAGTACCGGCTCGGCTGGCTCCCGCTCGGTGGCTACGTGAAGATCTCGGGGATGACGCCCGACGAGGACGTTCCGGCGGAGGCCGTCGGGCGAACCTACTCGGCGTCGTCCCCTTGGCGAAAGATCGCGACCATCGCGGCAGGCCCGGCCGTGAACTTGGTCGTCGCCGTGCTGTGCGTCTCTGGAGCCTTCTGGATTGGTTTGCCGGACACGATTGGCTCGTCGGACCGGGTTCGCGCGGTGGCGGCGACGAGCCCGGCAGCTTCGATCGGCCTTGAGCGCGGAGATCGTCTTGTCGCGGTCAACGGTGTCCGATCAAGGCCCGGTCCTGCCGGCAAGGATCCACTGATCGTAAATGTCGACCCGCTTCGCGACGAACTCCAGAAGAACGCCAACAAATCGGTCGCCGTGACCTTCGAGCACAACGGCGAGCTGATCACGAAGAATGTCGTTCTCACCGAGGGCAAGGATGAGAAGGATCGGACGGTGGGGCGCCTCGGTTTCGAGTTCCAAACGATTGATCGAACCGTCCGCTCGGGCCCGATCGAGGGACTTCGTCAGGGGCTCGACCGGACGTGGTTCTTCACAACCGAGAACGTGAAGGGCGTTGGGCGTCTCTTCACAAGTGCGGAGGCGCGAAAGCAGACCGGTACCGTGGCGAGAATCGGCGCCGTGTACAACGAGACAACGGGCCTTGGCCTCGGAACGACGGTTGGCTTCATCGGCATCATCAGTCTCCTACTGTGCATCTACAACCTCCTTCCGGTGCTGCCGCTTGACGGGGGTCACATCCTTTCCGCGATTGTCGAGAAGATCCGAGGGCGACCACTGTCGCGACGCGCACTCGAAGCATCGGCCGCGGTCGGCCTGGTGCTGATCGCGCTCCTCTTCTTCACGGCGGTTCGAAATGACGTCCTGCACTTCAGCGGACGAACGCCGTGACCGACGTCGCGCGCCGCCGGAGCGTGACCTGCACGGTTGGAGGTGTTGCGGTCGGCGGTGGCGCCCCCATCGTTGTCCAGTCGATGACGAACACCGACACGGCCGACGCCGAGGGCACGGCCCGGCAAGTCGCCGAGCTCGCAGAGGCCGGGTCGGAGATCGTCCGGATCACCGTCAACAATCGCGCCGCTGCCGCCAAGGTCGTCGAGATCCGTACGCGACTGAGCGACGACTTCGGTGTGAGCGTTCCGATCGTCGGTGACTTTCACTACAACGGCCATACGCTCCTCACTGAGTTTCCCGACTGCGCCGCGGCGCTCGACAAGTACCGGATCAACCCGGGCAACGTCGGCCGGGGCGCGCGGCACGACCGCAACTTCGCGACGATGATCGATGTTGCACGTGAGCACGGCAAGCCGGTCCGGATCGGGGTCAACGCCGGCTCGCTCGACCCGGAACTCTTCGACCAGCTCATGGACGAGAACGGCCGACGCCCCGAACCCGAGGACGCCGCGGTTGTTCTACGAGGAGCGCTCGTTCGAAGTGCGCTCAACTCGGCTGAGGCCGCGGAGTCGCTCGGACTTCCCCATGACGCGATCATCATCTCCTGCAAGGTGAGCAGGGTGCAGGAGATGGTCGCCGCCTACGAGGATCTCGCCGCTCGGTGTGACTATCCGCTCCATCTCGGCCTCACTGAGGCCGGAATGGGATCCAAGGGCATCGTCGCGACGAGCGCTGCCCTTTCGATCCTCCTCGCGAACGGCATCGGCGACACGATCCGGGCGAGCCTCACCCCTGAGCCAGGGGGCGACCGAACCCTCGAGGTTCGGTTATGTTTGGACCTCCTCCAAGCCCTCGGGCAACGGAGCTTTCGTCCGCAGGTGATCGCCTGCCCCGGGTGCGGGCGAACCACGAGCACGGTCTTTCAGGAACTCGCCCAGGCAATCGACGCGCGCCTCGAGGAGCGGATGGCGACATGGCGCAGCGAACGCCCCGGTGCCGCGGAACTCACGGTCGCGGTCATGGGCTGCATCGTCAACGGGCCGGGTGAGAGTCGGGCCGCAAACATCGGCATCAGCCTTCCCGGCACTGGCGAGGAACCGCGGGCACCGGTCTACATCGACGGTGAACGGGTCGTGACCCTTGAAGGTCCGACCCTTGCCGAGGACTTCCTGCGGATGGTGGAGGACTATGTCGAGAGGCGTTTTCCGGTCGCGATCTGATTGAAGGGTCCTTCGGCTCCTCTGGTAGCCTCCGAGTGCCTAATGGCTTTCGAATTCCCAAGGGTCGTTACCGGCACCACCGCGTGCCAGCTCTGAGCCGTGGATAACGCGCTAAAGCTCGCGGCCGCGATTGCCCTCGTCCTTGGTACCGGCTTTTTCGTGGCAGCAGAGTTCGCTCTCGCTCGGGCGCGCCTTGTCCGGCTCGATCAGGTCGCCGAGCGCCGCCGCTCCGGTGAGTTAGCCGCACGTCAAGCCAGGCAAATCGATCGCTACCTTGCCGCCTGTCAACTCGGTATCACCACGACGAGCCTCGGGCTCGGCTGGCTCGGCGAGCCGGCCTTCGCGGGACTCCTCGAGCCGATTTTCCACAAGGTCGGGATCTCCGAAGGGGCGACCCCTGTCACGGCAGGGATCATCGCGTTTGCGCTGATCACGATGCTCCACGTGGTGGTCGGCGAGCTCGCCCCGAAGAGCTTGGCGATTCAGAAGCCCGAGGCGACGGCAATGGCGCTTGCCTACCCCCTTGAGTGGTTTCGGATTCTCTTCTCGCCGCTCATCGCGCTACTGAACGGCGCGGGTGTGCGCCTGGTCCGGCTGATGGGCGTCGAGCCTGCCGGTGAGCACGACCTCGCTTCGACCTCCGAGGACATCCAGCGGATCATCGCCCAAAGCGAGGAAGGGGGGCGGCTCGACCCCGAGGAGGCCGACATGCTCGAGGGTGTGTTCGAACTCCACGAGACGGTCGCCCGCGACGTCATGACCCCGCGCCCGGACCTTTCGACGATCCAGGCCGACTCGACGGTTCGAGGCGCGCTCGAGTTCGCCCTCGCTGGTCGCCACAGCCGTTTCCCCGTCCTCGATGGGGAAGGGGGTGTGGTCGGGATCGTCCAGCTCAGCCAGCTCGCCCGAGGCGTTCTCGAGGGCAACGACACCGGCATGGTCCGGGACCTCATGACGCCCGCTTTTTTCGCGCCGGAGACGCAACCAATCGACCTGCTCCTACGGGAGCTCCAGGCGCGACGCGCGTCGCTGTCGGTGGTGCTCGACGAGTACGGCGATCTGGCCGGCATCGTGACGATCGAGGACATCGTCGAAGAGATCGTCGGCGAGATCGACGACGAGCGTGACCGTGCCCCGTCAGTCGACGTGAGTCCTGATGGGCGCCTGATGGTGGGCGGCCACGTACCGATCGAGAGCCTCGGCGATCACGGTGTGGAGATCGAGGATGAGACGGTGACAAGCGTTGGCGGACTCGTGTTCTCGCGACTCGGTCGACTGCCACGCACCGGCGACTCAGTCGTCTCGGACGGGTGGAGACTCACCGTCGAAGCCACGCGCGGAACGCGGGTGGTTCTCGTGTCGGTCGTCGCGGAGCCAGGCGGGTCATCCCCGGCATCGCGTCTGGGCGCGCGAGATGTGGGCGAGGTCTGAGCGAGTTCCCGCGCACCCGACCGGTAGCATTTCAGGCCTGTCCGGCGCCGACCAAGCGAGACCGATGAGCCCTCAATCAGATTCCCACCCTTGGCGTGCCCCCGCCGCGCCAAACGGTGGCTCGTGGCGGATGCGCGGCCGGCTGATGCCGACGCTTCGCGACGCTCCAGCCGACGCGGAGGCGATCAGCCACAAGCTGATGGTGCGGGCGGGACTGATCCGCCAGCTGGCCTCGGGGCTTTACACGATCCTGCCCGTCGGCCTCCGGGTGCTGCGCCGCGTCGAGGCGATCATCCGCGAGGAGATGGAGGCCATCGGGGCCCAAGAGATCCTGATGCCCGTGATGCACCCAGCCGAGATCTGGGAGACCACCGGGCGCTACGGCCTGGCCGAGCAGTTTCGTCTCCAGGACCGCGGCGGTCGTCAGATGGTCCTCGCCATGACTCACGAGGAGATCATCACCTGGCACGGGGCACGGGAGGTTCGCTCATACCGGGACTTGCCCCAGATGTGGTGGCAGATGCAAACGAAGCTCCGAGACGAGCCCCGGCCGAAAAGCGGCATCCTGCGGGTGCGCGAGTTCACGATGAAGGACTCCTACTCGCTCGACCGCGATGCCGCCGGACTGGACCGCTCCTACAACCTGCACGCGGAGGCCTACACACGGATCTTCGATCGATCGGGGCTGCGCTGGTACAAGGTCGAAAGCGACGTCGGAATGATGGGCGGAAGTGGTGCGCACGAGTACATGGCGCCGAGTCCGGCCGGCGAGGACATCATCGCCATCAGCCGCGAGAGTGGGTACGCCGCGAACGTCGAGCTGGCCGTGTCTCGGGCGGTCGATCCTGACTTCGGCCAGACGCCCGACTCACCCGAGGAGTTCGCAACGCCGGGTATCGGCACGATTGACGAGCTCAGCGCCGCGACCGGCCTCCCGGCCGCGTGCCTTGCAAAGAGCGTGGTCGTAATGGCCGGTGAGCAGCCGGTTCTTGCGATCATCCGCGGTGAGCACCAGCTGCACGACAAGAAGCTCGCGAGGATCGTCGGCGAACACCGTCCCGCACGTCCAGAGGAGATCACGCAGTGGTTCGGCGCGACGGGTGGCTCGCTCGGGCCGGTCGGGCTCGGCGACGGGGTCCGGATCATCGCCGACGAGACGATCGCGACCGGGCACTACGTTACGGGCGCAAACCGCGACGGGTTCCACCTGCGCGGCGTCGTCCTCGGGCGGGATTTCCAGGCGGAGACCGCCGACATCCGGACGGTTCTCGAGGGCGAGGGCTGTCCGATCTCCGGGACCCCTGTTGCGCTCGAGCGCGTGATCGAGGTCGGAAATATCTTCAAGCTCGGGACGAAGTACTCGGACGCCCTCGGCGCGAGCTTCCTCGACGAGAGCGGCGCCGAGCAGCCCGTCATCATGGGCTCGTATGGCATCGGGCCGGCCCGCATCGCCGCCGCAGCGGTGGAACAGGGCGCCGACGAACACGGCATTGTGTGGCCGAAGGCGATCGCACCGTTCGACGTTCACATTGTGCTCATCGGCGAGGACGAGACGCCCCAAGGCGCCTTTGCCGCTTCTCTCTACGACGAGCTTTCCGGCCTCGGCCTCCAGGTACTCCTCGATGATCGGGATGGGCTGTCACCCGGTGAGAAGTTCATCGAGGCCGAGCTCCTCGGCTGTCCGATCCGGGTGACCCTGGGTAAGCGGACCCTCCCCGACGGGCCGCTCGAAGTTCAGGTCCGGCGGGGTCGCGAGCGCCACGACGTCGCGCTCGAGGGAGCGGCTCGCGCAATCCTGGACCTCTGGGAGTCGATCACGTAGCGGTCGAGGCTCCGGATTCGATCGCGGCGAGGTTCGGCGCCCCGACGGACGGATGTGGGAGCGGTCGAACCCGAACCGCCACTGCATACGAGCCGGCGCGCGATGGCATCACCTGGGCGCGGTAGCGGCCGGGCGGGTCGCCGGGCAGGGGCGCCATGGTGGTCGTCGCGGTGCCTGTGAGTGTGGCGCCGGACGGCGTACCGACGACCGCTTCGACCACAACCTCGCCTGGGTCAATGCGCCCGAGTGTGATCGTCGCGTCGATGGCTATTCCCGCGCCGAGGGCGTGTGCTCCGGCGGTCTGCTCCACCGACGCCGAGACGGAGATGTCCGGCCACCCCGCTTCGAGGACAAGACGGCGCTTTGCGCCAGCCCGAGCGAGCGCGTAGTTATCGGCGGTCACGGCCACCGCGTCTGCGTGTGCCGGGCGGTAGTAGTCACGAAGGTACTCGCCCACCATTCGCTGGGCCGAAAACTGTGGGCCGAGGACACGAATGGATGCGCGCATCATCTCGAGCCACCGGGCCGGGCGACGGTCGCCGTTTCGCTCGTAAAAGGTCGGCACGACCTCCCCTTCGAGGAGCGTGTAGAGGCTCTGGCCGTCGCGCGCGTCCTGGATCGCCGTGTCGTCGAGGACGGCGTCGGTGCCGATCGCCCACCCGAGATCTGGGCTGTATCCCTCCGGCCACCAGCCATCGAGGATCGAAAGGTTCAGGACACCGTTCAACGCGGCCTTCATTCCGCTTGTTCCGGAGGCCTCCTGCGGGCGACGGGGGTTATTCAGCCACACGTCGACGCCCTGGACGAGGACCTGCGCCGTGGCGATGTCGTAGTCCGAGACAAAGGCAATCCGTCCTCGCACACGCGGATCGCGGGAGAAACGAATGACCTCCTGCATGATCGCTTTGCCGGGGTCATCGGCCGGATGGGCCTTGCCGGACACAATGAGCTGGAGTGGCCGGTCGGCGTCGTCGAGCAGTTCCAGGAGGCGCTCGGGCTCTCCAAGGAGGAGGCCCGCCCGTTTGTAGGACGCAAACCGTCGAGAGAAGCCGATCGTCAGGACATCGGGAGCGAGGCGGGCTCCGGACCGGACATTGACCATCTCGACCAGTCGCGCGCGGCCCGCGCACCGGGCCGCCCACAGCGTCTCGTCGTCGATGTCGGCAATGCCGCTCCACGAGGCCGGGTTGGCGGGATCTGAGAGCACCCGCTCAAGGCCATGTCCGCGGAACGCATCGCGAAGCTCGGGCCCGAGCCACGACTGCGTATGGACGCCATTTGTCACCGAACCGATGGGGACCTCGTCCGGCGCGAGGCCCGGCCAGATGTCTTGCCACATCGCTCGGGAGACATCGCCGTGGAGTGCGCTGACGCCGTTTGCGCGGCCCGCCGTCTTCAGGGCGAGGACGGTCATGCCGAGTCGCGTGTCGGATGCGCCCGGGATCACGCCGAGCCCGGCAAACGTCGCCCAATCGAGCCCCAGCTCAGCGACAAGCGGGCCGAGGTAGCGTAGGGCGAGGTCGGTCTCGAACACTTCGTTTCCTGCGGGGACTGGCGTGTGCGTCGTGAAAACCGTGGACGCCCGAGTGACCGCCGCGGCCTCCTCGTAGGTGAGGCCGTGCTCGCGGATGAGCAGGCGCAGCCGTTCGATCACGAGGAAGGCCGAGTGACCCTCGTTCATGTGGAAGACCGTGGGTGCGAGGCCGAGCGCGCCGAGCGCCCGTACGCCAGCGATTCCGAGGACGAGCTCCTGACGAATGCGCTGCTCTCGGTCTCCGCCGTAGAGCCGGTCCGTGATGGATCGGGCGGCGGGCGAGTTCTGCTCGATGTCGGTGTCGAGGAGGTACAGCCTGACGCTCCCCACCTGGGCGCGCCACACCTGAGCGAGCACGCGCTCGCCGACGAGGTCGACGTGAACGGTCAGCGGCCCGCCGTCCGCCGCCAGCTCGAGAACGAGTGGGAGCTCAGATGGCACGTTCTCGGGATATCGCTCGATTTGCCAGCCGTCAGGGCTAATGTCCTGGCGAAAGTAGCCCTGCCCGTAGAAAAGCCCAACTCCGACGAGTGGCACACCGAGGTTTGTCGCGGCCTTCAGGTGGTCGCCCGCAAGCAGCCCGAGCCCGCCGGAGTAGATCGGAAGGCCCTGGTCCAACCCGAACTCGCACGAGAAGTAGGCGACGAGCATGCCGTCACCTGACGACGCGACCTTCGCTCGCTCCGCGGTGAGCGCATCCGCGAGCCGGCGGATCTCGGCTTTCAGTCCCTCGTCCTGCGCGGCGGCGGCGATCGCGCCGGCGCTCAGTCTGGCGAAGGCGGCGGCCGGGCGACGGCCCGACGCCTCCCATGCCGCCGGGTCGATTCGCGCCATGACCCCGTTGACCTCGGGCTGCCAGGAGTACCAGCAGTCGCGTGTGATCTCCGCGAGCGGTGCGAGCTCGGCGGGGAGGTTCGGGGACACGTGGAATCGGTGGGTCCTCATCTGGCTCCTGGTGGTTCCGGGACGGACGACGTCTGCAGCCGCCTATGGTGCCGAACGGACCGGACGTTCGCACGGCAAGCGGGTCCGTGGGGCCAAGCGGGGGCCCCGGGTTGGCGCCGACTCTCGCTCGATCGTCGAGCCTGCGGCGGCGCATCCGCCGCAGATGCATCGGTGGGGGAGGATGGGAGGGGTACCCGCCTGGGCTCTCAGACGATCTCGCGCAGGGCGCCGGTATCGACGTCGTAGACGAAGCCGCGGATCCGATCGCGATGGGCGAGAAACGGCGAGTTGCGCAGACGCCCGAGCGATTGGCGGACGTTCGCGTCGAGATCGGTAAACGACTCGATCGCGAAACCCGGGGCGATCCCCGTTGCCTCCTGAAGTTCGCGACGAAACCCGTCATCGGTGATGGTGAGCATCCCGCAGTCGGTGTGCTGGATCAGAATGATGTCCTGGGTGCCTAGTCGTCGCTGAGAGATCGCAAGCGAGCGGATAACGTCATCGCTGACGATTCCGCCGGCGTTACGGATGACGTGCGCCTCGCCGAGATCGAGACCAAGCGCTCCGAAGACGTCGAGGCGGGAGTCCATGCAAGCCACGACCGCAAGGTGCCGAGACGGGCGCACATCGAGGTGTCCCGTCGGGAAGTTCTCGGCGAAACGATCGTTGTTGCGTAGGAGGTCGTCGATCGCGCAATCCTACGGAACACACCTGAGGTCTTGCCGCGCCATTCTCGGTACCGCGCTCCGAACCCGCTTCATTCGTTTCTCACCTCAACGGAGGAGCCTTGGGAAGTGCCTGGTAGACTCTTCCCATGAAGAGCGTTATTGATTCGGTTGGACGCATCGTCGTGCCGAAACCACTTCGAGACGCGCTGGGACTCACGCCCGGCTCATCGGTCGACGTCTCACGTTACGGCGCGGGTTTACAGATCATCCCGACCGGTCGCACGGCGCGCATCGTCGAAGAGGACGGGGTACTCGTTGCCAGCGGAGAGACGACCATCGACGATGACGTCGTGTTCGGACTGATCGACGCCGGCCGACGGTAGTCCACTGCTGGCACTCGACACCAGCGTCGCAGTTCCGCTGCTGGTCGCGACGCACAACGATCACGCGGCGGTACACCGCTGGTGGGACAACCGTGGCGTGGTGCTCGCAGGCCATGCGCTCGCCGAAACGTACTCCGTATTGACGCGCCTGCCGGGCGACGTGCGCCTCTCGGGTGAGGATGCCGCGCGGCTGCTGGCAAGTCGCTTCGGAGCGCCTCTCGTTCTGTCTGCGAAGGCAAGCCAACGTCTGCCGGACGTCCTGGCGCGCCTCGGGATCGTGGGCGGCGCCGTCTACGACGCCCTCGTCGCGATGGCCGCACTTGAGCACGGTGCTCAGCTCGCAACCCGAGACGGACGCGCACGCGACACGTATGAGCGAGTAGGCGTGCAGGTCATCGTCGTTGGGAGTGCACACTCCTGAGATGTCGCAGCAAACGGCGGTGCCAGGATGTGGCCACGACGATCGCACGCGAATCATAGTTATGTCCGTTTGCCTCGACGCTCAGGTTCTTTTGCACCCGAGGTCGGAAACGTCGACCGGCTCCCCTCGGTCTAGTTCGTCCGTGCGTGATGCGCTCGCCGCCGCCGGCGCACCCAAGGATCTCAGCGGCTCGTTTGTCGGGCTTCGCGTTGGGAACGCTACCGTCGAGCACCATGCGTGTCGCGCCCACTGTGTCGGTCATCGTCAATCTTTTTGCGCACACCTGGAGATCTCTGGCGAGGTCGTGTGGCCGTGAAGTCGTCGAGCCGGCAGACCTGCCCTCATACGGCGCGGTAGCGCAGCAGGACGACGCCGGAGCGAAACGGCCGCGCCTCCTCCAGGCGCAGCCGGGGCATGCCGGTCGCGTCCTCGAACAGGCGCCGGCCGCTGCCGAGCACCACCGGGTAGGTGAAGAGCCGGTACTCGTCGACCAGCCCGCAGGCGACCAAGTCGTGGACGAGCCTAATGCTGCCGGTCGCCACGATGTCGCGGCCCGGCGCCGACTTGAGCGCTTTGACCTCCTGGACAAGCGGGCCCCGCAGAACGGTGGTGCCGGCCCAGGCCGGATCCCCGAGGGTGGCCGAGACGACGTACTTGTCCACCCGGTTCAGGTAGTCGCTCACCCCGGTCTGGTCATCGGTTTGGAGCGGCCAGTAGCCGCGCATCTGCTCGAAGGTCACCCGCCCGAAGAGGACCGCGTCGGCGGCCGCGGACTGCTCGCCGAGCGCGGCCACGATGTCGGACTGGTCGACCGCGTCGTCGCCGGCGGGCTCGAACCAGCCCCCGGAGGCGTCGATCACTCCATCAAGCGTGATGTTTTCCGTGACGATCAGCTCTCGCACGCTGGCACCTCCTCGTACTCGTCGTGACGGCGGAACCACCCGGGCTCGCTCTGGGGCCAGCCCTCGGGCGAGTCCTCGGTGGTTTCTTGGCGGCCGAGCGGCGTTAGGTCGAGGAGGCTCCAAATGCTGCCAACTCCCCCGCTGCCGGGGCCGTCTACGAAGTACGTGCGATAGACCTGGGCGCCGTCGCGCAGGAAGACGTTGAGGCCGAAGTAGTCATCGACGCCGAAGTCCTCTGAGAAGTCGTCGGCCGTCGTGAACCAGGGCAGGGACCAGCCCATGCGTGTCGCGTAGGACTCGATCCTCGCCTGCGGCGCCCCAGAGACGAGCACCAGGGAAGTGTCGCGCGCGTGCAGGTGGGCGATGTGACCGATCTGGTCCGTGAACATCGAGCAGCCCACGCACCCCGCCTCAGGCCAGCCGTCGACCTCCGGGTCGAAGAAGAAGCGCTCGACGATCAGCTGGCGGCGCCCATCGAAGAGACCGAGCAGGCTCACCTGCCCGTCCGGGCCCTCGAAGACGTAGTCCTTATCGATCCGGACCATCGGCAGCCGACGGCGCTCAGCCGCCAGCGCGTCCCGCGCCCGCGCAAACTCCTGCTCCCTAGCGAGGAGGTTCTCGCTGGCGGCCTGCCATTCGCTCGGCGCGACGACCTTGGGTAACGCCATCGCCTCCTCCTTCGGTTGGCTGGCCCGCCTCGGCGCATGGATCACAAATCCACGCTGACAGTCCATCCATACCCGGTGAGCCGTCCTCCCAAACTGACCGCCGCTTGTCGGTCGCGGCGCCCCAACAAGCTGGCGTACCGCGCCCGGAGTGGCCGCTCCCCATCGCGCAAGACTTCGCACGATCGTCGATCGCGCCATCGCGCACGGTGATCTCGTCGCAGACCGCCGACCTTGTCTCGACGGTGCCGCGGTTGCGGTGATGATCTGCCCGCCGAAGAAAGACGGCGCGGGCGTCCCGAAGGGTGGGGTCGCTGCGGTCACGATCGACGAGCCCGATGACAAGAGCCCCAGCACCCCTGTCGCGGTGACGGCGGCGCCGATCACCGCGGAGCACCCGCTGGTCGGCATCGACGTGAAAGTGCGCGCCAGCGTGGCGAAGGCCCCGGTCGGGTCGCGGGTCGTCTTGACGATGACCGTGACCAACCGAGGTGCCGCCGTATTCGACGGGCGACCCTCGGAACCCGCATCTACTCACCTGACCCCGGTCACGCGGGGCCTCCAGGGAGCCAAGGTCTCCATGGGAGTCCTGTCCATGCAGATCGGCAGGATCAAGCATGGCCAGAGTCGCGTCGGCGAGGATACCGACGACGGTCGTCTCCGGGCCGAGGTCACTGCCACGTCACTTACCGAGTGGCGGTGCCACGGCTCACACCCGTGCGAAACACGGTCTTGTCTGCACAACGGCCACGGCGTTCGGCGGGGGCGTGTCGAGAAACACCGCCGAGGCCTGCGTGAGGGTCGTCCGGTAAGCCTTCCCGCGTGACCGTACGTGGCGGCGGGACCTTGGCACATTCCGCCGGAGTAACCCGCCTGCGTGGGGCGCGGGCTGAAGCCGTCCTGGGCGGTCAGGAGGTAGTCGGCCTGGACGATGCGGTCGGTCTGGTTCGCGAACGAGGTCGTGATGACCTGCCCGAGGACGGCGACGAACGTGACCAGCGCGAGCCCGATCATGAGTGCGGCGGCCGTGGCGGCCGTCCGGCCCGGGTTGCGCACTGCGTTGGCGCGGGCGAGCTGGCCTGCCGGCCCGCCGAGCCGCCCCGCGGGCCAGCCGACGAGCGCGGCGATCGGCCTGACGAGGCGCGACGCGATCAGGGCGACGCCGATGAAGAGGGCGAGGCACCCGAGCGCGAGCAGGAGGAGCATCTCCTTCGCGCCGAGCCCGCCCGCGAAGAGGCCGGAGGCAATGGCCGCCACGCCGAGGGCGATCGTCGCGAGGGCGATCCAGGGAGCGAAGGGAGCAAGGCGCGAGGGGGGCAACGTCGCGCCCTCGCGCACGGCCGCGATTGGGGGCACGCGCGTGGCCCGCAGCGCGGGGACAAGACTCGCGAGGACCGTGATCGTCGTGCCGACGAGCAGGCTCACGATCACCGTGCGCGGCGCGAAGACCGTCCCCGCCTCCGGCAGCTCGACGCCGAGGGCTGCGAAGAGCGCGTCCATACCGACGGCGAGTCCGAGTCCGAGGAAGAGCCCAACGAGGGAAGCGAAGAGGCCGAGCAGGAACCCCTCGAGGAGGACGGAGCGGAGCACCTGGCGGCGCGAGGCGCCGAGCGTCCGCAGGGTGGCGAACTCGCGCGTGCGCTGCGCGACCGTGATCGAGAGCGTGTTCAGGATGACGAAGGCCCCGACGAAG
>JANMDN010000003.1:0-129627 GCA_031376285.1 Actinomycetes bacterium
CCACCGCGCTTTGCGGCGAGATCGGCCTTCTGCTGGTCGGTCAGCGGTGCGTCGGAAGCAGCGAAGTCGACGACGCCGTTGATGAAGTCGTTGATTCCGCCCGTCGAGCCCTTCGAGGTGTAGCTGCACTTCCCGGAGTCCGCACACCAGGCGCGATAGGCGACCGACGGGAAGCTCGCCCCCGAGCCGGTGATCGCGCCGAGCGCTGACGTCGCGCCCGCAAACAGCACGCCGCCCGAGATTGCGGCAGTGACAGACCTACGGATGGTTCGACTCAAGTCTTCGTCCCCCTTGAGAACGGTTGATGACGTTCGGAAGTGAACTCGGATGCTTCCTCAAAGTGTGTGAACGACCTGTGACGAAGTGGTGAACACCGCCGACCGGTTCGGGCGTCTGCGGCGGAGCACCCACAAGTCGAGCGTGGGTGGTCAGCTCTCGTCCTTGGTCGAGCAGGCGGTCGAGGACGTCCACGGCGGCCGCCAGGAGGCCGCGGTGATCGAGATCGGCCGGGTGCAAGTCAAGACGCAGGCTCCGTGCCGGGGCAAGCACCGCGGCCGCCACGCGGGCGATCGACGGGGACGTCGCCCGTTTGAGCGCTGACGATGCACCCAGACCAAGGCTCGGGAGCAGCAGGCGGCGACCTTTGCGATAGAGCCCGTTGCGGGTCGCCCACCACGTGAGCGCGGATCGCGCACACGCGAGATGGGCCGTGCGGGGATGGTCGTAGCACGGCGCGACAAAGCCGCCCGGCGCAAGGCCGACGCCATGAAGCACCGACCGTCCGAGGTCAATCCGATTCCCGATGTCGGTCGCCGAGAGGTGCGCGAGTTCACGTTCGCTCGTGCCGCCCGGAGTGATGTGGGTGAAGCCGTGCAGCACGAGCTCGTCTCCGGCCGCTGCTCGCGCCGAGGTCCAACGCGTGAAATGTCCGGCCCGCCAAGGTTCATCGCCCAAGAAACGCGGTACGAGGAGCAGGCTGACCGGCCCGGGGGCGCGTCGCGCCACCATCTCTCGCAGCCGCACGACCGCGCCAGCCGACCCTGGGGTGACGTCGTGGATCGCGACGACGAGCTGCTTCATGCGGCGCGAGCCGGGGCCGACCCCGCGAGTGTGGCGTAGAGCGCCCATTCTCGTTCAAAGGTGCGAGACCACGCGAACTCGCCGAGATCGGGGCTGGGCCTCGCGAACTCCAGCGCGGATCGAACCCCGTTTGCGAGTGCCCTCGCCGACCCCGGCGCGACGAGGACTGCCCCTCGTCCGCTGAGCACCTCGGCACAGCCCGCGGACGCGGGCGCCACGACCCGGCACCCAGCAGCGAGGGCCTCGAGCGGTGCGAGGCCGAAGGGCTCCGTTGGGTTCGAATGCACGAAGCAGTCGGCGGTCGCCATCAAACGGGCCACGTCGGCGCGATCCGAGAGGAACCCGACAAAACGGGTCCGGTCGTCGACGCCGCACCGTCGTGCGTGGCGAGCAAGCCCGATTGCGGCCGGGCCGCTCCCGGCGATCACGAGGACCGTCGACGTCGGGAGCGCTGCGAGCGCCTCGATTGCCAGATCGAGGCGCTTCTCAGACGAGAGGCGACTCACCGCCAGGAGAACCACTTCGTCGTTTGGAGCAAGGCGCCGATGGAGGGACTCGTCGAAGGTGGCCACTCCGAAGGTCTCGAGGTCGACTCCGAGCTGGGAGTTCAGAACCACAACATCGGGCCCGACCGCGACTCGCTCGGCGGTTGCCGCAGAGGGAGCGATGACCGCGCCCGGAACGCGAAGGGCCCGACGCTGCAGGCCTCGCAGCAGCACTTCCGCGGGCGCGGCGAGAACGCGCCGGGTGCCCGATAGCGCCACCGACGCGTCGGCGTGGCAAACCATGGCTGTTGCGACGCCGCGGCGTTCAGCCCACCGGCCGAGAGCCGACGGAAAGCTCACGACGTCGTTCAGGACGAGGACGTCGGGGCGGAGCCGATCGAGCGCGCTGACGATCGGACCCGGCCGCACCCAAACTCGGTACCCCCAGCGGTCGGTCGGCGTGCGACCGCGGAGGCAGACGGTCAGGGCGCCATCCTCGACGCAGTCCAGATCGGCCACTCCGGGAACGACCGTCGCGTGCTCCTGACCATTCAACGCCGCCCACCGGGCTTTGGCCAGCAGGTAGGTTCGGATACCCCCCGTTGTGGGCCCGTACCAGGCCGCAACGTCGACGACGCGCATCAGGCGGATGCGGAGCGGGTCGCAAAGCGCATCACCGGCTGTCCGGCGGTGGGCTCCTCCAGCACATCGAGGTAGGAGTCCTCGAGCTGGGCAAAGACCGTGTTCCACGTCGGGCGCCTGAGTGCCTCGAGGCGCGCGGCGCGACCCAGACGGCGGCGAAGCTGCGCGTCCCGACCGAGCCACCCAATGGCATCGGCAATCCCCGACGCGCCTGTGGCGATGAGTCCCGTCACCCCATCTCGAACCTGCTCCGACGCGGCCCCTCGATCTGAGACCACCGTCGGCAATCCACTGGCTGCCGCCTCGAGCACCGCCTGCCCGAAGGTCTCCGTCGCGGACGGAAGGCAGAAGATGTCGGCCGATGCGTACGCGGCCGCGAGATCTCGCCCTGTCAGTGTTCCGAGCAGAACGTGCGGCACGCCCGCGAGGGCGTCCGAGAGGGCCGCGCGATCGGGCCCGTCGCCGACCACCGCGAGGCGAAGCGCGGGATTTGCCGCGCAGGCCGTGTGCATCGCGTCGGCCAGCTCGAAGATGCCCTTCTCCTTCGAGAAGCGTCCAACGTAGAGGACGATCGTTGACGCGCTTGCGCCGAGGCGTCGGCGCATCGCCGTCGATCGGTGTCCAGGATCGAAGCGTTCGACGTCGACCCCGCGCCCGAACTGCACCATCCGCGCCCGGTCAACGCCTTCCTCAGCGAGAGCGGCGCCCACGTGGCGTGACGGCACGTAGACCCGCCGCGCTTGGCCGTAGAGCCAGCGCAGACCGAGGGCGGTCACCTCGGCGGCAAGTCGGTCGCCGGTCAGCTCGAGCGCGTAGCGGGCAAGCTCCGTGTGGTGGCTGACAACGAACGGCAGGCCGAGCGTCCGAGCGACGAGTAGCGCTGACAGGCCGACCGGGCCGGGTGTCGCAACGTGGATGACATCGAACCCACGCTCCTCGACGAGCCTCAGGAGTTCCATGGCCGAGGGCACACCGAGACGCCACGAGTGGTCGAGGTAGGCGGGTACGGGAAGCGATCCGACCGGGCGCAGGCGAACGAGGTGATCGCTCGCGGCTGCGTCACCGGTGGTGACGACGGTCATCGACGTCCGTTTGCTGTGCTCGGCGTGCTCGACGAGGCGGCGCATCGTGCCAGCGACCCCGTTGATCTCGTCGAAGGTGTCGGTGAACATCCCGACCCGAATTCGTGCGCTGGCCGCAGGCGGAGTGCCAAAGAACTCTTGACCGAGTTCGGTGGCAAAGCGCGCCTCGGAGGCATGGTAGGCGGCAGCGGCGAAGTAGGGCGCCGCAAGCGCACCGACCCCGAGTAGACGAGTGAGGCGCTGGTTGAGGCCACCAAGGCCGACCTGACCCGGCGCGTCGATTGTGGCACCTGCGAGCTGCGCGTGCCCCCACTCGGTCGCCAACCGAAGAAGCGCCTGCGAGCGATCGGCCGACTCGGGCCGACGGTCGAGGCGTCGGTAGGTTCGGATCAGGCGAACATCGGTGATCGCTCGTGCGGCGAGGTCGACGCCAAAGTCGGGAGTCGAGATGACCGGTTGGCGCTCCGAGGAGCGAGTCTCGATGTCGTGACCGATGAGTCGGCCGACAAGGCCGCGCGCCGCCGGAGGGATCAGCGAGGCGCCACTTTCGGCGTGCGACTTGATCGCGAGGGAGAGCATCGCGTGCGCGAGGCCCGTCGTCCCCCCATCGGTGCCCGCCGGGCGCACGCGGCCCCGCTTGATGTGCTTGAGCAGCTCAGACACTGAACCGCACCGGGGGATCTCGGTCCATGCCGATGCGGCGTCCAAGAGGGCGTGGTCGTCGCTTCCCCCGGTCAACGCGGGAGGGCCGTCACCGCGCGGGGCGATGCGGTGTTTGTCGGCGAGCTTGGCGAGGTAGTCAGGGAGCGCGGCCTGCGCGATCTGCTGCGCCATCGCATTGCCGGCGCGAGTCCGGGAGCCGTTGACACCCTCCCAGACTGGGAAGAGAAGGAGGCACCGCTCGACATGGTCGGCGGTGAGATCGGCGCCGAGACGCTGAAGCGGGTGAGCCAGCGCGTGCGCAAGATCGGCCGCCTGTAGGTAGTCGACGAGTTCGTAGACGTTCGATCGGAGCTGATCGATATCGGACCATTGCGGCTCGTCGAGGCCCCACACCAAGATGTGAAGTGGCGTGTCATCTTCGGGGAAACGAGTGGTGACCTCGACGCTCACGAAGGCGTCGGGGAGGTGGGCGATCTCAAGGGCCCCTGACAGGGTGTTGTGGTCGGTGAGCGTCACGAAGTCCATACCCCGGGCCTTCGCCACACGGTAGGCCTCAAGCGGCTCCGTAAACGACTCCGGGAGAACGGCTTGGCGAAGCACCCAGTTGCCGGTGTCGGTCGACGCGCGCGAGTGGAGGTGTAGGTCCACTCGAGAGATCGGCGTGCCTGCCTGAGCTGCGCTCACTCGTCCTCCAAGGTCGCGTCGTGGTGGTTCTGACGCTAACCGTGGGGATGTGACCTACCTGTGACCGACCCGTCAACGACCTGTGTCGAGTGCGACCACTTCAACGAAAGTCATGATGGGCTGGCGCTGTTGCGTCGTAGTCCGCCCGGTGCTTGAGTCCTCAGGCGCGCGTGGCCGTTCGAACTTGCAGGTCTGAGCTGGTGACCACGAGGCGGTTGGTCGGCGAAGTACGCTTGACTCTCCCTGCGGGGGAGGGTGCAGGATGGGTGCCGTGACGTTGCTACCAGTCGGCAGATTCGCGCGAGCCTCGCGGCTCTCCGTCAAATCGCTAAGAAACGACGACGAGTCCGGGTTACTCTCTGCGGCGTTCGTGGACCCGATTCCGGGTATCGCTACTACCGGATTGAGCAGCTCGCACGTGCCGAGAAAATCCGGGCGCTGCGATTCCTTGACGTGCCGCTCGGTCAAATCGCGGAAGTCCTCGATATGGCGATCCGGACACGGTGCTGACGCATCCTGTCGTGCTGACCACTCAGCGCGACGATCTCGACCAGAAGGCGCGGCGCTTGCGGCACCTTCTCCTGCGAAAGGAGTTCACCACGCCATGGTTCTCGCCGGCCGCTCGGCTACGTCATCCGCGACCGCCGTCGCGGCCGCGGGCTCTGGCTCCTGATCTGGGCGGTCGTCCTTCCAGTCCAGACCGTCGTCGTCCACCGCGCCGCGAGCGACGACATCAATGTCATCTACTGCTCGTCAACGCGCAGATCCTCGCCTCCGGCGTCGGACTCAACGTCCTCGCTGCCCACCTGCGTGCGCCTGAACGCGCGCAGAGCGTCGGCACCGCTTTGTCGCACCGAACCGGAAGACACGGCAGGCGGATCTCTAGGTCTCGCGGAGGATCTCGGTCGCCCTTAGGCGGCTGACCGTGAGCGCCGCGGCCAGCGCGAGTACCAGCGTCCCGGCGAGGGTTGACGCGGCGAGTGTTGCGATCGTCTGCGCGGGTATCGTGACGTCCGGCGTGAGAAGGAAGAGCGGTTGCAGGATGCGTACGAGGAGGTAGGCCGTGCCCGTTCCGACGAGCAGCCCAGCGGCGACTCCGCCGAACGCCGCGAAGGCCGCTTCGGCGAGGATGATGATAAGAATCTCGCGCGACTGCATGCCGTGAGCGCGCATCGTCACGTACTCGCGTCGGCGCTGCAGCATGAGGCCGAAAACGAGGATCGCGATCGCGGTCGCACTCATCGGCAGCGTAAAGAGAAGGTCGAGCCGGAGCAGGCCGGTCACGTCGAGGGCCGTAAGGCTCGACTGATCCTTGGCGAGCGTCTCCAGGGTTGAGTCGATCCTGATCGGGTGATGGCTACCTGGTCCCGTAGACAGGTTAGTGGTCGTTTCGGTGAGGCCCGTCGCGCCGTGGCCGACGGTCCGCACCAGGAAGAAGTCGATCCGCTGCAAGTGCGTTGCCGTCGCGTAGAAGCGCAGGTTAGCGACGAGATCGGGTTGCTCAAGGCCCGGGAACCGTGTGAAGAGTGCGACGACGTGGAACGTTCGCAGGGCCTGGTGCTTCGTCCCGATGGCGAGGAGGACGCGCACCGTGTCGCCAGGCTCGATCGAGAGGTCGGCGGCGGTTTGAGCCTCGACCATCAGACCACGCGGATCTGATTGCAAGGCTGCGAGTGCGCTTGCGGCTGAGCGACCCACAAAGAAGGAGTCGGCGAGCGTGGCCGTGCGCGCGAAGGTCGTCGCGTCGATCGCCGCGAGGTCGGTTCGGGCCTGGTTCGCACGGCCCACGAGCACGGAGTTCTCGAGCTTGAAGACGACCGGAGACACGGACAAGACGCCTGGCACGCGCAGTGCAGCGGCGAACTCGGCACCCGGCGGGTGTCCGTCCAACACGCTCGGCGTCACGCGCATGTCGGCACCGACGGCAAAGCGGGCATCGTTCGCCTTGGCGGTTTCGTAGGTCGCCGTGAAGATCGCGAGACTTGTGCCGAACGCGACCACAAGACCGAGCGCGGCGATGCCGGTGGCGAGCGACCAGGAGCGTCGTCGCAGGCTGCGGGCGACCGTTCCGAACAGAATGGGTCCGAAGTGGGGAGCGGCGGGGATCCAAAGCCGGGACGCGAGGGTGACCAAGATCCGCACGCAAAGAAGGGTCGCGCCGGTCCAGGCAAGCAGCGGCGCGAGCAAGAGGTACGACGGCAGTGAGACGGCTCGACCGAACTTGACGGAGCCGCGCGGAGGGTTGAACGCCCCTGTCTTGATGGCGACCGCCATCGCGACCGCCGCGATCGTCAGCAGGGGGAGTTCGAGCCGTTGTCGCCGCCAGAGAGCCGACGGTGCGAGTATCAGCTCGCGGCGCTCCTCCGCGATCTCGCGACGGAGTGAACGGCGGCCGGTCGCCCAGAGGGCGAGCGCTGTCGTAAGCATTCCTCCGCCTATCCCGACAAGCGCCGAGAATGCGATCTCACGTGGCGCCGCTCGCAGGAGCGCGTCGCGTCCGAGGATCGCGAGTGCCGCGACGAAGCCGAGGCCGCCACCAAGCGTCGAACCGACACCCGCCACTCCAAGCGTTCGGTAGAGGAGCATCCTCCGCAACGGGCCCTGATGGGCGCCGCGGATACGGAGGATCGCGAGTTCGCGGCGCTGAGCTCCGGCGAGCACGCTGCCTGCGTAGACAACGAGAAACGCCGAGAGCACGACTGCAGGCAGACCGAGGAAGAGGAACATCTGTTTGCCGACTGTGGCGTCGTCACGGGCGACCTGCAGGGAGTTCGAGATGTTGTCGATGAGGTAGTCCTGGTGTGGTGCGATCCGACCGAGCAAGCGCGCGACGGTGCGCGTCTGCGCGAGCGCTCTCGCCGGGTCGGAGTCCAGTCGTGAACGGTCAACGAGCACATCCACTTCGCGCGTTGGCAGGCTCTTCGCCAGGGTTCCGAGCACGGAACTTTGTTCCCGGAAGGCCGGGACGATCACCCGTTCGAACAGCGACGGACTGACGACAAGGCTGTTCGGCACGTACAGGAAGTCCTCGAGCTTCCTCGCCTTGCGGCTCGCGAAGAGGGGCGTCGCGCCCGCCAAGTCGACCACGCCTCCGACGGGCAGCGACAGCCGAGTCGGCCTGCCCGGCAGCGTCAGGTCGACCGCGTCGCCGGGGCCGACGGCGAGGATGCGTGCGGTTTCGGCGCTGACGACTGCGGACCCACGAGCAAATGATCCGGCGACCACGCGGATCGATCGGTAGTGCGCCTGGTACTCGCGATCGAAAGCGAACACACGCAACGGGTTGCGGACGAGCCGTCCACCGGCCCGCAGCGAGCCCGGGGGCAAATCGACGAACGACAGCGCGTCTGCTGACGCGACGCCCGGGACGTGTCGAATGGACGCCCTCACCTGGTCGAGTGTCCACTGCCGCGGGGCGTTCGCCGCGATCGGCACGAGCGTGTCCCGGCTTGAGATGCTCCCCCGCGGGCGGAGTGTGTCAACGTCTCCGACGGTGTACGCCGAGCGGACTTCGTACGTCAGGCGGACTGTCGCGCCGCTTGCGACGGTGCCGATACCGAGACCGGCGCCGGCCGAACCCTGCTCGAGCGGACTGTGGCCCTCCTTGTCAGGGAGCGGTCGACCGTTGAGTCGCGTTGTGCCAGCAACGTAGATGAGCGGTTTCGGTGGCTCGTCGTTGACGACGACGTCCTTCGCAGCGGTGGCGCTGGGGTTCGTGACGGTTAATCTGATGGTCATCGTTTTTCCGGCGCGGAGCGCCGTTGCAGACGAGAACTGCTCGTCGAGCGCCAGACCGCCTCCGAGTGGAGACGTCAGCACGCGCTGCATGTCGAGGGAGAGGGGTGCGACCGCCCGCCTCGTCATCGTCGCGCCGGAGCCGTCGGCAAAAAAGAGGACGGCGCAGAAAAGCCCGACGCCGAGCACGATGCCAACGAGCGAGACGCCGGTCCTGCACGGGTTTCGCACGAGGTCGCGCCACGCGTAGCTAAGCACCCGAGGCCTTCCCGTCGAGCACGCTTGGCACGGTCCGGCCCTCGACGACACGCCCGTCGGTCAGGCGGATGGTGCGGTCGAGGCGCCGCGCCAAGTCGGCGTCGTGCGTTGCGACCACAAGAGTGGTCGAGGTCTCGCGCTGCGCCGTGAGCAAGAGGTCGATCACAAGCTCAGAACTCGCAGCGTCAAGTGAACCAGTAGGTTCGTCGGCGAGGATCAGGCGCGGCCGGTGAACAAGCGCGCGTGCGAGTGCGACGCGCTGGCGCTGGCCGCCCGACAACTGGTCGGGGAGTCTGCCGCTTTCGTCGGCGAGGCCCAGACAGGCGAGCATCGCGAGTGACCGCTCGCCGTCTTCAGGCCTCGGCTGCATTGAGAGTTGTTGGGCCACATTCTCGAGCGCGGTGAGATAGGGGAGGAGATTGTCTGCCTGGAAGACGAGGCCGAACTCGTGCCGCCGTATCAGGGCGCGCTCGCGCTCGGCCAGGTCCGAGATCGTCCGGCCGCCAACCGAGACGCTGCCGCTCGTTGGCGTTTCCAGGCCCGCAATCACGCCAAGCAGCGTCGACTTGCCGCAGCCGCTCGGCCCAGTGACGGCAACACTCATGGCCGGTTCGATCGTGAAGCTGACGCCATCGAGGGCATGCACGGAGTTGGCAGGCGTCCCGTAGCGCTTGCAGACCTCCTTAAGGCTGATGCCCGAAGGCCGCTTCACTCGCTGCGCACCTCGCCCTCGACCATGCGAAACCGATGCTGCGCGCGCGCGGCCAGTTCGCTTGAGTGCGTGACGTAGAGCACCGCCAGGCCGCGCAGATGCGAGGCCTCGGCGATGAGACGCGTCACCTGCTCGGCACTCGACGAGTCGAGCTCTCCAGTGGCCTCGTCCGCGAGGAGCAGGTCAGGGTCGTTCGCCAGCGCAATCGCGACTGCGACGCGCTGAGCCTCTCCCCCCGAGAGCCGACGCGCGCGATGGTGCAGGCGGGCTCCGAGCCCCAGCTCGCCGAGCAGATCTCTTGCGCGCGCCGACCGGCGTGCACCGCCGGCGAGACCGATCGCGAGCTCAACGTTCTCGATCGCTGAGAGAAACGGGATGAGGTTGCCGCTCTGGAGCACGATGCCGATGCGGTGAGCGCGCAGCCGAGCGCGAGCGGACTCGTCGAGCTGCGCGATGTCATTCTCGTCGACGAGAACGCGTCCCGAGTCGGGCGTGAGTAGGCCCGCGAGCAACGAGAGCAGCGTCGACTTGCCGCTACCCGAAACCCCAACGAGGCTCGTCGTCTCGCCGGGAAAGAGATCGAGGCTGGCATGACACAAGACTCGGGTGTCGACGGTACCGTTGCGAAACGTCTTCGAGACGTCGTCGAGCCGGACAAGCGCCGCTGGGTTCCGCACGCCGCGTTGGTGCGCCGGTCGAGCGGCGCTGGCATTCGTGCTCACCGCTTCTGCTCTGCGGGCGCCGAGCGAGAGAACACATCCGCAACCGTGCTCCGGGCATGCTTGTCGAGCTTCAGCGTCTCGGCGGTGATGGCGGCGAGGGCACCCGGGCGGAGCTGCCGGACGTTGATGAGGTTCTCGCTCTCCTGCGGTCCGCCGGAGCCGAGCGGCTCGGTGCGAATGCCGCCGACACCGGGGGCGAAGTACTTGTGCTCGTCGCCGTCCTGGATCACAACGACGCGCTTGAAGCACCTGAACGGAACGCAGGTCGACTGGTCGGTCTTGAACACTTGAGCGATCGGCGCTTCACGGCCAGGCACCTTGCCCTCGTAATACGGCGGCGTTCCCACCGTCGGATGCGCTGGCACGAGAATGCCCGGGCTCGCGCCCCTCACACCGCCCAGCCAACCATCGAGCGCGTTGACAAACTGCCCGCCCTCGTAGCTCTCGGTGTAGGAGCCGACGTTCCAGACGTTCCCCTTCCGGTCGACTGCCACGAAATCGAGGGCCTGCTCCGAGATCTGTCCACCGTCGATGTCTTGGTCGAGCACGACAACAGCGCGCACGCCGTCGATCTTCTTGGTCACGTCCGTCACGGTGTACACGCGTATGTGTGGCAAGCGCCGGTCACCGACGTTGACAAACCCCCTGGTCACGAGCTGCAGCCCCGGCGTCAGCGGCTGCCAGCCATTCGAACCCACAGGCGCGCGAAAGTCACGAGGATCGAACCGGCTCGTGACGGCATCCTGCGACCGGCCAGGCGCCGGAGCCAGCACGCCGCCGAAAACGGCAGCCGTGAAGCCGATCGCTGTGACTCCTCCCACGAACCTACGTTTCATCATGGGTCGTATCCTCGCAGGCCGTAGATGAATAGAAGATGAAATCCGCCTACCGAAGCGATTCGGCTGGAGGGCTCAATCCGTCCACCTCCGGAAGTCGAGCAGTGTGCTTGCGCGCGCACTTCGAAACTGAGCCAGGCCTCGCGGGGCTCCGCTATGTCGTGTCGCGCAGGCGCTGGGCCTCGGGAAGGTTCTCGAGCTTTCGCAGCGTGTTGTTCTCGATCTGACGGATGCGCTCACGGGTGACACCGAACGCGCGGCCGACCTCTTCGAGGGTTGCGGGCTGCGTTCCGTTCAACCCGAAGCGCAGCTCGATCACGCGCCGCTCACGTTCGGGAAGGGCTTCGAGGGCTCGCGCGATGTCCTCAGTTCGCAGGTTGAGCGAGGCTTCGTCAAACGGCGACGCAGCCTGCTCGTCCTCGACGAAATCCCCCAGCTCGGAATCCTCTTCCTCGCCAATTGGCTTTTCGAGGCTGACCGGCATCTGCGCCATCCGTTGGATGTCGCGAACCTCTTGCGGTGTCATCCGAAGCTCAAGTGCAATCTCCTCGGGCCTCGGCTCGCGGCCGAGGCGCTGCAGCAGCTGGCGCTCCAAGTGGACGACGCGGTTCAGCTTTTCGACCATGTGCACGGGGATGCGGATCGTGCGCGCTTTGTCGGCGATCGCCCGCGTCACGGCCTGGCGAATCCACCAGGTCGCGTAGGTCGAGAATTTGTAGCCGCGCCGGTAGTCGAACTTCTCGACGGCGCGGATCAGGCCAAGACTCCCTTCCTGGATGAGGTCGAGAAACGACAGCCCCCGACCGAGGTAGCTCTTGGCGATGCTGACCACGAGACGCAGGTTTGCCTCCACCATCGCGCGCTTGGCGTTGAGGTCGCCGCGCTCGATCCGCTTGGCAAGGGATACCTCTTGCTCAGCGGTCAGGAGTTGAACCTTGCCGATCTCGCGGAGGTAGAGGCGAAGCGAGTCGAGGCTCGGCTCGACCGACAGGTCGAGGCCGGGCGCGTCTTCGTCGCGCTCGACGGTTCCCCGGCGAATGGCGGCCGCGTCAGCATCAAGCACCTCGACGCCGACTTCGGTCAGGTAGCCGTGAAAGTCCTCGACCTGATCCTTGGTGACATCGGCCCCGTCAAGCCCGTCAACGATCTCGGCAAGGGTCAGATACCCCTTCTCACGGCCCTCTTGGGCGAGCCGACGCATTTCTTCGACCTTCGGCAAGGCGATATCGGTGGAGCTTGGGCGTGGAGCGGTGTTGCCCATCACGTTCCGGTACGCCTCCAGGACATCGTCGACGTCCCCCAAGTGGCCGGGGACTCAGTATAGAGATCGGCCAGATAGGGCCGAGAACTTGAGCGTGCCGGTTGCGTCGTGTCCTGCAACGGCACTGTGTCAACATTGCGGCGATGCTTTCGCGCGCCCCTGGCACCGCCCTTCCGGTCGAGGACCTCCAGAACGCCGAGCCTCCGCTCTCGGTGTCCCTGTCGCGTGCCGGGGTCGCTCGCTCGCCGAAGGCGATCCGGTTTCGTCGGGGAAACGACGAGCACGTCTTGCTGGCCGAGATTGAATGCTCCGTCGAGCTCGGCCGCTCACAGAAGGGCGCCCACATGTCGCGCTTCGAGGAGGTCATCAACGAGGCGATCGACCAACTGCTTGCAGGGCCCGTGACGACAATCGAAGGCCTCGCTCTGCTGATCGCGGTCGAGATCGCCCGACGCCAGGGCGCGACTCGCAGCCGAGTCGAGATCCGGGCGAGCTATCCGGTGCTGCGTCGAACACCGGTCTCGGATCTCGAAAGCCAGGAGATGTACGGAATCCTCGCGATCGCCTCCGCCGGTCCCGCAGGATCTCGCGCGGTCATCGGTGCAACCGCGCAAGGCATGAACGCGTGCCCGTGCGCGCAAGGACTCCTTCGCGACCAGGCCGCCGCGGCCCTCGGTGAGGATGGATTCACGACCGAGGAAGTCGAGCGGGTGCTCGCGCTCGTTCCGGTCGCGACCCACAACCAGCGCGCCCGAGGAACGCTCGTCATTGGCTCCACGGGAGCAGCGGGGCAGGTCGACCCCGACCTCCTGATCGCGATCATCGAGGAGAGCATGTCCTCCGAGATCTATGAGCTGATGAAGCGCACCGACGAGCGATACGTCGTCGACCGCGCCCACCGCCGACCGAGGTTCGTGGAGGACAGCGTTCGGGAGATGCTGAGCGGCGTGCTCGACCAGCTACCGGACCTTCCAGACAGCGCATTTGTGAGCGCCACGCAGGTGAACTTCGAAACGATTCATACCCACGATGTCGAGGCGGCTCGGACGGCGACGATGGGCGACCTGCGAGCGGAACTCGCTGGCGCCGTGGAGTCGACTCCCGATGTGACGCTCGACGCCTGGCTCGTTGCCGGCTCCGGTTAGAGGCGCACGAACTCCCCCGCGTTCATCAGGGCGTCGAAATGGCGCTGCACCCTCGCCGGGACGGCGCCACGCCGGACGAGGAGGCCAAGCTCCATATTGACGTTCAGGGCGAACTCGGTGAGGTTGGCACTCGACACGAGCAGACGCTCGTCGTCTGCCACAGCGCCCTTGGCGTGCGACGACGCGAGCTTGCCTGAGGGGGTCGCGGGGCGTCGGTCGTGCGCCCAGGTCGAGACCCGGTAGGTGCCGGCAACATCGGCACCGAGCTTCGTCCACCCTCCGCGCGGTTCAGGCCGCGATGGCCTCGCCGATTTCGTCGAGCCCGACGATCACCCGCGATGGCAGCGTCAGCGACACCTGCCCGTCTCGGTCGATACCGGCCCGCGCGCCGATGAGGGTGACGCCAACAAGCTCACCCGCCGCGTCAAAGCGCAGAGCATGGCCCTCGGGGCTCTCATCGAAGTCGACGGCGGTCGCGGGGTCGCCTCGGTGGAGGTACAACACGTCGCCTTCGGCGTCGTAGCGCACGCGGTCGAAACGCAGTCCTGCGATGGTGACCGTCATGGCATCCTCCTGCGCGGAAAGGCGGTAAGGATCTTTCCTTCCCCGAGGCTATCGTAGATGACCACGACCTTCAGCCAGCGACTCGGGCGGAACGTGGACAGATAGAACCACTCCTCGCCGCGTTTGCGCTGCCCCGGCACGACGCGACGAGATGGTTGTGAGACGGCCCGAAGGACGTCAGCCTGGTGGCTTGCAAGCTCAGGATGGCCGGTGGTGACGTGGTCCCATCGCTCCCTCGTGAGGGTGACCACACGGCCATCGGGGTCGACGGCTTCCGCGTCGGTCGTCAATTGCCTCCATCCTCGCGATGGCCTCCGTTGAGCGTCTTGAGGAGCGACGTGGCCTCGCCTCTCGTGCTTGGCCAAGGCACGTCCGCGTTCCGGGCGAGCGCGAAGGCGATCGCGTAGATCTGCCGCATCGTGGGCAGTCCGGAATGGGGATCGGGCGTTGCAGGCGACACACTTCTGATGTCACCACGGCAGGCTGTGACGGCGCAGCGCGCGAATGTGACAAGAACGTGCCAACACTGGCTCGGAGCTGGAACGTCCACGCTCGACTCGGCAACGGTGTCCGCCGTAGGCTTCCCGGCCAACGAGCACGCGAGGAGCGCGGGTGACGGCGACCACCGATCTCAAAGGACTCCAAGACCGCCTCTGGGCGGCGGCCGACGAACTCCGCGCGAATTCCACCCTCACCGCGGCCGAGTACCGGGACCCGGTCCTCGGGCTGATCTTCCTCGCGTTCGCCGAGCACCGCTTCGAGGCGGAGCGGCCAGCGGTCGAGGCGAAGGCCACCGCCCGGAAGCCCGCGACCGCCGACGATTACCGCGCCAAGGGCGTCCTCTTCGTCCCCGACGACGCGAGGCTCTCAGCGCTCGTCGACACGCCAGAGGGTGAGGATCTCGGCAAGGCAATCGCGGCCGCGATGACCTCGATCGAGGCGGCGAACACGGGACTCGGCGAGGTACTTCCGAAGGGCTACCAGCGCCTCGACAAGAGCACCCTGGTTGAGCTGGTGCGCCTGTTCGCCGACCTACCGAGCAAAGTCAGCGGCGACGCGTTCGGGCTCATCTACGAGTACTTCCTCTCGAAGTTCGCCCTCGCGGAAGGTCGCCGCAGCGGTGAGTTCTTCACGCCGCAATCGATCGTGCGCCTGATCGTCGACATCATCGAGCCGTTCCACGGCAAGGTCTTCGATCCGGCGTGTGGCTCGGGTGGCATGTTCGTCCACTGCGCGAAGTTCGTGAGTCGCCACAGTGGGTCGCCGTCGCGCGAGCTGAGCATCTACGGGCACGAAAAAACTAGCGCAAGCTACCCGCTCGCGAGGATGAACCTCGCACTTCACGGCCTCTCCGGCGACATTCGCATTGCAAACAGCTACTACGACGATCCTCATGACCTGGTCGGGAAGTTCGACTTCGTCATGGCCAATCCGCCGTTCAACGTGGACGGCGTCGACAAGACCAAACTTCCGGGTGGCGACGGGACACCGTTCCCATTCGGTGCGCCGAAGCCCGACAACGCGAACTACCTCTGGATCCAGCTCTTCTACGCGGCGCTGAACGAGAAGGGGCGTGCGGGGTTTGTGATGGCGAACTCGGCCTCCGATGCCAGAGCCAGCGAAGCCGAGATTCGGCGCCAGCTGATCCAGGCAGGCGCGGTCGACGTCATCATCGCGATCAGCCCGAACTTCTTCTACAGCGTCGCGCTCCCGGTGACCCTATGGTTCCTCGACCGCGGCAAGCGCGGAACCCCACGGGAGGACACCGTGCTCTTCATCGACGCGCGGAACACCTTCCGGCAAGTCGACCGGGCGCATCGGGACTTCGCGCCGGAGCAGCTCGAGTTCCTGACGAACATCGTTCGGCTCTATCGGGGCGAGGATGTCGAAACGGAGGCGGGAAGCGGCGAACTCGTCGCCGAGCACTTCGCGGATGGGCTCTACGTGGATCTGCCCGGCCTCTGCAGCGTCGCTACCGTCGATGAGATTGAAGCGCAGGGCTGGAGCCTGAACCCCGGTCGTTTCGTCGGCACCGCTGGCGGTGCGTTCGACGGCAATGACTTCGGGTCGGCTCTCGAATCGAGCTATGCAGAGTTCCGCTCCTTGTGCGAGGACGCGAGCGTCTTGGTAACGGCCGTCGAAGCCTCGATCCGGCCCCTACTGGGCCTATGAGCGACTGGGCTGTCGACTCGCTGGGAGCACTCGCAGACAGCTGCGGCGGGATCGTGCGAACAGGACCTTTCGGATCTCAACTGCATCGCCACGAGTACGAGACCGGACACGGCACCGTCGGCGTCGTGATGCCCAAGGACATGATTGCGACGCGCGTCGATTCGACATCGATGGCAAGGGTGTCGGCGTCAACTGCCGGGCGGCTTGAAGCCCACCTCTTCGCGCCCGCTGACATCGCACTCGCCAGGAGGGGAGATATCGGCCGTGCCGCCTGGATCGATGAAGCCGACGGCTCGCTTCTCTGCGGGACCGGGAGTGTCCGCATCCATCTCCCTACTGGACGGTTGATGCCGAGATACCTGCACTACTTCCTCCAGACACACGACGCCCGTTCATGGCTGCAAGGCCAGGCGGTTGGTGCGACGATGCCGAACCTGAATGCCGAGATTGTTCGAGCACTCCCCGTGCGATATCCGTCGCGTGCGACCCAAGCCACGATCTGTCGGATGCTGGATTCGATCGACGACCTGATCGAGAACAATCGGCGGCGGATTGCGGTCCTGGAGCAGATGGCGCAGGCGATCTACCGCGAGTGGTTCGTCCACTTCCGCTACCCCGGCCACGAGAACGATGAGCTGGTCGACTCGCCCCTCGGGCCGATCCCGTCCGGCTGGCGCGCGGCGCCATTTTCGGAGGCCATTGAAATCAACCCGCGCGTCCGTGTGGAGAAGGGCAGTGTGGTCCCCTTCGTCACGATGGGCGACGTCGCGACGAACTCGATGGTGATCCGCCCTGCCGGATCACGACTCGCGGCGGGCTCTGGTTCTAAGTTCGGCCGCCTCGACACGCTCTTCGCGCGAATTACTCCTTGTGCGGAGAACGGGAAGACCGGCCTCGTGCAGTTCCTGGGACCCGACGATGTCGGCATTGGGTCCACGGAATTGCTTGTTTTTCGGGCGCGACTTCTGTCGCCGTACGCCGTGTATTTGCTAGCCAGACGGGATGATCTACGACGCCATGCAATCGCCAGTATGACGGGCGCCTCCGGACGTCAACGAATTAGCAACGCCTGTTTCAGTGCGTTCACTGTCACTATTCCGCCGCAATCGCTAGGCGATCAGTTTGCTGAGGTGGTGGCGCCCGTGTTCAGACTGATCGAAGTTCTCGCGATCGCTAACGTGCGCTTGTCCAACCTCCGCGACCTCCTCCTCCCAAAGCTCGTGTCCGGGGAGATCGACGTCTCCACCCTCGACCTCGACGCCCTCCTCCAAGAGGCGCCGGTGTGACCCCCGAGGGGTACGGCGAGGGTGCGCTGGTTGAGCGTCCGGCGATGGAGCTGCTGGCGGCGCTCGGCTGGGAGACCGTCGATGCCCGCCAGGAGGTCCTCGGTGACGGCGGCACGCTCGGCCGCGACTCCCGTCGGGACGTTGTCATGCAGCACCGCCTGCGGCGCGCGCTCCAAGCGCTGAACCCATCAGCCCAGTCGGCCTCCCTTGAGGAGGCCATCACCGCCATCTCCCGGGACCGGTCGGCGCTTGACCCCCTCCGGGCGAACCGCGAGGTGTGGAACCTGCTGCGCGACGGCCACCTCGCGACCTGGCGCGACCCCCAGGGGCGGGAAGCCACCGAGCGCATCGCGTACCTCGACTGGTTGAACCCCGACCGCAACGAGTGGCTCGCGGCTTCTCAGGTGTGGGTCGCGGGTGAGCTGCACACACGCCGGGCGGACGTGGTGTGTTTCGTGAACGGCATCCCTCTTGTGGTCATGGAGATGAAGGGCGCGAACCGGCGCGTTCGTGAGGCCTACGACGGCAACCTGCGCGACTACCGCTCGACGGTGCCGCAGCTCTTCTGGTCGAACGGCTTCGTGGTGCTCTCGAACGGCTCGGAGGCGCGGGTCGGCGCGTCGCACGCACCGTGGGAACTGTTCGACGAGTGGCGCACCATCGACGCCATGGGCGGACGAGGACGCGTCGGCCTTGAAACGGCGATCCGGGCGACCTGCGCGAAGGATCGCCTGCTCGACCTGCTGGAGAACTTCGTCACGTTCAGCGAGCGCCCGGGGGGCCTCGTAAAGTCGCTCGCGCGCGGCCACCAGTACTTCGGCGTCAACGCGGCGATCGCCGCACTTGAGCGGATTCGTGAGACGGGTGAGAAGAAGCTCGGGGTCTTCTGGCATACACAGGGCTCGGGGAAGAGCCTCTCCATGCTGTGGTTCACGCAGAAGGTGCTCCGGCGTATTCCGGGCAAGTGGACGTTTGTGATGGTGACCGATCGCAAAGAACTTGACGAGCAGCTCCACGGCGAGTTTGCAGACTCCGGCGCGATCAATCGTGAAGCCGCGGTGCATGCCGACTCGTCCGAGCACCTTCGGGAGCTGCTCGGGGCCGACCATCGCTATGTCTTCACGCTGATCCACAAGTTCCGGACGCTCGGCGACGAGGCCGAGATGCCGGTGCTCTCCGAGCGCGACGACGTGATCGTGATCACCGACGAGGCCCACCGAACGCAGTACGACACCCTCGCGCTGAACATGCGGCGGGCGCTCACGAACGCAGCGTTCATGGGCTTCACGGGCACGCCCCTCTTGGCCGGCGAGGAGCTGACCCGCCAGGAGTTCGGCGACTACGTGAGCATCTACAACTTCCGCGATGCGATCGAGGACCACGCGACGGTTCCGTTGTACTACGACAACCGTATCCCCGAGCTGCAGATCACCAACGAGCATTTCACCGACGAGCTGGCGGAGATCCTCGACGCGGCAGACGTGGATGAGGACGCCGAGGCGCGCCTTGCCCGGCGCTTCGGGACGCTGTACCAGCTGATCACGCGACCAAAGCGACTGCAGCGAATCGCGGAGGACCTCGTCCGACATTTCGCCGGCCGCGGTTTCCCCGGCAAGGCGATGTATGTCGGGATCGACAAAGCGACCGCGGTTCGGATGCACGGCCTCGTCCAGGGGGAGCGCGAGCGCTACCTGGCCGAGCTTCGGGCCGAGCGCGATCGCTTACCGGTGATCGAACGGGCGTGGGTCGAGAGCCAGATCGACCTGCTTGAGACGACCGAGATGGCGGTCGTCGTCAGCCAGGGCCAGAACGAGATCGACGACTTGGCCAAGCTCGGCCTAGACATCCGCCCGCACCGAGCCCGGATGGTCAATGAGCGGCTCGATGACCGGTTCAAAGACCCGACGGATCCCTTGCGATTGGTTTTCGTGTGCGCGATGTGGATGACGGGCTTCGACGCCCCGAGCTGCTCGACGATCTACCTCGATCGGCCCATGCGAAACCACACGCTCATGCAGACCATCGCCCGTGCGAACCGGGTCTTTCCCGACAAAGAGAACGGGCTGATCGCCGACTACATCGGCGTGTTCCGCGACCTTCAGAACGCCCTAGCGATCTACGGAGCGGCGACCGCCGAGAGTGGCGTCGACTCGCCGATTCAAGACAAGGCCCAGCTCGTCGCGAAGCTGGCTGAGGCGGTAGACGCCTGCCACGACCTCTGCGAGCGCTACGACATCGACCTCGAAGAGATGCGCCGCTCGAAAGGGTTCGACTTCATCGCCCTCCGCGATTCGGCCGTCGAGGCACTCCTCTTTGACGACGAGGTCCGCCAGGAGTTTCTCGGCAAGGCGGCGCGAGCCCGCAAACTCTTCAAAGCCGTCCTGCCTGACCCGGCGGCCGCGACGCATCAGCAGGTGGTTGCGGTGATTCGCGTGATCGCCGAGCGCCTCGCCGATCTTGGCCGCGGCGAGCGACCTGACATCACGAGCGTGGCCGACGCGGTCGACGAATTGCTGGATCGTTCGGTGGGAGCGGAGGAGTACCTCATCCGCGCCGCAGCCGAGGGCTTGGACCCCGAGCCCCTGATCGACCTCAGCGAGATCGACTTCGACGCCCTCGCGATCAAGTTCGCAGGACGCAAGCGCACGGAAACCGAGCGTCTGGCCGCACTTCTGAGGGACCGCGCGATCAGCGCGGCCCGCCGAAACCCCACCCGCCACGAACTGGTCGATCGCATCGAGCAGCTGATCGCCGACTACAACGCCGGCAGCTTGAACATCGACGAACTCCTTCGGCGGCTCAGCGCCGAGGCGAAGGGTCTGAGCGACGAGGAGCGGCGAGCCCTCGACGAGCAGCTCACCGAGGACGAGCTGGCGATCTTCGACCTCCTGACAAAGCCCGATCCCGTCCTGACGGACACGGAACGCGCGCAGGTCAAAGGAGCCGCGAAGCGCCTCCTGACCGCGCTTCACGAGGCGCTGGTGACGGACTGGCGACGCAGGGCCGAGACCCTTGCCGGTGTCCGAGTCGCGATCGGAAGGGTCCTCGATGCCGAACTCCCGGCCGAGCCCTATCCCCGCGCGATGTACGAAGGAAAGGTCCAATCGATTTTCGACCATGTCGTCGTTGCCTACGGTGACGACGGGACGTCGGTCTACGACGAGGTCCCGACGGCGTCGACACCGGGGGTAACCACCGCCGTCATTGACGTAAAGACGGTCGCGGCCGACATCGTCGCGCAACTGAAGGGTGATGCCGAATTTGCCGCGACGATCGCAAAGCAGCTGCTCGGTGGGGACGCGCCGACCTTCCTTCTCACGATCGACGACCTTCTGGCTGTCGACGAGGACTCCGCGGTTGAGTTCAAGTCGACGGCGCGCTGGAACCTGAACGAACAGCATCGAGACAAGGAAATGGAGGACGCAGTCGTCAAGACGATCGCGGGTTTCCTCAACACCCGAGGAGGGACGCTCCTGATTGGCGTGGCAAACGATCGATCGCTCGTCGGCCTCGAACACGACTACCCGCACGTGAAACCGCAGAACGCCGACGGGCTGGTGAACTGGCTGACGACCCACCTCCACAATGCGGTTGGCGCTCGGGCGATGATGCGGACCAAAGCACGCGTTCGAGTTCACAAGGGCGTCGAGATCTGCCGGGTCGATGTCGCTCCGGCGAACCGTCCTGTGCGAGCGAAGACCAGCAAGGCGGCTGGGGTGTTCTTCGTACGGGCGAATAACTCAACGCGCGCGCTTACAGAGGCGGAGGTGGACGAGTATCTCCTCGACCGCTGGCCTGAGGGTTGAACTGCCATCGATCGGCTGGATGACCCGTATATGAACATTGCCGCGCGAACACGTCCGCCGAGGGCTGCCGACCGGCGGCGGCCCCTCCGTGACTACTGGTTGAGGCCGAGGCCGCGCAAGCGCTGTTCCGAGAGGACCTCAGCATGTGCGCGGACCAGCGGAACCGGGTTCACGCTCCGCGTCTCGTCATCGTCGTCGTAGTCGCCGGCGGTGAGGGCAAGGTGGAGATGATCGACGCCGTTCGCGGCGCCTGAGCGGCCGAGCACATCGCCCGCGACGACGACGTCGCCGACAGCGACATCGAGCGTGGACAGGTGGGCGTAGAAGAGCGCGTGGTTGGCCGCCTGCAGCCCGACGCGCAAGCCGAGGAGCCTGGGAGCGGTCGATTGCAGCGCGCCGGCCCGAACGATCCGACCCGCGAGGACCGCGACGACCTGCGACCCCGCGGGAACGAGCAGGTCGACCGCGGAGGACGACTGCCAGTTCTGGTTGTGGTGGTGTGTGCCGGCCCCGGGCCCGCCCCCTTCGCGGTAGATCGAGCCGGGAAGCGGGTGGCAGTCGATCAGGCGTTGGCCCAGCTCGTGCGAGCCGCGAGCCATCCCAATGGGCTCGTCGGGCACCGGCTTGCCCTCCCGGGCGACGGCCCGCCCGCGCTCCTGCGCCGTCGGCGCCTCGATCTCGAGGAGCAACCGCTGCTGTCGCACCGACATCCCGCCCGAGACTCGAGCGAGCCCGGTCCGCCACTGCCAAGCGCGGACCGCTTTTCGGGTGTCCCGTCCGTATCGTCCGTCCGGGAAGACTCCCAGTTGCTTCTGGACACGCTCGACGTCGTCACCCTTGGTGAGTGGGTTGGTCAGCACGAGGTTGCGCATCGCGCGATCTCCTCTACTTGGAATCGCCGTCCGGCTCGCATGAAGTCCCCCCTCCCACGACGAGTCGCGGGCCGACGCCTCTCCTCGGAGCGGTGCACGGCCCCACAGCGAGCGTTCCACATCCGCCAATACGGGTCAATAGTGCGTCGCGTTTGTGGAAATTGTCGCGTCTGCCCGAGCGTCGAGAACCGCCGCTTGCGGCTATTCGGGCGAGGCAGCGCCCCGACGAAGGGCAATCCGCGACTCGGTTCCGGCAAGGAGTCGTCTGATGTTCTGCCAATGCCGGACGAGCACCGCAGCCGAGATGACGCCTGCGAAGACGACCGTCGGCCAGGTGTATCCGAACGCGGCGGCGAGCGGCGTGCAGGCGATCGCCCCGACCACACTCGCAAGCGAGACGTAGCGCGTTGCCCCGACGATCAGGAGCCACACCCCAACGAGCACAAGGCTGACGAGCGGCATCAGCCCGATGACGACACCCGCGCCGGTCGCCACCCCCTTCCCTCCACGAAATCGGAGCCAGACCGGGAAGACGTGACCCGCCACCGCCGCGCCCGCGGCGATGAGCGGCCAGGGGTCGTCGGTGAGCCAGCGGGCGACGAGCGCCGCGCCGAGTCCTTTCGCGACGTCGGCCACCATGACCGCGATGCCCCAGCGCTTCCCGAGCGTGCGAAACACGTTCGTCGCGCCAACGTTCTTGCTCCCGACGGTGCGGATATCGACACCGCGCAGGCGCCCCGCGAGATATCCGAACGGGATGGATCCCGCCAGGTAAGCGCCCACGACGACGAGCAGCGAGCTCACGGGTCTCCCGCCATCTCGCTTCGCGGGCCTTGGGGGGCGAACACGCGGCGGCGTGCCACGATGAAGTAGTAGACGCCCGAGAGCACCGTCAGGACGACCGCGGTATAGAGGAGAAGGTCGTTCAGAAGGTCGAACGAGTGCGGGATGATGACGGCCACGATCGCCACGTTCTGCGCCACGGTCTTCGCCTTTCCGAAGCCTGCCGCCGGGATGACGATCCCCTCGCTCACAGCCACCAGACGAAGCCCAGTCACCGCGAACTCTCGCGCGATGATGACCATCGCGACCCACGCGGGAACCTGCCCCGTGTCGACCAGGCAGACGAGCGCGGCCGAGACGAGCAGCTTGTCGGCGAGGGGGTCGAGGAACGCTCCGGCCACGGTGACCTGTCCGCGCGAGCGGGCAAGCCAACCGTCAAGCGAATCGGTGAGCGCCGCGCCCACGTAGATACCCACCGCCCACCAACGCAAAGTGGTCGTCTGGTCGACGAGGAGCACCGCCATGAGGGCCGGAATCGCGGCGATGCGGGCCGCCGTGAGCCAAAGGGGTGCGTTCACACGCGGATTCTTCCTGAATCGGTACCGCGCCGCCGGAACGGAGGGAAGCCCGTCGGCGTACTCGCGGGGCGTTTCCGCGTCGGTCGGGAGTGAGAATCACACTGTGAAAACGTCGTGACGATTCCTCTCGGCGTCTTATATCGACGTCTGTTGATATTAGGCTTGCCGAGACGAACCGGGGAGAAACCGTGCCGCTTGCAAGGTTTGCAGGGAGTCGACTCGCGCTCGCCACGTTCGGCGCAGGAGCCGTCGCGCTCGGCGGATGTGGATCATCCACGTCGACCAACACTGCCGCTCCAGACACCACGCTTCGCGGAGCAATCGTGGTGGACGGTTCATCCACGGTCGCCCCGCTGTCTCAGGCCGTCTCGGATGCGTTCGTCGCCGCGCACACTCTGGTGAGCGCCCAAGTTCGAACATCGGGAACGGGTGGCGGCTTCAAGGCGCTCTGCGGTCGTCGAGCAGATGTCTCTGGCGCATCACGACGCATCAACGCCAACGAGGCCGCGGCGTGTGAAGCATCGGGCGTTTCACCGGTGGAGCTGCAGGTCGCAACCGACGGCATCACCGTCGTCACTCGCAAAGGGGCGACATCCGGCGCCACGTGCCTCACTCTCGGGCAACTCAAGGCGATCTGGGAGTCCTCATCGAAGGTCGCGAGATGGAGTGACGTCGACTCGGCGTTTGCCGACTCGTTGATGTTCCTCGCGGGCCCCGGCAAGGACTCCGGCACGTATGACTTCTTCAACGAGGCGGTCCTCGGGAAAGGCGCCGATGGAGAAGTCCTGCCGCCCCGCGGGGACTACCTCAGCTCTGAAGACGACAACGTTCTCGTCCGCGCGATCGAGGCCGAGCCCGCGGGCCTCGGGTACTTCGGCTACTCCTACTTCGCAAAGAACGCCGAACAGTTGAGCGCGATCATGCTGGACGGGCGCGGCCCGTTGGGGTGCCTTGCACCCACGCCACAAACCATCATCGGCGGGACCTACCCGCTCGCGCGTCCGCTGTTTATCTACGTCTCCCGTGACAGCCTCAAGCGGGAGGTCGTTCGGCGGTTCACACGTTTCTATCTCGACCGCGCAACCGGTCTCGGCAGGACTGCCAGCATCCTCGCCGCGCCGAGGTTCGCCCTCAGTCGAAGCTCATCCGCCCTTGAGCGGACCATCGCCGAGCTCGACAACGCCTCGTCGTAGGACCGCGGTTAGCCGAAACGCCCCGTGATGTAGTCGTTCGTGCGGGGGTCTTTCGGCGCACGGAAGACCTCGTCGGTGGTACCCCACTCTGCGAGGACACCGTGGCGCGATCCGCTGTCGTCGACCTCCACCGTCAGGAACGCCGTGTTGTCCGAAACGCGCGCGGCCTGCTGCATGTTGTGGGTCACGATGACGATCGTGTACTCGTCGCGAAGATCGCGCATCAGGTTCTCGATCGCAAGCGTCGCGATCGGGTCGAGCGCCGAGCAAGGCTCGTCCATGAGGATGACCTCGGGCTCGACCGCAATGGCGCGGGCGATACAGAGGCGCTGCTGCTGGCCGCCGGAAAGCGCGAGCGCGTCCTTGCCGAGACGGTCCTTGACCTCGTTCCAGAGCGCGGCTGAGGTGAGTGCGGCCTCGACTCGTTCGTCGGTCGGTTTGATGCCGTTGACCTTCATCCCGAACTCAAGGTTCTCCCGAATCGACTTCGGAAATGGGTTGGCCTTCTGGAAAACCATGCCGATGCGACGCCGGACGTCAACCGGGTCGACATCCGCGGCGTAGAGATCCTCCCCGTGAAAGCTCACCGAGCCGCTCACCGCCGCGCCGGGAATGAGGTCGTTCATCCGGTTGAGACAGCGGATGAGTGTCGACTTGCCGCAGCCCGACGGACCGATGAGCGCCGTGATCTCCCGTGCCCGAACCGGCATGGTCACGCCCTTCAGGGCGAGGGACTTCCCGTAGTGCACCGAGACGTCGCCGAGGTCGAAGACGGTCTGAGCGGGCGCTTGTTGGTCATGGGATGAGATTTGGTCCGTACCCACTGTTTCGGGGTGTGCAACTCGGGTGGTCATCGTGTGCTCCACGGTCGGTCGCGCGGGAGCGCGCGGAAGGCTACCAACGCCGGCTGAATCGATTGCGCAGGTAGATGGCGATGGCGTTCATGAGGAGCAGCGTGCCAAGGAGCACGATGATTCCGGCGGCGGCGAGCTCGCGAAACTCCGGGCGTGGCGAAACAGCCCAGTTGTAAATCTGGAGTGGCATGGCGACGAGTGTTTGGTCGCCCGATGCGGCCGGGTTGACGTCGATCTCTTTCGTCGTGAACGCAGCACCACCGACGACAATCAGTGGTGCTGCCTCACCGATTGCTCGCGACATCGCGAGGATCGAACCCGTCAGGATGCCGGGGAGGGCTGCCGGCACCACCTGGCGAGTCACCGCCTGGAGGCGCGTCGCGCCGAGCGCCAACGCCCCCTGTTCGATCGAGGGCGGCACGGCGCGAATGGCCTCGCGCGACGCGATGATGATGATCGGGAGGACCAGCATCGCCAGGGTCAACCCCCCTGCCAGGAGCGACTTCGGAACGCCGAATACCGCGACGATCACGCCGAGACCGAGGAGGCCGTAGATGATCGACGGCACCGCGGCGAGGTTGGAGATGTTGATCTCGACGAAGCGATTGACGGGGCCGAGCACGCGCGCCCAGACCCGGCAGACCGATATCCAGCCGAGCCGAATCCGCTGGGCCGTCGACCGACCGTCCATTCCTTCCGCCCGGATCGCTTGCGCGCGCCGATCAAGCCGCCCCCGCAAGGCCACGCCGTCGCGTGCGGCAAGCTTTTCGAGGTAGATGGCCGCGCCGACACCGATCGGAAGCGCGACCGCGACGGTGATCATCATCAGCACGACCGATCCGCGAATCGCCGTGTTGAAGCCCGCGCGACTCGGACTTTTTGAGGTCTTGTCGGTCAGGAAGTGGGTCGTGAGCGCCGAGGCCCCGTCGATCAGAATTGACGCGAAGAGCCAGACGAGCACCGCGACCGACACGAGCACGGCGCCAAGCACGACACCATGGAAGATGCCGTCAGCGGGCCGAAGACGCTTGCGGGCAAGCGGCCGGGCGGGGGCCGCGGCGGGCCGGGTGACGTCGGTCGAGGCCATTACTGGTACGCCGTTCGGTAGCGGCGCACGAGTCGGAGCGCGAGCAGGTTGATCGCGAACGTGACGACGAAGAGCATCAGGCCAAGCGCGAAGATCGACTTGTACTGCAGCGAGCCACGACTGGCCTCACCTTTGGCGACCTGGACGATGTAGCCCGTCACGGTTTGCGCGCCCGAGAACACGTTCAGGCTCAGGTTGGCTTGGTTACCGGCGGCCAGCGAGACGGCCATCGTTTCGCCGACGGCGCGCGAGACGGCAAGGACGATCGACGCGACAACACCCGAGAGCGCGGCCGGCAAGATGATCTTTACGCTCACGACACGGCGAGTGGCACCCACTCCGTACGCGCCTTCGCGCAGGGAGTTCGGGACAGCGCGCATCGCGTCCTCTGAGAGCGAGCTGATGAGCGGCATGATCAGCACACCGACGACGATGCCCGCGGAAAGCATGTTGAAGAAGGCGATCTCGAAGGGCAGGAGGCGTTGGAGCGCGGGCGTGACCGACTGGATCGCGAAGAAACCGAGGACAATGGTCGGCATGCCCGCAAGCACTTCGAGCACCGGCTTCAGCGTCCGCCGTACCTTTTCAGGCGCGTACTCCGACAGGTAAATCGCGGAGCCCACGCCGAGGGGTACCGCCACAATCGTCGCGATCCCGGCGATCGTGAGCGACGCACTGAGGAGCGGCAGTACCCCGTACTTGCCTGCGACTGGCTCCCAAGTCGTTCCGAAGAGGAAGTCCACGAACGAAACATCCGTGAAGAAACCGGCACCGTCGCCGATGAGCGTCGCGACGATCCCGAGCGTCACGAAAATCGACACCGCCGCCGCGGCCCCGAGGAACAGCAGGAATGCCTGCTCCATCGGGCGCCGCTTCGTGCGACGAAGTGCGGTCGACACGTCGGTGCTCACGTGTTCGGGATCACTCAGGCGGGGATCTTCGCGAGCCCTGCGTCAAGGTCGGCCTGCGGAGCGGGCACGAACTTCTGGTCATTTGCGAGGGCGGTCGCGTTCTCCAGGAAGTAACGGACGAAGCCCTTCACCTCAGGCTTGTCGAGCGACGCTTTCTTTGCGTAGATGAACAGCGGACGCGCGAGGGGGTAACTCTCGTCGGTGATCGTCTCGGCGCTTGGCACGACGCAGCCATCGCCGCCATCGACCCCAAGGGCGGTCAGGGAGTCCTGATTCTCTTCGAAGTACGAGAAGCCGAAGTAGCCGAGCCCGGCTTTCGCGGCTTTGACGACGTTGACGGTGACGTTGTCGTCCTCAGACGCTGAGTAGTCCTGGCGCGAGGGGAGGGGCTTCCCGTCGGCGCCCTTTCCGAGGATCTCTTCGTTGAAGAAATCGTACGTGCCGGACTGCGAGCCAGCGCCAGCAAGGGAGAGCGGGAGGTCGTTGAATCCGGCGCCGATGGCCTTCCAGTTCTTGACCGCCGAGCCCGGCTTCCAGATCGTCTTCAGATCGCCGAGCGTCAGACAGCTCTTGCCGAGATCCACACCGCTCTTGGTTACGAGGGTGATCCCATCTGACGCGACGCGAAGTTCCTCATAGGTGACCCCAGCGTCGGCGCACGCCTTCGCCTCTTCGTCCTTGATCTTTCGCGACGCGTTCGAGATGTCGGTTTCGCCCTTGCAGAACACCTCGAAGCCGCCGCCGGTGCCGGACGCGCGTACGTCAACGTTCACGTCAGCGTTCACACCGTTGAAGGCCTCCGCGGCCGCCGAGGCGAGTGGCTCGACCGTCGAGGATCCGTCGATGATGATGTCTCCGGCGAGGCCGGCACCTCCGGACGCAGGCGTGTCGCTGCCGCCTCCACACCCTGCTGCCACTAGGGCTCCGGCGGAAAGGGCCGCTACGGCGATCGTCCTCACGTTCAGGCGTGCTCTCGTCATTGGGCCGACTCGCTCCTTGGTTGGCGTGCGTACCGTGGCAGTGGTCGGGTCGGCGCTCGGACTCGACCCGTCGACTGGAGAGAACCACATGAAATGTGACCCACTTGTGAACTGTTCACATTGTGACCGTCGGTGTTTCGGGTTGCGCCGCTGCGAGCCGGGCGCGTCGGTAGCCTCACCAACGTCGCCGCCACACCCGGGAGCACCATGAGAATCGCCATCATCGGGGCCGGCATCAGCGGCCTCTCGTGCGCCATCGCCGCCATCGCAGGCAAGGCCGAGGTGGTGGTCTTCGAAAAGAGCCGCGGTCTCGGAGGGCGTGTCGCATCACGCCGAGTCGAGGGCACAGTTGTCGACCACGGCACACCGCAGCTCCCCGACATCGGGGCGCCGGAGGTCCGCGCGAGCCTCGCGGCGGAGCGTCATGTGATCGATCGCCCGACGGGGGCGCTCACCGTCGACGGATTCGTCGCGGACCCAACGGTTTTGGGCGTTGGGTACCCGGCCGGCCTGACGCGCCTCGCCAAGGTCATGGCCGAGGGCGTCGACGTCCGCACGAGCACGCGCGTCGCCGGGCTCCGCGAGGTGTCGACCGGGCTCGAGATCGGAGACGAGCAAGGGAACACTCACGGAGTATTCGACGCGGTGGTCATCTCCGCTCCGGCCCCTCAGGCTGCTGACCTCCTTGACCGTAGCCCCGAACCGAGCTGGCGCGCCGAGGCCCTCCGTGCGGTCACGTACGTGCCGTGCGTGGTCGTGATCGTTGGCGCCCGCATCGCCGAGCCCGAATGGTTCCTCGCGAGGATCGACGCCGGCCCCGTGGCATCGATCGCGATCGAGACCGCCAAAGGTCGTCCGGCGCTCGACGACGTCGTCGCGATCGTTGCGAGGCTGACCCCAGCGGCAAGTGTCGACCTGCTCGACGCCCCGGACGAGCGTGCGGTCCTTGCCGCCCTTCCCGCCATCGCCTCCGTGCTAGGGTCAGCCGTCACTGAATCCGTCTGGACACAGGTCAAACGTTGGCGCTACGCGGAGCCGACGGGCGCGGTCGACTTCGGCACCATCAACCCCGAGGGCACTCGGGTGATCGTCTGCGGCGACGCGACCGGGGCCGGTGTCCTTGCCGCCGAGGCGAGCGGCCAGCGGGCCGCCACGCGGGCTCTACGCCTCGGGTCCTGATCGAGGGCTGGTAGCCTCAGAGGCGTGCGCGAGGTCATGATCAACGCGGTCGGAAACGACCGCCCGGGTATCGTCGCCGCGCTAACCGACGCCATGTTTCAGGTCGGCGGCAATCTGACCGACTGCCGTGCGGCGCTCCTTCGGGGATCGTTTGCGATGGTCCTCGCGGTGAGCGTCCATGACGACGTCGAGAACGTTCGGCTGAGCGAGATCTTGGCGCCGCTCGAGGAGCGGCTCGGACTTGTGATCTCGGTGACCGACGCCGCTCCAGCCCCGGCCGGCCCCCGGCCCGAACGCGCGATGGTGTCGGTGTACGGCGCCGACCACCCCGGCATCCTGAACGCCGTCGCCGGGACGCTCGCCGACCGAGCCGTCAACGTCGTCGACCTCTCGTCGCGCGTCGTCGGGGAGCCGCCGATCTACGTCGTCGGCATCGAGGTCGAGCTCCCTCACGGCGTCACGGGCGCCGACCTGGACGCGTTGCTCCAACCGGTCGCGTCCGAGCAGGCGGTCGATTTGAGCGTCACATCAGCCGATGACGAGGTGATGTAGCCGTTGCCGTGGGAGACGTTCCGAGTCGCGTGATTTGCGAGGTGCTCCGCTACCCGGACCGACGGCTCAAGCAACCCGCGAGCCCCGTTTCGGAGGTCACGCCTGAGATTGAGGCGCTCGTCGTCGATCTCTGGGACACCGCCGCGAGCTATCCGCGCACGGTTGGCATCGCCGCACCCCAGATCGGCGCGCCATGGCGTGTGTGCGTGGTCGACTGCACCGGGCACAAGAAGGTTCCCGACCCGCATGGTCCCCTGGTGCTGATCAACCCGCGGATCGTCTCGTCCGAGGGCGCCGAGGTGGGTCGAGAGGGCTGTTTGAGCCTCCCGGAGATCACCGCAAACGTCAGGCGGGCAACAAGCGTCGGCGTCGAGTTCCTCGACCGCAACGGCGACGAGCAACACCTCTCGGCGGAAGGATTCGAAGCCCGAGTGATCCTTCATGAGATCGACCACCTCGACGGCGTCTTGATCCTCGACCGCGTCGCGTCGATCACACTCGACGTTTTCGAACGGCGCCGCTAAGGCCGACCGCGTCTCACGCCGTGAAAAATTGGTGCCAGGGAGGTCAACTCAGGATGAGCGAGGATCCCCCTGCCTCGGGAGTGCCTGACACCATGTTCGCGGTCCAAGTCCGCCGCGCCCATCGCCGTTCGCCTGGGATGATCTGCCGGTGGGTAACGAGGATCTGTTCTTCGAAGATGCCGAGGGCTTTGCGGCGTGGCTCGCCGATCACGGCGGATCGAGCGACGGCATCTGGGTCCGGATGGCCAAGAAGCACACCGGGATCGCGTCGCTCGACTGGATCCGGGCCGTCGAGGTTGCGCTGTGCTTCGGATGGATCGACGGCAAGTCCCAACGCATCGACGACGACTGGTTTCGGCGGCGACTGACCCCCCGACGCCCCACGAGCATGTGGTCCAAGGTCAACCGGCAGAAGGTCGAGGCCCTGATCGCGGCAGGACGAATGCAGCCCGCGGGCCTGGCCGAGGTGCACCGGGCCCAGGCCGACGGCCGCTGGGAGCGCGCCTACGACGCAATGGCCACCGCCACCGTCCCCGATGACCTCGCGCAGGCGTTGACGCAGGCAAGGCAGGGAGACGCGTTCGCCGCGCTTGACTCCCGTAACCGCTACGCGATCCTCCACCGAATCCAGACCGCCAAGCGCCCCGACACACGCGCGCGACGCGTCGCCCAATTCGTGACCATGCTCGCCGAGGGTGGGCGCCCATACGCGGACAACTGATCGAGACGGCACCACGAGCTGTGACGGCTACAGTCCGGCTCACGGCTGCGTCGCCACCCGATGCCACGATCCGCCGGAGGCCACGATGGCGAAGCTCAGACTCACCATGACGATGTCGCTCGACGGGTGCGAAGCTGGAACCGCCCAGTGCCGCAAGAATCCGCTTGGGGAAGGTGGCACGGCCTTGCACGGCTGGGCGTTCGCGACGCGCGGCTTCCGCGCGATGCACGGTTTGGGCATTGGCGAAACCGGGGTCGATGACGGCCTCAGTTGAACGCGTGCACCGTCGGATCGCACTCCTTGCCGGCGCCCTCCTCGCACTCGGCCCCGAGATCCTTTTGGGCGTCGGGAGCAGACCCGTCGTCTGGATCCAGGCCGGGCACGACGGGCCGCGTGAACCCGGGTACCGCAACCAGACCGGCGCCGGATCCGGGCCCTTCGGCTCCGAGGTGGCGTTCAACCGACGCACCGCGAAGGCCGTGATCGTGAAGCTGAGTGCCGCTGGAGTCGACGCCCGCAGCACTCCGGGCCTTATTACCCCCTATGGCGCCCGGGGCGCGGCGTTTGTCAGCATCCACCACGACGCTCCGGGAGGATCGGCGGCGGTCGGGCATGCACTGGCAGGGGGCGGCGGGGAGAACTACTACCACGGTGAGGGCGGGGGCGACCCGTCCCCCACGCCCTACTCCGATAGCGCCCGGCACCGTCCGCCGACAGCGATCTCGTCCACTGTCGAGCGCCGCTCGCGCGCGCTCGCGGCGCGCATCAGCCAAGCCCTCGGGAAGTCCCGGACCAAGGCTCGGGGTGCGAAGGCGCCCTTTCTCGGCGTGATTCCATCAAGCGGGAATCGCAGGATGATGCACTTCTACGGCTACTACCGAACGCGTTCAGCGGCGCGAGTGCTCGTGGAATGCGGGGCCGCGGGCGCCGACGACGGGTTCCTTGCCCGAACCGACCTGATCGCCGAGACGCTCTCGGGAGCGATCATTGACGACCTCAGAGGCCGGGGGCTCCTCGGCGGGTAGTTACTCGGCGCGAAACCCGTGCACGGGGTGTCCGGCGGCTTCCCATTGGTAGAACGAGCACGCTGGCCCAAACGCGGGCTCGTATTCGACCACCTTCGGGTTGCGACCCACCTTGCGCGCGTGGGCCGCATGGCGCAGCAGGCTCGGCTCGTCGATCTCGGGCCAGACGATGATCAGATGCGCTGCGGTCATGTGCCGAGCCACGAACGTGCAACCGTCAGCCGGACATGGAAACGGGTCGGTTGTGACGCAAAACCAGCCGGTGTAGTCGTCGCCGGAGTCGTCGGTCCACAGCTCCTCGTCGACACCGGAAATCTCCTCGATGTCGTCGAGGGTGATCGTCCCCGGGGTAAGCGGGCTTGGGCCACTGCCCCAGCCCGGCTCGTTCGGTCGCTCTGTTCCCATGGGCTCAGACTACCCGAGCGACGATGAGACACGACCTGGCGGCGGGTCAGTCGGCCTGCGAGCGGGTGACGTCCCGCGCGGCGTCGAGCACCTGGCGCACCCGCTCACGCTGCACCCGGTAGACGGCGCCGCCCGCTTCGCGGGTGGCGCTCACAAAACCCGCCTCCCGGAGCTGCTTGACGTGCACCGACGCGGTCGGCTGTGCGACGTTCACGCGCCGTGCGATTTCCCCGACCGTTGCCGGGAGGCGCTCCAGTTCAGTCAGGATCAGAAGCCGTGTTGGGTCCCCGAACAACTTGAGCCCGCGCGAGATCTCCTCCACTTCGGTGCGCCTGCGGGCCATGTCTTGGCTCACACCCGTCCCGATCGCGATCGAGAGGACTCCCGGCAGCGCCACGATATGTCCATGCTCACCGGCGAAGTAGCACGGAGAGACGAGCGCCGTGCCGGCGGCAAACGCGCCACGTGTGAGGTCGCCGAACGACTCGCGCCGCGCGATGTGCCGCTCGGGGATGAATTCTACCGCCGCGAGGCCGTGTTCGAGGGAGGCCCTCATTCGCTGAAGCGCTCGCTCGACGGTCGGTCGACCGAGTTCGGTCCAATGGGGCGCGCTGTGCGCCCAGGTGTCGCTCAGGAGGGCCGAGTAGCGCTTCCGCAATCCCTTGTCGCGACGCAGGCGCTCGATGCGCTCCGCCACGGCGAGGCGATGCTCCGGGAGTTCGGTCCGCATGTCGACATCGGCCACCGGATCGATGCGGTGGCGTTCGAGCGAGAAGAGCGGCTCGATGTCCCAGCCGGTGAGGCATCCGAGCTGCTGGGCGACGATCAGGATCTCCGGCTGGACGCCGAAACCATCGTCCCAGAAGGCGTCAGCTCGTCCTTTGAGCGATTCGGGGAGTTCGTGAACGACGTCGCGTTTGGAGCACGAGATCACGAGCCACGACAGCTCGATCGCCGCCGAGGGCTCCAGTCGGGCGGGAGTGTGGGAGACCAGCTCATCGAATGGCATAGTCATTTGACGATATCACGATATTTGTGAGAGCGTCTACTCACGATGAACGTGCACCCCCATATCCAGCGCCAGCTCGCCGACCTGCGCATGGCAGACCTGCAGCGGGACGCCGCGCGTGTGCGCGTGGGTCGCGATGCCCTGCCCTTAGAAGCCGTCGCCCCGATCGGCAAGGCCCGTCGTGCGGTCGGCCGTGCGCTCGTGCGCATCGGTCTGCGCTTGGCGTGCGAGCCAGCCACGCGCGACCGCGCCGCCGGCTGATATGGAGGTGCGTCTTGTCAAGTGGCAAGGCGAAAGTCCCTGCGTGTGCGGGTTTTTTGGTGTCGTGTCGGGGGTCTGGTGAGCGCGTCGGGCGGTTGGTTCGACGCGCGGTCAGGCTGATATGCGCGGGTTGGGTACCGCATGACCGTGTGGACGTCGGAAGCAGTCAGCTGGTCTAGGAGCGAGCGTCGCCCACCATGTGTTGGTGGACTGCTCATAGCCGGGTCGCGCGTTGCTTCTCGCGTGGCTCGACGCGCTCGCCACACCCCCCTCGTTTTGCTGATCGGTTGTTCTATGTGTCCATGACCGCGAGGCTCCAGCACCACCCGGCAAGCTCCCTGCCGATCGCGACGGCGCTGATGGTGGAGCGTTTGTCGCGGGCATCGAACGCTCTCCAACGGTGGTGCAGGCGTCGGTTTGCGGCCTCGGCGCGTTCCCGGACGTGGGCGGGTTGGGTTTCTCGGCGGCGAAGGAGTTCTCGGCTTGGCCGGTACGGTTTTCGGTGGTGCCAAGCGGCCTCCACAAGTAGCCGGCGGGCGTGACTGTTCCCGGTCTTTGTGATCGCCCCAAGTCGACGTTTGCCACCCGTGGAGTCCTCGGAAGGCACCATCCCGAGAAACGAGCCGATTGTGTTGCCGGTGAAGCGGTGCCAGTCCCCGATCTCGACTGCGAGGCCAAACGCGGTCAGAGTCCCGACCCCGCGAAGGCACCCCAGACGCCCGACGATAGGTGCCCACTTGGGGTCGGTTGCCAGCTCAGCGATCGCCCCATCAAGGCGATCGCGACGTGCACAGACGCCAAGCACCGCCGCGTATGCCTCATCGAACGCGACCGCGGCGCCCCGCTCAGCAAAGCTCATAGAGCGCAGCCACACCTCGTGAGCTTGGGTCCAGGCGTTACCGTCATAGACCAACCCGCGTCGAAGCAGCAGCTTCGACAAGCGGTGGCGGGCGCGCATCAGATCCCCACGGGCGTCGTCACGTGCACGGACGAGATCCCGAGCGGCCTCCTCGCTTTCGGTCGGGACCCTGACTGCGACCAGTTCCCCAAGGCGAAGAAGCCGCGCGAGTCGGATCGCGTCACGCCGATCGGTCTTTATCCGATCCCCCGGTGGGCGCTCGAGTTTGCTCGGCGCGCAAACGGTGCACGCGATCCCGACCCGGTCAAAGGCCCGTGCCAGACCGAACCCCGTCGGCCCGGCCTCATAGGCCACACGAACCGGACCAGGCAAACCCAGGACCCAATCGACGACCTGCCCGCCTTCGGCGAGCAGGCGCTCTGTTCGGACCTCTCCGCTGACCGCGTCAAGGACCCCCGCCACAACGGATCGGGCGTGCACGTCAAGCCCGACAAACGTACGATCAAACATCCGGCGCCTCCCGTAATTGCGGCTCTACTGTCGCGACAAGTCTCGCGACAGCAACCCGCGCCAACTTACGAGCGAGGCGCCGGGCACCCCATACGGTCTAGTGTCGTGAGTCGAAGATTCGTGGGCAGTTTTGGCGAGCGAGACCGAGCAAGACAAGGACGCAGTGTTTCCTGCATATCGGGATATTCGGGGAACCAAGGACGCCGTATTGCGAAGCGTCGCAGCCGCCAAAACCGACCACGAACTGATGAATCAGGGCACTAGACCCCGGACGACGGTTACCGAACCGCGCTGCCCGCTACGGGTTCGCGGCGGCGAGGACCGGGTCGATGTCTGAGCGATCGAGGCGCCCGGCGCGCGACTCGCGCAGGCGGCCGTCGCGCCCGATTGCGAGCAGGGCCGGAATGCTTTTGATCCCGGTGTTTGCGGCCCGAGGCGTGCGGAGGAGGTCGACTCGGATGAGCTCCCTCGGTGTCGCAAGCTCGCTGACCTCATGCGCGACGGGCTCGCAGCGCGCGCAGCCCGGGGCAGTGACGAGCACGAGCCACGGCCCCTCACCGACAAGACCGAGGTCATCGCGAAGGTCGTCGCCGCTGTGGCGCCCTCGCAACAGGAGGCGGTACAACTCGCAGCCAACGCAGATCCCGGTCGCCGCCGAAAAAATCGCCACAGCAGCGACAAGGCCGACGATGACCCACCCCACTGTCGCCAGGCCGACGATCCAGAGGACGACGGCGGACCCAAGCATCACCACGGCCATCCCTTGGGAGAATCGAACGGGAGCAACCGGCTCAAGCTCCGCGGGTGGACGGGCGAAGAGTCGAAAGAGCCATCCAACGGGCGAGACAAGCGGCCCGACGAGGCTGGCGACGATGAGGGCGAGCGCGACGCAGACGACCGGCCAGCTCTCGAAGGCAAGTGCTTCGAGGCTCAGGGCGCCCGTGATGGCCTGGCTGAACCGCGGCAGCCAAGGATGGACCGCATTTGGACGTGGCATTGGCACCGCGGGAGGCTACCTCGCCGAGCGCCGAAGAACACGCTCATCCCCCACGCGCCGAGTGAGGCCGCTCGCGTCGAGGTGGGCCGCAAGCGCCAGCGCGTGTCGGCGGCCAACACCCCAAAGATCGCGAAGCGCGCCGATTCCGAGCGCGCGCTCCGAGAGCGCCGCGACCGCACGACGTGTGGCGGCGTCGGCCGCGGCGGCGTCGAACCAGAGATCCCCAGCCCCGACGACCCGGCCCGCCTCGCGAAGCCGAGCAAGCGTCGCGCCCACCTCGTCGGGGTCTGCCCCCGCCTGCTCCACGAGGTCACGCGTCGACGGTGGTTGGAGCCCGGCCGCTTCGAGGATCTGGCAAAGAAGATCGCCAAGTGGTGAGTCGCCCTGAGCGGGTCCCGAGACCGCAACGCGGACGCCGTCGCGCTCAACCCGTCCATCGGTGATGAGGAGGGCGACAAGCGCGGCCGCGGCCGCTTCGCCAAGGCCTGAGGCGGCGGCCGCACCGGCGAGCGTGAGCGAGCCGCCGGCGAGCGCGGCAAGCACCGCGTCGGTCGCGCGAGCCGCGGTGTCGATGGTGATGCAACGTTTCGCGTCGAGGCGCATGCCGCCGACGTCGCGCAGGAGATCGTCGTCGACATCGTCGAGCACGATGCCCTCCGGCCCCGCCTCGGCGAGCCGGAGCGCCAAGAGGGCCTTCGGCTCACCGCGTTGCACCACGCGCAGGCGCTCGGCCGCGCCCGACCCACGCCCGTGACGAGCCGGCGGGACGTCGAGGACGAGCGCCCCGGCAATCGTCGCGCGCTCGGCGGACCGGAGCACGACCCGGTCACCCGGCGCGGCGACGATCGGCCGCTCGGTCCGAAGCTGGGCGAAGCCTGTCGCTCCCGGCGCGATCTCCCGACCCTCGAGCACAACGACCGTGGCCGCGCATTCCGACGTTCCGAGAAAGAGCTGCAGGCGGCGGCGCGTTCGCAGCGGGCCCGGAGCATCCGGGAGCACACGCAGCTCGACGTCGATGCGCTCGGTGGCCATCCATGGGTCGCTCGCGCGGACCACGCACGTCCCGCGGCCCACGTCATCGCGTTCGACACCCGCGAGGTTCAGCGCCACTCGTCCGCTGCCAGCGACCTCGACGTCGTGGTCGTGTTGCTCGACCGAGCGAATGCGCGCGTCGCGGCCCGACGGCAGAACGCGAACGCGCTCACCTCGGGTCAGCCCGTGTCCCCACAGCGTGCCGGTGACCACCGTTCCCGCCCCGGGGACGCTGAAGGACCGATCAACGAACAGTCGCGGCGGCCCGCCTCCATGTCGGCGCGCGGCCCCGTCGACGAGACGCTCGATCGCCGCCAGGAGCTCGTCGATCCCGAGCCCCGAGGGTGCGCAGACAGGCACGATCTCGTGCCCCTCACCGACCAGCTCGCGCGTCTCCTCGACAGCGAGGATGGGATCCATACGGTCGGCCTTGGTGATCGCGACAACGCCCGCGTCGACGCCGAGGAGGTCGAGGACGGCGACGTGCTCGCGCGTTTGCGGCATGACGCCGTCGTCGGCGGCGACGCACAAGACGTAACCGTCGATGCCGCTCGCGCCGGCGACCATATGGCGCACGAAGCGCTCATGCCCCGGAACGTCGACAAGACTCACGAGGCGACCTGACGGCAGCGTGAGTGGGGCAAAGCCAAGCTCGATCGAGATCCCGCGTGCCTTCTCTTCCGGCAGTCGATCGGTGTCCCGACCCGTGAGTGCGCGAACGAGGGCGGTCTTTCCATGGTCGATGTGGCCGGCCGTGCCGATCACAAACGTGGTGGAGACCTCGCTCACGCAGCCCCGCGAGCCGCGGCGACCCCGGCGCCGACCGCTGCGAGATCCTCGCCCGTGAGGCACAGAACGTCGAGCAGAAGCCGGCCGTCTGCGACCCTTGGAGCGATTGAGGGTGTTCCGACTCGGAGGGCTCCGGCAAGGCCGACTTCGACGGCCACCGCAAAGCTCGGAATCTCGTGCAGTGGCAGCGCGCCGCCGCCCACCCGCCCGACCGTCGCAACGACCTCACCTCCGACGATCGCCGCGAGGGCGTCCGCACGTGCCCGGCGCCCCTCCGGACCCTCGGTGAGGATTCGGAGTGTCGGAAGCAACCGACGGGCGCGTTCGGGATCGCGGTGGAGTGCGAGGGTCGCCTCGAGCGCCGCGAGGGTCAGCTTGTCGGGTCGCAACGCGCGCATCAGCGGGTGCGAACGCATGGCGGCGATGGACTCGTCGGTGCCGACGACGATCCCGGCCTGCGGACCGCCGAGCAGCTTGTCGCCGCTGAAGCAGACGACGTCCGCGCCTGACTCCACGCAGTCCCGCACACTGGGCTCATCGAGCGCGAAGTCCTCCGGCCGGATCGCGCCGCTCCCGAGATCCTCGATCAGGAGCAGGGCGCGAGCGTGTGCGAGCGCTGCGAGGGCCGCCGGCTCTGGGGCCTCGGTGAATCCGACCACTCGAAAGTTCGACGGGTGGACGCGCAAAATGGCGGCCGTCTGCGGGCCGATGGCCCGCTCGTAGTCCGCGATGCGGGTTCGGTTGGTCGTGCCGACCTCGACCAGGGTGCAGCCGGACGCCGCGAGGATCTCAGGGATCCGAAAGCCGCCGCCGATCTCGACAAGCTCGCCGCGGGAGACGATGACCTCACGCCCAGACGCGAGTGCCACGAGCGCAAGCAGGACGGCTCCCGCGCAGGTGTTGGCGACACATGAACTCGACGCGCCGCTCAGGGCGCGGAGATGGTCGGCGACATGGTCCTGGCGCGAACCGCGCTCACCCGTGAAGGGCTCCCATTCGAGCGTGGAGTACCCCGCCACCCCCATCGCCGCGTCGAGTGCATCCGCGGCCAGCGGCGCCCGGCCGAGGTTCGTGTGCAGCACGACCCCGGTGGCGTTTAATACCCGGCGAAGGGTCGGCACGATGGCTGCGATGATCTCCTCGATGAGGCCCTCCGCGCCAAGGCCCTGCTCGCGCCGAGACGCGAGCGCTGCTCGCACCGCGTCGACCACGATGCCGCGGGGTGTGTCCGACAGCGCGGATGCGAGGCCAGGCTCGTGCAGGACGGCGTCGACCGAGGGCAGGGCTCGCCGCGGGTCGGCTACGTCGCTCACGAACCAAAGGGTAGCTTCCTGCGCGTTGCGGTGGCACCGACCGGGCGACGATACAGACCGGTCTGTAGCCTCGCCGTCGTGACCTCTCAGGCAGACGTCATCGCGTATGTCCTCGCCGATCTCGTGCTCATCCTCGTCGCGGCGCGGCTGATGGGTCGAGCCGCCGCCGCGCTCGGCCAGCCAAGCGTCGTCGGCGAGATTGCCGCGGGGATCCTGATCGGTCCGACGATTCTCGGGGGGCACGTGGCTGCGGGTGTGGCCGACGGCGCGGGCCTCGTCGACCGCCTCTATCCGCCCGAGGCGTTCGCGTTCCTCAGCCTCATCGGCCAGATCGGCCTCGTGCTCTACATGTTCCTCGTCGGCATCGAACTCGATCGCCGCATGCTCCGAGGGCGCCGTCGCCAGATCGGGCTCGTCGCGGCGGCATCCGGGCTCGCGCCGATCGTCGTCGGCTTCGCCGCGGCGCCACTCTTTGGCAACGCGACGTGGCAGCCGCCTGGCGTCGGCGATCTGACCTTCGCGCTGTTTCTCGCGGCCGGCCTCGCCGCCACCGCCCTTCCCGTCCTGGCGCGGCTCTTGCAGGAAAAGGGCCTGATCATGACCCCGGTCGGGGTGACGAGCGTCGGCGTCGCCGGCCTGGTGACGATCGTCGCCTTCCTGCTCGTCGCGGCGGGGCGCACGAGCATCGACGGGGGCAGCGTCGTCCGCGATACGGCGATCCGGCTGGCGCTGACCGTGGCTTTGATCCTCGTCCTACTGACGGTCGTGCGACCGGCGCTCGGCTGGGCGCTGGGTGCCGTCGACAAGATCCGACACGCGGGCTCGATCCTCACCGCGCTCTTGGCATTGGCGCTCGCGAGCGGTCTCCTCGCCGATCGGATTGGCGTCAACGCCTTGATCGGAGGTCTCCTCTTCGGGCTTGCCGTGCCGGCGGGAGGAGGGCTCGGCGACATGGTGCTGGCCCGGCTGCGAGACATCGTTGTGCTGATGTTCATGCCGGTGTTCTTCGCCGTTTCAGGTCTCGTCACCGACCTGCGCGTACTCAGCCTCCACGCCGTTCCCGGGCTTCTCATTTTCCTCCTCCTGCTGTTTGCCGGGAAGTGGGGCCCGGCCTACGTCGCGGCCCGTGCCACGGGGCTCGACCGTGGGGAGGCGAACGCGATCGGCGTGCTGCTCAGCTGCGGTGGCGTGCTCGTGCTGGTGGTGGGGCTCAGCGCCCTTCAGCTCGGCGTGATCACCTCGGCGCTCCACTCGGCGTTCGTGCTCGGCGCACTCGTCACCCTCGTGCTGGCCGGCCCGCTCGTCGACCGGTTCCTCGCGAATGCCCCGGTCGCGCAGCCGTCACCAGAGGTCGCTACCCTGCCCGCGGAGGCAGGAAAATGAGCGAGATCGACGTCACCGAATACCTGGCGCCGTACGGCACGCGCCGCGTGCACCGGCCGCTGCGCCTCCGTTTGACCGACGACACCTACCCCCTTGAGGCGAGGCCCGAGGAATCGTGGCTGCCGATTGCCTTCCGGGCCTTCGCGCGTCTCGCTGAGCGCATGCTCGTTCGCGACGCCCTGATGCTGGGCACAGGAAACGGGCTCGACGCCCTCGGGGCGGCCGAGATCTTTACGCTGAAATCCCTCGCCGTCACCGACCTCTTCGAGGCCAGTCTTTCGGTCTCCCGCGACAACATCCTCGCCCACCTCGCCGATGCGGACGGGATCGAGCTGAGTTTCCACACGGGTGATCTCCTCACGTGCGTTCCGCCCGACCGGCGTTTCTGCCTGATCTACGAGAACCTTCCCAACATCCCGGCGACGCCCGAGATTCAACTCGAACGCGGCATCAACACCGGGCGGTTCTTCGACGCGGGTGGGCTCGACGTTCCCGAGCCCTTCGGTCGGTACCTGCTCGCCCTGCATCACCGGCTCCTGAGCGACGCACAGGAGTACGTACGCGACGGCGGAGGGGTCCTCACCGCGCTCGGCGGCCGCATCCCCCACGAGGTCGCGTTCGACCTCCACCGCGCCTGCGGCTACCGCCCCGATCTCCTCGCGTTCGACGTGAAGCGTCAGGTCGAGCCGGACCTCGTCATCCCGCCGTACGCCAGGGCGGAGAAGGAGAACAGCGTCGACTTCACCTTCTACGCACCCGAGGCGATCGAACTCGTCGCCGAAGGGCGCCGCGCCGGGCTCGACGGGCAGGAACTCGCCGATGGCGTCGCACCTGAGCTCGCGAGTCTCGCCATGACCGCGCGCGAGGCCGAGGTGCACACGCGGCGGGGACAGCCGGTCGCGCACTCCGTCCTGATGATCTTCGGCGAACGCGACGCCAGCGACGCTGCCTGAGTATCGGGGCCCTCCCATCTGACCGTGGGAGGGCCCCGAAGGCGTTTGTCCTAGCTGATGCCGAGCTTCTCGGCGGCCATCTTGGTCCCGTCGATCCGGTTCTTGATCTTCTGGAACGCGACCTCGCGGGCGTAGTCAGGCGACCCGTGGTTTGGTTTCTCGTCGATACTGAACGGCGAGAAGCCACAGTCGTCGGTCGCGCCGAGCCGCTCCTTCGGAATGAAGTTGGCGGCCCGCACGAGCTGGTCACAGATCTCCTGCGCGCTCTCAGGCCTTGGGCTCTGCGTCACAGTCACGCCGACGTAACACATCTGCGGCACGCCCTCGGCGTCGTCGCGGCTGTGCTTGCCGATGAGTTCATAGACCGGATCCTTCTCCCGTTCGCTTGCGAGCTGGATCAGGAAGTAGCCGGCATTCATCTTGAACATCTCCGGCAACAGGTTGGCGTAGGGAACGTCCGCGCTGTGCACCGAGTCACGGTCGCCACCTGGGCAGGTGTGGATACCGATGTCGACACGCTCCTCGGCGGTAAAACGAGCGAGCACGCGGTTGTTGAGCTCGATGAAGTGCGGAAGCATCCCAGCTCCGGTCCACGGGTTGCGCGGGTCGGCCCGGGTTGCGAGGCGACCCTCCGTGAAGTCGATCGAGACCCGCTTGGCGCCCGCGGCGAAGGCGCCACGGATGTCCTTCTCGCACTCGTTGACGAGGTCCTCTTCGAAGTCGGCCCGCGGATAGCCGGGGACCTCTTCATTCAATGGATAGAGCAGCGCCAGCATCGACGGCGCGATCACGGCCTGCTTCATAGGCTTTGTCGCGTACGGAATCGACTTCTTCAGCGTGTCGGCCGCGAAGGTCTTGTACCGAAAGGGCCCCTTCGCAAGGCGCGGCAATTGACGACCGTGACCATCGGCGAAGATGGCAAAGAACTGCCCGCCGTCGCCTGCAAGGCTGTCGGCCAGACCGGTGCCCGCAAGCGTGTCGGTAATCGGATAGGTCGCAAAGCTCGACCAACGCTGCTCGCCGTCTGAAACGATCGGCGACCCGGTGGCCTCCATCCGCTCGATCGAGTCCTTAACCGCGACGTCCTGCTCTGCCTCGAGCTGATCCTTGGTGATGTTGCCCGCGTCATAGTCTGCGTAGGCGGCTTGAAGCTTGGCCGGCCGGGGCAGGGAGCCGACGGGTTCGGTGGGAATGCCTGTGGCGGTTCTCGGATCGTACGATCCCATGGATTCTCCTCTTCCTCGCCGGCCGGACTTGAGCCGACGGTGGACTCACGGCATCCCGACTCCCCGACGGAGCGGAGCCCGTCTCCAGCGTCACGATGCCCAGAATTGGCCGCATTGGCCATCAACGTGTGAGGGGGCGACCCTCTCGTCCAGCCGTCAAGGCATCGGGCCTCCCGAGGTCACGCGGACCGCAAAGGGCCCGGCGGGTCGACGATACAGATCGGTCTACTTCAATGCAACGGCCCGCCAGCGAAATCGACCGGGCCGGATCAGTCGCCTTCCGCGAGCGGCTCGATCGCGAGCTTGCGCACGACTTTGAAGATCAGCCGCGTCTCCACGTGCTCGACCTCGTCGCGCGCGGTGAGCTCGTCCAGCACAAGCGCTCGCAGACGCTCCGTGTTCGCCACCGCTACGTGGACGAGGTAGTCGTCTGACCCGGTGACGTGAAAGACCGCAATCGATTCCGGAAGACGCAGGATGTGCTCGTAGAAGTCGCCAATCAAGTTGCGGTGGTGCACCTGAAGACGGATGGAGATGAGCGCCTGCGTGGGGCGGCCGAGGAGCGCCGGATCGACGGCGGCGTGGAAGCCCTGAAGGACACCCCGCGTGCGGAGTCGCCGGACTCGTTCGAGGCAGGTTGACGGTGAGAGACCGACAAGCGCCGCGAGATCCTTGTTGGATATTCGCGCATTCTTCTGCAGCTCTACGACGAGCTCGCGGTCGATTCGATCGAGGGGCAGATATGGGATCGACGAGCGAACATTATCCGGATTCGTTGCCATTCTGACGAATCAATTCTAGTCTGCGAGGTGGCTTCCTGCACTCCAGGATCGTTCCGGTCTGGATGCCGACCAAGGAGATAGAGGCGATGACCCGCACGTGCGAGCCCCCCGCGGGTGAGTTCCCCGTCACCTCTGATTCCGCCCCGGCGCGCCGTCGAGATCGGCCCAACTTCGCGCGTCCGGAGGGTGGCCACCAATGACGACCGGAAGCAAATCCGCCTCGGGCCGTCGGGTGTCTCGGCACGAGGAGGCAGCCGATCTGCAGGGGGCCTGGGACGCATGGGAGGCCGCGTACCGTGCGTCACCGCTTCGGGACGTGCCCTTCGAGACGATGTCCGGCGTACCGGTCGAGCCGGTCTACGGGAGTCCCCCCTATCCCGGCTCCTATCCCTTCACGCGCGGCGTCTACCCCACGATGTACCGCTCCAGACTTTGGACGATGCGAATGTTCGCCGGGTTTGGCACGTCCGCGGACACGAACGCTCGCTTCAAGGAACTGCTGAACGCGGGAGGCACTGGCCTCTCGACCGCGTTCGACATGCCGACGCTCATGGGCTACGACTCCGATAGCCCCGTGTCGCGCGGCGAGGTCGGCCGGGCGGGCGTGGCCATCGACTCCCTCGTCGACATGGAGGACCTGTTCGCAGGGATCGACCTTGCTGCGGTGTCGACGTCGATGACCGTCAACGGCCCGGCGGCAATGATCTTGGCGATGTACATCGCAGCTGCAGAGAACACCGGCGTCGCCCGTCGAGACCTCGCAGGGACGATCCAGAACGACGTCTTCAAGGAGTACCAGGCGCAAAAGGAGTACATCTTCCCGCCTCGGCCATCGGTGCGTCTGATCACCGACATGATGGCGTTCACGGCGGCGCAGATGCCGCGCTGGCACCCCGTCTCGATCTCGGGATACCACATCCGTGAGGCCGGTAGCACCGCGGCGCAGGAGCTGGCGTTCACCCTCGCAAACGGCTTCGCCTACGTTGAGGCCGCGATCGCCGCGGGCCTCGACGTCGATGCGTTCGCTCCCCGCCTGAGCTTCTTCTTCAACTGCCACATCGACTTTTTCGAGGAAATCGGCAAGCTGCGGGCCGCTCGGCGGATTTGGGCGCGCTGGATGCGAGAGCGCTACGGGGCTCTGGATCAGCGGAGCCTCCTCTGCCGCTTCCATACACAGACGGCCGGGGTGTCCCTCACCGCCCGCCAACCCGAGAACAACATCGCCCGCGTCGCGCTCCAGGCGCTCGCCGCCGCGCTCGGCGGGACGCAGAGCCTCCACACCGACAGCTACGACGAAGCGCTTGCCCTCCCGAGCGACAAGTCGGTCCGCATCGCGCTGCGCACGCAGCAGATCGTCGCGCACGAAACTGGCGTCGCGAACGTGGCCGATCCGTTGGGAGGCTCCGAGTATGTCGAGTGGATGACCGACGAGATGGAGCGCCAGGCCGAGGAGATCTTCGCCCACCTGCTCGAGCTGGGCGAGGGATCCATCCTCGAAGGCGTCTACGAGGGGATCGAGAATGGCTACTTCGTCGGCGAGATCGCGGATGCGGCGTACCGGTTCGAACGCGAGGTCAACGCCGGCCGCAGGATCATCGTCGGCGTCAACGCGTTCACCGACGGTAACGACGAGCGGATCGACGGGACTCTCCGAGTCGATCCGTCGGTTGAAACGTCGCAGCTTGACCGACTCGCACGGGTCAAAGCCGAGCGTGACGACGGTGCCGTCACGGCGCGCCTCGACGAACTCCGTGCCTGCGCGTCGGATCCGGTGCGCAACCTGATGCCGCCCCTCATCGACGCCGTACGGGCACATGCGACCGAGGGTGAGATCGTCCACACGCTCGGATCGGTGTTTGGGACCTACGTCGAGAAGATCGTTGTCTAGATGATCGGCCTCGCTTCGACACGGATCGTCGTCGCGAAGCTCGGCCTCGACGGTCACGACCGAGGGCTCAAGGTCGTGGCCCGGATTCTTCGCGATGCGGGCATGGAAGTGATCTACCTCGGCCTGCGCCAGTCGCCGGAGAGCGTCGCCACTATCGCCCAGCAGGAGGATGCCGACGCAGTGGGGCTGTCGATGCACAACGCAAGCCACCTCACCCTCGCGCCCCTCATGGTCGAGGCCCTTCGCAAGATCGGCCTCGACATACCGGTCGTCGTGGGGGGAATCATCCCGGACGAGGACGTGGAGCCCCTGATGAGGGCAGGCGTGGCGGCGATCCTCGGCCCAGGGGCTCCCGCGACGGAGGTCGTCGAGGCCGTACGGCGCGCGGTCGCAGCGGCAGGCGCGTGACGGGCCGCGCCGACGTACCGGTCGCGACGCTCTTCGAGCAAGCGACGCGCGGTGATCGTGGGGCGCTCGCGCGACTCATCACCGTCATCGAGCGCGGAGGGGAGAGGGCCGACGAGCTCGCCGACCTGACTGAAGCCGTTCACCCGGCCGCGCATATCGTGGGGATCACGGGCGCGCCCGGAACCGGAAAGTCCTCGCTCACCGGCCATCTCCTCGTGGCGTTCGAGGCGGCGGGTCGCTCGCCGGCGGTCCTTGCCATCGACCCCTCGTCGCCGGTCACCGGCGGGGCGATTCTGGGCGACCGTGTCCGCATGGATGGCCTTCGCCACACCGCGTTCGTGCGATCGATGGCGACACGAGGCCACCAGGGCGGCCTCGCCTTCGCGGTCCCGGATGCGCTACGCCTCCTCGCGTGCGTCGGGTTCGACCCCGTGATCGTGGAGACCACAGGCGTCGGTCAGGTCGAGGTCGACATCGCCACCGCGGCCGACACGACGGTCCTCGTGGTGGCCCCGGGGTGGGGCGACGCAGTCCAGGCGAACAAGGCGGGTCTCCTTGAGGTCGCTGACGTCCTCGTCGTGAATAAAGCCGACCGGCCAGGGGCCAAGGACACCCGGCGCGACCTCGAGCTGATGCTCGATCTGGGGCACATCAGCGGCCACGAAGCGCTCGCGGGTCGCCGACCGTCGATTCTCATGACGACATCGACCACGGGCGATGGGGCGAGCGACGTGCGCGACGCGATCGACGCCCACCGGGAGCAGGCAGCGATGTCCGGACGCCTCGACGAGCGCCGCCACCGCCGACTGCGTCTCGAGGTCCGTGGCCGCGTCGAGAAGCTTCTTGCCGAGCGGATCAGCGCGGTGCTCGACTCCGACTCCGGCCGTGCCTGGCTCGCCGCCCGGGAGGACGGCCGCATGTCGTCGGCCGCGTACGCCCGCGCCGTCGCGGCGGTCGTCGCCGGAGGGTCTGAGGCGTCCTCGCCTGTCGCGGACGTCCGCGGGATGCCCTCCCAGGCAACACGGGCATGAGCACTCGTGTCTACGTGATGGGAGTCGGGATGACGCCGTTCGGCCGCCAGCCTGATGAGACGGTCAGGTCACTCGCCACCCGAGCCACCGACACGGCGCTGCGCGACGCGGGTCTCACGACTGGCGACATCGAGCTGGTCGTATTTGCGAACGCCGCGCAGGGCGTCCTGACGGGCCAGGAGATGATTCGAGGTCAGGCCGCATTCCACGGATATGGATTCAACGGCGTCGCGATCTTGAACGTCGAGAACGCGTGCGCCTCGGCGTCGACCGCGTTCCAGGTCGCGGCGAACGCCGTCGCGTCTGGCGCCGTGGACGTCGCGCTCGCGGTCGGCTCAGAAGTCTTGACGCACGAGGATAAGAGCCGCACCATGGCGACCTTCTCCTGCGCCGTCGATCTCGAAGCCATGTCGGGGATGCGTGAGCAGGTCGAGCGGTCGCTCCTTCACCGCGTGCCCGGTGTGGATGGATCCCAGCAGTCGGCCCTCATGGACCTCTACGCCGAAACCGCGCGCCGCTTCCTCGAGCGCGGTGGCGCCACGATCCGCGACGCGGCGCAGGTCGCTGTCAAGAACCGTGCGCACGCCGCACTCAACCCGTTGGCGCAGTTCCACGCCCCTGACCACCGTCGAACAGGTGCTGACGAGCAGGATGATCGCCGATCCGCTGACCCTCTTCATGTGCGCTCCGGTCGCCGACGGAGCGGCTGCCGCGGTGCTGTGCTCGGCCGAGCGCGCTCGATCAATGGGTTCCGAGGCGACCGCGGAGGTCTTGGCGTCGGTGCTCCGCTCGGGTGGGGTCGGGGACATCGAGACCCATGGAGTGGCGCACCGAGCGGCGATGGCGGCGTATGAGTCGGCGGGCGTCGGCCCCGCCGATCTCGACCTCGTCGAACTCCACGATGCCGCCGCGCCGGCTGAGCTCCTCGCCTACGAACAGCTCAGCCTTTGTGCACGCGGCGAGGCGTCGCGACTTGTGGCCAGCGGCGAGACTCGGTTGGGCGGTCGGCGACCGGTGAACGCGAGCGGGGGGCTGCTCTCGCGCGGACACCCGATCGGGGCGACCGGCCTCGCGCAGATCGTCGAGCTCACGAACCAGCTACGCGGCCGGTGCGGCGCGCGACAGGTCGAGGGGGCACGCCTCGGCCTCGCGCAGAATAGCGGCGGTCACATTGACGGCGAAGAGGCCGCCGCGGTCGTCACGATCCTTGCCGCTCGGCGAGGCCGCTGATGGACCGGACCGAAGCGTTCGCTCAGCGCAACGTCGCGGTGAGTTCCCGTTCGTTTGCGAGGAGGAGCTTCCCGGTCGCCTGGGCCCGGCGGGCGGCCTCGGTGTCGCCTTCGGCGGCGGCAACGATCGACCCCTTCATCAGGATGTGCCAGCGGCGGGCGAAGTCGTCCGGATCGGCCACACCGGCGCCAACTGCCAGGTCCTGGAGGAAGGACCGGATGTTCTCGAGGTGAACGATGCTCGCGCGGCGAAGCGGGCTCGCCGGGTCGGTGACCTCGAGGAGCACGTTGATGAAGGAGCAGCCTTCGAAGTCGTCCTGCCGAAACCACGGGTCGAAGACATCGAAGATGGCAAGGAGCCGCTCGGCCGGATCGTCTGCCCGCCGCTCGACCTCGTCCTGAAGCCAGGCCTTCGTCCAGCGCTCCTCGCGCCGACGCAGGAACTCCAGCACAAGTTCGTCCTTGGAGGGGAAGTTTCGGTAGAGCGTCATCTTCGCGACACCCGACTCGGCGACCACCCGGTCGACGCCGACCGCACGGATTCCGTTGCGTGAAAACAGCTCGTAGGACGTGTCGAGAATACGCTCGCGTGCGTCGGTGCTCATGTGTTGAGAGACTCTTTTCATCGCTCGATCCAGGTAAGGGTACCAAGCTGTCTCACCGCAATGACACCACCCGAACGTCGAGGCGCCAGGGCACGTATCGGCCACCCGCGCGTTCCACCGTCGCGACGGCGCCCGCTGTGTCCTTTGAGCCTACCCCTCCGTGGCGCGCGCCAGCGCCGTCGCGACGGCGTATGTGGCGAGGTAGAGGGCGCCCGCTCCGGTGGCAATCGCGAGCGTGTAGTCGATCGGGGCGCGCGCCGAAGGCTCGAGGATCAGCGGAATCAGGGCGATCGCGAGGGCTGGCGGGTGGTCGGTGGCGGTCACGCGCATGAGCGCCAGCGTGGCCGCAACAGCCAGGCAACCAGCCACCCATGCGACGGGTACGAGCGCGAGCGCCGCCGAGCCGACGAGCGCGGCGGCGGCGAGCAGGGTGACGCGGCGCACCCCGCGAATTGGCGTGCACTGCGCCGACTGCCCGAGCCATTCAAGGGCGGAGACGAAAAGTGGCGGCGCGAGCGCAGCCGCGGGCAGGGCCAGCAGCTCACCTCCCGCGAGAATCCAGAGGGCAATGACGCCCGCCCCGCTCGCGGCGATCGGCCACGGATAGCGACCAGTGCCCTCGGCGACCCGCGGCTGCGGAACGGCGGCGCGGCGCGCGAGCCACGGCATCGCCGCCGCTACAGCGGCGCAGATGACGAGCACCGCGACCGGATACGTCCAGGCGTCGACACCGAAGACGATCGGTAGGACGGCCGCCGAGAGCGCGGGCGCGAGGCGACTGTCGCAGGCCTGGAGCACGAGCAGCGCGACGGCCGCTCCTGCAAGCGCGGCGGCCCAAAACGGCCAGCCCGAGCGCACGAGCAGGACGCCGATCAGCGCGCACAGCGGCGGCAGCAGCGCGACGCGCCAACGCGACACCGACCAGCCCGGAATCCCGAGCACCCAGACCCCCATCGCGACCGCGGCCCCCTCGGGGAAGATGATCGCGTCCGTGCCGAGGGCGGCCGCGAGCGCAAGCATCGGCGCCACGACGGCAAGTACCAATACCCAGCGCAGCCCCGTCCACCACGGCATCGCAAGAACCTTCATCGTCGTCGTCGTGCTCCCGCCTCCAGGTTTCCACCTGCCGAGGGGCGGCGCTCAGTACCGGTAGTGGTCCGGCTTGTAGGGGCCCTCGACGGGGATCCCGAGGTAGTCGGCCTGCTCCGGGCTGAGGGAGGTGAGCTTGACCCCGAGGGCGTCGAGGTGCAGGCGCGCGACCTTCTCGTCGAGGTGCTTGGGGAGCGTGTAGACCTGCTTGCCGTACTCGCTTGTCTTGGTGAAGAGCTCGATCTGGGCGATCGTCTGGTTCGTGAACGAGTTCGACATCACAAAACTCGGGTGGCCCGTCGCGTTACCCAGGTTCAGGAGCCGTCCCTCAGAGAGCAAAATCACGGCGCGTCCGCTCGGAAAGACCCACTTGTCGACCTGCGGCTTGATGTTGATCCGCTCGACGCCCTCGAACTCGGCAAGACCAGCAATGTCGATCTCGTTGTCGAAGTGGCCGATGTTTCCGACGATCGCCTGGTGCTTCATCCGCGACATGTCCTTGGCGGTGATGATGTCCTTGTTCCCGGTACACGTAATGAAAATGTCCCCGGTCTCGACAACATCATCAAGGGTCTTGACCTCGTAGCCCTCCATCGCCGCCTGCAACGCGCAGATCGGGTCGATCTCGGTCACGATGACACGAGCGCCCTGCCCTTTGAGTGAGTCGGCGCAACTCTTACCGACGTCCCCGAAGCCGCAAACGACAGCAACCTTCCCACCGATCATGACGTCGGTGGCCCGGTTGAGCCCATCAATGAGCGAATGCCGACAGCCGTAAAGGTTGTCGAACTTCGACTTGGTCACCGAATCGTTGACGTTAATGGCCGGAAACAGCAACTCCTCAGCCTCCGCGAGCTGGTAAAGCCGGTGCACCCCGGTGGTCGTCTCCTCGGTCACACCCTTGATCCCCGGGGCAATCGACGACCAACGCTTCGGATCCTCCCGCAGCGACCGAGTCAACGTCTCAAGGACAATCCGGTACTCCTCGGAATCGGCCGTCACCGGATTCGGAACCACCCCAGCACTCTCGAACTCCACACCCTTATGGACAAGCATCGTCGCGTCGCCACCATCATCAAGGATCATGTTCGGGCCACCACCACCAGGCCACAAAAGCGCCCGCTCAGTACACCACCAGTACTCCTCAAGGGTCTCCCCCTTCCAAGCAAACACCGGGACACCCCTCGGATCATCCGGCCTACCATCAGGACCAACCGCCACCGCCGCCGCCGCGTGATCCTGAGTCGAGAAAATGTTGCAACTCGCCCAACGCACCTCAGCGCCAAGCACAACCAACGTCTCAATCAACACCGCCGTCTGAATCGTCATATGCAACGACCCCGTAATCCGCGCCCCCCTCAACGGCTGACTCACACCAAACTCCCGCCGCGTCGCCATCAACCCCGGCATCTCATGCTCAGCAAGCTCAATCTCCTTCCGCCCAAACTCAGCAAGCGCCAGATCGGCCACGCGAAAGTCGGTTGTGGACGGCGCAGGAACGGCGGTCTTCGGCATTATGTCTCCAGTTGGTCAGACGGCGGTGCGTTCGCGACGCCAGGGGCACTGAGGCGGCACTTAAGCTCGTTCGGGTCAGGCGTGGGCGGCAACCACCGCAAGGCCCGCGGCCTCGCGAAGCGCCTCGGCCTTGTCCGTTCGCTCCCAGGTGAAGTCGTCGCCCACGCGACCGAAGTGGCCATACGCGGCGGTGTCGCGGTAGATCGGTCGACGCAGGTCGAGATCGCGCAGGATCGCGGCGGGTCGCAGGTCGAAGTGCTCGCTCACGAGCTGCTCCACGCGTGCCACCGGCACATGCTCGGTGCCGAAGCACTCGACGAGCACCGACATCGGCCGAGCGACGCCGATCGCATAGGCGACCTGCATCTGACAACGGTCGGCGAGACCGGCCGCCACGACGTTCTTGGCCACATACCTGGCGGCATAGGCCGCCGAGCGGTCGACCTTGGTCGGATCCTTGCCCGAGAACGCGCCGCCGCCGTGCGGGGCCGCGCCACCGTAGGTATCGACGATGATCTTGCGACCCGTAAGCCCCGTGTCGCCCATTGGGCCGCCGACGACGAACTTCCCTGTGGGATTCACGTACAGAACGTCGCGATCGCGGAGACGCTTGGCATCGACAAGACCGACGTGGTCGACACAGAGGATCGGCTCGACGACGTACTCGATGAGATCGGCCCTCATGATCCTGTCGATGTCGACGCCCTCGCCGTGTTGGGTCGAGATCACAACCCGCTCGATCTCGACCGGGTGCTGGTGACCGTGCTCGTCCACCTCGTAGCGGACCGTCACCTGTGTCTTGCCGTCGGGGCGTAGGTAGGGAAGAACTCCGGCCTTGCGGACCTCGGCCATTCGTTTGGCGAGCTTGTGGGCGAGCATGATCGGAAGCGGCATGAGCTCGTCGGTCTCGCGCGTGGCGTAGCCAAACATCATTCCCTGGTCGCCCGCGCCCACACGATCGAGCTGATCGACGTCGCCATGCTGCGCCTCATATGAATCCGCCACGCCCTGCGCGATGTCAGGCGACTGCTCGTCGAGGGCGATGACCACGCCGCACGTTTCCGCGTCGAAACCGTACTTCCCTCGTGTGTAGCCGATGTCGGTCACGGTCGTCCGGACGAGCCGTTGGATGTCGACCGAGGTGCTCGTCGTGATCTCGCCGGCGACGACCACGAGGCCCGTCGTAATGAGCGTCTCGCAGGCGACCCGCCCGGTCGGATCGTCGGCGAGCACGGCGTCGAGGACCGCGTCCGAGATCTGGTCGGCAATCTTGTCGGGATGTCCTTCGGTCACAGACTCCGAGGTGAACTGAAACGTGCGCGGGTTCGTCGGGTGCCCAGCAGTCATTGTGAACGTATCCTCCGCTCGTCGTTCGGCAGCGAAGTTGATCGCGCACCGTACGTGATGGTGATGCAGACCCGCCCACCGTACGATTCATTCGCTCGTGTGGCAATGAATCCGAATAACATTCTGTCGCGGTCCTAGTGCGCGATGGCCGACCGAATTTGATCGTGGGCTTCTCGGCAGAGCGCAGAAGAATGCTCGGGCCCGGCGAGGACCTTGGAGGATGGCTTGGCCGGCACCCGTGACTCCTCCCCGAAGGGGCGCCGCCTCCGTTTCCGAACACCGGACGAGGAATGCCGCGCGGGCCAACGATCCGGTCTGGCCGGCCGCTCCAGAGCGCACGGCCACCGAACATCGTTCTGATCAGACGCTTGCGCATCGAACAATGCGTTGCGTCGAGATAGACCGGTCTGTATCGTTGCGCCCATCGGGTCAGCGCACCCAACACAGTGGTCGAGGAGGTCGGTAACGATGTCCACCAGTGCGGCAAGTACACGCCCCGCCACGCAGCGAAAGACACAGGGCCGCGGTCGTGGGGATCGCGGAAGTCTCCCGGTCGGTATGCACTTGGTGGGCAGCCTTCCGCTGTGGAGCGCCGAAGAGACGTTTCGCGTTGTCAGCGAGGTCGCGGGAACGCGCCTGCGGCGGATCCCGGACGGCGAGACCGGCCCGCGCGCCGACTGGATCGTCTGGCAGTACCCGGTCCTCAGCTCCCGCCCCGAGTTCGAGGTGGCACCACCCGCGCCTGATGCGTACCGGCACCTGCCGCGCCTGCGAATTCGAAGCGACGTCGACCGCGACGGGCTCGCGTTCGGGAGTCTCGGGTACGCGGCCGCGGCGGAAAGTTCCTATCGGGAGTTCTCCCGACTGAAGCTCGAGCACGTGATCCCGGCCGAAACGCGATTCGAGGTCTCGCTACCAACGCCGCTCGTACCGGTCAGCGCGTTCGTGTGCACCGAGGATCAGTCCGCCGTGGAGCGAGCCTACGAGGCGCGGCTCATGGAGGAACTCGACGAGATCCTCGCGTGCATCCCCGAGGGGCAGCTGGCGATTCAGTGGTGCACGAGCTTCGAGTTCCTCATGCTCGAGGGACTCTTTCCGGTGTGGTTTCCGGACGTGAAGGGTGGGATCGTCGAGCGACTCCTGCGGATCAGCCGACGAGTGCCGCCTGAGGTCGAGCTCGGATTCCATCTCTGCTACGGCGACAGCCAGCGAGGACTTCACCGCGAGCCAGACGACCTTCGCAAGCTGGTCGAGATGGCAAACGTCTTGGCGGGCGGCATGGGTCGCCCGCTCAACTGGGTCCATCTGCCCGTGCGTCGGGCGCAGGCCGACCGCGAGTACTTCGCGCCGCTTGCGGATCTCCGGCTTCACGCGGACACCGAGCTCTACCTCGGCGTGGTGCATCCCGAGGACGGGGCAGCAGGAGCCACTCAGCGCATCGAGGCGGCGCAGTTGGTCGTCGAGGGAAACTTCGGCATTGCGACCGAGTGCGGCTGGGGTCGGCGACCGCGGGCGCAGGTCGACGAGCTGCTGCGCCTGCACACCGAGCTCTGCCGACCGGTGTCGCAGCGCGCATCCGGGAAATCGTTCACCTGGCCGGAGGGCGTCGTGGCGATTCCCGACGAGGACTGGGTGCGCGCGCCGGTCGACACCTTCGGCTTGAGCTACGACGTCGTCGACGGTCACGGCTGGTACGAGAACCTCGACCCCACGGTTGAGCGGCTCACGCGCGAACTCCGCGACGGCGACATCCTGATCGACTACTCCGGCGGGACGGGCATCCTGCTCAACCGCCTGCGCAGACAGGTGTTCGATCGGCAGATCGGGATGTTGATCGCCGACAGCTCGCCGAAGTTCCTGCGCGTCGCCGTGGACCATTTCGAAGGCGACCCGCGCCTCGCGTTCCGGGTCCTGCGATACCTGAAGGACGAGAAGCGCCTGCAGTTCATCGACGAAGTGCTCGACCAGCCGCTCCTTGACCGCAAGGTCGACGCCCTCGCCTCGACGAACGCGATCCACCTCTACACGAACCTCGACGAAACCCTCGCGTCATGGGCAAGGGTTCTGCGCCCCGGGGGCAAGGTGTTCATCAACTCGGGCAACCTCCGAAACCTGCGCGCCGCCCCGAACGAGTGGATCCTCGACGAGACCGTCTACGTCGTGCACGAGGTCGCGGTCGGCGTCGTGCGCACAGATCCCCGCTTTGCCGCCTACCGCGAGGCGCTCGACGACGAGGAGCGTATCTCGCGCTATCTCGCGTTCCGCGACAAGGTGTTCCTCCCACCGCGGCCGCTCTCGCTCTATATCTCTGCGCTCGAGAACGCCGGCTTCGAGGTCACGAACGTCAGCGAGAAACAGATCACGGCGACCATCGACGACTGGTTCGACCTCCTTAAGGCATACCACGAGCCGGTGCTCGGCTGGGTGGGTGGCTCCGAGAAGATCGACGGGACGGCTCCGACCGAGGAGGCGATCGACGACCGCCTCGCGCTCATCCGACAGTCCCTCGACGTCATCTTCGGCGGGCGACCGGACTTCCATTGCTGCTGGACCTACATTGAGGCGCAACGGTCATGAGGGACGTTTTCGTCAATGGGATTGGCATGACCCATTTCACGAAGCAACCTGACAGGAGCCTCAAGAACCTGACCGCGGAGGCCGTCACCGGGGCCCTCGACGATTCGGGAATCGGCGTTGAAGGCATCGAGCGTGTGTTCTTCGGCAACGCCGTCGCCGGGGCGATCACACGGCAGGAGATGGTGAAGGGACAGATTCTCCTGCGCCCGCTGGGCTTCGAGGGACTCTTCATCGCAAACGTCGAGAACGCATGCGCATCGGCGTCCACGGCGTTCCACATGGCCTGGCTCGCCGTGGCGTCGGGCGAATGCGACGTGGCGCTGGCCATCGGGGCCGAGAAGATGACGCACCCGGACAAGCAGGTCACGTTCGAGGCGATCGGCAGGAGCATCGACGTCGAGGACTCGCCTCCCGCGACCGACGGGCGTTCGCCACTCATGGACTCATACGCCGAAGCCGCGCAGGACTACCTGGACTGGAGTTCCGCGACGCTCGAGGACTGTGCTGCCATCGTGGTGAAGAACCAGGCAAACGGGATGTTGAACCCCCTCGCCCAGTATGGAGCGAACATCACGGTCGACGAGGTGCTCTCCGCCCGCGAGATCGTCAAGCCGCTCACCCTCTATATGTGCTCGCCCATCTCAGACGGAGCGGCGGCGGCGGTGCTGACCGCCCACCCGCCGTCCGGACGTGGACGAAACGTCCGGGTTGGCGCGTCGACGCTCCGGTCCGGCCTTGGAAACTCCCACGCCCCGAAGAAGGGCGCATGGCTGGCAGCTCAGGAAGCGTACGAACGCGCTGGAGTGGGCCCTGAGGACCTCGACATGGTCGAGATCCACGACGCCGCCGCGCCCGCCGAGCTTCAGCTCTACGAGCAGGTCGGACTTGCGCCGTTCGGTGAAGGGGCGGAGTTGATTCGCTCTGGCGCCGTGCTCCTCGGCGGCCGCATCCCCGCGAATCCGAGCGGGGGGCTGCTCGCCCGCGGCCACCCGATCGGGGCGACCGGCCTCGCACAGATCGTCGAGGCGGTCCTGCAGTTGCGCGGCGACGCCGGAGGACGGCAAATCCCCGACGTGACCGTTGCGCTCACTCAGAACGGGGGCGGGTGGCACGACGGCGACAACGTCGCCCACTGCGTCCACATCCTCGTCAGGTAGACGCCCCCGAACCTTGCCCCGTGAGGCCGGTCATGGTCGATGCGAGGTCGTCCGGCCGGATCGACTCGGGTAGGCCGATCAACACGAGGCGCGAGCCCGGTGTCTCGTCCCCCCACGGCCGGTCGCGTTCGATGCTCCAGCGCCGCCCGACGAGCTGAAGGACATATCGGTGTGCGGTGTCCTCGCGCAGGTGAAGGATGCCCTTCGCGCGTAGGACGTCCTCGGGAAGCGCGATGACAGCCTCGCAGAACGCCTTGCCGTCGAGCGGAGCGTCGCCGACCCAACTCCACGTGGCGTAGCCGGGTTCGTGGTGAGATCCGAGTGGTGGTGTGACCTGGGACTTCGGCGGGGCGTGATGTCGCGCGCCGAGCACGATGTCGGTCGAGACGTCCCCGAAGGACGCATCGACGATGCTCGCAAACGGGGCGGCCTCGCGCAGCCACGCGCGCGTCTCCCTGAGGGCGCTTGAGCTCACCAGGTCGCTCTTGTTGAGGACGATGAGATCGGCCGAGCGGAGCTGGCCCCGCACCTGTGGCCCAACATGGCGGTCGCTCGCCCGCACCCTCGCGGTCTCGGCGTCGACGACGACGACGGCCGCGTCACGACGGAAGCCGGGGATCTCCCCGTACTGCGCAATCGCAGCCGGATCGCCGATGCCGCTTGCCTCGACGACGACCTGCTCGGGAGGATCGTCGCGATCGCGCAGGCCGGCGAGGGCGAACATGAACTCACCGCTCAGCCCGCAGCAGATACAACCATTGGTGAGGCTGATCGTCTCACTCTCTCGCGAGGACACCAGCTCGGCGTCGATGTTGATCGCCCCGAAGTCGTTGACGAGCACCGCGATCCGGCGGTCGCTTTGCTGCAATAGGCGGTTCAGAAGGGTGGTCTTCCCCGCGCCGAGGAAACCGCCGACGACGGTGAGGGGGATGCCGGTGAGGGTCGTCGCGGCCACTATGCGTTCGAGGCGTCGCGCGCGCGATCGAACTTTGCGCTCGGCTCGTATCCCTGTCCGGGCACGCCTCCGATGCAGAGGAAGCGCAGACCATTCTGGCCCACATGGACGTTGCGCATGGTTCCGGGAGGGACCGAGATCATCGTCTCCGGCCCAAACTCGAGTCGCTCGCCGTCGACCTCGATCCATCCGGAGCCGCCGAGGCCGACGTAGATCTCCTCCTGCCCGCTTGGCGCCTCATCATGCTCCGGTGGGCCGTCGTCACCCGGCTGGAAGTCGAAAAGTTGGATCCCGAAGCCTGAGATACCCATGTCGTGGCGGACGAGCGCCACGCGCCCTTCGAAGACCCAGCTGAGTTCCGGGAAGGTCTTTCGCGTATGCGCCATCGTGCCTCCTCGTGATCGCGGTGCTCCCTGTGGGCATCATCGCGCAGCGGACGCTGCAGGGTGCGCGTCGCCGTCGCTCTCCCGGGCCGAGTCCCCCTAGGGGTTGGTTTCGCCCACCTCGCGGGGGCAACTTGGCGAAATCCGCAGATTGCCCGGACGGTCGGACCCCCGTCGCGATTCGAGGGATTGCCAAGGGGGTCAGTACGTGGTGGTTTCTTTGGTACGGAAGGGAGGCCGGGCAACGGCGAGGAAGCGACGCCCGGGATGGTCCGATGCGCCATGCGAAGGGCATACGGCGAATAGCCGCCGCAATCGGGAATGTCGTCTCCGGACCGTCCACACCGGCGACGCTGGCGACGAAGGCCCCGCCGGCGCCGAGGGTTCTGGACGACTGCGCGGCGGAGGCGCGTGGACGCCTCATGGCTGCGTGGGAGACCGACGAGCTGGGCGGCGTCGATGTCGTCGTGCGGATGCTCGGCCCGTTCGAGCTGAGCCTCGGCGAGACTCCGGTCGAGCATTGGGCAAGCGTCAAGGGCCTCGCGGTGCTGAAGTACCTCTTGCTCCACGCCCCCCGCCCGGTTCGGCGCGAGACGCTCATGGACCTCCTCTGGCCGGGCTACCGCCCCCAGTCGGCGCGCAATAACCTGAATGTCGCGATCTACGCGCTTCGTCGATCAGTGGAGGCGGCCGCGGGTGATGTGGCGCTCCTGCACTACCGCGACGGTTGCTACGTCTTGAACCCAACGCTCAGCTGGTGGGTGGACCTGAAGCGCTTCCGAGCGACACTCGCAAGCGGGGACGAGGCGACGGGGCGGGGAGCGCGCGGCGAGGCCATGGAGTGGTACCTGCGTGCGGTCGGGTTCTACCGCGGCCCCCTCTTCGAAGACGACGTTCGCTCGGAGTGGCATCTCGACGAACAGCGAGCCCTGCAGGACCTGTACCTCGGCGCCAGCGAGGCCGTCGCGTCGCTGCACCTGGAAGCGGGCGAGGTCGCCGAAGCGTTGGCGACTGGCCAGGAGGTTCTCCGGACCGACCCCTGTCGCGAGTCGACCCACCGCCTACTGATGCGGTGTTTCGCGCTCCAGCAGCAGCGCCAACTCGTGGCCCGTCAGTTCCGCAAATGCGTCGAGGTGCTCGAACGCGAACTCGGCCTTCCGCCGGCCGGAGAGACACTTCGCCTCTATCGAGAGCTGACGGAGGGCGCCTGACCACGGCGCGGCACGCGGGGAGAACCCCGCGCGCCGCGCCTCAACATCAACCGGCCGCGGCGGCTTTCGAGGCCAGGAGCCCGTTCGCCGCGAGGTCGTTTGCAACCTGAATCCCCAACCACACACCGCCGATCTGTCGCCCGAGGTCCATCTCGCCAGCGGCATCCTCCGCGAATGCGTCGAAGAGCCAGTGAACGCCGAGGAAGACGCGACTCCGGCCGTTCTCTTCGATCATCGTCCAGAGCCCGCCCGGGAAGGTCCGTTCGTGACGAACTCGCCGGTAGCCGCGCTCGTCGACGGTCTCTCCGTTCAGCTCGTCCGAGATGAACGGCAACCCGTCACAGAGGTCGTCGGGGCCGTCGTCGGTGATGCCGTAGAAGCGACGGACCGTTTGGAAGGCCGCAGCACCGAAGGTCGCGTGGCCTGACGGATATGCCGGGAAGGGCGGCGTGACGCCCTGCGGTCCTCGCGGCTGCCCGTCGCTCGGATTGCTCTGTGGCGCCCCGAGGGGGAGCCACATCGGATCGCACGCGTCACCGATTGGCTGGTTGGCCGTCGCGACCCCATCGGCGCCCGTTGAGATGTCGTGCTCACGAATCCCGAGCGTCGGGCGCCAGAAGTCGCTGTGGCGTCCGCGTGCGTACTTCTCCCTCCAAGCCAAGATGCCAGCGTCGGCCATCGCGACGTTCACGAGCGCGAAGAGCCGCGCGTCATCGGCAATGGCGTCGGCACCGGGGTTCTGATGATGGGCCGACACCTTTCGAACGATCTGGTTGTAGAGGCGAGGCGGCGTGCCGAGTCCAGAGGCACCGTCGTAGCCCCAGAAGATACCTATTGCCGTTTCGTCCGTCGTGCGGCCGATCGATCCGGCCGGAAGCGTGCCGACGAGTTCAGGTGCAATGCCCTTGGAGCGCACCTGTTCGAGCGCCTCGAGGTACTCGTCATCGTCGAACGGAGGCGGGCGCAGCTCGTACTTCTTTGAGACCGCGAAGCATCGGGACTCGCCGTGGTAGGGGCCGTAGAAGCCTTGGCCCGGATGCGCCGGGTCGACGCGATGACGCCCTCGGCCGGACGAAGGCGAATACTCCCCAGGCTTGGCGTCCCGATAGTTTGGACAGTCGGCGAGCATCCGGCCTGCGATACCAAGGCCATGGGCGCGACCCTCCGCGAAGCCTGGGGTCGTCTCCGGGTCGCCTTGGAACGCCGTCTGGGCCTGAAATACGGCTGCCTGGCTCGGATGAAGCTGCGTCAACGTCGCCCGCGCAGCGGCTTCGATGGCGGCCTCCGGCGACGCACCGACGGGTGGGGTGGGAAGCCCGGGGAGATATGGCGGGTAGGTGCCGACGATCGAGAAGTACGCGTCATGCATTGCGAGGTGCACCAATGCGAGCGCTCGTGCGCTCAGCGTTGGACCCATGACGCCCGGATCAGCCTTCGTAGTGTGTGCGACCCGGTTGGCCTCGAGCGCGGCCCCGTTCCAGTACCGGATTGGATTGTCGATCCCCGCCAGTGGTGGTTGCGGGTGGCTCTGCGGCTGGGGGCCCGTGGGTGTCGGTGGAGTCGTGTGGGATGGCGCGCGAGAAGCACCGGTGAACGGGGTGGCCTTCTGCGTCGTCGCCGGAGGGGCGCCCTCGATCTGATCGCCGATCCATTCACCGACGACCCCGGGTTTCCAGTCCTCTTCGATGAGTTGAACCGGGGTGTCCGCCTCGGCCCGCTCGACGACCGTCTGGCGCTCCTCGCCTTCGGCGCCCTCGCGGCGCTCGAAGCTGACGACAAACGACGCCTCCCGGTCCCAACCGTGCGACGGTGGGGACTCGAGCCGGAGCTGACGAGCCCGGTCCTGCCAGGCCGCGACCTCGCTGATCGTTGGAAGCGGCTGGATGTTGGCGGCTTTGAGGGTCGCCCTGACCGTGTTTCTCGGTGTCAGCACCAGGTCCATCAAGGTCCCGATCCCAATACTCCGCAAGGCCGTGGCGCTGGCCTTGTTGATGCCAGTGATCGCCGTGAGTTCATCACGAGCCATCGTTTCCTCCTTTCTGACACGGCTCCCCCGAGCGGCCGGGCCGCACAGGGGAGCTGCGCGCTTGGGTGTCGGGTCAGTTCGGGTTGTAGAACTGGTACTCGCCGAGGCCCTGGTAGCCAACGACCGCGGCCGGCTTCTTGCACGCGTCGAGCATCTGGAAGGTCGCACCGACCCGGTAGAGCTTGTTCTTCTTGCCACCGGGCACCGTGCCGGGCGGGCAGGTCACGACGACCCAGAAGTGGAGCGCGTGCGGCCGACAGCCCACCCAGTCGCGAACGGAGAGCTGCGGCTCGATGTTGGGGAGGTCGGAGAGACAGAACTCGTGGCCTCCGCCGATCGACTCGAAGCACATGTCGAAGCACCAATCCCCGCAGATGCAGCGCCAGAGGTCACCGTTCAGCCAAAGGTGGAAGGCGACGACGAACGGGTCCTGCGTCGAGATGATGCTGCTCGGCTCCACCCCGTACTGGTCGCGCAGCTCGGCACGCCAGTATCCGTCGAGCGCTGACGACGGTGGCTTGCGGACCTCGATGACGCCGTACTCATCCTTCGGCGGGCGGTGTGGGTCGGGGTACTGGGGGTACAGGCTGGCGCCGATCGACAGGCTGCTCGTCGCAGCAATCCCGTTGGTCGAGACGGCCACCTGCGGCGCCTCGAGGGTCTGCGTGCTCATTGGGTTCTCCCATTTGACCGTCCGGCCGCGAGTCGGCCAGACCGATGGGAACGACGCTCTCCCGTCCCGATGCCGCAGGACTGCATCAACCGCTTAGCCGGCACAGAGCCGGCCCTTGAACCTCGGCAAGCGGCGCGGTGTTCGCTTAACCGCCGCTGAGCGCGAGCCGAACGGCCGCTATCGCCTCGGGCCGGCGCCCTTGGAGCGGCCGGCGGCCAGCGCAGAACAACCGTTCTTAACCGTCAGAAAACGGCGATGCGGAGGGTCTCCGAGCAGGCACTCCTACGGATCCATACCCCGCCGCGAAATTGCTTGACTGTCAAAAAGGGGGGTGTTTTTGACAGTCAAGCAATTTGGAGCGCAAGGGTCCAGAGCGGCCGCGATCACTTCGCGTCGACCGTCATGCCGACACGACGAGCACGCTGACTTTTAGCTGCGAACGGTCAGCAAGGCACCAGGTCTGTCGCGCCGATTCTCACCCGAGTCCGCCGGGCCGAGGGGGCCCATGACGCTCGAAGGCCCCGTGGGAACGGGGCCTTCGAAGGAGATCAGTTGAGGCCGTACCGCGAGGGGGCTAGTGGTCTGTCTTCGAAATGGCGTATCGGTTGCGACCAGCGAGACCGAGCACAGATGGACGCACCGCCAGGTGCGCCCACCGTCTGAAGCGTCGGCTCAAGCCGACGCGCAAGAGGACGCAGTGTTTCCTGCATATCGGGAATATTCGGGAAACCAAGGACGCCGCCTCGCGACGCGTCGCAGCCGTCGCAACCGCATCGCTATTTCGATGACAGACCACTAGTTCCCGGCGCGTCCGGAGGCGACCATGGGGATCGTCTGGAGGAGCAGCCTGATGTCCCACCAGATCGACCAGTTGGTCACATAGAGGTAGTCGAGCTGAATCATCTCGTCGTAGGAGAGTTCCGTCCGGTTCGAGATCTGCCAGAGGCCGGTGATGCCGGGCGTGAGATCGTAGCGGCGGGCGCCCCAGTCGCCGATCTGCTCGGCTTCGTGGAGAACGAACGGCCGGGGGCCGACGAGGCTCATGCTGCCGCCGAGGACGTTCAGGAGCTGAGGAAGCTCATCGAGGTTGAACCGGCGAAGCAGACGTCCGAGGCGGGTGACGCGCGGATCGTCCTTCATCTTGAAGAGCGGCCCGGAGTCGCGCATGTCGTTCAGGTCGCTCAGCTCGAAGCGTCGATTCTCGGCGTTCGCGATCATCGTTCGGAACTTGAAGATGCCAAACGTCCCGCCGCCTCGACCCATCCGCTCTTGGCGGAAAAAGATGGGGCCGCGCGAGTCGAGCTTGATCGCCAGTGCGATCGCGATGAAGACCGGGGCAAGCATGAGCAGGCCGACCGAGCAGAGCACGACGTCGAGGAGTCGCTTTGCAAGACGCTGACTGATCGAGAGCTGCGCGCTCTCAAGATCGACCACCGGCAGGCCGGCGAGGTCTGACACGCGAGCGTGGTTCGGGGTGATCTCGAACATTCGGGGAACCACCGAGACCGGCATCGGGCCGAACTCGGAGCGCCGGACGAACTGCAGGAGTTCCTGAGATGTGTCGCCGGTGAAGGCGATCGCGAGCCGCGTCGCGCCCGTTGCCGCAAGCGCGGTGCCGAGCGAAGTCGAGGCGGGCCAGACACGCAGGTGGGTCAAATCGTCGGAGAGCGGGAGCGGTTGGTCGTCAGCGAATCCGACGACGACCGTGCCGCCGCGCGGGTCCTGCATCATTTTGCGCGCCAAACTCTGACCGACGCCACCAGCTCCAACCACCAGAACACGTTCGGGGTTCGAGCGAATCGCACGACTCGCCGCAACCGAGCGGCAGACCAGGAGCGCGACGAAGAGAACCGGTACCGTCACGAGCGTTTGAACCGACTGGGCCCGGGCGTCTGCCTCGATGAACGGGGCGATGACGAGCCACAAGGCGGTCGTCGCCGCGAGGGCGCTGCCGATCGGCCCGGCGTGCGAGATGTTCGATCCGGAAAGGCGCCGGCGGCCATAGAGACCGGCCGCCGCGAGGATCAGCGGCACACCAACGAACGAGATCGCGCCATGGATCAGCGCCCCCCGTGTCGCGGTGCCGAGCAGAGTCAAAAAGAGGATGAGCCCAAACGTCGTCGCGGCGCAGACCAAGAGGTCAGTTGCGAGGACGCGCCGAGCGATTCGGCGGCTGGCGGTCTGGTGGCGCTCCGAGGGACTGGTCAGCGTCGGCACCGGCGCATCCGGCGCCAGTGTTGCCGACGGAACGCCCAGCTGATGGGCGGTGCTGGCATAGGTCTCGTGCGCGATGGCGAACTCGTTCATTGGCTCCGTCCGTGATTGCTCTATGAGCATAGGAACGCCAGCTCGAACCTGAGTTCAGTCGTCCACTGTACTTCCGAACGGTTTCGTAGGATTCGCGGCCTGGGAGCGTCCGTCAAGCCACTCCGTGGTGCCCGAAATGTAAGAAATTTGTTTCCAAATAGGGACGCGACGTTTGAGTTCGTCGATCAGGTAGCGGCAGGCCTCGAACGCGGCGGGCCGGTGCCGAGCGGAGGCGGCGCACGCGACGCTCGCCTCGCCGACCTTCACGCGGCCCACGCGGTGGACAACCGCGACCTTGGCGTCGAAGCGCTCGAGGCACTCCCGGGCGATCGCACGCATCTCGGCGAGCGCGAGTTCCTCGTAGACGTCGTAGGTGATGGCGGTCACCTCGCGCACCTCAGATTCGGCGCGTGTCGTGCCGAGGAACAGTGCCGAGCCGCCGTGTTCAGGATCTCCCACCGCGGCCTCGACCGCCTCGATGTCGATCGGCGAGCGTGTGATCTCGATCATCCGCCCGACACCGGCAGGATGAGCGCGACTCTGTCGCCCGGTTGGAGTCGCGCTCCGGGAAGGGTCCATTCGTCGTTGATCGCGTAGCGAAGGCCCGTTGGCGCCGGACCGATGTCGACCCGGTCCGAGAGATGACCCCAGACCGCTCCGACGGGGCTACCCCGAGGGACCGAAAGCGCAACCTCGCCGGCGCCAACGATCTCGCGAAGTGACGCGAAGAGCCGAACGGAGACATCGATGGGCCCGAGCACGCCTTCATCGTAGCCCGTTGCCTGTCGAGGGCCGTTTGTCGAGGCGGTTTCGCAGGCCTCGGGCGTAGGCGAGGTGGTAGGTTCCGACGCGGATGGCCGAACCCCCAGAGCGTCTGACCGAGTCCGGCATTCCGCTCGCGCGGGTCTACGGCGAACGCGGCCTGAGCAGCGAAGATCTTAACGCCACACTCGGTGACCCGGGGGAGTTCCCGTACACGCGCGGCGTCCATCCGACGATGTATCGCGATCGTCCGTGGACGATGCGTCAGTACGCGGGTTTCGCGACCGCCGAGGAAACAAACGAGCGGTTCCGGTACCTCCTATCGATCGGGGCTCCCGGTCTTTCGGTCGCGTTCGACCTGCCGACCCAGCTCGGTCTCGACTCCGACGATCCGCTCGCGCTCGGCGAGGTGGGTCGGGTCGGTGTCGCGATCGACTCGCTGGACGACATGTCGCTCGTCTTCGACCAGATCCCACTCGATCGTGTGTCGACCAGCATGACGATCAACGCACCCGCGTCGGTGCTGCTCCTGCTCTACCAGCTCGTCGGAGAACGCCAGGGGCTCGACACCGTCGCACTGCGCGGAACGATCCAGAACGACATCCTCAAGGAGTACGTCGCCCGGGGGAACTACATCTACCCCGCCGGGCAGTCGATGCGGCTCACAACCGACACGTTCGCGTACTGCCAGGCCGAACTCCCACAATGGAACACGATCTCGATCAGCGGGTACCACATCCGTGAAGCCGGATCGTCGGCCGTCCAGGAGGTCGCGTTCACGCTCGCAAACGCGGTCGCCTACGTCCAGGCCGCGATCGACGCGGGGCTCGACGTCGACACGTTCGGCCCGCGGTTGTCGTTTTTCTTCAACGCCCACAACCACCTTCCCGAGGAGGTCGCCAAGTTCCGGGCCGCGAGGCGCCTGTGGGCAAACACCATGCGCGACCGCTTTCATGCCAAGAGCCCGCGCGCCCAGATGCTGCGTTTCCATGCCCAGACCGGTGGCTCGACGCTCACCGCTCAGCAGCCGGAGAACAACATCGTTCGCGTTGCGATTCAGGTCCTTGCCGCGGCGCTCGGGGGCGCCCAGTCAATTCACGCAAACGGCTTCGACGAGGCGCTTGCCCTGCCGACCGAGCGCGCCGCGAAGCTCGCGCTGCGTACCCAGCAGGTGATCGCCGCCGAGTCGGGCATCACCGACACGGTCGACCCCTTCGGAGGGAGCTTCGCCATCGAGGCCCTCACCGACGAGATCGAGACTCGAGCGGCGGCGCTGATCGCCGAGATCGATGAGCGCGGCGGGGCGGTGGCGTGCATCGAGTTCATGCAGGAGGCCATCCACGAGTCGGCGTATCGATTCCACGAGGCGGTTCGAACGGGTGAGCGCAAGGTGGTCGGCCTGAACACACTCGTCGAGGATGACGAGGCCGCGGTCGAGATCCTCAGGGTCGATCCGGCCGTCGAACGCGGTCAGGTCGCCCGACTTCAGGCCGTTCGCGCCGGCCGGGACGAGGCGCGGGTGCAGGCATGCCTCGGTGATATTCGTGCCGCTGCCCGAGGCACGCAGAACCTCCTCTACCCCATGCGCGACGCGCTTCGGGCGCTCGCGACGGTGGGCGAGGTGTGTGGGGTACTCCGGGAAGAATGGGGCGAATACGACAAGCTCAGAGTTCGGGGGGTCGGTTGAGCGTCGAGGAGAAACGTGCTGAGCTACGCCGGCTTCGCGAAGAGGCCGTCCACGCGGGCGCCTCCGCCGCCGTCGATCGCCAGCATGCGCGCGGCAAGCTAACCGCACGAGAGCGCGTCGACCTCCTTCTCGACCCGGGCTCGTTTGTCGAACTCGACATGTTTACGCGCCACCGCGCCCACGGATTCGGGCTCGAGGACCAGCGCCCGTGGGGTGACGGCGTCGTCACCGGACACGGCACGATCGACGGGCGCACCGTGTTTCTCTTCAGCCAGGACTTCACCGTCTTCGGCGGGAGCCTCGGCGAGGTGTTCGCCGAGAAGATCAAGAAGGTGATGGATCTCGCCATCAAGATGGGCTGCCCGCTGATCGGTCTGAACGACTCCGGAGGCGCCCGTATCCAGGAGGGCGTCGTCAGCCTCGGCGGCTACGCCGACATCTTCTGGCGAAACGTCCAGGCAAGCGGTGTGATCCCCCAGATCTCGGTCATCATGGGTCCGTGTGCGGGTGGGGCGGTGTACTCGCCGGCGATCACCGACTTCATCTTCATGGTGAAGGAGACAAGCCACATGTTCATCACCGGTCCAGAGGTCATCAAGACGGTCACCGGTGAGGACGTCTCGATGGAGGAGCTCGGCGGTGCCGTCTCCCACGCGACCAAATCGGGCGTGGCGCATTTCGCCTGCGACGGCGAGGAGGACTGCCTCGCCCATGTTCGCGACCTCCTCTCGTTCATCCCTCAGAACAACCTCGAGTCGCCGCCGTACGTGGCCACCGACGACCCACCCGACCGCCAGGCACCGGAACTTGCGACCATCATTCCGGACCAGCCGACCAAGCCCTATGACATCAAGCGGGTCATCGAGCTGGTCGTCGACGACGCCGACTTCTTCGAGGTCGCGCCGCTCTATGCGCAGAACCTGGTTGTCGGCTTCGGACGACTCAGTGGCCACTCGGTCGGACTTATCGGAAACCAACCGAAGGCGCTCGCGGGCGTGCTCGACATCGACGCCTCGATTAAGGGTGCCCGATTCATCCGCTTCTGCGATGCCTTCAACATCCCGCTTGTCACGTTCGTTGACGTGCCGGGCTTCCTTCCTGGAACAAGCCAGGAGTTTGGCGGGATTATTCTCCACGGCGCGAAGCTGCTCTACGCCTACGCCGAGGCGACCGTGCCCAAGCTCACCGTCATCACGCGCAAGGCCTACGGTGGTGCGTATGACGTCATGAACTCCAAGCACATCGGGGCCGACTTCAACGCGGCCTGGCCGACATCCGAGATCGCCGTGATGGGCGCGGACGGCGCGGTCAACATCATCTTCCGCAAAGAGCTTGCCGAGGCCGAGGATCCCGTGGCGCGCCGCGCGGAGCTGATCGAGGAATACAAGGAGCGGTTTGCAAACCCATACATCGCCGCCGAGCGTGGCTACATCGACGACGTGATCGAGCCGGAGGAGACGCGCCCCTGGCTCATTCGTGCGCTCGAGACGACGCTCACAAAGCGCGAACCGCGCCCGAAGCGCAAGCACGGAAACATCCCTCTGTGACGGCCGCGCGGATGGAGGTCAGTGGTGGGGCGAGCCCGACTGAGCTTGCGGCGCTCGGGGCGGCGATCGAGGTGCTCCTCCTCGAAGGTACGGTTATCCGCAGAGACTCCACGCCACCGGTCTACCGGTCGCGCTGGCGACAGGCGTCGCTCCAGGAGGGTGTCGACGGCTCCCGACCCGACCACCATCGACCAATCTGGGGAACGACGTGAGCGTCGACTTTGACAAGGTCCTCGTCGCAAACCGGGGCGAGATCTCGATCCGAATCGTGCGCGCGCTCCGCGAGCTTGGAATCGGCTCGGTCGCGGTCTACAGCGAGGCCGACCGCGACGGGCGCTTCGTTCGCTTCGCCGACGAGGCGTTCTGCATCGGCCCCGGTCCCGCGGCCGAGAGCTACCTGAAGATCGACGCGATCCTCGATGTCGCGGTGCGCTGCGGCGCGCAGGCAATCCATCCGGGCTTTGGCTTCCTCGCCGAGAACGCGACGTTCGCGCGGGCGTGCACCGAGGCTGGCCTCGTATTCGTGGGCCCTCCCGCCGACGCGATCGAGGCAATGGGGTCGAAGATCGCCGCCCGACAGCTCATGGAGGCCGCGGGGGTTCCGATCGTGCCCGGAGTGACCGACCCGGTCGAGAGCGTCTCGGACGCCGTGGGTGTCGCCGAGGCCATCGGCTACCCGGTCGCGGTAAAGGCATCTGCCGGTGGCGGCGGGAAGGGCTTCCGGGTCGCGCTCACCGCGGCGGACCTGAGGGACGCATTCGAGGGCGCGAGCCGGGAGTCGGAGAAGTTCTTCGCCGATGGGACGGTCTACCTCGAGCGCTACCTGCCAAATCCGCGCCACGTCGAGATCCAGATCCTGGCCGACGCGCACGGCAATACGATCTGGCTCGGTGAGCGTGACTGCTCGATCCAGCGCCGCCACCAGAAGCTCGTCGAAGAAAGTCCGAGCCCGGTCGTTTCGCCGCACTTGCGCGAACGAATGGGCGCCGCGTCAGTGCGGGCCGCCGAGGCCGTCGGGTATCGCTCGGCTGGCACGCTCGAATACCTGGTGAGCGGCGAGGAGTTCTTCTTCCTCGAGATGAACACCCGAATTCAGGTCGAGCACACCGTCACCGAGATGGTGACCGGCGTCGACCTTGTCCGCGAGCAGATCCGGATCGCCGCCGGCCATCCGATGTCGATCACCCAAGCCCAGGTTCAGCCACGTGGGCACGCGTTCGAGGTTCGCGTCAACGCGGAGGACGCGAGCAAGCGCTTCCTCCCGTCCCCCGCTCCCATCACAACCTACGTCGAACCTTCCGGACCGGGGGTTCGGGTCGACTCAGGCGTCGAGGCCGGCTCACCGGTTCCGGATATCTACGACCCGATGATCGCCAAGCTGATCGTCTGGGACGTCGACCGCGAGTCGGCGCGCCGCCGCATGATCCGCGCGCTCGACGAGTACGTGATCGAGGGCCCGGTAACGCTCATCAGCTTCCACCGTTGGCTCTTCGAACAGGAGGAGTTCATCGCCGGGGGAGCCTGCCACGAGCTGCTGGCGCGAATGAGCGCAGAACCAACGTCGTTTCCCGACCGTTCGCGAACGGTCACTCGGTCGGGACTGGGTGGCAAGGAGCCGGAGGCGAACATTGAGCGCCGCTTCGTTGCCGAAGTGGACGGGCGCCGTCTGGACATCCTGCTCCGCTACCCGGAGTCGGAGGCGACCGGAGGAAACGGCACTCGGCCAACACCCAAGGCCAAGCGCGAGCGAACCGGATCGGGGAGCGGCGCGGCGACAGGAGACGATGTCGTCAGCCCGATGCAAGGCACCATCTTCAAGGTCATGGTTGAGGCGGGCCAAACGGTCGCCGCCGGCGATGTCGTGTGCATTGTGGAAGCGATGAAGATGGAAAATGAGGTCACCGCCCACAAGCCCGGTATCGTGGCGAGCGTCCCGGCGCTTGCGGGGGCGAGCGTGCAGGCTGGCGAACGGCTCGTGAGCATCACCTCGGCCTGACGCTGACAGGATTGGCCGAGTCGGCGTTTTTTGTATGCCATGGGTAAGGGATTTCACAGAACCCACAAGAACCGCCCCCCGAAGGTCGAGGCGAGACCGGACTCATCGCCGGTGTCCGGTTTGGGCTGTCTGGCGTAGCTTGTATTGACCTGCCCCCGGCGAGGATGGGGCACTTACGCTCACTGTCGGGGAACGCAAACCAAGGAGGGGCACGGGCCCAATGAGATCGCGTACGAACGTTTTTAAACCACTGAAGGCCACGCTGCTTGCTGGTGCAGCACTCATCGCGACCGCCGCAACGGCCGCAGCCGCGCCGTGTGCGCCAGGTACGCAGCCAGCGCCAGGCACCATCGGGCTTGAGTTCATCCTGGACAACTCCACATCGATGGAGAACCCCACCGACGGTACGGCCCCCAACGACCCGACGCGACTCCGGGTCAAGGCCGCGCAGCTCGGCATCGGGCAGCTCGGAGATGGTGACACCGTCGGCGTCATGAAATTCTCGGCTGCCGCCGCGACCGTGTTCGCTCCGACCGTGCTGTCACCAGCGAACCGTCAGGGACTCATCGACGGGCTTCCGGCCGGCGTCGGGGCAACGGTTCAGGGCACGAACTACGAGGATGCGTTCAACAAGGCCGTGGCCCAGCTGGCCGACATGTGCGCGGCGAGAAAGGCCGTGATCTTCCTCTCTGACGGCATCCCAACGGTCGGCAATGTCGAGGCGAAGAACTACACCGCACTCGGCGTACCGGTCTACACAATTTCCCTCGGGGTCCAGGCCGCTACCCGGCTCCAGACGATGGCGCAGGAGACGACCGGCCAGTACTTCTTCGCTTCTGACGCGACCGTCCTGCAGGACGCGTTCGTGAAGGCCGTCTCCGCCGCGCGCGGCTTCAATAGCGCTGGTGCCGTCCTCATCAAGCCAAGCGAGACCAAGGACACCGTCATCGCGGTGCCGGCCGGGACGCTCGAGCTCAGCGCGCTCGTCAGCTGGCCGCTGAACAGTTTCGCGGTGACGCTTGTGTCGCCGACCGGTCAGGTCATCGACGGGGTCCAGCCACCGCCTGCCGGAGTCGTTCCGAAGATCAGCGGGACTTCGGCGAGCTTCATCGCCACAAACCCCGCGGTTGGGAACTGGACGCTGCGGGTCGTCGCTGGTGCAGCGAACCCGCAGCCGACGAGTGTCAGCATCGTTGTCAGCCTCAAGAACGCCGCCGGCGTCGTCGTCAACCCGACGGTGACGATCCCGACCGCAACACCGCCGGCCCCACCAACCCAGGTGCTTTCCAAGCTCAGGGCCACCAAGAAGCTCCTCACTCGAGGCAAGGCGTTTTCCTTCTCCTTCAACCTCACCCTCCCAGGGAAGGTTCAGGTCCTCTTCGCGAAGGCCGGTGCGAAGGGCGGGGCGCGATCGCTCAAGGTCTCTGGCAAGACCGGCACCAACAAGGTGACGATTCCCGTCAGGTTCCTCGGCGCGACCCTCAAGCGTGGGACCTACCGCATCACCGTGAAGCCCCAAGCCACGGCCGCCCAGAAACTGACCGTGAGTCTGCGCTAGCGGAGCGCCTCGCGACACACCGGAGGGTTGCAGCGCCAGCCCTCCGGTGAGCGCAACACGGTGTGCCTCATGAACGCGTCGCCGCAATCCGCTTCAGCACGGCTGCGGGAAGCGGAGCGGACGCGAGCAGCCGAAGTGCGGCGATGCTCGGGCGAGCGCGAATTGACCGCAGCGCGCACCGTGCGATACGCCAGTGCGATCCCGCCCGAAGCGCCGCGCGGGCGCTTCCCAAGTTCGCGCTCGCGAGTGCCTTTGCGCGCTGAGCCCGCGCGACCCGGCGTGCCTCGGTGGGCACTGTCGACGAGCGAAGAAAGCGATCAAGGACGATCGCCCGAGACTCCGGCAGTCGGACGTTGTACTCCGACTCGCTCCTCGTCACCGAGTCCGGATTCTCGCGCCAAAAGTAGTGCGGCGACGGGAGGATATGCGGCCTACCGCCCGAGGCGATGACCTTCAACCAGATCTCGAAGTCTTCGTGAATTGCCAGATCGGTCGAGTAGCCGCCGGTCACTTCGAAGAGGGAGCGCCGCATCGTGGCCCCGTGGTAGGCGAATGGGTGCGTGAGAAACTCAGCAAGGCAGTGCGGGGTATCCCACCACGGCTCGAACTGCCCAAGCGCGGGCTCGGCGACCCCACCGTGATCACCTGGGCGCTCGTCGAAGCGCTCCATAAGGCATCCGACGATGCCAACACCCGGTTGTGACGCGAGGATGCTGGCCGTTCGCTCAAGGAAGTCCGGCGCCAAGACATCGTCGCTATCGATGAACGAGAGCAGGGGAGCGCGCGACTGCGCCGCGCCGACGTTTCGCGCGGCGCTTGCGCCAGCATTCGCCTGACGTATCAACGTGATCCGCTCGTCACGAAGCAGCGGCGCAACAACCTCGGCGAGCCCGTCCGGCGACCCGTCGTCAACGACGATCAGCTCCCAGTCGGTAAGCGTCTGCGCGCGAACCGATTCGATCGCCTCGCCAATCCAGGCACGGGTTCCATGGGCAGGCATGATGAGGCTAAATGCGGGGGCTATCTCATCCTCCCTCAGGCGTGCGCGAGGTGTACGCACAACCTCGGCCAGCATGCCACACTCGCGCCAAACTCGACTGCTGGACTATCAGGTTGCGGTAAGAGTGTTGTGGCGATCACCCGTCGGCCGGACGAGATGCGGATTCCGCGTCGACGACGTCCGCCCCCACCCGCGACACCGACGCCACCGGAGATCCGGGTCAGTTGACGTACCCAATCGCCCGGCCGCAGCGGTGTTGCGGGGGTTAGGATGCGCCCCAGCCCACGGTTTGGGTGAATGCAAGCAGACGACGATAGAGGGGCGAACGCTTGGATCTCTTCGAGTATCAGGGCAAACAGCTCTTTGCGGGACACGGTATCCCCGTATCAGCTGGCGAGGAAGCGACGACCCCGGAGCAGGCGCGCAGCGCCGCCGAGCGGATCGGTGGCCAGGTCGTCGTAAAGGCGCAGGTGCTCATCGGTGGGCGAGGAAAGGCCGGCGGCATCAAGCTCGCCTCGACCCCCGCAGAAGCCGAGGAGCACGCGAAGAACATCCTGGGGCTCGACATCGGCGGCCACATCGTTCGCCGCCTCTGGGTGGAGAGCGCCTCGGACATCGAGAAGGAGTACTACGCCTCGATCACCTTCGACCGCGGCGAAAAGAAGCCGCTGGTGATGCTCTCCGCTGAGGGTGGCATGGACATCGAAGAGGTTGCGGTGAACCGGCCCGAGGCGCTCGCCCGCCTCCACGTCGACCCGCTGACCGGCTTCCAGGCCCACCATGCGCGTTGGCTGGCCTTTCACGCCAACATCGACGCCCCCGCGATCGCCGGTGTCGTCGACATCCTCTGCAAGCTCTACGCGGCGTTTGTCGACCTCGACGCAACGCTCATGGAGATCAACCCGCTGATCCTCACGACCGACGGCGAGGTCAAGGCACTCGACGCGAAGGTCACAATCGACGGGAACGCGCTCTACCGCCACCCGGACATCGCTGCGATGCAAGAGGCAACGACCGACGATCCGCAAGAGCGGATGGCCCAGGAGCGTGGCGTGACCTACGTCAAGCTCGACGGCGACGTCGGGATCCTCGGTAACGGCGCGGGGCTCGTGATGAGCACGCTCGACGTCGTCGCCCTCGCCGGGGGACGGCCCGCCAACTTCCTCGACGCCGGTGGTGGGTCGAAGGCCGATGACGTCGTCACCGCGCTCGAGGTGCTGCTGTCTGATGCCAAGGTGAAGGTGCTCCTCGTCAATATCTTCGGGGGCATCACGCGCTGCGACGAGGTCGCCGAAGGGCTCCTGACGGCGCTCGATCGGCTCGGCGCAACACTCCCGATCGTCGTTCGCCTCGATGGCACGAACGAGGATGAGGGCCGCCGCATCATCGCGGAGCGCGCTCCGAAGAACGTCGTTGTCGAAGCCACGATGCTGTCGGCCGCCGAGCGCGCCGTCGCCCTCGCGAAGGAGGCCGCATAGTGTCAATCCTGGTTGATCAGAACACACGTCTCGTGGTGCAGGGCATCACCGGGCGTGAGGGCGCCTTCCACGCGACACGAAACCGCGCCTACGGCACAAACGTCGTCGGCGGCGTCACACCCGGAAAAGCTGGACAGGACGTCGAGGGCATTCCGGTCTTCAACACCGTGCGCGATGCCGTGGAGGAAACCCAGGCGAACACCGCCATGGTTTTCGTGCCCCCGCGCTTTGCCGCTGATGCCATCTACGAGGCAATGGACAGTGGTGTCCAACTCATCATCACCGTGACTGAGGGCATCCCCGCCCAGGACATGATGCGGATCTACACGCACCTCAAGCGCGGTGGCCAGACCCTCGTCGGGCCGAACTGCCCGGGCATCATCAGCCCCGGCAAGGCGACGGTCGGGATTATGCCGACGCAGGTGTTCAGCCCTGGCCGGGTTGGGCTCGTCAGCCGTTCCGGGACCCTGACCTACCAAATCTCGAAGGAGCTGGCACTCCACGGGATCGGACAGTCGAGTGTCGTCGGGATCGGCGGCGACCCGGTTGTCGGTAGCTCGTTCATCGACATCCTCGGTCACTTCGAGGCGGACCCCGAAACCGACCTCGTGGTCATGGTTGGCGAGATCGGCGGCGACGAAGAGGAGAAGGCGGCCGAGTTCATCGCGGCCAACATGACGACGCCCGTGGTCGCCTACATCGCCGGTTTCCAGGCCCCACCTGGCAAGCAGATGGGCCACGCCGGGGCGATCATCACGGGCTCCTCCGGGACCGCCCAGGCCAAGAAGGAAGCCCTCGAGGCCAAGGGCATCCGGGTGGGAACGAGCCCATCTGAGGTGGCCGACCTCGTCAAGGCGCAGCTCGGCACGTAGCGGATCCGATGGTGCGGGGTCGGCGTGGGTGTCCACGCCGACCCCGAATCCGCTCGGCCGCTGTCAGCTCAGGGGGTTGACCAGAGCGTCGCGATTGGCGCGGCGCTGATCCGCTCGCCGAGGTTGAACAATCGGGGGCCGGTATGGAAGACCACCCCGGCGAGGAAGCGCTCGCCGAGCTGGTCGCGCAACCAGACCAGATGACGGGCGTCATGGGCCGTGACCGCGCCGGCGGCCTTGACTTCAATTGCGAGGATGCGCCCGCCCGCGAACTCGACGACGAGGTCGACCTCTCGACCATCGCGCGTACGAAGGTGATGCGGCCGAGGCCGTTCGGGATGAAGTGCCAGCTCAGGTCTGAGCTGCGAGGCAACAAACGTTTCGAGTAAGCGGCCGAGGAGGTCCCCGTCGCGCATGACCGCGCCCGCGTCGACACCAATCGAGGTGGCCATGACCCCGCAGTCGGTGATGTAGCGCTTGGGGCTCGTCGTGAGACGCTTCAGTCGATTGGTCCACCACGCTGGGACGGCTTCGGCCAGCATGAGGTCGCCGAGCAGTCGGTCATACGCTGATGCGGTGTCGCGCGCGATGCCTGCGGCGTCGTAGAGCGTGCGATCCTGAGGAATACCGGCAGAGTTCAGTGCGAGCACATCGAAGTAGCGGCGCAGTCGAACGGGGTCGCGATCGGAAAGCTCGGCCGCATCCTGGGAGACGGCGAGGTCGAGGTAGCTTCGAAGCCAACGTTGCCGCTGCGTTGGCGAGTCCCGAAACGCCGCCTGCGGAAACCCGCTACGCAGCGCCAGTTCCACGTAGCCCCGCAGATCGGGCGGATCCGTCGGCGAGAGGACCTCGTCCCCGAGGACTCGTTCGACGAACCAGGATCGGTCCAGGCTCCCGAGCTGCTCACGAACCGTAAGCCCGAACATCGGTATCTCGATGAGCCGCCCCGTACCGGGCAAGGTCTGCGGCTCGCGACGCGCGCGTGCCGCTCCCGCGACGATATAGCGGCCCGGATGGGGGTCGAGGTCCACGGCGCGCTTGACGGCGCCGAGCACCTCCGGTGCGAGCTGCCACTCGTCAATGAGCACCGGCTCGGACAAGCCGCGCAGTAGCGCGTCGGGATCGGCGCGTGCGACCTCCGCCTCGATTGACCGATCCAGGCGGACCACAGACCCAGCAAACCGGAGGGCTGTGGTCGTCTTGCCGATCGATCGAGGCCCGGTCAGGAAGAGCGCCCGGGAACGACCCGAGAAGGTCGGCAATCACATCGTCGGCAAGACGCTTACGATACCGTTCCACGCAGGTACAACAGTGTCATCGCGAGTCTGATGCTAGTCATACCGCGTATTTGTCATTGGCGTTATCGCGGATACCTGCCCAGCGTTTGAGGATGCGACCTGGCGTGGCCTCGCGCAGAATGTCCTACGAGGCTCAGCTGGCGAGGAGTGCCTCGCGGACCCGGTCGGGCGTTACACCCAGGCCCGCCAGGATCTGCGCGGCGACGCCATCGTCGCTCACGATCCCGATCAGGATGTGCTCGGGGCCGATCTGTTTGTCCCCCACGTGCCTGGCCTCAGCGAGGGCCCCGCCGAGCACCCGGCGGGCCGCAGGTAGTGAAGGGGCGTCGACCGGTGGGCTCTGGGACGCCTGAGCCAAGGCACTCGCGTACGGCCACGGCAACCGCTTCGCACTCGACGCCGAGCCTCGCCTGCGCACCGCTGACCTTCGACTGCGAACCGCCCCTTGCCAGGCTGATCACCAGATGCTTGGTGTGTTGGCGCAGAACATCGTCGAGCCTGCTTCAGGCGCGGTTCCCGAGGAACTGAGAAGCGATCGGTGGCGGCAGCGATCGACGCCAATCGGGCATCCTTTACCAATGCTCTCGCTGCATCTCCCCATCCCAGAGGACCGGCCGCTTCGGGCCCTCTTCATCGGGTGCCACTCCGACGACATCGAGATTGGTTGCGGTGGACTGGTGCTCGATCTGGTCCGGCGCCGTCCCGACACGGTCGTGACCTGGGCGGTGCTCTCGGCCATCGGCTCCCGCGAGAACGAGGCCCGTGCGAGCGCCGAAGGCTTCCTCGACGGACTGGAGACCCCCCCGAGCATCGTCCTCGGCGACTTCCGCGACGGCTTCATGCCCCACGACGCCGCGCTCGTGAAGGGTTTCTTCGAGGATTCGCTCAAGCCCTTTGGGCCCGACCTCGTCCTCACCCACCAGCGAAACGACCTGCACCAGGATCACCGCTTCGCGTGCGAGCTGACCTGGAATACGTTCCGCGATCAGGTCGTGCTCGAATACGAGATCCCGAAATGGGATGGCGACCTCGGGCGACCGAACGCCTACGTGGCACTCTCCGAGGAGACGCTCGAGCGAAAGATCGCACTCCTGATGACCCATTTCGCGACGCAGCGGTCAAAGGACTGGTTCACGCCCGACCTCTTCCGGGCCATCCCCCGCATTCGCGGAATGGAGTCACGCGCCCCGGACGGCTTCGCGGAGGCCTTCTACGCTCCCAAGCTCGGTCTCACGATCTGAGGCAGGCAGGCCCGAGGCCGCGCTACGAGGTGCGCTGGCCGACGATCCGGATGCCGAAGAAGGGACGCACGAGGGGACCCTCGGCGATCCGCGTTCGGACGTGAGCCGGCAGCAGCGCAAGGGCGCGCTCGATCGCTCCGACGAGCGCGACCGGAACCTCAATCAGGCGACCCTTGGCGCCCACCAAGCACGTCACGCGATCGAACCCGGCCCGGAGGAAGAGTCGCTTGAGCTCAAGGGTGGTGTACTCGCGAAGGTGAAAACCGGTCGCCTCGTGTCCGAACCCACGTGACACGTCGTGGGGTCCGTTGTAGCGGTGTGGGGTGACGCACAGATACCGGCCACCCGGCGCGATCGCCGCGGCGATCTGGCCGAGTTGCGCGAGTGCATCGTCCGGGTGAAGGTGCTCCATGAGCTGGTTGGAGTAGGCGAGGTCGATACTCCGTGGCGACACCGGCACGGTCTGGCCGTCGGAGATCACGACGGTGACGTTCGCCACGCCAGCGGCCGGCGCGGTAATCGTCGGTGAGACGTCGAGCGCGTAGGTGTGCTTCAGCTTGGGCGCGAGGGCGATCGAGAGGGAACAATCGCCCGCGCCGACCTCCAGGAACGTCATCTTAGGGCCGATGAACCGTTCAATCGCGGGAAGTTGGCTGGCCACCTGACGCGCCTTGACCGCCGGGGTCGAGGTCTTGATGAGCTGCGGGTGGTCGGGCACCCGGCGGAAGATCTCCTCGTACACCTCACCGTAAAGGCTCAGCCGCTCATGAGCGCTCGCGTGCCGCAGTCGGTCGGCCAGTTCGCGCTCGACCAAGTAGTGCGCCAGAATCCGGTCGGGGGTGCGCGTATCACCCGCAAACGAGCGACCATTCCACTTCACGTCGCCCGCTGACGGCGTGACGGCCGGCCGGGCCATCGCGATTTCGCGACGGGACTGTGGTCGCGGGAGACGGAAACCGTTTCGGGCGCGGAGCACGTGAATACGAGCAAGGATGCCTGGCGCGACGCGCAGGGCCGCGAGGACCGCACGACTGCGCAGGCTCGGACGGAGTCGAACGACCTCCTCGGCGAGTGAGCGCGCGAGTGCGGTGTCGGACTTCGCGAGGGCCACGCGCGCCCGCCGACGGGCGAACATCGCCCGGTAGAAGTCGAGGCCCTCATCGGTGGCGACCCGCTGGCGAGGAGTCAAGGCGAGCTCTGCCCGGGCGATCTCGAGCGTTCGAAGAACGGAATCCTCGAACCGCACAACCTTGTCCTCTCCGCGCGAGGTTGAGTCGGCACGGATGCGGTAGATCGCAAGCGGCGCGTCGATCACCGAAAAACCCCAACCGGCAGCCGCCAGACGAATCCACATGTCCCAGTCCTCGACACCCGGCACTCGGTCGGAAAAGCCACCGACATCCTCGAATGCCTCGGCCCGAATCGTGCCTCCCGCGTAGAGGAAGTTCTCGCGAAGGATCATCTCCAGGTGACGTGACCGGTCGCTGAGGTCTGGGGTGCTACGCCCCGAATGTTCGAGCATGTTCTTCTCGGCAAATACCCCCGCACCGTCGAAGTAGACGCGGGCGTCGCAGGAGACCGCCCCGACCGTCGGATCGAGGTCGAGAATCGACGCCATGCGCTCGAGGTAGCTCGGAAGGAGGCGATCGTCGCTATCGAGGCAGACCAGGTAGCGCCCCGATGCCGCGGCGGCGGCCGCGTTGCGTCCTCCGGAGATCCCACCGTTTTCCTGCCGAATCAGGATCACCCGAGGGTCGTCCGTGTAGCGCGCGACGATCTCGGCCATCTCGTCGGAGTTGCCGTTGTCGACGACGATCAACTGCCAGTCTCCGCGCGATTGATCGAGGACCGACTGAATCGTCTCGGCGACGTAGCGCTCGGTTTCAAATGCCGAGACCAGGATGCTGAAGGTCGGTCGGCTCACGGGACGCGAACCCGACCGATGCGCGCGGTGTTCCCCGATGATGCCCTCGACGGGACGTGGGTCAAGCGCGACCGTCGCTGTGACGTCCCGCTGCATGGACACCGAACCGTGATCGACGCAGTCCACGGACGCGCTGACCTACCAGCCAACGCCGAAGTACGTTTCGTCGTTTCGTCGCGCGTCCGCTCCGGGCAGACGAACGAGGTCGACGACGATACGCCCGGTCGCCCGACCATCGATCGCGGCGACAACCTCGGGATCGCGGGAGCCCGCCACGCAGACCTCGGCGTGGGCGAGGACTTCGGAGATGTCATCGGTGAGGAGATCGTCGATGTGGGGAAGGTGTTCTGCGATGTATGCACGGTTGGCGCCCATCAGTCGGGATAGCGCGACGTTGGCATCGTAGATGCGCACGTCGTATCCCTTCCCGATCAGACGTTCTGCAAGATCAACCAGGGGACTTTCACGGAGGTCGTCGGTGCCCGGTTTGAAGGACAATCCGAAGATTCCGACCCGTCGACGCCCCGTCTCGGTGATGATCTCGACCGACCGGCGAAGGTGCGCCTCGTTCGAGACGAGGACGTTCCCAAGGAGTGGGACGTCGACATTGCACTCGTGCGCCGTGTGCACGAGCGCCCGCAGATCCTTGGGCAGGCACGATCCTCCGAACGCAAATCCCGGACGGAGGTAGGCGGTGCTGATGTTGAGCTTCGTGTCGGAGAGAAAGACGTCCATCACCGCGTGCGAGTCGAGCCCGACCGAACGGCAGATCGCGCCGATCTCGTTCGCGAACGCGACCTTGAGTGCGTGGTAGGAGTTGTCGACGTACTTCGTCATCTCGGCGACGGCGATCGGCACCTGGAACCGCGGCCCGGGCAGGCCGTCGTAGAGGTCCATCACGAGGGCGCCGCTGCGCGGGTCACTCTCGCCGACCACCGTCTTTGGCGGGTCGAGGAAGTCGCGAACGCTCGAGCCCTCGCGAAGGAACTCGGGGTTGAGGCAGACGCCGAAGTCGACACCGACCCGCTTGCCAGACACGCGCTCGAGGATGGGAACGAGGATGCCCTCGCAGGTGCCGGGGATCATCGTGCTGCGAAAGACGACGACGTGCCAGCCATCCTTGGTGGCAAGCGCCTCGCCGATCTCCTCGGACGCTCGCTCGAGGTACGCGCTCGACAGCCCGCCGTCGCGAGCCGATGGCGTTCCGACACAGACGAGGGTGATGTCGGTGTCCCGCACGGCGCCAGCGGGATCGTCGCTCACGGTCAGGAGCCCCGACTCGACGACCTCGCGCGTCAGCTCACCGATGCGCTCCTCGACGACCGGGGCCTTCCCCTGACGAAGAAACGCGGTCTTATCCGGGTTCGCGTCGACACCAACCACGGCATGCCCGCGGGAGGCAAAGCATGCGGCCGAAACGCAGCCCACGTAGCCGAGTCCGAAGACGCTGATTCGGGCGAGCCCCGAAGCTCCAGCCGTGGCGGCGTCGAGGTTTGCGTGAGCGTTGATGGACGGGCTGAGAGTTCCCGCCTCTGGCAAGGTCGTAGTCACGTCGCCAAGGCTAGGTTGATCGGGACCGACGATCGCCCCCTACGTGGACAGATACGAGCCTAGCCGGAGGTCGGGGTTCACCTGCCGGGATGGGAGAAAACCCCGCTGAGCAGGGAGCGAACCCTTACTTCCGTCTTAGCGTAGGCCCACTTCGCTGCCATCGAAGGGGTTTTTGATGTTGGAATTGTTAGGGATGTTATGAGTAACGTTGTCCGTCCTCGGAGGCACCGATGACCCCGTGGCGCGTCCGATCGAAACGAAGCGACCGGACTCCTCGACGGTCGGTCCACGTGACCTGCACCGCCTGCTCGTCGAGGGCGACCGAGAGTTCGCCGAACCGGGCCTCAGGCACGGTGGTCGGGGTGATGATCGTCGCCACCGCAACCGGACCGATGGTCGAGCCGAGACCGCCGACGAGCCACGCGGGACGGCGCGATTCGAGCCGCTCGGACCACCAGCCAAGATGCGTCTGCTCGTCGCCCAGGATCGCGTACGTCTCCAGCGGGTCTGCGCTCGACGCCTGCCTGATGTCGAGCTTCGGGACACCGTCGACGAGCAGGCGGTGCCCGGCGGGGCGCTCCTGCGCGTGCACCGATGGGTGGAGCGGCCAGGCAGTGCGGACCGTGTGGGCGCCGTCGCATTCGACGAGGTCGACCACGACGATCGTCTCCTCGTCCGGCGGCGCGACGAGCCAGCGCCGATGCGATACCGGGTCGTCGAGACGGCGGAAGCCGTCGTGCTCGGCCTCGACAACACCCGCGTCGAGGTCAACGTGACGAGTGGTCACCCTGGCGTGGTGGGTCCAAAGAAAGGCTCCGCCGAGCTCGGACTGGTCGAGATCGTCGACTGAGAGGGTGGCGTGCATCCTGGTGCCCTGATGCGCGCGACGCCAATCGGGGTGGCCGTAGTAGCTCCCAGGCCCCGGGTCGCCGATCAGTTCCTTGCCGTCGATTGACAGGGTCAAGCTGAGGGCGTCGGCGTGCCCGTGCGCGGCGATCGACAGGTAGCCGAGCGGCGCGATGTCCATCGTGAGCCGACGGCCTTGGGAGCGGAGCACGACCAGACCGCCGTTTTGGGCGTGAAGGCTCTGCGGGGCTCGGCCGGGGCTCGTCGCGGCCCATCGGTGCTGACCTTCCGCCCCCGCAAGCCACATCGCACTGATGTCGAGGCGCCCAGAGCGGCGTGCAGCAACGTTGCCCGTGAAGGCAGCCACAAGACCCAGGTGGTCGTGGACCTCTCGCGTCGCCTCCGGGCCGAGGCGCAGCGCGAACCCCTCGTCGTCGTCGCCGTAGCGAGGCACCGGGTCGCCGTCTCCGACGAGACCTGCGAGGTAGGTGGCGCTTCGGTCGAGGCCGCTCATGATCGACGCTGGCGGCTCGTCCCCGCGGGCGCGCACGAGGGCCGCGACCACGAGCATCAACTCCGCCGTGAACACCTGGTAGCCGAGCGCCTGTTCCGCGCCAGCGCCGTCGGGAAGGATCTGACGCGCGGCTTCGATGCCGAGTTGGCGCAGGGCCCGCGACTCCCACGCCGACGCCTGGGCGAGTTCGGGAAACAGGATCGCGATCGTCGCAAGCCCAGCGAGCTCGCCGACGAGGTGGTTGTTCGACGAGCTAAATCGCGAACGGTCGTCCCAGCACCGCCGCCCGCTTTCGGCAAGCAGTAGAACCGTTGACCGGTAGCGCTCGGGCGTCAGGCCCGGCGCGTCGCGCAGGCCCTGGAGGGCGACAGCGATCGAGATCGCGCGGATGCCCGCCTCGAATGCACCCCTCCATGCAATGCCGACCCCAGGCGGGTTCTGGGACGTCCAGGAGTCGATCTGCGAGAGCGCTTCGTCGGCGTAACGCACGTCGTCAGTGAAGAGCCACGCCTGTGCAAGCCATGGGAGATGCTGGAGGCGGTTCAGCTCCCAGATCCATTTCGGGTCGCCCGAGGCGCTCCTGTGGTCGATACGGGAGGCGGGGATCAGGGGCCAGCGGGCTCCGGAGCCGGGGTCGTGGTGCCAGTCGATTTCGGGACCGAAGGCGGCCTCCGGGTAGGCAAAGAAGGTAAATCGGTGGTCCATCACACGGTCGGCGGCATCGATAACGGACCGCGAGGCTTGTGGATCGTGGAGGGCGATCGACCGTGCGCGAGCGCGGTCGAGGAGCACGGGCCGGCCCCGCGCCGACCGAAACGCCGCGAGGAGCGCGGGCCAATCCGGGTTTCCCGTCCCGAGTATCGCCGCCTCAGACGGCCTCCCGGTTCGGCTGATCGTGCGGACCATTCCGCGCCCCGCGCGCGTTCCGCGCCACGCGACCTCGGCGGGGCCCATCGCGCGCAGCCGACGGGCGTACCAGTTCAAGCGACCCAAAACTGGTCCCGTCCGAACGTTGATCGCCGGCCACGAGGGCGTTCGGCTCTATCCTGGTTTCCGGTCTGCGGTTCGTGCACTCGGCACAGGATACGCGCCGACCGACCGAGTCCCGACCGGCGGAGTTTCCTCATCGCACCTCCAGGTAGGTCCCAAAGTCTCAAACACCGGATCCGACGTGCGCATCCGATGGGGATCGCGATGGCCCGCGGCCTGGAGCGGCTCGACCACGCAGGGGTCGCCGAGATCCGTCGCTTCCAGGAGCGCCGGCTACGTGGACTCGTGCGACTCGCCGCGGCGCGGTCGCCGTTCTACCGCGCGTGGTTTCGCGAAAATGGCGTCGATCCTCGCTCGATCCGCCGCGTCGAGGATCTCGCCCGACTGCCGCTCCTTGAGCGCCGTCATCTCGCCGAGCGGCCACGGGACTTTCTGACATACCCGAAACGGCTCGCCTGGGGGTCGTCGTCGAGTGGAACCTCGGGAACCCCCGTGACGGCCTACCGCACGCCGGGCTCGTCGATCTACGAGCTGGCGGTGCTCGAACGCCAGTGGGGCTGGTTCGGCATGCCCCGAGGCGCACGCCGCGCGATCCTGCGGGGAAGCGACTTCGCCGCCGATCGCCCCGGTGAGGTGACGATGGAGGTGCCGGGCGGGCGACAGCTCCTTATCTCGAGCTTCCACCTGACCGCCTCCAACCTCCCGAAGATTCTCGACGGCTTGCGTGCCTTTCAGCCTGACGCGATCGAAGGTTGGCCGTCGAGCATCTCGCTCCTTGCCGCGCTCCTTCGCGACCACGGAGCACAGTTCCCGGTGCGGGCGATCGTCACGTCGTCAGAGGTGATGAGCCCCGCCCAGCAGGGCCTGATGCGAGAGACCTTCGTCGGTCCGATCGTCGACCACTACGGGCAGACCGAGCGCGTCGCGATGGCGGGGAGCTGCGAAGCCGGCGGCTATCACGTCTTCCCGGACTACGGGATCGTCGAGCTGCTGCCCGTCGATGGGCGGCCCGACCGCTTCGAGATCGTCGGCACGCCGCTGCACAACTGGGGCTTTCCGCTCTTTCGCTACCGAACGGGCGACGAGGTGGGGCCTGCACCCGAAGGGCCGTGTGCCTGTGGACGATCCTTCCCGCTCCTGGGGGCGATCGACGGGCGCGCAGAGGATGCCTTCGTGGCGGCAGACGGACGGCCGATACCGCTTCCAGCCACCGTTGTCGACGACCTCACCGGCCTCCAGGAGACGCAGATCGTCCAACGCGCGCCTGGCGTCTTCGAGATTCGGATGGTGCCCGGCGTTGGGTTTGATCAGACGGCAAGCGAGGCACTCGCACGCGAAAACATCAGGCGCCTGATCGGCCCCGGCCAGACGGTCACGTTCACGCAGATGGAGCGAATCCCCCGCTCCGCCAGCGGGAAGGTCAAGCCCGCGATCGTCGTCAACGACCTCGTCTAGCGCCGAGCGCCGCGTCGAAGACCTCGGCAAGCCGCTCGGCGACGCGCTCGACCGCGTAGTGCGTGTCGACCTGGGCGCGGTTCCAGGCGCCCATCCGGATCGCGCGCGCCGGGTCGGCCATGATCGTCTCGAAGGCATTCGCAAGCGCGGCGGGATCATCGGGAGTAACCACGATGGCCCCGTGCCCGTCTCCGACGACATCCGGCACACCTCCCACCGGCGTAACCACCGCCGGGAGTCCAAACGCCATCGCTTCGAGGAGCGCCATCGGAAGTCCCTCCACGCGCGACGGCAGCGCGAAAATCGTCGATCCCGCAAGGAGTTCGTCGCGGCGACGGGCGTCGACCCACCCGGGCAGCTCCACGCGGTCGATCACGCCCAACCGTTCGGCCTCCAGGCGAATCGGGCCCTGGTCTCCGTCGCCAGCCAGGCATAGCCGCACGTCGGCGCGCTGCTCGCCGAGACGCGCGAGCGCCTGCACGAGCACGCGAGAGCCCTTGTCGTCGCCGAGACGGCCGAGGCAAACGATCCGCGCAGGGGCGCCGAGTTCCGCTGACGCGCCCTCCGGCACGGACGCGACCGGGTTCGGGACCACCTCGATGTTGTCGCCCGCGAGATGGGCGAGGCGCCCCTTCCAGGAGTCCGTCAGGACGACCACGCGCGCGGCAGCGCGAAGCGTTCGGGCGATAACGGCGCGCTCGACTGGCCCCGCCGACGCGGCGTACTCGGCAAAGCCACCCCCGTGCACATGCACGACATACGGCCGGCGCGCCAGCCGGCTTGCGGCAGCCACGATCGCCTTGCGGCGAAACGATGCATCAGACGCCGTGTGAATGTGCACGAGGTCCACCCGCCGACGCGCGAGCAGGACCGCGAGCCGGCCGATTCCAACGGCCGCCTGGGTGAGTTTTTCCCACCCCGAGCCGTCTCGATGCGTGTGGATCTCGACCAGCTCGAAGCGCTCCCGCAACGGTGACGCGCACAGCATGGCGATCACCGAGCGGACCCCACCCGCGCTTCTCGGGCCGGGACCGACCTCTGCGACGACGGGGAGCGATATTCGGCGGGGTGCGATTGCCGGAACGTAGCGCGTGGGCCCGGCCGTTCGTCGCCAATGGACCCGACGGGGTTCGCCCGCGACCGAGCGACGTGCGATCCTGGCGCCCGTGAACGCACGACCCCCCATGGCCGGCGCGCGACGCCCAAGCCGTCGCCGACGTTTGATCGGTGGGTGGACGACCGCCCTCATCGTCGTTGTCGCAGCGGGCTGCGGCAGCAAGGCCGTGGTTCGTGACGAGGCCGCGATCTCCGCGGGCGAGAAGCAGGCACCAACGTTTCCTCGCTCCACAGCACTCTTCCTTGCCCAGGAGGACCTTCCGTCGGCGGCGACGCTCGCCAAGTCCGACGTCGTCGTGATTGACAGCGAATGGGCCCATCGCCAGCCCCGCTCCTTCTTTGCCCAGATCCGCCGTTTGAATCCCACGGTCCGACTGCTCGCCTACGTCAATATCGTCGACCGACCCCGCAGCATCGGATCGCGTGGTTACTACGCCAACCGCTACGACCTCTGGCAGTTCGATGATCGGGGACGGTCGAAGCTGCCGGTCGGCTGGTTGGCGCGGACCGCGAGCGGCGAGCAACTCAGCCAGTACCCCGGCACCGACATGACCAACATCATGGGGACCGTTGGTGGGCGGCGATTCGCTGACTACGCCGTCGACTGGATGGTTCGCCGTGTCTGGCGCTCAGGTGTCTGGGACGGACTCTTCTTGGATGTCTGGGGCGACCGCGTCTACAACACGACCCGGGACGCGTGGGATGTCGACGGCGACGGTACGGACGAGCCCAACAGCGCTATTTTTGGCCCTGGGAAGCCGTGGGAGCAGGCGATCTCCAACGCGGAGTCGCGACTGCGACGCGAGATTCCGAAGGCGCTCATCGTTGTCAACGGGAGTCGAACACTCTCAGGAGACCGTCTTGACGGACGCGTCTGGGAGAGCTTTTCAGACCCCGTCAAAGAGCGCGATCCCGGCGTTGACCTGCGCGACTACGTCACCGTCGCGTCCGCTCCCGGGCATCGCCTTCCCGGTATGCAGATCACGATCAATCGCCTTCCCCAAGGTGGGCCGCTTGACCAGACCGACTACCGCCGGGCGCGAAGCTTCCTCACCGGGACACTTCTGCAGAACGGCTACTGGGCAAGCGCCGGAGTCGACTACGACGAGATCGTCACCTACGACGAGATCGACGGAGGCGGGCGAGGGCGTGGCTATCTCGGGCGGGCCGTCGTGCCGAGCCCGACCTGGTCGCAGGTCTCAGGCACCTTTCGCGGCGGGATCGGGCGGGTGAGCGGGAAGCTCTATCGACGTGATTTCACGGGTGGCATCGTGCTGCACAACGCGGGGGACGAGGCCAAGACGGTGAAACTCGAGGGGCCCTACCGGCGCCTCAAGGGTCGCCAGGATCCTTCGACTAATAGCGGCGAGCAGGTCACCACGGTGACGATCCCGCCGCAGGACGGCCTCATCCTCGTCCGGGGTGGCGGGTAGCGGCGAGCGGACACCCCGCCGAACCCGGCGCTGCCTGCCACCCTCGGCGCCTGCACGAAAGAACGATTTGCGAGCAGCGGCGTGCTCGACTAGCGTCGCCTCAACCGACGAGGAGATGCGCGTGACATCGATGCCGATGGACACCAAGACACCCGCTGTCGCGAACCTCATCCGCCAGCGATTCGGCACGCCGAAGCGGCTCCTTGTCGTTGGATGCGGACCAGGCCTCGAGGCGGCCCACCTCGCCGAACAGCTCGGGAGCACGGTGACCGGGATCGATGTCGCGGATACCTTCGATGACGAAGCGCGCCGAAGGGTCGACCTGCGCGTCGGCGACGGAACGGCGCTTGACTTCGAGGATGACACCTTCGACTTCGTCTACTGCTACCACGTGCTCGAACACATCCCCCGGTACGCCGTCGCGCTGAGCGAAATGCGTCGCGCCATGCGCCCCGGTGCCGGGTACTGGATCGGGACGCCCAATCGCAGGCGCCTCGTCGGGTACGTCGGAAGTGAAGGCACGTCGCTTGCGAAGAAGCTCGCCTGGAATGCGGCTGACTGGAAGGCTCGCCTCAAGGGGCAGTTCAGGAACGAGCTTGGCGCGCATGCCGGCTTCACTTCCCCGGAGCTTCGACGGATCCTGGTGAGCGCCTTCGGGAATGCCGAGGAGACAACGCGCGAGTACTACCGAGCCGTCTACGGCTCGCATGGACGCGCGCTGACGGTGATCGAGCGATCGGGCCTCGGTCGACTGCTCTATCCGGCGGTCTACTTCGTGGGCACCGCGTAGACGCGCCGCTCTACCGACGGAGCAGTCGACCGTAGAAGTCGATCAGGTGTTGGCGCGAGACGGCCCAGGAGAGGTCCTGCTCGACGCGCTGGCGCCCGATCTCCCCCATCCGCGTACGGCGGACGGGGTCGTCGAGCAGCTCCGCGATGAGCTCGGCGAACGCGGTCTCGTCGTTTGCGGGCGCGTAGAGCGCGGCGTCGCCCGCCGAGACTCGCGCTTCGACGAGATCAAACGAGACGAGCGGCCGGCCCATCGACATGTATTCGACGACCTTGTTCATCGTCGACACGTCGTTGAGGGGGTTTTTTGGATCGGGCGAGAGGCACACGTCGGCGCTCGAAAGGCAGCGCTGCACGAACTCGTCTGGGACGCGCCCGGTGAACTCGACGCAGTCCTCCAGGCCAAGCGTCCGGGAGAGCGCAACCATGTCGTCGAAGGCATCGCCGGTTCCCATGAAGATCGATTGCAGGTCCTCTCGCCCCGTCTCGTGGCGCAGGTGCGCGAGCGCCCGGAGGGCGTAGTCGACACCGTCTTGGGGGCCCATCACACCAATGTAGGCAGCGAGGTGCGTCTTCCCACGCCGGAGGCTCGGGTCGGGCTCGCGCCGGACAAAGCGCGAGAGATCCGGGGCGCTTCGCACAACCGAGACTCGATCTGGCTTCATCTTCCCGCGCTCGATGGCGACGCGGCGGTAGCTCTCGTTCGTCGAGATGACCCCATCGGCGAAGGCGAAGGTGACTCGCTCGAAGAGCTTCGACACTCGGTAGAGGAGGCTGCTGGAGCCCTCGAAGCGCGACAGGAAAAGCTCGGGCACGAGGTCGTGATGATCGAAGACGAACTTCGCCCCACGAAGTTTGAGGGGGAGCCCAGCGAGAAACAGCAGGTCCGGAGGGTTGCAGGCGTGTACGACGTCGACCGGCCCTTCCTTGCGGACGCGAAGCGCGAGACGCAGGGTCCGCCAAAGCGCTTGGCCGTACTCCTTGACGTAGCCGGCCGGACCCCCTGTCGCGGCCTCAAGCGGATAGCGCAGGATGCGCACGCCTTCGATCGTCTCCTCTGGCTCGGTGTCCTGTTTGCTCCCCATCGGGCAGATGACCACGACCTCATGGCCGGCCTCGACGAGGGCCCGGCTCTCCTGCCAAACACGTCGATCGAATGGGACCGAGAGGTTCTCGACCAGAATGAGGACGCGAGCCGGGCGCGCGGGCGACGGGTGTGGGCTCGTCATCGATCGACCAGCGATGTGAGGAGCCGCTGGAAGCCTGCCACGGTCCCCTCGATTCGGAAGTCACGCTCTGCCCTCGCGCGGGCGGTCGCCCCGAAACGGGCGCGGAGTGTCGGGTCGTCGGCGAGCGTTCCGATCCGGTCGGCCAGCGCGTCGACATCCCCGACGGGAACGACGAACCCGTCGTGACCGTCTCCAACCATGTCACGCAGCGCACCGCAGTCAGTCGTGACGACCGGGAGGCCCGCGGCCATCGCCTCGAGGACCGACATCGGCGCACCCTCGTGCACCGAGGACAGGCACGCCAGATCGAGCCCCGGAAGGAGCGCGGCGACGTCGCTTCGGACCCCTAGGAAGTTGACCTGCGCCCCAATACCGAGCCGCTCGACTTCCGCCCGCAACTCGGGGGCGCGCGGGCCATCGCCGATCACGACGAGCCGTATGTTGGGGTGGGTGGGAACGAGGCGCGCGATCGCCTGGATCAGCACCTCATGAGCCTTTTGGTCGGTCAGCCGAGCGACGATGCCGACGGCCACCTCGCCTGGGGCAAGGGCAAGTGTCTCGCGGGCGCCTCGCCGATCCTCTGCGGTCGGCGCGGGACCGACCTCGATGCCGTTTCGGATCACGACCTCACGGATGCGCCGCCAGGGAAACCGTCCAACACCCTCCTCGCGGCGCAGATAGTCGCCCTGGCTTGGGGCGAGCAGGATCAGCGCGTCCGAAAGAAAGAGCGTGTTGACCACGTAGCCCGGAAGGACGCGCCCTCCGACGCTCGTGAGGTCCATGTCGTGAGCCGCGATAACGTTGGCCTTGGTCCGGGCCAAGCGAGCGGCGATCCGCCCAAGGGTGAGCGACGCGCGGTGGTGGTGGGTGACGAGCACGACGTCGGTGTGGTCGCGACGAAGGCGACTGACAAGGCGCGGCAGCGTGCGCGGATCGAAGCGGCCACTTCGGCCGATCACGTCGACGGGGATGCCGGCGTCGCGGAACGCCGATGCCAGGTCTCCTGCCTCTCGGAGACAGAGGACGCGTGGCCGAACGACCGCGGGGTCGAAGCCTCGGAAGAGGTTGAGTAGGAGAATCTCAGCCCCGCCGACGAATGTGAGGTCGAGGAGGAGGCTGAGCTGGATCGGCCGCCTGGCTCGGTCGCTCATCGGCTTCATGATAGGCCGGGGCCTCGCGCCACCCCCCAACTGTCGGTTGCGGCGCGACCGTGCCGAGTTCCGGGGAGACGCCGATGGTTTCGCGAACGCGGGCGAGGCCCTATCGTCGTCAGCGTCGGCCGCCAGGTCGACGTCGTGGACGTAACGTCAGGGCCGATCCCGCCAGATGAGCACGGACACTCCGCACAACGCGGACCATGTCGACAGCGCGCCGCCGGTCTCGGCGGGGCTCGTCCGACGTGGCGCGGGTCTGGCGACCGTTGGCTTCCTGGCGACGCAGGTCATCGCCCTTGCGACCGCGGTCCTCATCGCGCGTCTGCTCACAAAGGACGAGATCGGTGCCTTCTTCGAGGGCTCCATCGTCGCCATCCTCGGTGCGGCCTTTGCCGAGTCCGGGATGCTCGGAGCCGTCATCCAGCGCAAGGATCGACTCGAGGAAGCCGCGAACACCGCACTCGTCGCGACGCTCGCATCGGGCTTTGTCCTGACGCTCGTCGCGCTTGGACTCGCTCCGCTGATCGGTTGGTGGTTTAACAGCCATGAGGTGACGCTCGTCGGCTTGGCATGCGCCCCGCTACTGCTCACCCGGGCCTCCGCGATCATTCCGGACGCGCTACTCCAGCGACGATTTGCCTTCACGCGCCGTCTCTTCGTCGATCCTGGTCTTGTCCTGAGCTACGGCATCGTGGCAATCATCCTTGCCGTCCTCGGCTTCGGGGTGTGGTCGCTTGTGATCGGCACCTATGCATCGCACGTCTTCCTGATCCTCTCGACGTGGCTCTTTGCCCGCTGGCGGCCCCGACCTCGGCTCGCGTCCTTTGCGATGTGGCGCGAGCTGGCGAGCTACGGGCGCCATCTCCTGTTCGGGACGGCGGCAATGCATCTGCGCGAAGGTGTCACGATGTTTGCCATCGGGCGAGCCTTCGGCGAGTCGGGCGTGACGAACTTCAACTACGGCCGCCGCGTCGCTCAGCTCCCGCAAGTGGCCAACTGGAGTATCGCGGCCTACGTCCTGTTTCCCGCGTTTGCTCGGATTGCCGATGACGCGCAGCGCCTCCGTGGGGCGTTTCTGCGTGCCTACAGGTGGCTCTGGCTCATCGCTCCCGCGATCGGTGGACTCTTCTTGGCGCTTGGCGAACCGATTATGCGGGTACTTCTCGGCGACGAATGGACCGAAGCCGGACTCATTCTGGCGGCGATGGCCGGAATCGGAATCGGGGAGGTCATCATCTCGATCGTCGTCGAAACCGGGAAGGCGGCGGGCTGGTCGGCAATCGTCAGCCGCCTCGCAATGATCAACGTCATCTCGGGCATCGGGCTTCTCTTTGTCTTCCTCCCCTTCGGCATCGTTGCCGCGGCCGCGTCGGTCTCGGTGAGTTCCCTCATCGTCGCCGGGGGCGCGCTCTTCTGGATTGCCCGGGTCGTCGATATCTCGAAGCGTGAGATCGCCCGCGAGACGACCCCGGGCCTCGTCGCCGCACTGGGCGCGACCGCAGCGACCTGGGCGCTCGATCGTGGCGTCGTCGAGGCCTCCTACCAGGGCTTCCTACTCGACCTCGGCGGCCTCGCAGTCGACGCTGCCGCCTTCAGCGTGGTGTACCTGGCGCTCCTCGGGGTGCTCGCCCCGGCTCGCCTGAGAGACATTCGCCGAGCGGCGGGAGCGCTCTACTCCAAGGTCCGCGGCCTCCGGGGAGCGACAGCGTAGGCGGGGAGGGACTCACGCGCCGCTCGTTGGCGTCCGGCGTCCGGCGGTTGTCTCGAGGGCGATCTCGGCGTTTCGGATTGAGCGCTCGATACTGAAGTCCGTCTCGAGGCGGTGGCGGGCCGCGACGCCCATCTCCTTCGCTCTCGCTGGGTCCTGAAGCAGCGCAATGACGTGACCCGCGAGCGCTGCGGGGTCGTGTGTCGGGACGACGTACCCGGTGACGCCCTCCTCGATCATCTCCGGCACCCCACCGACCGCCGTGCAGACCGCAGGGCGGCCGTTTGCCATCGCCTCGAGCAGGGCGTTCGGGCAGCACTCGATCGTGTACGAGGTGAGTGTGAAGACGTCCATGAGCTTGAGGAGCGCGCCGACGTCGCTACGCGACCCGGTGAAGATCACCCGGTCGGCCATTCCAAGCGTCTCGGCCAGGCCCTCGAGGGTACCTCGAAGCGGGCCGTCGCCGACCACCAGGAAACGCGCGTTCGGGACCGCGTCGAGGACACGTCGGGCGGCGTGAAGGAAGCTCGTGTGGTCCTTTTCCGGACGGAGCACGGCGAGGATTCCGACCACCGGATCGCCCGGATCGATACCGAATGTCGCCGCGAATGCGTCGTCGCGCGCCTCACCCGGCGTGAAGGAGTGAAGCGACGGGTCAGCCCCGTTCTGGATGATCGTGATCTTCGACGGCGGGTACCGGAGGTCGTCGGTGAGGTATGGCATCTGCCCGTACGCGACACCGTAGTAGGCGCTCGTCACGGGATCGAGCACCCGGTCAAGGACGCCTCGCAGCCTCCCGCGGGGGGTCAGATCACCGCAGTTGCGGACCCAGACAATCGCGCGAGGCACGCGAGCGATCGCCGCGGCGACCCGCCCGAGGAGTTCCGCGTTGTAGCCACGTGTGATGACGATGTCGGGCCGCGTGCGCCGCATCTCACGCACCAGCGCAAGGAGCGCCTTCGGGAACTCTCGCCGCGAGAGATGGAGGGCGTAGGCGGGGACGCCACCCTTGGCGAGGGCCGGAAAGAGCGCGCCCTCCGTTCCGATACAGACCATCGACGGGGAAAAACGCGTCCGATCGAGGGCCGGAAGGACCGTGGTCGCGTGGCGCTCGGCTCCACCGACTTCGAGATCGGGAACGACGTAAAGCACCCTCAAGGGGCCCGCCCGTCGAACGCTTCGCGCCAGCCGGGTCATGCCGCCGTCTGCCAGCCGCTCAGATCCTCACCTTCGATGACGATCCGAAACCACAGCTCAAGCATCAGGAGCACCCAAAACGTGTTGTCGTCACGGGCGGCGCCGGACATGTAGTTGTCGAGCGCAGAGCGGATCGCGGCGGGGGTGAAGATGCCTCGGGCGTCAAGGCGGCCGTCGCCAAGCACCTCGCGAACGAGCGGCTGCAGCGGGCCGCGCATCCAGGTCGACATCGGAATACCGAATCCACGCTTTGGCCGGTGGAGCACCTCACGCGGGACGAGATCCTCCGCGACCCGACGAAGGAGCCACTTCCCGTGAGGCCCACGCAGCTTCATCGATGTCGGGAGTCGGGCGGCGAACTCGCCGAGACGATGGTCAAGGAGCGGCGCGCGCGTTTCCAGTGCGTTTGCCATCGAGGCGATATCGACCTTCGTGAGGACGCTGTGTGGAAGGTAGGTCTGCTGGTCGGTTGAGCAGACGCGGTCAGACAGCTCGGCGGGCGCGCCGCGCATCACACCGAGCAGATACTCCTCGGACGCGCGCGTGCCGAAGCGGGAGGCAAACTCGGGGGTATAGGCGACGCGCTTGTGATCGGCTCCGAACTGCGTGACCAGGCGAACGTAACGCTCGTCGAGCGGCCGACCGGCCTCCTCTGCAACGCGGCGGACGCGCTTGGCGATTCGGGCGGCCCGTGCGGGAACACGTGACTCGACGCCGCCAGCGCCACGAGCGAGAAGGCCCAACGCATGCGGGCCGGCTCGGCCAACAAGCGCGAGCTGGCGCGTCCACCTGTAGCGCTCATACCCGGCAAACAGCTCGTCACCGCCGTCGCCGGTCAGGGCGACCGTCACGTGTTCGCGAGCGAGGCGCGAGACCTCAAAGGTCGGGATGCTCGACGGGTCGGCGAAGGGCTCGCCGTGATTTCGGACGAGTTGAGGGATGTTGCCGAGCGAATCGGGCCCGACCTCGAACTCCGTGTGGGCGGTGCCGAGACGGTCAGCCACGATGCGAGCGGTGCGCGCGTCGATGTTGTCGCCGCCGGCAAACGCGATCGAGAAGGTCTTGACCGGCTGGCTCATCTGGCGTGCCATCAGCGCGACGATCAGGCTTGAATCGAGCCCACCGGAGAGGAACGCGCCGAGCGGAACATCGCTGATCAGGCGAAGGCCGACGGCCTCATAGAGGAGCTCGAGCAGTTCGTCCTGTGCGTCGTCGACGCTCACCTGCGACTTCGGTTCGAAATCGAGCTCCCAGTAGCGCTCGATCTTCGGCTCTGATCCCCGGTCGAGCACGAGCCGCTCCCCGGGGCCGAGCTTCTGAACGCGAGCGATGCCGGTTAGCGGCGGAGGCACGTAGCCGAGTCCGAGGTACTGGTCGATCGCCTCCATGCACGGCTCGCGGGCCACCGACGGATGGGCAAGAAGCCCCCCGAGCTCAGATGCAAAGAGCAGGTGCCCGTCGCGCTGGCACCAGTAGAGCGGTTTCTTGCCGAAGCGGTCGCGGGCGAGGACGAGCCGCCCACGGTCGACGTCGTAGAGCGCCAGGGCAAACATTCCGCGCAGGTCCTCGACGAAGTCCGGCCCGCGCTCCTCGTAGAGGTGCACGGCGATCTCTGAGTCCGACTTCGTCCGGAACTGGTGGCCGCGCGCCTCAAGCGCCTCCCGTTGTGGGATGAAGCCGTAGAACTCCCCGTTGACGACCACCTGTACGCGACCGTCTTCGTTGCCGATCGGCTGCGAGCCCGTCGACAGGTCGATAATCGACAGGCGTCGGTGGCCAAGCGTGGCGCCTGCGAGCGGAAGGATCCCTTCGCCGTCCGGGCCGCGATGGACCAGCTCGGCGCACATCGCCCGAACCCGGTCGGTCTGGCGGTCGGCCGCCGGCCCGACGATGCCGCAAATGCCACACATCTAGCGGAGTGTCCTGCCGGCACCACGCAGCGCGATCACCCAGTCGAGTTCGGCAGCAAGACCGGCTTCAAGCGAGGTCGACGGGGTCCAATCGAGCGTTCGCGCCGCAAGCGACGTGTCTGCCGCGGTGCGCCGGACGTCACCGCGCTGGACCTCGCCGCGATCGACGTTCAGACCCACGCCGGCCAGTCGTTCGAGGGTCGCGACGACCTCCGAGAGCGTTGCCTCCTGCCCCCCGCCCACGTTGTAGATCGCCTCGGCGCCGTCCATCGTCCCCGCCCGGAGGGACGCCTCGACGGCGTCCCCAACGTAGGTGAAGTCCCGCGACTGCGCGCCGTCGCCGAACATCGGGAACGCGGCGCCGGAGATAAGGCATTCGCAGATTCGACGCATGGCCATGTCCGGCCGTTGCCGGGGTCCGTAGACCGTGAAGTAACGCAGCCCGACCGTCTCGAGGCCCCGGCCGCGGTAGATCCGGGCGAGGTCCTCGCAGGCGCGTTTGGTCACGCCATAGGGCGAACGGGGCGCGGTGGGCGCGTCCTCCGGGCAGGGGTACTGCGTTGCGTCCCCATAGACTGACGACGACGAGGCCCAGGCGACCCTCGGGCATCCGGCGGCCTCGGCCGCCTCGAAGACCCGTTGCGTCGCGATGAGGTTGTGTGAGGCGTAGTCCTTGAAGCCGTCCCCGAAGCTCGACCGGACCCCGGCCTGGGCCGCGAGGTGGAAGACGACCGGGCGCCCGTTCATCAGCGGTTCCAAGTCCATCGTGGCGAGATCGTCCTCGACGAGGGTGAAGCTCGCCTCGGCCGCGAGGCCAGTCAGGTTGGCCTCTTTCTCGGCGCGGGGGTAGTAGGGCGTGAAGCAGTCGACGCCCGTGACCCGCCATCCGTCGGCGACGAGACGTTCGGCGAGCTGCGAGCCGATGAAACCGGCGCAGCCAGTGACGATGGCACGTTGGGGGGTCACTCCGGGTCCTCCTACGAGTGGGTGGCCCGACTCAAATCCGTTGGTCGGTCCGCCGGATGAGGGTACTCAACGGGGCCGGAGGGTTCCTGGTGGGTGGTCCGCGGGGAACAGCGGCCGTCGCTCAACCACGGCACGCTCGGCAAGCGCGACAACCATGCCGGCCCAGATGAAGATGAATGCGTTCATGATTTGGAAGAAGCGAATCTCGAAGGTCGTGCTGCTCGCGAGCCAGGCCGTAAACGCGAGGAAAAAGACTGTCCCGAGGCCACGCCCCGTGATCCCGGAGCGCGGCAATGCCCTCCACGCCTTCCCCACGCGAACGACGATCGCAAGCAGGAGCCCGAGCCAGGCCGTAAGACCGACAAGACCCAGCTCTGCGGCGATGCCGTGCTGGGTCTCATGCGAGGTGATCCCGTAGCCACGTCGCCAATCGAGATGGCCCCATTGCTGGTGGTGGATCGTATTGAGCTGACCGAACCGACCGATGCCCCAACCGAATACGGGCTTTCGCACGATGGCCCATTGCGCGGTGGCCATCGAGTTGAGCCGGTCCTCGATCTCACCGCTCGACGAGACGCCACCCTTCGAACGATCGCTACTTGTCACCGTCGACCAGTTCGCCGCGACGATGAGGAGCGCCGTCGCCGCAAGGATTGCAAAGCCGGTGCGGAAGCCTCCCGCGAAGATCAGACCACCGAAGACGACGATGATCGCCGCAAGCAGCGGAGCACGACTGTGGGTGTAGAAGATCCCAGGCCCCATCGGGAGCACGCACGCGGCCGCAAACCAGCGAAGCCGCTCGTCGCGCTGGGAGGCGACAAACAGCGCCGCAGCGAGTCCGATCGCGATCACGAGGCCACTGACGATGGGCTGGTCGAAGATCCCCGGGGCACGATTTCGCCACGTCGAGGTGAGGATGAACTTCGGCCAGACGAGGCTGTCGAGCCCATTGAACTGGGCGATGTTGGTCAGCGACAGGTAGGTCGCAAAGCCAATCACGAACCAGAGGAATCGACGGACGGCAACGGCCGAACCGAACGCGCTGCGAGCCACCATGTACAGGGTGAAGGGCACGATCGAGCTTGTCTGGATCAGCTGGACAAGCGAGATAACTCGCCCGTCCGATGACGTCGCAGCGAGCTCGTGCGGCGCCAGCGCCGAACCGATCTGAACTGCAACGTAGAGAAACATCATCGCCTCGACGCCGCCAAAACGCGCGAGGTGGCGCTTGCCGCTGATGACCTCCCCGAACCAGACGGCCACAAGCGCCACGAAGGCCAGCCGGTCGAGGGAGAGCGCTCCGCTCTGGTTGAGCCCGAGCGACAGCACCGACGCGGCCAACCAGAGAATGGTCGCCGACCCTGAGTCGCGCAGGGCGGCGAGCGCGATGAGCAGGGCTGTCCCGAGAACGAGCGCGGTTGGCCCGACCGCCGTGCCGGCGCGAAGGAGGACCAGGGCGAGCACGGCCAAGCCGGCGACCCCGGCGACGAACGGTCCCGGCGACGCGAGGTGGCGTCCCGCTCGCCCCGGGTTCACCGCCCCCGTGCGGGCCTCAGTCGTCACCTGCTGGCCATCTAATCGTCGTCGAAGGTGTCGTTTACGAGATCATCCGCATCATCAAGCCGCTGCGGCTCCTCTGCGCGGCGCTTGCGTTGGCGGCCAAGCAGGCGGCGAAGCGACGGCCCTCCGGAGGCCTCGGCGGAGGCACCAACGAGAACCACACCGAGCACGCTCGCGCCGACTTGCTCGAGGAGCTGGGCGGCTTCGGCGACGTCAGTCGACTGTGTGATGCCAGCGGTCGCGACGATGATCGTCCGGTCGGCGGCCTGGCAGATCACCTGGCTCTCGGCGGCCTCGCGGATAGGCGGAGCGTCGATGACGAGCAAATCGCCGAGCGCCGTTGCCTGCTCGATGAGTTCACCAAACCGGTCACGCGCGAAGAGCGCGTACGGGTCGCCCGATGCGCGTCCACGGGGGATAACCGAGAGGCCCGCGCGGCTGCTTTGCGAGACGAGCCGCTCGACGCTGAGCGCGCGACGGGTTGCGAGGAAGTCGGCGACGCCGCGGCGAGGGGAGTCACCCTCGTCGCTGTCGGGCTTGTCGTGGAGGTCGGTCTCCATGAGGATCGTGCGCTCCCCTTGGAGGCCACGGAACGCGGCGAGACCACCCGCGACCAGCTGTTTGCCGTCCTCCGCTCGAGCGCTCGTGATCGCGATCGTCGCCGGACGCTGAAGGTCGGTGAGGGCAACGACGTTGGCGAGGCGCTTCAGATCCTGCTCCCGCAGGCGACGCGCGGTTGCGCTGTTCCCGCCTGTGATGACGGCGAGGGTTTCCAGTCCGAGGCGCTCTCGCACGTCGCTCGGCGTTGTCAGACGCCGGTCAATGCTTCCGAGGAGCAGCGCGAGGGCTCCACCGAGGATGAGCCCTCCCACCAAGGCGAGGATGATCTTGCGAAGTTTGGCCGGCGCATTCGTGTCGACGTTTGTCGACGAGCCCAAGACGGAGACGCGATCGGAATCCTGGGACGCGGGAGGGGGGTCGAGCTTCTGCAATCCGGTGAGGTCGGAACTCAGGCCAGCGATCTGCGCTCGAAGTCGCGCCTTTTCCGCCTCCGTCGTGGCTGAACTGGCGAGCAATGCCTGGGCTTGCAGGCGCTTCGTGGCAAGGTCGGCAATTTGACTCTGATCCTCGCGCACGGCGCTCTCCCTCTGGAGCGCCTTCGACGCGAGGATGTCAGCGGCGAACGCAGCGGCGAAGTCACGCGCCGCGCTTTCTGCCAGCTTCCGGTCGGGCGAGGTCGCCCGAATCTCCATGAGTGGCCCGAGGGTGAGGGCGCTCGCATCGAAGCTGACAGCGCCGGCAATCTTGGCCTTCTCGCGAATGGTCTCGAGATATGCGCGCTGGTTGACCTTGGCGACGTAGTCGCGGGCGGTGACCGCCCGCTGATCAGGTGAAATCTGGGGATCCAGGCTATTGCCGACCGAGATCGTCTGACGGCCGGTGTAGGTCGTCTCCTGACCGATCGACGACGCGGTAGCGGCGATCGTGGCGATTGCCGCGATCCCGAGGACGAGCCAGAGCCGTCGGCGAATTCGGTCGATTTGCAGCTGAAGTGAGTTCACGCGGATACCTCGGGAGGGCGGGCGGACCGTGGCGAGTATAGGCGGGGCCCCAAGCGGGTTGCCGCTTTCCTGGGCCCCGTGCGACACCCTTGACGGCGTCTAGTGGTCTGTCTTCGAAATGGCGTATCGGTTGCGACGAGCGAGACCGAGCACAGATGGACGCACCGCCAGGTGCGCCCATCGTCTGAAGCGTCGGCTCAAGCCGACGCGCAAGAGGACGCAGTGTTTCCTGCATATCGGGAATATTCGGGAAACCAAGGACGCCGCCTCGCGACGCGTCGCAGCCGTCGCAACCGCATCGCTATGTCGACGACAGACCACTAGGGTCACGTCGCGGCCCCGCACCGAGGCGCGGCGCGGCGCTCGTCCCTGACGGACTCCCCGAACGGAGCGCCCATCCCCCCCGCGCGGCGGGTTCAACATTTGGGGTCGCGGCGGCTAATCTGCCTCCACAACCCGTCAAGGATCGACTCACCAGGTTGGGGAATGGCGCGATCGCATCTGCTTCGAACACCGTTTGACCGTATGTGCTCCCGACTCCGCCTAAGGCTTGCCTCGGCGCTGACCCTCGGGCTTCTTGCGTTCGTTCCGGTCGCAGCCGGCGCTGGTGGCCTTGGCACCGGACCTGACGCGCCGCCAAAGACGATCGCACCGAAGCCGCGTGTCGTTGCCCCAGCGCCGCGCGTCTCGACGCCCGCGCCAGCGCGGCCGAGGGTCACCACACCTCCGCGCGTCTCGCGACCCAGCGTGACCCCACGGGTTACGGTGACGCCGAAGCCAAGGCCGAAACCGACGCTGACCAAACCACCGGTCAAGAAACCCAAGCCCATCGTCAAGAAGCCCATCGTCAAGAAACCAACCGTGACGGCCCCCCCTGTGGTTACCGTCCCGCCGGGCGTCACGACCACACAGAGCTTCCTCCCGACCGCAACGACCGCCGGGGGGCCTGACTCTGCGGCGCCCGCGGCGATTTCACCAGTTGGGGCTTCGGGCTCGGCGCCGGCCGTCCTTGCGACCATCCTTCTCACGCTCGCGACGCTCCTGGCCGGTGGCCTGGCGCTCCTGCCGCGAGTCCCAGCCGCACGGTCCACGCTCACCAAGGATCGCCTCCTTGTCCTGGACCGACACCGCTACGAGCTCACAGCGCTCGCGGCAGTCGGCGGACTCACGCTCCTCGTCCTGCTCGCGATCTGATGCGCCCGGGTCGGCGGCTTGGTTTCGTCGGCGCCGTGGCGACCCTTGGCGTCGCGGCAAGCACGTCAACCGCGCTCGCCGCGCCACCGGCCCCGAGCCTCGCACCCGAGATCGCCGCGGTGATCAACGCCACGACCCCAAACGTCACGCTCTCGGCGTCCGGCGCGGCCGGCTACTGGTGGCAGCTCGACAATGGTCAGGTCAACAACTCGAACACGGTGAACCTCGCGATCGTCGTCGACGGCGCCCACACGCTTCGTGCGGTGGCCTATGACCAGTTCGGTTTCCAGTCGCCTCAGACGGTGCGCAACTTCAGGATGGACCGGACCCCGCCCGCGAACCCGCAGATCACCCCGGATCTGCCCGCGCTGACGAACAACCCTCCCTCGAGCGTGACCATCTCGGGCGGGGGGGAGCCGGTCGGCTACCAGTGGCAGCTCGACGGTGCGGCCGTTCGAACCGAGCACACGGTCTCGCTCTCCGACCTCGGCGACGGAACGCACACCCTCACGTTTCGAGCGGTTGACGAGGCCGGCAACCCATCCGCCTGGGTGACGAGGACCATGCGTATCGACCGCACGGCGCCGTCGGCGCCAAACGTCTCGCCCGAGGTCTCTACGACAACCGCGATCGCGTCGCTTCCCGCCCTCACACTCTCGGGTGGCGGCGAGACGGTGACCTACCGTTGGCAGATCGACCAAGGGGCGGTGCAGACCGGAGCGACCGTTACGGCTGGCGTGCTCAAGGACGGCCAGCACCAGCTCACCGTCTGGTCGGTCGACGCAGCGGGCAACAGCTCCACGAGGGCGATCCGTTCGTTCAAAATCGATACGGCACCGCGGCCGACGACGCCGGGCGCCCCGAAACCGCCCAGCCTGACGCCCAGCCAGGTCGCGCCAGCAAAGGCTCCTCCAACGGTCACGGCGACGACCGCCGGCGGCGAAACCGTGGTCTGGTCGCTCAGTGGCCCGCGTGTGCTCTCAGGACAGACGCCGAGCCCAGCGACGCCGTCGCTTGCGGGCCTGCCCGATGGGGACTACACGCTCACCGCGCGGGCGAGGACCGCTGGCGGAGCCCTTTCGGTACCGGCCACCATGAGCTTCAGGATCGACTCCACCCCACCAGCTGCCCCGAAGATCACCTCCGGGCCGGGCTCGGCCCGTGGAGGTCCGGCCCCCCGGTTCACGTGGACGGGTGAGCCCGGCGGCTCCTACATTTGGCGCGTCACGCGCGGCGACGTCGTGGTGCAGGGCCCTGCGGCGACCACGGAACGCGCCGTTCGCCTCGCGCCGACGGCCATCGGCGACGGCTACCAGTTCACCGTGAACCAGCTCGACGCGGTCGGCAACACCGGGCCCACCGGCGACTGGACCTTCGCGATCGGCGCGCGCGTGGCCGGCAAGCCCGGCAGCGCGAACCCGCAGCTCCTTGCCAAGGCGTTCGGCCCGCTTTTCCCGCGCGCAGGGAAGCGCGTCTCGGACCATCACGGCGTCATGCTGCGCTGGGTCTACCGGGCGGGCCGTCCCACGAAGCTCTTCAACGTCCAGGTGTATGACGGGAACCGCCGCAAGGTCTTCTCGATGTTTACGAAGAAGCAGGCCGCCAGGGTGCCGAGCAAGTTCACCAAGGGCGGGCAGCGCTACTACTGGCAGGTCTGGCCCTATTGGGGCAAGGAGCGGGGCTACGGACGGCGGCCCCTCGGTATCAGCAACTTCCGTGTCAACTCGGGCGGGACGATCGTCTCCGCCGAACGCCGGTCCCCGTAGGAGGGTTCGTGGTCAAGAGGCGCCAGATCTCATTTCGGGGTGTTCGAACGGTTGCCATGGGCGTCGCGCTCGCGGCTGCCGCGCTCCCGAGCGCCGCGTTCGGGGCCGCGACCGCCCCAGTCGGGCTCGTCGCGAGCACGGCCCCTTCGAGCGCCGCAGCGCGAAGCATCTCGTGGAGCGCCTCGACCGCGGATACCGGCTGTGTGATTACGGGCTACTCCGTGACCGTGAATCGCCTGACTCCGTCGGCGGGCGCGCTCGCCCCGATCGCGGTCGCTGGAACGTCCACCACGATCACGCTGCCGGCAGGGGACGGAACGTTCAACTACACGGTCCACGCAATCCAGGACGAGCCCACCCCGGCCACGCCAACGTGCGTTGCGCCATTGGTTCCGGAACCTGGGACTGAGAGTGGAGCGTCTCCCACGATGACGCTCGACACGCTCGCTCCCGGCGTGGCCATTAGTGGTGGCCCTCCAGCCTCGCCAACGAAGGCTCTCGGCCCCTTCCCGTTTACGATCACAACCTCCGAGGCTGCGACCATTTCGTGGAGTTGGACCCGGAATGGGACGGTTGGAGGTGCCGGGACAGGCGGAAGCGCATCGGTACCCGGAGACCCGTTGGATGGCACCTACGCGCTCTCCGCCACCGCCACTGACCCGGCTGGCAATGCAAGAACTGCGACCTCGACCCCGTTCGTCGTCGACCGCACGGCACCCCCGATTCCGACGATCAGCGGAGGCCAGGCCAATGGCGTGCCGGTCAAGTCGGTCCCGACCGGATACTCCCTCGGTACACCCGAACTCGGCGGGGGCTTTACTTGGACGCTCTCGGGACCGACTCCGAAGTCTGGAACGAGTAACCCGGTTAATTTCGGCGCGCTGAACGACGGCAACTACATCCTCACGGCCACCTCCCGCGATGCGCTCAACAACACCTCACTCACCAGCGCGGCGCGAACGTTCACGCTCGACACCAAGGCGCCGCCAGCTCCGAGCATCCTCGGGATCGCCGACGGCTCGGTCGTCAACACCGTGCCGAACTTCGATCTCGGAAGTAGCGAGCCAGGCGTCAGCTTCTCCTGGACCGTCACCGGTCCGGCCAACCGCAACGGAGCCACCGACCAGGTCGACCTCGCCCCACTTCCGGCCGACGGGACGTACACGCTCAGGGCGCAGTCGACCGACCTGGCAGGCAATCCGTCGGCCGAGTCGACCCGAAGTTTCCGGCTCGACCGCCAGGCGCCCTCGGCGCCGACCATCACGCCCGAGATCCTGTCGGTGATGAACGCGCCTCCGGTCGCGACCATCGCCGGTGGCGGCGAGCCGGTCTCCTACCGCTGGCAGCTCGATGGTGGTGGGGTCAGGACGACAACCGCCATCAACCTCGCGGGTCTTGCCGACGGTGACCACACGGTTGTCGCGTGGTCGATCGACGCGGCCGGCAACGAATCTGCCCGAACAAACCGCCCCTTCAAGCTCGACCGACTGGCCCCCGACCCGCCGCAGCTGACGCCGGTTGGCGCGGCGATCTCGGCCGTCCCGTCGGTCACCATCACGGCAGCTCGGGGCACGACGATCAGCTGGGCGCTGACAGGTACGCGAGCGCTCTCGGGACAAGGTGTGAGCCCACTCACGCCGACGCTCGGCAACCTCCCAGACGGGGAGTACACGCTCGTCGCGCGGGCCAGGACCGCGGCAGGGAACACCTCGGCGCCGACGACCGTCAACTTCCGGATCGACACCCAGGCGCCGAGTGCGCCAGCGATCGTCTCCGGCCCCGCGTCGGACCGCGGCGGCCCGAAGCCCAGTTTCGTTTGGGCAGGCGAGGCCGGCGGGTTGTACGTCTGGCAAATAACGCGCGGCGACCTCGTGGTGCAGGGTCCGTCGACGACCCCCGCGCGCACCGTGCGCGTCGCCGAGCTTCTGAGCGGGCGCTTCATCTTCCACGTCCAGCAAGTCGACGCAGCCGGGAACCTCGGCCCAGAGAGCCAGTTCGCGTTTGAGATCAAGAACCGCAAGGTCGGCAACGTCGCTGGAAAACCGCTCCTTGCCACGCCCTATGGCCAACTCTTTCCGAACGCGGGAAAGACGATTACCGGGCGCTCGCAGCTCATCTTGAGTTGGTCCTATCCGCCCGGGAAGAAGAGTCGCCTCTTCAACGTCCAGCTCTTCGATGAGAACGGCAAGAAGATCCACAGCGCCTTCCCTCGCAAGAACCGCTTCCGGATCCCGGCTGCCCTGGCAAAACCGGGCCGACGCCTCTACTGGCAGGTCTGGCCATACTGGGGCACACGCGGCTATGCGCGTAAGCCACTCGGTGTGAGCTACATCAACATCTCCCGAAAGCTGTCGAAGCTCAACGCCGAGCGATGATCCAACCCGGAGGTTCAGGCATGCCCAGGCGCACTCGCGTCCTCACACTCGCGGTCACGGCCGGTGCCGCCATGGTGATCGCCTCGACTCTGGCTGGTGCGCAGACGTCGACGAAGACCGTCGCGCCGATGACGTCGGTCGCGACCGCGCGGAGCCTCAGCAAACCACTCGTGCTTCGATTCGGCGTCGGGGCCGCGCTCCCAGTGGGCGCGACGGCGATCCTGCGCCTCACGGCCGTCGGGAGGTCCGGATCGGTCGTCATCACCTCAACCAAGACCGGACCATCCCTCAAGCGACGTCTCATCGTTGGGCGGCTGACCTCGATCGACGTCACCACGCTCCTGCGCCCTGGCGGCACGCGCTTCGTTCGCATCCGGACGCTGGCGCGGGGTCTGAAGGTCGCGGGCGCCAAACGGCAGCCAGTGCTTCGCATCACCCGGCCGGTCGGTGATCCTCCACCGCCTCCGCCGCCCCCCGCGGACACGTCGCCGCCGACGGCCCCAGGGGCGCTCAGCGCGACCGCAACGCGCAACGCGCTGACCATCACCTGGCCGGCCGCCTCGGACGATCGCGGCGTGACGGGATACCGCCTCACCCTCAACGGGGGCCCGGCACTCAGCCTCACGGCGGCCAGCTACGTCGCGACCGCCCTCGACTGCCAAGCGCCCTACGCCGTCGACGTGCGGGCCGTGGACGCCGCCGGTAACGTCGGCGCGCCGTCGGGCCAGACCTTCACGACATCGGCCTGCCCCACGATTGCGGCAGCGGGAGATATCGCCTGCGATAGCGGCGATCCGAGCTTCAACGGTGGAGCCGGCACGGCCGCGGCTTGCCGACAGCGTTACGTCGCGCAGTCGATCATCCAGGCAAACCCTGAGGCATTCCTCATGCTCGGGGACGCGCAGTATGCGCAGTGGGGCCCCGGCACGACCGGTACCTACGCCACCGAGTTCGCCCCGCTTGCGAGCCGCACCTGGGCGGTCCAGGGCAACCACGACTTCGACTCCGGCGGAGGTACGCTGAGCGCGGGCCTCACCGCGGGCGGCTTCTTTGGATACTTCGGCGCGCGCGCCGGCCCCGTTGCGTACCAGCCCTACTCGTACGATATCGGCACTTGGCATTTGGTGGTCCTGAACTCGAACTGCGCCGTCTTGGTGGTGAACTGCCCCAGTCAGACGGCCTGGCTACAGAACGACCTCGCCCAAACGCGCCAGCCCTGCATCGCGGCCGCCTGGCACCACCCGCGCTGGGTGAGCCCGGGAGGAAGCGAGGTTGGCGCGGGGACGTACGCCGACAACCCGGCGAGCGCACCGTGGATGGCGGCCCTCTACGCGAAGGGCGCAGACGTCGTCATGAGCGGCCACAGCCACCACTACGAGCGTTCCTTCCCGGTCGACCCGAACAAGGTCCGCGACGACGCGAAGGGCCTGCGCATCTTCGTCGTCGGAAGTGGCGGCAAGGAGTTCCGTCCTGCGATCCCGCTCGCGGGTAACCCGACCGATCCTTCCTCGATCAACAACGCAACGTTTGGGTTCCTCAAGCTGACGCTGAAGGCGCGGAGCTTCGAGCACGAGTTTGTCCGGGAGTCCGGCCCGACGTTTTCCGACAGCGGCACGGTCGCCTGCCACGCAAAGAGCTAGAACTCACAAAACCTCACCGTTTGGCGACTCGAACCCCCCGGTCGGTGGGTTAAGGATGTCGGCTGCTGGGCGTTAGCCTCACGGGAGACCCTCCCCGAGGGTTGTCACGTAGGTAGGCGGAGATGTCGCACGGACGAACGAGGCCCACAGGGGTTCATCGCGCACAGGGATGGCGCACCGCTGGCGGGCCCAAGCGGGTCCTCATGGTGAGCCGACGCGCCTCGCTTGCCGCCGTCGCGCTGCTGGTTTCACTCCTCTCGGCGGGTGGCGCGGTTGCCGCTCCCCCGGCCCCCACGCTCACCCCGGACATCGCCGCCGCGATCAACACGACGCCGACGATCACCCTCTCGGCACCGGGAGTCAGGATCATTTACCGCTGGCAGATCGACGGCGGCCCCCTGAGGGCGGGCGCACTCGTGCCGCTCGCCGGCCTCGCCGATGGTCAGCACACGTTGACCGCACGAGCGTTCGACGCGTTGCTTGCGCCGTCCCCGGTCACGACCCGCACCTTCGTGCTTGACCGTGTCGCCCCGACCGCGCCGACGGTGACGCCCGCCCTGCCCTCGCTCACCAACCAGCCAACGATCACCGTCACGCTCGGTGGAGGCGCAGAGCCGGTCACCTACCGCTGGAAGCTCGACGCCAACCCCCTCCAGACCGGAGCCACCGTCGCCCTGACCGGCCTCGCTGACGGCACGCACACGCTCACCGCAAACGCCGTCGACGCCGCCGGGAACGTCTCGCCGACGACAACTCGCACGATGCGGGTCGATCGGAAGGCTCCGAGCGCGCCGACGATCAACCCGTCCCCGTCGGCCACGGCGATCGTGAAGTCCTTCCCGACGTCGAGCCTGTCGGGAGGTGGCGAGCCGGTGATCTACCAGTGGCGCATCGACGACGGTCCGGTGACCTCAGGAGCAACCGTCTCCGCTAACGAAGTCGGCGACGGCGAGCACCGACTGACCGCCTGGACGATCGACGAAGCCCAAAACCGCTCGGCGGACTCCACGTGGGCCTTTCGCCTCGAGCGGACCGCGCCCGCGCCTCCGATCCTTTCGGCCCCCGCCGCGGGCCTCTCGGCGCGCCGAAGCGAGCTGAGCGCCGTCGTTGCGATTGGGACCCTCCAATGGTCGCTCACCGGCCCACGCGCGTTGAAGGGCGAGGGAAACGACGCCCTGCGCGGCGGTCTCGCCGTCATACCCGACGGTCAGTACGCACTCGCCGCATCGGCCCGGAGCGCGCTCGGGTCGGTCTCGGCGACGACGGTGCTGAAGTTCACCCTCGACTCCACGCCACCGCAAAAGCCAGCCGTCGTGTCAGGGCCGACGTCGAGCCGTGGAGGGCCGAAGCCGAGCTTCACCTGGTTGGGCGAGCCCGCCGGCACCTACCTCTGGCGAGTGCGCCGGGGCGACATCATCGTCCAGGGTCCTGGACAGACGAGCGACCGCTCGGTTCAGCTCGCGCCGCTCGAAGGGCGGGGCGTCTACCGCTTTTCGGTGCGGCAGATCGACCCCGTCGGTAACGCCAGCCCGGAAGCCTCATGGAGCTTCACCCGCACCGGCCCGGCCCGCCTGGCGAAGCCCTTTGGGCCGCTCTTCCCGAAGCCCGGTCGCGATGTCCGCAAGCGCGCCCGCCTCGTGCTGCACTGGGTCTATCTCTCCGGACGTCCGTCGCGCCTATTCAACGTCCAGTTCTTCAACGAGTCCGGACGCAAGGTCTACTCCGGATTCTCGAAGCGGAACCAACTCAAGGTCCCGGCCCGCCTCCTCGTGCCGGGACGCCGCCTCTATTGGCAGGTCTGGCCGTTCTGGGGAGACGGCCGCGGCTACGCCCGCCGTCCACTTGGCGTGAGCTACTTCCAGGTCAGTCCGCCCGGTGCGCGGACCACAACGCCCATCGCAAAACCGTAGGAGGACCGCGTTGTCGCACAGGATCGCCCACCCACGAGCTCGTCGTCTCATGCTGCTGCCCGTGGTGCTTTTCGCGAGCCTGACGGGAGCGCAGATGGCCGCTGCCGTCCCGGACCCCCCGACCCTTGCCGCAGGAGCCCCGCCCCCGGCGAACCCCGGAAACGGGGCGACCGTCGACTCGAACGGCAACGTCCTCTACAACCTCGACGCGGCCGCTCCAGGAGCGACCATCGCCTGGACACTGACGCGGCCCGCTGGCAGCACCGGCCCGGCCTACGGCCAACCCGGTGGCGGAACCGTCGCCGACCTCGGAGATGGCGCTCCCGACGGCGTCTACACCTTCACAGCGACGCAGGAGGATCTCACCGGAACGTCCCTGCCCCTCCAGCTGACCGTAACGCTCACTCGCGTGCCAGTCCTGACGCCGGCCTCGTTTGGTGGGATCCCCGTCAACAATCCCAGCATCGCCATTGGTTTCACCTCGTCGCCGACCTGGGTGTTCCGCCAGGGCGCGACGATTGTCCATTCCGGCGTCACGTCGCCCGCGACGCTCCCCCCGACGGGGATCCCCGACCCTCCAGCGACACCGACGATCTTCGAGGTGCGGAAGGTCTTCAGCCCTGGAAACTTCTCCGAGCTCGCGAGCCTGAGCTTCACGCTCGACCGGACGCCCCCGATCGCTCCCGCGTTTACGTCGGGCCCGGCTGACGGCGCGGTCGTGAACGCGCCGCCGACGTTCGGCCTCTCGGCCTTGGAGGGGAGCCTCAGCTGGTCGCTCACCCCGAGTGCCCCCGCAAAGACGGGTACCGGAGGCACAGCGGCGCTCGCGCCGATCGCCGACGACGGCACCTACACCTTCACCGCGGTCGCAACTGACGTGGCGGGGAACCCGTCCACGACCGCGCGGACGTTCCGGCTCGACCGGAAAGCTCCGACGGCCCCGACGCTCACCCCTGAGATCCTCAGCGTGCAGAACTCCCCGCCGACCACCACCCTCGCCGGCGGCGGCGAGCCGGTGAGCTACCGCTGGCAGCTCGACGGCGGCGCCATCAAGAGCACCGCAGACGTCAACCTCGTGGGGCTCGCTGACGGCGACCACACGTTCGTGGCATGGGCGGTCGACCAGGCGGGCAACGAGTCGCCGAAGACGACGCGTCCCTTCAAGCTCGACCGACTCGCGCCGGACCCGCCGAAGATCACCGGGGTGCCCGCGGCCCAGAAGAAGGAACCGCAGCCCACGATCAGCTCGCAGGCAAACGCGACGATCCTCTGGAACCTCACCGGACCGAAAGCGCTCTCCGGGCAGGGCGCCGCACCCCTCAGCCTCTCCTTGGGCTCGCTTCCCGATGGCGAGTACACGCTGACGGCCCGTGCCCGCACCCCCGCCGGGAACACATCCGCTCCCGCGATGGCGAGCTTCAGGATGGACACCCTGGCTCCGGCTGCTCCGGTGCTCGTCTCGAAGCCGACCTCCGACCGCGGCGGCTCGCGGCCCACGTTTTCGTGGACCGGTGAAGCCGGCGCGTCGTTTGTCTGGCAAGTTTCCCGCGGCGACCTGATCGTTCAAGGACCTGGTACGACCGACGCCCGGGAGGTTCGCCTCTCGAAGCTCCTCGCCGGACGCTTTGTGTTCCAGGTGCAACAGATCGACGCGGCTGGGAACCTGAGCCCCGCGAACCAGTTCGCATTTACGATCAAGCGACGTGTGAAGGTGGTGGGGCGCCCAGTCATCGCGAAGCTCTACGGGCCGCTCTCTCCGAGGCCCGGCCTCGTCGTGACCCAACGGTCTCAGCTTCAGCTGCGCTGGGCCTACAAGGCGGGACGAAAGACTCGCTTCTTCAACGTGCAGGTCTTCGACGCCAATGGCAAGAAGATCCTGAGCGCTTTCCCGACAGCAACGCGCTACACCCTCCCCGCCGGACTGGCCAAACGCGGACGGCGCCTCTACTGGCAGGTCTGGCCATTCTGGGAGAAGGGTGGCTACGCCCGCAAGCCTTTGGGCGTGAGCTTCTTCGACATCTCCCGCACCGTCGCCAAGCTCGAAGCCGGGAGGGATGGCGGCTGACCGGCGTCCACCTGGCTCGGTAGGATTCCGGGCGTGACGACAACGACTTCCCCCATCTCATTTGCTCGCGGCGCCCCGTGCCCGGAGGCCCTCGACGCGGATCTCATCGCCCGCTGCGCCGCCGAAGCCCTCGGCGACAACCCCGTCGCGATCCTCTCCTACAGCCCCGGAAACGGCTACCAGCCGCTGCGGGCGCTCCTCGGCGAGCCCCTCGGAGCGACCGCGGAGCAGGTCTTTGTGACCAACGGCTCGCTGCAGGGCTTCATCTTCCTACTCGAAGAACTCTTCTCGCCGGGCGACGTGCTCGCGGTCGAAGCTCCGACCTATGACCGAGCGCTGCTCCAGGCGAAGCTCCACGGAATCGACGTCCTCCCGATCCCCGTCGAGCCCGACGGGCTCTCGGTCGACGCACTCGCCGAGGCATGCGAGGCGGGCCGGGCGCCACGGATGCTCTACACAATCCCGAACTTCCAGAACCCGTCTGGGGCGACCCTGAGCCGCGCGAAGCGCCAAGCGCTCGTGGCGCTGGCCGAGCGCCACGACTTCCTCATCCTCGAAGACGACCCGTACGGTCGCCTCCGGTTCGAGGGCGAGCACCTCCCGAGCCTCGCGTCGCTCGGCGGCTCGCGCGTCATCTTCACGTCGTCATTTTCGAAGACGCTCGCGCCAGGGCTTCGGGTTGGCTACATCGTCGCCCCACAGGACATCACCGCAAAGCTCGTGGGCCGGGCAAACCGGACCTACATCTCACCGTCGCTCCTTGCTCAGGCCGCGGTGCACCGAGTGATGGCGGACGGCCTCCTCGACGCGAATATCGCGCGCGTCACGGGCCTGATGCGCGAGCGACGCGACGCCATGCTCGCGGGGCTCGATCAGATGCCGGCCGGCACTGAGTGCCACGCCCCCGAGGGTGGGTTCTTCTGTTGGCTCGAACTCCCAGAAGGGTTCTCGGCTGACGCCCTCGCCTCCGTCGCCGAGCGCGAGGGAGTGCTCTACGTTCCCGGGAGCGCCTGTTTCGTCGAGGGTGGCGAGCGGACCCTGCGTCTGGCCTACAGCGGTGTGAGCCCTGAAGAGATCACCGAGGGGATGCGGCGCCTCGGGGCCGCCTTCGCGTCGTAGGAGGTACTGCTTGAACGATCAGCCGATACTCGAGCACCCGCCCGCACGAGAAGGGCTCGACGACGAGGACCGCGCGCGGATCGTCAAGGGTGCCGTGGTGGCCCTCATCGCGATCCTGGTCATTCTCTTCATCATGCTGAACCGCCGCCAGGTGCGGGTCAACTTCCTCATCTTCCGGGCAGAGGCATCGCTCATCTGGGTGATCGTGCTGTCGCTCATCGCGGGCGCGATCCTCGGCTCAGTGGTACCCCGCGCGCTTCGACGGCGCTTTGGCAGGAATCGGACGGGGTCCTGAGTTCTGACGCCAGCCCGCCGGCATCGTCGCTTCTCTCGGCGACGATCGCCGCACCGGTGCGGTTTCCGACGATGGGGTCGCTGCTGCGCGGGATGGTTGGCGCCTCGCGGACCGGTGGCTTCCATGTCGAACTGCGAAACCACGAGAGCGGGCGAGTCGTTGCGCGCGAACCTGCTGGAGACACTCCGGCATCAGCGCGGGCGCTACTCGCGGTGATCGAGGCCGATCTCGGCGCGATGACGCTGGACGAGTTCGGGCGTCAATGGGGGCGCCACCGACCGGTGCTAGGGTAGTGGCAATGCGCGTTCGATTGCCGGTCGCGCTGGTTGCCACGTTTGCGCTCGCCGCGACGGCAACCGGCGCCCCCCTTACGCGGGACCAGCTCATTCAGGCTGCCCGTAGTGGAAAGTCGATCCCGGCGATCATGAAGCAGTCGTTCCCGCAGTCGCGTATTCAGCGACAGAGCGGGGCCCGGGTGCGCGTGCTGCTCTCGGTCATGCCACGGATGATCATCACCGGTAAGACGGCGCTTGCCGTGACCGACGAGGGGCAGTGGAAACGCCCCATGCAGCGGCCGCTCGACGCGACCCACCGCTACGAAATCACGCGCAGTGGCGCGGGTTTCGCGGTCCGCGACCTTGATGGCACAGGCGCCCCGCGGACCTTCAAGGGCCCCATTCGCGTCGACTCGGCCGACGCTTCGACCGGCATCCGGATCGCCGATCCGTTTGACCGGCGCTACCGCGGATCGCTTCGAATGGTTGCCCTCGACAAGGACAGCTTCCAGCTCGTGAACGAGCTCGGCCTCGAGGACTACCTTCAGGGCGTCCTGCCCGGAGAGGTGCCCGAGGGGACCGGTCCGGCCACTGCGCTCAAGGCAGAGGTCATCGCCTACCGGTCTCGCACGTTCGCAAAGCTCCGCGGTCACGCGTTCCCGTACGACGTCGACTCCGACTCCCCCCTGTATCTCGGATTCGACGCAGAACGCGAACAGACCAACCAGGCGGTCCGGGGCAGCAAGGGCCTCACGCTGATGGTCGGCAAGCGTCCGTTCGAGGCCCAGTTCCCAACGTCAGGCACCGTCGTCACACCGACGCTGACCGCCGACCTTGGTCGCCCTGAGCAGATCGCGGCCCACCCGTCGCGTCTGATCTCGGGCGCGACCCCCGGCCTTGGCCAAGCGGCCGTGGACGCCGGCATCGGATTCCTCGGAACCCCATACCTCTGGGGCGGCTCCAAGCCGGGTGGCTTTGACTGCTCTGGCTTCACGAGCTACATCTACGGGCAGCTCGGCATCCTTCTCCCGAGGGTGGCGGAGGACCAGGCCAAGGTCGGCCAGTACGTGCCGCGCGAGCAACTCGCACCCGGCGACACGGTCTTCTTTGCCGACAGCTCCGGCTACATCCACCACATGGGCATGTACATCGGAAACAACAAGATGGTCCATGCCCCGCGAACGGGTGACGTCGTGAAAATCTCCGACATCACCTCGGAGTACTACACGCGCCAGTACGCCGGAGCGCGCCGGTACTCGCCAGCGGTGGGCAGCGTTCCCGGGAAGTGAGCCTTCCACCAGAAGACCGTTAGGGTTTCGTTCGCTTCAGCCCTCCGCGTCGCACCTCCCGCCACCATGGCCGGGTCAGGAAGACGATCCCGGAGGTGACCATGATCGAACGTCGTGCTGGTGCGAGGGCCGTCGGCGCGCTGATCGCTGGAGCGTTCGGCGCAGGTCCGGCTCTCGGCGCGTGTGCCCCGGCGGGCGCGCAGCCGAAGGTGAGCGGAGGCTTCCGGATCGGGATCGCACAAAGTGCGCAAGGTCACCCGAAGGACAAGGGTGTGATCGCGAACATGTTTAGGGCGACGCACGCTCAGGCGCAGGTGATGGGTGGCGGTGGACTTCGCATCCTCAGCGACTCGGCGCTCGCAAGCCCCGCTGCGCTTGCCGATGTGAAGGTGCTGGTCCTCCCCGAGGTGAAGGGTCTTTCGAACGCGCAACGCCTGGCGATACTCGGGTGGGTCAAGCGAGGCGGTGGGCTCGTGAGCCTCTACTTCGACGGGCGCGACGACGCCGACGGCACACCGCTCGTGCGCAAGGGCTTCGGAGGACGGACCGAGTGGGGATCCCTCTCGCCCGCGTTCGGGGCGAACTTCATCAACGATGCGTTCATGACGCAGGCGAGCTTCGGGTTGGAGCAGGGTCATCCACTGATTGCGGCCGCGTCGCGTTTTTGCGGTGGGCCAGTGCCGGACTACGCCTGGCGACGAGACCAGCGCCCGATCGCCCTCACCGGGGAACTCGTCGAACCGAACGGCCGCCAGTTCATGCCCATCGCGCGCCTGCGCACGGTGCGGATCACTTGGAAGCGTCCCGAGCCGAAGGCACGGCCGGGTGCCGTTTTCGCGTTCACGAACCGCTACGGCGCGGGTCGCGTTGTCCACTTCGGGTTCAACTTCATCGACGCCTGGCAACCTTGGACGTTCCAGAAGTACTACGCGGGCGTCGATCCGGCCGGACCGAACACTGGCGTGGCGCTTCTGCGGGGTTCCGTGGAATGGGCGTCCGGGCGCGCGTAGGCGAGCCTCCCCGGCCCGACTCAAGCTCTGGCCGGTTTGGGCCGATCACATCTGCAGGCGGACTGACCCGCCAAGCGTTTCATCGGTGCACGGAGGCACACGTTGTCGAAGCTCAAGGCCACGCTTGGAAGCGCGCTTGTCATGGCGCTCGCAAGCACCGGTTCGGCCCTCGCCGCCTGCGTCCCGTCGGGCAGCCAACCGGCCGTGCCGGGCGACTTTCAGGTCGGGGTGCTGCAAAGCGACCAGGGCGCCGCACGCGATGTCGGTGTGATCCGGAACATCTTCAGCGTCACAAAAGCGAAGCTCGACGAGGCGCTACCGGGTCGGGTTCGAGTCCTCTCCGACGCCGACGCCGCTCGGCCCGAGGCCCTTGCGGGCCTCAAGGTCATCGTCCTCCCCGAAACAAAGGGCCTCTCGCGGGCCCAACGGCGCGCATTGCTCGGCTGGACGCGCCAGGGCGGGGGCCTCGTCAGCCTGTACTTCAGCGGTCGCGACGACGAGGTTGGGACACCGCTCATCCGCCGCGCAGAGGGCTGGGGCGGGCGCACCGAATGGGCTGAACTCTCCCCCGCGTTCGGGGCGCGTTTCCTGAACGACGTCTACATGACCGAGGCAACCTTCTCGATCGACCCCGAACATCCGTTGGCTGAGAAGGCCGCTCGCTTCTGTGGGGCGACGCTTCCTGACTACGCGTGGCGCCGAGGCACCCGCCCGACGGCGCTCACGGGTGAACTCGCGGTGTCGGCGAGCCGGAAGTTCGTACCGCTCGCGCGGCTCAAGCACGTGAAGATCACCTGGGAGAGGCCCGAGAAGCGCGCCGTTCCAGGTTCGATCTTCGCTTGGACCAATAGCTACCGCCAAGGACGTCTCGTCCACTTTGGGTTCAACTTCATGGACGCCTGGCAGCCATGGACCTTCCAGACCTTCTACGAGGGCGTCGACCCGCACGCCCCGGACACCGGCACCGCGCTCCTGCGAGGGGCCGTCGAGTGGGCTTCGGCGGCCTGAAAGGACGACGTATGCCTCCTCGTCTCAAGGACGCGCTTCTGGGTGCGCTCGTCGCGTCCGCGGTCACCGCGACCGGGGCAAGCGCCGCCTGCCTTCCGGAGTTCGACCAGCCCGACGTCAGTCCGGGGTACAAGGTCGGTGTTGTTCAGACCGCTCAAGGCGGCGCCAAGCAGCTGAAACTTACCCGTGACATGTACCAGGTGACCTGGCAGCGGCTGGAACTGGCATCGCCGGACGAAGTTCGCGTTCTGCGCGACGCTGACCTCGCGGACCCGCAGCGCCTGGCCGATTTGAAGGTGATCGTGCTCGCCCAGACCCGGAGTTTGAGCCCGGCCCAGCGGCGCGGCCTCCTCAACTGGGTCAAGAGCGGCGGTGGCCTCGTGAGTCTTTACCAAAGCGGTCGTGACAACGAGCGCGGTGTTTCCCTCACACCCCCTGCGGTGCCGCGAAAGGCGCCAAAGGCGTACGCGGGATGGGCGGACCTGTCGCCGGCATATGGGGCGACCGTTCTCGACGTCGGAATGCGCCAGGTGGTGATCTCGACGAGGCTGTCAAATCCCGTCGGCGAGCTTGCGGCGAAGTTCTGCGGCGCGCCACTCCCCGACTTCGTTTGGAAGCGCGACAGCTCGCCGGTCGCCATCACGGGCGAGTTCGGAACGCTGAGAGGGAGCGCGAAGCCCCTGGCGACCGTGAAAGCGGTCCGGGTCCGACCGGGAGGGCGTCCGGTTCCGCGCGGCGCAAACCTCGCATGGACGAACACCTACGGCGCAGGCCGCGTGGTCTACGTCGGCTACAACCTGATGGACGCATGGCGCAACTACACCTTCGAGACGTACTACGAAGCGAGCGACCCCGACGCCCCCGACACCACGATCGCCCTCTTCAGAGGGGCCGTTGAGTGGGCATCAGCCGTCACCGAGGTGGTCGGAGCGCCGGCCTAACCCGCGACCGAGGCATTTCTTGACTGTCAAGAATGGGGGTCCTGGTGACAGTCAAGCCGTCTACTTGAGCGTGAGGGTTTGCGCCTCATGGACCATCCTCGGGCCTTCGGTTGAGGACGCGCGAATGATTCCGGTCTGCGGGTGGCTTCGCCGCGGCAATTGATGCCCGCCGGGCGGCGGAGCGGCGACGCGGCCACTGACCGAAGGTCACCGCCCGGCCGAATTCCCTGACCCGAACAAACATGACGAGCGGCCGGCCGCGGATACGATGCTTAGGGATGCCCGCTCTTCACAGGTCCTTCAATCGCAGCGCCTAACGTCGGCGGCCGTGTGTTTCGGTGTCCGGCGAGAGGAAGACGGTTGACGAACTCGATGACGTGCGGGACCTGGCCAGGCCGCCACGCCCGCGGCGCTGGCGCGGGAGGGATCGTCGTCGCGGTGGCCGCGCTCGTGGCGCTGCCGGCAGGCGCCGTGGCGGCGCCCCTCACGCGAGCGGAACTCCTGCGGGAGACCCGCTCGGGAGTCAGCGTCCAAGCCGTCGTCGCGCGCTCGTTTCCCGAGGCTCGCCTCGGCAGGATCGCGGGTTCGAGCGTGAGGGTGCTGATTGCGGACTCCGTGCCGCGCCTCGTGCTCGGTGGCCGCACGCCGTTGCAGGTAACCGACGAGCGCTACCAGCACGTCAGGCAGGTCCCTCTCGAGGCCGATCACCGCTACGAGATCACCACCGATGCCTCGGGCTTCCTATTGAGAGACCTCGACGCGGGCGGGCCCCCGCGTCGCCTCCGAGGCCCCGTGCGTGTCGACGCAGCGGACGCGACGAGTGGTGTTCGCGTCGCCGATCCGCTCGATCGTCGGTATCGGGGGTCGCTTCGGCTCGTGGCCTCCCCGAAGGCGGGCATGCAGGTCGTCAACGAGGTCGACGTGGAGGGCTATTTGCGCGGGGCCGTTGCGGGCGAGCTGCCAGTTTCGTGGGGTCGGAGCGCCCCGAGTGCGCTGCGCGTCGGGGCGATCGCGTTCCGCTCACGCACGCTCGCGCGCCTTCGAGGGCGCGCCTTCGCCTACGACGTCAATGCTGAAAGCCCGCGTTACCTCGGCCTCGACGGCGAGCGCACAGCGACGAACCAGGCCGTCGAGGCAAGCGCGGGCCTGACGTTGATGATGGACAAGCTGCCGTTTGAGGCAGCCCTGGCCGCCGCTCCGGGAGAACGACATCTCACCCTCACCGCGCAGCAGGGGAACCCAGCGCTCGTCGCCGGTGGACCGTCCCAGGTGATCAGGGGCGCCGGTCCCGACCTCGGACCGACCGCGCTACGAAACACGCTCCAGTACCTGGGGCTCTCCTACCTCTGGGGTGGCACTTCACCGCAGACCGGGTTCGACTGCTCAGGGATGATCCAGTACGTCTATGGGCGGCTCGGCATCACGCTACCGAGAGTCGCCGAGGACCAAGCGAAGGTCGGTCAGTACGTGCCCCGTGACCAGATCCAACCAGGTGACGCCCTCTTCTTCGCCGACAGCTCGGGCTACATCCACCACGAAGGCCTCTACATCGGCGACAACAAGATGGTCCACTCACCAAAGACGGGCGACGTCGTGAAGATCTCCGACATCACCAGCGCGTACTACACCAGCCAGTATGCGGGAGCGCGACGCTACTCACCGTCGACCGGCTGAACGGGCGGGCTCGCCTGCCGCCGGTCGGGATCGCCGTTGGGTCGCAAGCGCGACCGGTTGCGCCGTTGCCAAGCATTCCCTAGCGAGTGAGTCGAGGGAACCGTCCTGTCGGTCGGGCGGTCGAGCGTGGGGAGGCGAAGCTCGAAGGCGTTGCCCTCCGCCACGACCACCAAGTCGAGCGCTCCACCCATCGAGACCGCGAGCTCACGCGCGATGGCGAGCCCGAGGCCGGCTCCCCTCGTGCCGTCCGTCGTCGCTCCGCGGACGAACCGCTGGAAGATCCGCTCGCGATCCTGAACCGGGATTTGCGGTCCATCGTCGACGACCCGAAGCACGGCGTTCTTCGGTCCCGCCTGTGTCGAGAGCACGACTCGGCTTCCCGGAGGCGCGTACTTCGCGGCGTTTGAGAGGAGGTTGGTCGTGATCTGACAAATCGCGTCGGAGTCGCCGACGCCGTTCGCCGCGGCGGCGTCCAGTTCGAAGGTCACGCCTCGGATCTCGAATGACCCAGCAAGCGTCCGGTGCATGTCCGCGGCGATGTCATGCAGTGCAACAGGTGTGCGACGGAGTTTCGGGGGGTCGGCCTCGTTTGAGGCGAGACGCTCGATCTGGTCGATCAGTCGCGACAGGCGAAGGACCTCCGTGTGGAGGGCCTCCATACCCGTCGCGCCAAGGTGGGCGACGCCGTCTTGCATCGCTTCGATGCGCCCCTGGATCAGCATGAGTGGCGTGCGCAGTTCGTGGGCGAGGTTCTCGGCGAGATGCCGCCGAGAGGTCTCCTGGCGATCGAGGCCTTGCGACAACTCGGTGAGCGCCGACCCCAGCGCGCGGACTTCCCGCGGACCTCCCGTCGCAACGGGAACGTTTCGAGCCCCCTCGGAAAGGCGTCGCGCGGCCTCGGAGAGTCGCCGCAGAGGCCGCGTCAGCCAGCCGGCGGCAAGGGCGCCAAAGACGAAGGCGATACCGCCCGCGCTCAGTGCGGCGATAAGGTGGGCGTGATCAAAGGACTGGCGGAACTCAGCGTCGCCGGGAAAGCTGCCGTTGCCGGTCCGGCCGAGGACCTCGATCTTCCCAACCTGTTCCTGCGCTCCGCCGGATACCGGCGAGGTCGCGAGAACCGAGAGCGATCCGTGATCGGCAGCCGGGCGGCTCGTGTCGAGCAGGATCTTCCCGCGCTGAGTGAGGCGAAGGTCGTAGCCGGTGAGCGCGAAGTCGTGGGAGAGCGCGTCGAGCGCCTGCCGGGACCAGCGACCCCCGGCCAAACGATACTGCTCACTGGCGATCGAAACGGCGCTTTGGCTCGCGACCTCCACCCGCGCCTGGAGGTAGTCGTCGAAGGTTCGCTGCAATCCGCGGCCGGTGAGGAGGGCTGAGACCGCAACGGCGAGGGCGCTCGCGGCCATGAAGGCGCAAGCGAATTGAAACCGGAGGCCGGGGGGCCTCACGCCGGCGCGTCCTCAAACTCGTCATCGAAGCGGTACCCAACGCCGTAGACGGTGTGCACCCAACCGCCCGAGCCAGGGCCGACGGCGTCGAGCTTGCGTCGAAGATTCTTGACGTGAACGTCGATGGTCCTCAGCAGGGTGTCGATGTCAGGCCCCTGAGCCGCTTCCAGCAGCTCGAACCTCGTGTACGCCCGCCCGGGATAGCGCGCGAGCGTCGAGAGTACGCGGAGCTCGGTCTGAGTCAACCCGAGGGGAAGGTCGTCAAGGCGCGCTTCTCGGCGGACCAAGTCGACGACCAGTCGGCCATCCGCCCGGGGCAGAACATCCGCGGTCGGGCTCGCCCCGTCGGAGCGGCGAAGGATCGCTCGAACCCGGGCGACGAGCTCCCGAGGAGAGAACGGCTTGACGAGGTAGTCATCCGCGCCGAGGGAGAGACCACGAAGACGGTCCTCTTCGGACGACTTGGCCGTCAGCATCAGGATGGGGACATCTGACGTGCGCCGGATTCTCGTGCAGACCTCCTCACCCGGGATATCGGGCAGCCGGAGATCGAGGACCACGATGTCCGGCATCTGCGTCGCAACGGCGGCGAGCGCACGCTCGCCCGTGGCGGCGAGTCGCACGGTGAAACCTTCCTTGCCGAGGTACTGGCCTGCGAGCTCGAGGAGGCCGGGCTCATCGTCGACCACGAGCACCGAACGGCCCGCGTCAGTGCCGGTGAGCGAGACGCGCGCCGTCATCTCACTCCCCGGGGGACACGCCGGTGGGCGCGAGAGCCTGGTGAGCGGTCCGCCAACTCGTTAGCTGTTCCAGGCCTTGCGCCAGCCCTGCATCTGGTCGATCTCCTTCTGCTGCCCTGCGATGATCGCACGCGCGAGCTTCGCGAGCTCCGGTCTTGGGCTGCCGGACAGGAGCCGGTTCGCCATCTCGATCGCCGAAGCGTGGTGGGGAATCATCGCGGTGAGGAAATCACGGTCGAAGTCATCCGAAGACGTGAGCGCCTCGACTTCTCCCGACATCGATCCATGTCCGCCATCTTGCATCGTCACGGTGCCCGCCTCAACTCCGAACCAGGAGCGGTTCCATGCCTGCATCTGAGAAATCTCACCTTCCTGCGCCGACAGAATATCGCGAGCCAGGGTCTTGACCTCTGGGCGGCTCGCCTTCCCGAGCGCGAGCTGGGCCATCTCGATCGCCTGCTCGTGGTGAGGGATCATCTCCGCGATGAACTGAGCCTCAGTGAGTTTGGCCGTCGCCTCACCGGACGTCATCGAGTGATCGCCCGTCGAAGTCGCGCTCGTGGAATGGCTTGACGACGACGTCAACGCCCAAACGCCGAGCGACGCCGCAACCGCAACGGCTGCTGCCGCGATCAATCCCCAGGGCCGCATCTTCATTCCATTTCACCTCGTTCTGGAACAGTCACTAACCCGAGAGTTAAGCGCCTCCCCATGGAGATCCTGTGAAGCGGGACGACATCCGGCCCCGATGAGGACTGCCTAAGCGGACTTCGCCGTCGGCGACGTGTGGCGAGCCGACCGAGGGCGCCCTTCAGCTCGTCGGCAAGCCAGGCCGCAACGACTCCTTGACTGTCAAAACAGGCCTCCTGGTGACAGTCAAGGGATCAGGTGGAGGGTGAGAGTTTGAGGCAGCCGACGCGCTCCCTCCTGGGATGTCGGCGCACCGCCGGTGCGGCATAGACTTCCCATGGCGGGCGTCAAATGGACGGCGCCCCATCAAGGAATGGAGCGTCTCCATGGGCGTGAAGGATCAGTTCACCACGGAGGAATGGAAGTCGGTCTCGCACGCCCCGTTCCTTGTTTCGACGGCCATCGGCATGGCCGACCCGAGCGGACCGTTCGGGATGATGAAGGAGGGGATAGCACTCGCCGGGGCCGTCAAGAACGCGATTCAAGGGGAGGCCGGAGAACTCGCCAAGGAGGTCGCGACGGACCTTCGTCACCATCGCCCAAGCCGCTCCGACCTCGTCGGTGAGGGTGTTCGCTCGACCGGGGAGGCGCGCACCAGCGCCATCGCCAAGCTCCGCTCGGTCGCGCGGCTGGTCGGCTCGAAGGCCGGCACGGACGCGAGCGCGTACACCACCTGGCTCGCGGGCATCGCTGGCGCCGTCGCCGAGGCCGGACGAGAAGGTGGATTCCTCGGGATCGGCGGCGAAGCCGTCTCAGACGACGAAGAGCGGGCCATCGGCGAGATTCGCACAGCGCTCGGCGCGTAGGGCGGAACCGCAAATCCGGAGCGCCGGACGCAATTGCCCGGCGCTCCGGAAGTACCTGACGTGACGCCGGGTGCTAGCCGAGCATCTCCGCGACGGTTTCGCGCTCTCCGACCAGCTCGTCGTTCGAGGTGCCGATTTTCTCGGCCGAGAAGTCGTCGTGAGTGAAGCTTGTGTCGACGGTGTACTCGCCGACGCCCGTCGTGCGAACCGGCATCGAGGCCCACACGTCATCGGCGAAGCCGTAGCGTCCACCTGAGGCGATGGCGATCGAGTACAGGGTGTCGCTCGGGGTGACGAGCGCCCGCACATGGTCGATCAGGGCGTTCGCCGCAGACGCCGCGCTCGAGAGCCCGCGCGCCTCGATGATCGCCGCGCCGCGCTTGCCAACCGTCGGGAGGAAGTCCCCACGGAGCCAGTCATGGTCGGAGATCACGTCGGTGACCGGCTTGCCGCCAATGGTCGCGTTCGTGAAGTCGGCAAACATCGTCGGCGAGTGGTTGCCGAAGATGATGCAGCGCTCGACATCGTTGACCGTCGCGCCAGCCTTCTGGGCAAGCTGCGTGACGGCACGGTTCTGGTCGAGACGGGTCATCGCGGTGAACCGCTCCGCGGGGAGGCGCTTCGCCTGCGAGGCGGCGATCATGCAGTTCGTGTTGCAGGGGTTACCGACGACGGCCACCCGACAATCGGCAGCCGCGACAGTGTCGATCGCCCGCCCCTGCTCGACGAAGATCTTGCCGTTGTCGCGGAGCAGGTCCGCGCGCTCCATACCCGGGCCACGCGGCTTCGAGCCAACGAGCAGGCACCAGTTGGCGTCGGCAAACGCATCGTTTGGCTTGTCGGCGAGGACCATCCCGGCAAGCAGCGGGAAGGCGCAGTCATCAAGCTCCATGGCCACGCCCCGCATGGCCTTCTGAGGTCCCTCGACGGGGATCTCGAGCAGCTGGAGGATAACGGGTTGGTCAGCACCGAACATCTGGCCGGACGCAATACGAGGAAGCAGGCTGTAGCCGATCTGACCGGCAGCTCCGGTTACGGCAACGCGAATAGGACTCTTCAAGGTTCCCTTTCGTCGGTTTTTTCGGCGTGGTCTCGGGGACTCAGCCGTTCTGGAGGATCTTGACGAGCGCGTCGCCCACCTCGGCTGTGCCGATGGCGGTCGGGTCGTTGCGGTCGTCCTTCATGTCGTAGGTGACGTCTTTGCCCTCGCGAATGAGCTTCGCGATCGCGGCCTCCATGCGGTCGGCCGCGTCGGTCTCCTTGAGGTACTTGAGCATCATGACGCCTGAGAGCATCATCGCCATCGGGTTGACCTTGTTCTGCCCGGCGTACTTCGGCGCCGAACCGTGCGTGGGCTCAAAGAGGGCGGAGTTTGCGCCGATGTTCGCGCCTGGCGCGACGCCGAGACCGCCGACGAGGCCGGCGCCAAGGTCGCTCAGGATGTCGCCGTAGAGGTTCGGAAGGACGAGCACGTCGTACAGCTCAGGTTTCTGCACGAGCTGCATGCACATGTTGTCGACGATCCGCTCCTCGAACTCGATGTCCGGGTTCTTCTCGGCGACCTCCATCGCAACGGCGAGGAAGAGGCCATCGGTGTACTTCATGATGTTTGCCTTGTGGACCGCGGTGACCTTCTTGCGGCCGTACTCGCGGGCGTAGTCGAAGGCGTACTGCACGATCCGCCGCGAGCCCTCCACCGAGATCGGCTTGATCGAAATGCCGGCGTGGTCGGGTATTTTCGCGCCCGCCATCAGACGCTCGATGTCGTCTTTCAGCTCAAGCTGCTCGGGGGTGTCCTTCTCGAACTCGATGCCGGCATAGAGGTCCTCGGTGTTCTCGCGCACGATGACGATGTCGATGTTCTCGTACTTCGAGCGTACGCCCTCGTAGCTCTTGCACGGTCGTACGCAGGCATAAAGGTCGCACGCTTTACGAAGGGCGACGTTGACGCTGCGAAAACCGGTGCCCACCGGGGTCGTGATCGGGCCCTTGATGGCGATCTTGTTGGCGTTGATCGACTCGATCACCGAATCGGGAAGCGGCGTCCCTGCCGTCTTCATGATGTCGATGCCGGCCTCCTGGACGTCCCAGTCGAACTCCACTCCGGTCGCGTCGAGCACACGCCTCGTGGCATCGGCGATTTCCGGTCCGGTTCCATCGCCAGGGATAAACGTCACGCGATACGCCACGGTGCATTGCTCCTTCGTCGGGTCAAGTGGGGTACGTCCGCAGTCCTGCGGAGGCAGACCCCGAAACGGCAGCAGTATAACCCCACCCTTGCGCAGTCTCGCCAAGACCCGGGCACCGCGCGGACGCCTGTGCGCGTCAGATGTCCCAGCGCCAGCAGGCAGCCGTACCGGCACGGTCCGATAGAGTAGAGACGCCGTGTGGCCGGCTCGCGCCCCACGCGGCGAGTTTCCCCCAGTCGACCCGAGGGAGTGCGTCCGTTGCAGACCCATGACGTCGTCGTCGTCGGCGCTGGACTCGCCGGTATGCGTGCCGCAATCGCGGCACACGAGGCCGGAGTGGACGTCGCGATGGTGACCAAAGTCCACCCGGTGCGGAGCCACTCCGGTGCCGCTCAGGGCGGCATCAACGCCGCTCTCGGAAACGAAACCGACGACAACCCGGCCAACCACACCTACGACACGGTCAAGGGTGCCGACTACATCGGCGACCAAGACGCGATCGAGATCCTCTGCCAGATGGCGCCTGAGGAGATCATCAAGCTTGAGCACTGGGGCGCCGTCTTCAGCCGGCACGAGACGACCGGAAAGATTGCCCAGCGCCCATTCGGCGGCGCCGGCTTCCCGCGGACCTGTTTCGCGGCGGACCTGACCGGGCTCGTGATCCTCCACACGCTCTACACCGTGTGTGTGAAGTACAACATCCCGACCTACGAGGAGTACTTCGTCACCGAGCTGATCGTCGACTCGGCCGGCGAGTGCTGCGGGGTCGTCGCCTACGACATGGTCCACGGGACCGTCGAGAGCATCGGGGCGAAGTCGGTGGTCCTTGCGACCGGTGGCGCCGGGCGCGTCTACCGTCCTTCCACGAACTCCCACTCCTCGACCGGCGACGGGATGGGCCTCGCGCTCACCAAGGGTGTGCCGCTCAAGGACATGGAGTTCATGCAGTTCCACCCGACCACGCTGAAGTCGAACGGCGTGCTCGTCACCGAGGGCGCGCGCGGCGAGGGTGGCTACCTCCTGAACTCCGAGGGCGATCGCTTCATGACGAAGTACGCCCCGAACAAGCTCGAGCTCGCCTCGCGTGACGTCGTCTCCCGCGCCGAGGCCACTGAGATCCTCGAGGGCCGCGGAATCAACGGCTGCGTGATGCTCGATCTTCGCCACCTCGGTCGCGACAAGATCATGGAGCGGCTCCCGCAGATCCGTGAGCTCGCGATGGCCTTCGCCGGTGTCGACCCGATCGACGCACCGATCCCGATTCGTCCCGGAGCGCATTACCACATGGGTGGCGTGCACGTGGACAGCTGGGGCGCCTCGCCCCACATGCCGGGCCTCTACGCGGCCGGCGAATGCGCCTGCGTATCGGTGCACGGAGCGAACCGCCTCGGCGGCAATTCGCTCCTCGAAGCGGTGGTTTTCGGCTCCCGAACCGGCGACGCCGCGGCACGCTACGTCCACGAGCGCCCGAACGGTCGCCCGAGCGAAGCGTCACCCGCGCATGCCGCCGCCTACGAGCGCCAGCTCCGCGATTTGCTCGACCGCCAGCACGGTCCACGCCAGCACGAAATCCGCGACGCGCTGGCCGACACCATGCAAGAGAAGGTCGGCGTCTTCCGCACCGAGTCGGAGCTGAAAGAGGCCGAAGGGGTCGTCAACAACCTGCGCGACCAGTTCAAGGGCGTCATCGTCACCGACAAGGGCCGCACCTTCAACCAGGCCCTCATCCACACGATCGAGACCGGCTACTTGCTTGATCTCGCCGCGACGATGGTGACCGGGGCGGTCGCTCGAACCGAGAGCCGCGGGGCCCACTCCCGCCTCGACTACACCGAGCGCGACGACGAGAGCTGGATGAAGCACACCCTGTCCTACCTCGAAGACGACGAGATACGGCTGGACTACTCGCCGGTCACAGTGACCACCTACGAGCCCCAGGTGAGGACCTACTAATGGCCACGACCGAACTTCGGATCTTCCGTTACCAGCCCGACCGGGGCACCAACACGTACTACGACGACTTCTCGCTCGATCACGACGAGGGCGATGGGCTAACCCTCCTTGACGCGATCCTGCGCCTGCAGGACGAGCAGGATGGCACGCTCGCGGTGCGCTACTCGTGCCGTTCGGCCATCTGCGGCTCGTGTGCCTGCAAGGCCGACGGGCGCACGGTGCTCGCCTGCATGCAGCAGGTCGATGACCTCTCGGAGCGAAACGGCAACCAGCCGATCCAGGTCGACCCGATGGGGAACTTCGCTCCCGTCAAGGATCTCGTCGTCGATCTGACGCCCTTCTGGGACAAGTTCAAGGCCGTGAAGCCGTTCCTCATCACCGAGGGCGACGCCCCCGATCGCGAGCGGCTCGTTCCGAAGGAGTCGATGGAGCGCCTGGGCAAGGTGTCGAACTGCATCCTCTGCGCGGCCTGTTACAGCGAGTGCAACTCGCTCGAGGCCGACCCGGAGTTTGTCGGTCCCGCCGCGTTTGCCTGGGGCTACCGCTTCGCTGGCGACGTCCGCGACTCGCAGCGCAAGGAGCGCTCGAAGCTCTACTCGGGCGACCACGGCGTCTGGGACTGCACCCGCTGCATGATGTGCAACGAGCGCTGCCCGAAGGGCGTCGACCCTCGCGACGCGATCGAAAAGCTCGGCGCCATCGCGTTCCAGGAGGGCGTCAGCTGGCGCGACCCGGGCGCTCGCCACGCGAAGGCGTTCCTCATCTCGATGCGCACCGGCGGTAAGCTGAACGAAACGTTCCTCGTGCCCTTTACCCAGCCGGTCAAGTCGCAGCTCGACGTGCCGTTTGCCTTGAAGATGCTCGCCAAGGGTAAGGCCCCGTCGCCGATCCCGCACCGCATCAAGAAGCTGAACGAAGTCGTGAAGCTCATCAAGAACGTCAAGGAGACCATCTAATGGCGCGCACGTTTGCGTACTACCCCGGGTGCGTCGCCGAGTTCTCCTCGAAGGAGCTGAACGCGACCACGAAGGCACTCGCGCCGCTGATCGATGTCGAGCTGATCCCGATGCCCGCGGCGACGTGCTGCGGCGCCGGTGACATCGCGGAGGCCAAGCCGAATCTGTACCTCACGCTGAACGTCCGGATCCTCAGCCAGGCCGAGGAGATGGGCCACGACGTCATGACCATCTGCAACGTCTGCACGCTGAACCTGCGGCGGGCCAACAAGATGGTCAAAGAGGATCCCCGGATCCTCGAGCAGGTCAACACCGAGCTCGTCAAGGCCGGGGCGCGCCCCTACCAGGGGTCGGTCGAGGTCACGCACATGCTGTGGTACCTCGCGACCGAGGAGGGCCTCTCGATCCTGGAGCGCCAGGGTCCGAGAGGGCTGAACGGCCTCCGCGTGGCGCCGTACTACGGCTGCCAGTTGCTGCGTCCGTCGTCGGTGATGGGCTTCGAGGACCCCGACAAGCCGCAGTCGCTCGAGCGGCTGATCACGGCCCTTGGCGGCGAGGTCGCCGACTACGACGGCAAGAGCAAGTGTTGTGGCTTCCCGATCATCCTCGCCCGCGAGGCGGTTGCCCTCAAGGAGTCGCACGTCGCCCTTGCCGGGGCGCGCGACGCTGGCGCCGAGTGCATGGTCACCCCGTGCCCGCTCTGCCACCTCGCCATGGACGCGTACCAGCGCAAGGCCGAGGCGTTGAACGACACGACCTACAACATGCCGGTGCTCCACCTTCCACAGCTGATCGGGCTGGCGCTCGGCATGTCAAACGAGACGATGCAGTTCAAGCGCCACATGGTCCCGGTCGACCGCGTGTTGGAGACCGTCGGCGCCGTCTGATTCGTCGGGGCGCCGGCGCGCAACCGCCGACGCCCCGATCGGTTCGAGGCCCCCGCCAATCGGGCCTATGATTCACGCCATGAGGGTCAGCCCGCTCATTCGACACTCGCCGGACCTCCCTGAGGCGTGCGAGGCGTGCGTGTTCTGGCAGGAGCCTCGACGCTCGGTCGATGCGCCCCGGAAGGAGCGGTGGGTGGGCCAGATCCGACGGGACTTCGGCCGCTGGGGCGTCGTGCTTCGCGAGGAGGAGCGCTTCCGCGGTCTGCTGCAGTACGGACCAGCGCGGGCGTTTCGGCGGGCTGCCTTCCTTCCGGCTGGACCACCGACGGGCGACGCGGCTCTCATCACGTGCGCCTACCTCACCGACGACGACCCCGTCGGGGTCCTCGAGCGCCTTCTCCTCGAGGCCCTGGCGGATCTGAAGTCGCGGGGTCTCGTCGCGGTCGAAACCTTCGCCCACGCTCCCGATAGCGATGCCTCCGGGCCCCATCACACGCTCTTTCACCGGCCGCTCCTCGAGCGACTGGGTTTTCGTCCCGTACGTGAGGAGGGTTCGGTCGCACTCATGCGGCTGGAGCTCGGCGGTCTCGTCGGTAGCGAACATCCTGCCCTGTCAGCGGCCGCGCGCCTTGCCGACTTGCTTCGCGTCCCGCGAGTCGCAGCCGATCCGCGCCGTTGACGCGTCGGGCCGCATGCCTTGCCGCCCTGCTGATCTCAGCATGGCTGCCAACAGCACTCGTTGCGGCGGCGCCGGATTCGATCGTCGGCGCGCTGGGTCGCGCCGATGTCTTCGTGAGCCCGGCCGTGCAAACCGACCCGGTGGCTGCGACCGCGGTCCTCACGGCGGCCGCGAACTCGGCCCGCGCGGCAGGCGAACCGTTGAAGTTCGCCGTGGTTCCGGGCCCCGCCGGCGCGCCCTCCATGCTGGCCTACGCCACAACACTCCGGCGCGACCTGCACTTTCGAGGCCGAGTTGTCGTGTCAGCGCCAGGACGAGCGGTTGCCGTCGCTGGGCCGGAGGATCGCGCCAAGACGACCCTTGCGTTGCGTGAGGCGAAGGTCGGACAGGTTCAGGATGTTGTCGAGCGGGCCCTCGCGGCAGCGAAGGCCACCCAACCCACCACGGTGCGGTCCGAACGCGGAAGCGGCACCCGCGGGTTTCTAGGCCTCCTCGGCCTCGCGCTGATTGGCGGGGTCTGGGCCGTCGCCATCGGTATGCGCAGGCGCCAGGGCGTCGACCGCCAGCGCTTCCACTCCGCTCGATCGACCGTGTCCGACGCACTCGACGAACTCGCGAGCTGCCTCGAGCGCGCCGACCCCGTCGGCCCGCAAGACGCGGGAAGCGACTCGGTCGACCTCGCGGCCAGGGAGTACGCGGCGGCCCGGGAAGAGTTCGGCCGGGCTCAGGATCTCGCGGCGCTCATCGGGACCGGCGCACGGGTGCGTGGTGCGCTGAAGGCCGTCGAGCAAGCGGGTATCGCGCCGGCGTCCGAGATCACTGCGGGGCTCGACCGGGTCGCCCGGCTCGGACCCCTGCCCTAGGGTCTCACATCGTGAGACTTTGGGGTCAGACACCGTGTTTCACATGGTGAGACAATGACAGGCCTTAGAGCGCCTAACAGAATGGGAGTCGGCGGTAGCAGATGAGGCAGCAGGCCAGCGCGACGAGTGCGGTGTGGGTTTGGCTGGTGCGCTCGTAGCAGATGGCCAGGCGCCGGTAGCGGTGCAACAAGGCGATGGTCTGC
>JANMDN010000004.1:0-3937 GCA_031376285.1 Actinomycetes bacterium
GCAGACCATCGCCTTGTTGCACCGCTACCGGCGCCTGGCCATCTGCTACGAGCGCACCAGCCAAACCCACACCGCACTCGTCGCGCTGGCCTGCTGCCTCATCTGCTACCGCCGACTCCCATTCTGTTAGGCGCTCTAAGGAAGCGAGTCACGAGCAGAGCGCTTTCGTTGTTCCCTGCCGACAGCAAGGCAATGCCGGCCGAAGGAAGAGACATACCGGTGACTAGGCGAAAGAGAACTGGCAGCGCGAGAGCCTCAGTGTCTCCCTCGACACCGACGAAGCATCGCTCGTGCAGAAGAACGCTGTTTCGAAGCCCCATGGCCGAGGCAACCTGCCCCAGGTAGCGGCGAATCTCGCTGTCATCGTCGTGCAGAAGGCGCTCGACGCGCGTTCGGTCATTGCACAGTCGCAGATGCACAACGTCTCCGATGTCGACGCGATCGATCAGATTGAGCGAGTGGGTGGCGACGATGACCCGAACGCCCGGAATGGCCGCTTGATCTCGTAGAAGATCTACGAGATCGCGCTGGTGGTTGTAGTCAAGATGAGTATCCGGCTCGTCATAGGCGATTACGAGTCCGGAGCTGTCAGGTGCGTTCTCGAGGATGAGGTCCTGTGTCCACTCCCAGACGGCAAGATTGATTCTCCGCCGTCTCCCAGCGCCCGAACGACCGAGACCAACGCCAAGATCCTCGGAGCGCCCCGTCTGGAGGCGGACGCCCCGAAAGCCGCCCTCGAATGACACGTCCGGGGTGATCGCAATCTCCGTCAGGTCCGGGCACCTCGTCCGAATGTGCTCGCAAAGACTGGCGGCCCGACTTTCGACGTCAGCCTTGACCCGGGCCTCAAGCGTGCGGAGGGGCCCGTCGACATCTGGATCCTCTAGAATTTGCCGAAAGGCCTGAACAAGGGCGGTGTGCGCCTCTCGCTCTGGGTCCGGCTCAGACGTGGAGGAGAACAGGACGAATCGAGGTAGGCGGCCGATCATCGTCGAAGGCGCAAGCATCCATTCGTTGGTCGTTGCCTGCGTAGCTACGAAGCTTTGCAGCGGCGCCAGCCAGGACGCCTTCTCATTCGCCTTTCCGGTCGACGAGATCTTTCGAGAGATCGCCAGCTGCTTCAGGTCGTTGAGACCTAGTTTGTCCAGCCGACGAAGAGCTGGCTCGGCTGGCACTTCAGTGAGGAGCTCAAGTTGAGCTGCATGCCCGATCGTTATCCGACGCCGGAGACGAACCTCCGCGTGAAGCCCAATCTCCCGGATCTCGTATTCGCTCGCGCGGAATCGTCCTTCGACTACGCACTCAGCACACCGACCTTCGGCGGTTGTTTTCGCGTCGGCTATTGGCTCTCCGGCGCCCACCAGGGTGTGGTCCGCAGGGGTGGGAGGGCGACCATCGAGCAAGAACGCCACCGCCTCCAGAACGCTGCTCTTGCCGCCATCGTTTGCCCCAGTGAGGATCGTGGGCTTTCCAACCGGAATTCCTGCAGCTGTGGCAAGACTTCGAAAGCCCTGAACGCGAATCTCTTCTAGCTCCATACCAGCCTCTCCGCGTGGGACCTTACGCGGCATCCAGCCCGCTCGGGGTCAGACCTTGAGTTCCAGCACCTGTTCCAAGACGTGAGACGGATGCTCGAACGCAAGGTCAGACCCCTACCATGGCCCGGATGGCCGCGACGCCGCGCTTGGCCTGGCGTTTAGGGCCGGGACGTACCCGCCGGAGAGGGGACACCGAGCGCCAATGTGGGCAACGTCAACAGATCCAAGGTGTGCCCGCGTTCGTCGGCGATCTCGACCAGGGCACCCTCCGCTGACACTTCCAGAACCGTGCCGACCGTCCCAGCAGGCCAGCGGCCCGTATCGCTTCGAAGCTCGACGATATCGAGGGGGCGCAGAACGCTCATGCCGTCAGTATTGCGCACGAGCTACGGAATGGCGACGTAGCAGGTGACGAGCCGCGGCAGCGCCGCGGAGAGGTTTCGATCAATGAACCAGATACTGACAACGGGAAGGCTTCGTCCGTTGAGGCCGTCCACCAGAGACTCGACCTCGTAGCTGCGGCCCCACGCGCTCTCTCGGACTGCGACGACCGGGGAATTCGCCGCAGCTGCCGTCAGCTGCTCCGCGAGGTACCGCCAGTCGGCGTCGTGAATCCCGAGGGCGGATGCGAAGACGCGAGCCTTGTGACGTCCGGTCGGGTGATCAGTGCTCAGGACGTAGCCTGCGAGCTTCTCTTGCGGGACAACGGCCCGCTCACCATTGGGTATCGAGCCGAGGCCTGTCATAGAGTCAGGTGAGGTTACCGATGACCGGAACGAGGGCGCCTTTCGCGACGGTCCTGATGAAGCCTGATTCCGGCTCAGCCCATTCGTTGGTAGAGAGGATCGTCGCGTTGACCGGGCGGGCAAGTTCTTCTTGTGCGGCCCGACACGCGGCGTAGACCGCGCCAGTGTCGGGGGATCCGATCACGAGGAGGTCAACGTCGGCCGGGGGGCCTCCGGGTTCGCCGTTGTAGCGGACTGCCCACGACCCGAAGATCGCCGCCGCGGTGATTCCTCGGACATCAGCCAGGGCGCGTGCAAGCGCGGCATCCAGCCCGCTCAGTCAGACCTTGAGTTCCAGCACCTGTTCCAAGAGGTGAGACGGATGCTCGAACGCAAGGTCAGACCCCTACGATGGCCCGGATGGCCACGAGAGCGCCTAACAGCCTCTTAGCTTCATAGACGCAGGTCCTTCCCTGGAGCCATCAGAAACGCGGTGATGACCGCGGCCGCGCAGGCGACCGCGGCGCCAGCGAGCCATGGCAAGGCCCCTCGAAAACCCTCGTGTTGGATCTGAAGCAGCCCGATGCCCGAACTTGCGACAGCAAGCCCCACGAAGAAGGCGCTGTACTCGACGTGCAGCGTCCTCGGTCCCAAGAAGGCCATACCAACTACAGCGATCGGCAAGAGAATAAAGGCGAGTGTGAATGACGCCAACCCGATCAGGGTGGCGCCTCCGATTGCTAGCCAGCAGACGACCCTCGAAGGCCTAACCGTCCTCACCTTGGTCGCCACTCGCTTGCCCCTGTCCCCGCCCGAAGTCCAGCTCCGCGTGTTCCACAGGCTATTGCACGCTCCTGAATGAGCTGGGCTGGGTTTGACGGAGTCCTGGTTACTTGGATTCCAACGTTGCTGCTGGTGGTCGTTTGGGAGCGTAGAGGGTCTCGTACTCGGCGGTGGGAGGTAGCCGAGGCTGCTGTGCAGGCGAAATGTTGTTGTACCACCCGAGCCATTCGACGATCGCGAGTTCGAGGTGGGTGGTGGTCTGCCAGACGCGATCGCGGATCAGCTCGGTTTTGAAGGAGTCGACGAAGCTCTCAGCCATCGCGTTGTCGTACGCGGCATCCAGCCCGCTCACAGTCAGACCTTGAGTTCCAGCACCCGTTCCAAGACGTGAGACGGATGCTCGAACGCAAGGTCAGACCCCTACCATGGCCCGGATGGCCACTAATAGTGCAACTACGCCCCGGTCTAGCTCTTTAGGCTTCTGATGGTTTTTCACAGGGGCCTGCGGGGTGTCCTTCGGGTCGGTGCTGCTGTGGAGAACTCGGAGTCATGGTCTGCCAGCACAACTTCGGAGCTTCGCTTCCTGGACGCGGGGCTCAACCGCTGTCCTGTCGCCGGAGGGCTGGCACACAAATGTAGCTACGCGCCCTCCAGGCGTATTTTTGTGCCACGCCGACGAGGCGCTCTTGCTCATCGGAACACCGGAACGGGGCCGCCGGGGTTTCGTGGTCCGAGCGACTACTCAGCCAACCAGCTGACGGTGTTCGTCAGCGTCCCTGCCCGGGGTGATTGAAGGAGGCGCTCCAGCGCGATCACGAGTGAGCCTGGCGAGTCGCGTGCGAGGGAGTAGCGCTCAGGGCTGACGAGGAGGACTCCGGCGTGTCCTGGTCC
>JANMDN010000005.1:0-3924 GCA_031376285.1 Actinomycetes bacterium
GCAGACCATCGCCTTGTTGCACCGCTACCGGCGCCTGGCCATCTGCTACGAGCGCACCAGCCAAACCCACACCGCACTCGTCGCGCTGGCCTGCTGCCTCATCTGCTACCGCCGACTCCCATTCTGTTAGGCGCTCTAAGCACCTCTTCTCGCAGCGAATCCGGCAGTGTCGACCCCTGCGTGCCCTGAACGTTTGCCATTTCCAGGTCCGGCCCAATGTGCCCGGAGCGCTGGGGTCGGCATGGGTGCGAACCACTTGTGGACGTTCTTGATGGTCCCGGTCTTTTTGTCTTTGTCGGCTTTCGAGGCCACCGAGATCGCGTCAAGTGGCAGGAATGGGGAAACCTCGGTCAGCTTCTTGCCCATGTCAACTACCGATCGGCTTGACGTAGCGGGCACCTCGGCGCTCGCCGACGAGGTCGAGCTTGCCCGCGTCTCGCAAGCTGCGCAGCAGCCGGCTCGCCTGTTCTGAGTCGAGCTGGCAGAGCTCCGCCGCGTCGCGACGGGTGATTGCGCCGTGGCGTTCGACGAACGTCAGCACCATCTGTTCCTGCTGGATGTTGTCGAACCCACGGGTTCGAACGTACTGCACTTGCTCTCCCAGCCGTCGGTAGAGCGCCGCGGCAAGGTGGTAGCTGCGGCCTTTGCCGTCGCCCCGTGTTTCGAGCAGGCCGCGATCGGCGAGGCGATTGAGCACTCCGCGAGCCTCGTGCTGGTCGACCTGGAAGAGGGTGCTCGCCCGGGCGGTTGTGATGCGGCGTTCCTCTCGTACCTCGTGCAGGGCAAGGAGATCTTCGAGCGAGAACTCTTGGCCGTTTCGTCGGGACTCGGCGATGAACCCTGCGAGTTCCTTGTCGGCTGGTCCCGACCTGACTCGGGCGACAACGGAGCTGTGAGTGCTGCGGCTGTAGTCCGGGGCGGGACGCCCAAGCGTGAGCTGGCTTTCAAAAACGCGGTTGATGCCTCGGCTTGTGCGATCAACCATGCCTGCACGTTTGAATGCGTCGGCCAGGGCGGGATTGCGGGGTCTTGGAGGAGTGGTCAGCAGGTTGGCGGTGGTCACGCCCTCCGGCAGGCCGCCGGGGTTTGACACGGTCAATGCGCTTCCTGAGACCTCGACGAGCGTGGGGCCGTTGGCGGTGTAGTCGCGGTGGACCAATGCGTTGGCGATCAATTCACGCACGGCGACCTCCGCAAACCGCGGCAGCCCGACGCGGAAGAGCCCGATCTCGATCTCTTCTTCTGGGTTTCGCGCTTTGACTCGGTCGGCCAGCTCGATCATGGCTCGAAGGAGGGGGATGCGGCGAATCTCATTGGTGCGGACCTCAAGACCGTCGAGTTCCTGAAATCCAACTTCGTACGCGGGGAGGAGTCGGGCGAGAGCTTCCTCCTGACCGAAGAGCAATAGCGCCCCGACGCTGAGATGGCCTGTTGCGGCGACGAGATCGAGGGCCTTGAGCAGGTCCTCGTTTGACAGATCGCGGAGCGACCCATCGCCACCGGCTTGAGCCAGCTCGCGGAGGCGGGCGAACTCAGTCTCGGAAAGGTCGGCCATGGATAGCTCCGGCATGGCGACTCGGGAGTAGTCCTGTGCACCGACGCTCCCCGCGCGCGCCACGACTTCGTGCGGTCGCATCGGAAGGCACTGCGGCAGGCCCTTTACGTCGATTGCGCGGCGCACGTACTTGCCGTCACTCGTTCCGATGACGCTCCGTGACGCCGGTATCTCGACCACGATCACGTCGACGCCACCGATTGCCACCACGTCGACTTTTGTGACCACCGATGGGTCAGTCTTGTTGGTGACAAGAGCCTCAAGGCGGACGGGGTCCGTGCGGGATCCGTGCCGGGCCTTGGCTCCGGGAATCGAGCGGTCGTCGGCGACGCCGATGAGGAGGTGACCACCGCTACCATTCGCGAGACAAGCGACGGCTTCGACCAGTTCGGCGTCATTGATCGTTCCGACCTTGAACTCGACGGTGAAGGTCTCGCCTTCGTCGACGAGGCGTCGCAGGGTGGTGGCGTCCACGGCGCCAGTCTACGCAAACTTTTGCGGATACTGAAACGGTTTGCGCCGATGCCAAAATTTATGCATTCGGCGCATTCCGGGTGTGCGGGTCAGAACCGGGCTCCCAAAGCTTCGACCATGAAACGTTTCGGCTCGTCTCAACGACGTGAATGTCTACGATGCCATTGAAGCCGGGCGTCACGGTGGTCGTCCTCGGTTTGGACCGCAGTCAAGTCACCGCCACGGCCGGTCAGGCGGATCTCAGCCGTTGGGTGGCGGCGTCTGCCCAGAGCACTACGGCTGCCTGTCGACGCGACCGCATTTTCGCCCAGCGGGAGGCGCTGACAACCGCTGCAACATGTAGGGGAATGTGTAGGGAGAACGACCAGTACCAAGAAACACCTGCTCATCAGCTCAAATGCCAGCCCAGATTCCCCAGCTCGACAAGCTGGGGGTCACTGGTTCGAGCCCAGTATCGCCCATCAAGAAACCCCCGCAAAAGCGGGGTTTTCTGTTTTTTCCAAGTGTGTTTGAGTGGGTCTGGGGCATGTAGGGGCCGAAATCTGGTTGCAACTGGGGAGATGTGCTCGGACGCGCTCTGGCCGATTTGAGGTCCGTCGCAGCTGGTCGCGGGTGCGGTTCGGGGGGTCTCTGGTGACGGCGAACCGGTAGGTCACCTACGAGTCCTCGGTGCCCAGCGAGATCGGGGTAGGCAAGATCAGGTCGGCCTTTCCGAGTCGGTCCGCAACGTGGGCATCGCCCGTCTACGCCGGTGGCGCGGGCGTATGAACGCCAACCGGAACCTGCCGGCTGATCGCGCTCGACTCATCCGTCCTCGAAGATACTGGGTTCGACGTGCTTGGATCGCGCGGACCTCCCGGTGGTGCGCGCGACCAACGGTCAAGGTAAGTCCACGGATGAGGATGGGACACGACGCAAACCGGGAACACCTACCCGCTGGGGACAGTGTCCTGGCTGCGTGCTGCGTCTGGCCGGAAGCCAGGGGACGCGTCTATATATCGAGGCTGGTTCGGTATATACTGCGGTCATGGGCAAGCATTTGATCGACGTTGACGAGGAGCGGCTCCAGCGTGCTCGCGTCGAGTTGGGGACCACGACGATTCGAGATACCGTCAACGAGGCGTTGCGGTTGGCTTCGAGTGAGCGGGCGAAGCGGGTTGGGGCGGCGCTGGACGTGCTGGCGGATGGTCCGCGGGAGGACCGCGCCGACGCATGGCGGTGACGTTCCTGGTTGACACGAGTGTCGTCAAGCGTCTTCACCGGCCGGAGATTCGGGACGTCGTAGAGCCTCTCGCAGTTGACGGTCTGCTCGGGCGGGCATCCATCAGCGATCTTGAGATCGGCTATTCCGCGCGCAGCGCTGACGAGTGGGATCGTCTCGTCGGTGCGGTCGGGACCTTTGAGAGGGTCGAGACCTCGGCCGGTCACGTCCGTCGCGCGCTGCAGGTACAGCGGCTTCTCGCGAAGGGAAGTCAGCGTGGCCGGAAAGTTCCCGATCTGCTGATCGCTGCGGCCGCGGAGGAGATCGGGGCAACTGTGCTGCACTACGACGCTGACTTTGACCTGATCGCCGCGGTGACCGGCCAATCCTGCCAATGGGTCGTTCCTGGCGGAGCCGTCGAGTAGCGGTGGGCTCGAAGCCCACTACGTGTTCCAGAGGGACAGAGGCCGCGACGCTTTGACGCCCGCCGACATAGGGGTCGGAACATGCAGACCACGCGCGCCGGACCAAATGATGGACTTGAAGAAGACCTGAGGTGGCTCGGCGCGAGGTGGCTTTCGCCGATTGCTCCGTCGTCCCTTATCCCCGTGATCCCGCCAGTAGCGACCAACCTCATCGCGGGCTGGGAGGAGCGCTGGTGGCTCGATGGACCCAACTACATCACCAGCCTCAA